>DUOO01000033.1 GCA_012838795.1 Clostridiaceae bacterium | reverse complement strand
CGTTTTTATCATAACCGGTTATAGTTCCCGTCGTCTCATCAAACTCAAAATATTTCTCCGGTGTATATCCAGCAACAGTGGCTTTTGTGTCGAGGCTACGCATAGCTGGTCCCGGAAGATTACCAACGCCATCTTGATCATAAAGCTCATCTTTAACTTCTTCATCCTCTTGATCAAAGTAAGGTTCAGATGGTATTTCTGTAGAATTTGTGTTCGTTTTGTTTAGGGGATCTTCCGTATTATCCTGCTGACTATCTGAAATACCGGGAACCGGCTGCGACTCATCTTCATTTACCGGCAGCGCAATATCATTTTGCTCTTCTTTATCGCTTACATCCGGTGTCACTTCTTCATCTGCTGAAATGTCTGTCATATCTTCATCTGAAGCAGCTTCTGTATCAGCCAGAGCTTGCTGAGGGGATATTACGAAGGTAGTTAATGAAATCAATAATACCAGGACGAATGCCCGGATTCTTAAATGCAGTTTCTTCTTCATAAGTTTCTCCTTTTTCCTTAGACTTTAATTTATAATTTTGAATTTTAAAATGGGATTTTGTTATACAGTATTTGCATTAGCTTGATTGTTTCGATATTTTCGAAAATGAGACAAATTCGAAATTTATGATAATTTAATTTTGAATAATTTTGTTTAAAATGAGTTACCATTGATATAAAACTATTCAGATATTTTAATTCTTACCTATAACATTATTTTTAATGAATATTATTTAATATGAAAAAATTATAACATTATTTTAGTTTTATAAATAGACTAAATATATTAAAGATAAAAACATAATAATAAATATCTAAACCAAAACAAAAGTTATTGTATTATCACGCATTTTACTTATAATTGTTTTAACCTAATGCAAATTGGCACAATCATGATTTCTGATTTGCTTTTATTTTTTACCTTACGGTTATATTATATTTATAAGATAATAAGCCTGAAATTTAACAGGATAATAGAAACAATTGAGGTTGATATGGATAAAATCAGACCGAATCCACTCTTTAATAAAGATAATGAAAAAGTATCTGAGCAAACTGATGAAAATAATATTCATGCAGTTAATTCATTGAATTCAAAAAATTTATCTGATTTGCAGAATAACTCAAAACCGTCAAATTCATCCAATTCGTCCAAAACAGCCAAACCACAGGAAAAGCCTGATTCTTCAAAAATTGCTGCTCAGCAGGATAAATCTGAACCCGCGAAAGCAACAAAGTTTTCTTCCAAAAATAAGAAAAAGCGAAAAAAACCGATTATTATCGTATTAGACATTCTTATAATTGCTTGTTTAGTTGGTGCAGCATACTTTTTCTTAGAGCCTAAATTGCGTTCAAAAAGGCAACTGAAAGTTGAACAATCAGCCGTTGCTGAGGTTGAAGCTGCTTTGGAATCAATTGCAGTCGATGATACTGAAGATCTTAATGTAGAAAATGAACAAGATACTCCTTCTGTTTCAATTAAAGTCAATCCCAATGCAAATAAAGTTCCCGGTGAAGGATATGAAGATTTCGGACGAGGTGAAAGAATCGAAGTTGAAGATCCGATTCTGGATGAAAACGGAAATGTTGTTATTAATTTTATCGGAACTTTAAGAATTCCCAAAATTGAATTAACAACACCGATTGCCGATAATGACTCACTAATTGCTTTAAGATATGGAGCAGGTCACACACCGGATTCTGCAAAAATCGGTGAACCCGGCAGAGCTTTAATCTTCGGACATTGGTTTAATGAATATGGCAGAGTTTTCAATCGATTAAACGAGATAGAAGTAGGCGACGAATTTACAATAGATTTGTTGGAAACTAAAACTCGTTATTATTACAAAGTGCATCAAATGCTCGAAATCGAAGATTACCAACTATATGAATATCTCTTTGAAAAAGAACCTGAAGTTGATAATGAAGTCGTCCTGGTAAGTTGTAAAGTTGAAAATAACATGTGGTGGAGTTCGACCGGTCGTTATTTAGCTTGTGGTGAACTGATTAAAACGGAATATCTCGGTCCGCAAAAGAAGAATCCCGTCAAACAATTTATAAATTAATTTCTTTAAATATTATTTCAGTACTAACTTATTCGGATTAATTTGGTATAATTTGAATTTGAAATGTAATTTTAAAAATATTTTTGTATAAAAATTAATTAATATTTAGAAGATTATAATATTATTTTAGAAGATTAGAATAAATTAGCAATAAATTAAATAGATATGTTACATATGTCGCGAAAAGATTGGTTAGACGGATTCAAAAAAATTGTATATGTGATGCTTAGTTATATTCCGCTCGGACTTGCTTGCGGTATTGCTTTGGATAAAGCAGGCTTTTCACCTTTCAGCGTAATGATTATGAGTTTTTTAGTCTTTGCCGGAGCCGGCCAATTTATGATTGCTCAATTAGTATCTGCCGGCAGTTCACCTATCTCAATTATTGTGACAATTTTCTTTGTTAATTCGCGGCATCTCTTAATGTCTTCAGGCTTAGTACAATACCTTAAAGGCAAATCTATCGGTTATTATTTATTATTTGCTCAAACTATTGTCGACGAAACTTTCGGAACCAATATCACGCAATTCACGACGAATCCCGATTGGACACCAAGCAAAGCATTGTCTGCAAATATTCTTGCCCATTTTTCCTGGATTGTCAGCAGTTTGTGCGGAACCTTTATCGGTCAAAATGTAAACATCCCTCTGACTATTGTCAACTATGTTTTAGTTGCGATGTTTATTGCCATGCTTGTTGAGCAAGTCTTATCCAAGACGCATTTAATAGTTGCCGTCGTCGCCGGAATATTGGCTATACTCCTTAAATTGGTTTTGAAAAATAGCATTTCTTTAGTCATTGCTGCAGTCATTGCTTCGACAATCGGCTTTATTATAATTAACAATAATCAAAGTAAGCAAAATGCTATAAGAGGTGAACATGACAACTGATCGCTGGTTGATAATTTTCGGTGCTGCAATTGCTTCTTTTATTCCCCGTGTAATTCCGATGCTGTTTTTCAAGAATAAAGAAATCTCATCTAAAGTAACTCAATGGCTTTCTTTTATTCCTGTCACCATCTTTTCCGCTTTGGTTTTCTCTGATCTGGTTTTCTGGGAAAATAAATTAAGTTTTAATCCTCTGGTGAATCTGAAGCTTATCCCTGCTTTAATTGTCTTTTATATTGCATATAAAACAAAAAATATCTTTATCTCAATGATCATCGGAATCGTGGCAATTTCATTGATGTTATTAGCTTTTTAACGTTACTTTTTAAAACAAAAAAGTAGTGATAAGTACATTAACTGCACCTATCACTACCTGCTGATCGGAATTTCACTCATTTATTATTCCGCACTTATCTCTTTACTTTTAGCTGTTTTATTTGCCCAAATTGTGATGAGCATTGCAACAACAGCAGCTGCCAGCATCGCAATGACTAATTGGATCGGTTTTTCATTAGTTAAGCCAGGTGCTACAAATGTAGGAACATAAGCCGTACTTTTAACATTAAACAAACCGACTAATGCACCGCCCACTGCTCCGGCAAATATTGCTCCGCCGAGCACCTTTTTGTCTCCGAACATATAGGGGTATGCGGCCTCGACAAAAGTGCCGAAGAAAATGTTAACTAAAAAGCCGGGCAATGCAGCAGTTCTGCCGCTTTTCTCTCTCGGCAAAATAACATTTCCCAGAGTAATGCCGGCCGATACACAAACCAAGCAGACTAAATCAACGGCACCAAGGAAACTGAAACCGGCTGCTTCCATCTCGATAAGAACAATCGGCAGAATGGCTGCGTGATAAACACCGCCCATAATAGCAAACCAAATCAATGCACCCGCTACCAGACCTGCAAGAATCGAATTGTATGCCAAAATTTGATCAATTAAATTTCTGATTCCATTACCTAAGAATGCAGCAATCGGAGATATTAAGAACATACCGACAAAACCTGCCAATAAACCGCCCAATGCACCGGATAAAAGATTGGTGGTAGTTCCCGGAACTCTGTTTTTCAAAGCCCAAGTAGCTACGTAATAAACTATGACACCGGCCAGAATACCGGTTATAATTCCGCCAATCACGCCGCCGTTAGTAGACAAAGCACCGGCAATAATACCTGCTACCACACCGACTTCATCAAAACCTGAAACTTGTTTCGCTGCAATAGCAGCAAGAATGACGGGCAATAAGCCGATAATTGTACTTCCGATGGCAGAAAAAGATGCTGATTCATTACCTGTTACCGAGACTATCCAGGAATTCAAACTTCCAATCTGTCCTAAAGCAATCATAATTGCCATAGCTATAAACGCCGGCAAGGCAGCAAACATGATTCCACGCACATTGATTCTTTGCCATACCGTTGTTGACTCGGCACTTGCACTGGCAGAAGATGTAAGAACAGCTCTGTACTTATGATCATGAGCTTTGGCCAAGGCCGAAATATAAGCAACCGCTCTTGTCCTGTCGGTTGTACCTGTCGTTCCCGTTGAAGATACAACATTACAGCCCATTTGCTCATATACGCCCATCGCCGAACCGCCTGAACCGGCAACCGGAATTTGTGCATTCTTTGCTGCTTCAGCAGAAGCTTGATTATTTGACTTGGGATCAGCGCTGATAACGACCAAGCCTTCGATTTCTTGAGCTACAATTTGTTCAGCTAAATTTGCATCTAACTCTTTTACCGTTTCATTAATCGCCGATAACTCACCTTGTTCGTATAATATCAATTCACCATTGGAATCCAAAGTATATAAACTAACGATAGAATCCTCTTTAATATTATCCAAAGACGTTGTTGCCGCAACAAATTCGACAAAAGCAACTTCGAAATCTGCTGCCTTTGCCTGAGTCAGAACTTCACCCAACAGCTTTTGCGGATTGTTCCCGCCTTGAGAATAGAGATTCCCTCCGCTGCTGCCTACAATTGCTATTTTCTTCATAACACTCTCCTATACAATATATAATTATAAATATTATTATATAATTATACATCCTACCAGTTTAAAGGAATTATTGAAAGTCTATTTTTTAAGGGCTTTTTTGGATAAGAAGAAATAATATAGATTAATACTAACAATAAAAATAATTCCTAAGAAGCTAATTAGTAATACCGCTATAATAAAATCTGTATTAACCATTGTTTTTAAATCCGAAGAGATTCCAAAGATGTTGGTCCAAGGTAAAAAGGATAATATATTGCTATTCAAAATAAACATTTTTACAATCGCCGGCAGCAAAATCACAATAAACAATGAAAATATAGAAGTTTGTAATTTCTTGATCTTTTTGATAAAAAAATAAGATACCAATGCCACCAGTACAAAACTGATAAATCGTCTTAGGAATAACAGCAATTCTAATTGTCCCAGGTTTATATCAAGGGTAAGGTGCTGAATCATTTTGACAGATTGTATTGAAGCCCTGAGCGGCAAGGCATAATGACTTTGATGCACCTCATAATAGTGTAAGCAAGAATATATTGCATTTCCAATTATAGCTGTTGCATTGATAATGTGAAAATGAGCGGAACTGCGCAAGCCAAACCTGCTTGGCGTACTGAAAAGTAAATTATCCAGTTCATATACCTTGTCCGGTCCGATTAACCACACACTTAGCAACATCATATTCAGCACCCGGAATAAAGATAACAGATTCTGAGTAAAACTATATTCATAATGTTTATACGTCATATCCTGATCAAGAACATATAGTTTTTGCTGATTATCTCCATGAAAAAACTTCATGTCTGCAAAGTCATTTCTGATTTGGTATAACACTTCCTTTTCTATTTGATAACGTTGATCTTGTGTAGTGGAAGCTTTAGCTTCTATGTCTTCGATCATTTCATTCAATCTCAATTCTTTTTCATCAGTTAATTCACCTGACAGTTCTTTGATGGCATTTACATAAGTAATTCTTTGTAATGAAAAATAGACTTCTTCTTCATAATCAGACGTCTTTGAAAAAACTTGTACGCTTTGAAAAATAACGGGAAACAAAAAAACTAAGATTAACTTTCTTTGCAAAAATACTCGGTTAATTTCAAATAGCAGTAAAGAACGATGAATTATACTTTTGCAGGTTTTCTTTCTCTCTTTAACAATGGAACTAAGTCGCTCTTTTCTTTTTTGTAGTTTTGTCAGTCGTATGCCGGCAAAGAAAAAGAAGAAAACAAAAACACAGAATAAGAAAATAGAGGATATTAACAGTCTGGGAACAGCCATGTTGCCGATACTTAAATCTTTATAAATAGCTATTTGTCCGAAAAAATCAGCACAAGCAATCAAATTTACATATTTGAAAAAATTAAAAATTGAATTACAAGGAATAAATCGATATAAACCTGTCGAAACTATAAAGATCACTGATAAAATCATGATATCGACGGATCTTTTCTTGGTTAAGGAAATGACAAATAAAGATAAAGCAATAAAACTGAAAGCAATAAGAACAAAATAGAGTATATCGTATAATATTAACTCAGTTACTTTAATTTCTAAATAAGCTGTCTTAAAGTATGGATTGGACTGAATGCTCCTCAAAAGACTTTCCGGAGCATATCTGAAACCAAGAGTTAAAAGAGGAATAACTTTTATCAGAATCGCATACACAAAAGCCAACCCGGATAAAACAAGGATTTTCACTTTAATTAATTCGCCTCTGCCGGCAGGCAGACTGCGGATAAAGCTGTTTAATCCTTCATCTTGATCACCTTTTAAAACAATGAGTGCAAGCCAAATAATAAAAAGCAACCAAAATATATCGAACTGATTAATAAAAACCAGTTTTGTTAAAGCTGCTTCATCAGTAATCGTAATTTCTATATTTTCTAATGCTTGATATTTTTCGATTTGATTTTTTAAGCTTTTGGTCAGAAAAGTTTCATTATCAGAAAAAGAAGATACGATTAATTTATCTTCTAAGGCATTAATTCGTGTGCTGTTAAAATCATGAAATTCTTCTGTAGTGATTGGATCTTCTTCCGGAAAAGATGTTCCCAATATCTTATTGTCATTATCAGCAAAAGTTACAAAAAGCGAAAAGACAAATCGGCTTAGTAAAAACAATACTAAGATCAACGTGACTTCCTTTCTTGATAAAATTTTTCTGACTTCTGCCTTATACATAATATGACACGTTCTTTTGTTAATTATTTTTCGGAATATAAATAGAGATAAACATCTTCCAAGGTGCAGGATTTTTCAATATCTTGGCAATTTTCAAGTAATTCTACAGAGATATTTTCGTTTGCAGATTTGACTATAGTTACTTCCAATAAATCCTTTTCCACTTCTTGCATATGAGAAATATTAAATTTGTCTATGTAAAATTGAATTTTTTCTTTGGATATCAAATAAGTGTGAGATATATTCTTATATTTATGTAATATATTGGAAACCGTATCCTGTTCTAATAGATGACCCTGTTTTAAAAAAACAACCTCTTTGGCAATCGAATCTATATCGGAAACAATATGTGTCGCTATCAGCACAATACGCTCCAAGGCTTGTTCTGCAATAAAGTTTTTTAAACGTATTCTTTCTTTAGGATCCAAACCGGCGGTCGGTTCATCTAATAATAAAATTTTCGGATCTCCTAACAAAGCTTGAGCCAATAACACTCTTTGTTTCATACCGCCACTTAAAGCAGAAATTTTTTGTTTCATTAAATTGGCTATACCTAATTTTTTAGTAATATAATCTACTTGTTCCTTGAAATCATCCATATTTATTTTCTTTAACAAAGCAAAATATTCAAGGAAATGAAAAACTGTCATATATTCAAATAACTTTTGCTGTTGCGGCATATAACCTAGAGAAAGTGAAAATTCATCTGCTATATCATCAATATTTTCTCCGTTATAAGTTATGGTTCCGGTATTATAATCTAAAATATTTGCCAGAATATAAAACAAAGTAGATTTTCCGGCACCGTTCGGTCCTAACACACCGTAAATACCGGGAGTAAAAGTTGCATTGAAATTGTTTAAAGCAGGTACAGACTGCCCTTTATATCGCTTAGTAAGATTTTCAATTTGTAAAATACACATTTTGTTTATTCTTCCGCAAAGAGATTTTCATAAACATCCAGATAATCAAATTTTACAACAATTTGATTGTCAACTATTTGATAGAAAGCTTCTCCACTTGGCACCATCAAGAATATATCGCCATTTGTACCGATACACACTTCCATCGGGAATTGAATGATGGCAGCTTCTTCATCACTAATATCAGCAATAACTTCTAATTCATCACCGACTACTTTATATACTTTAAAGGCTTCCTGACTAAAATAATCTGGAGTAGAAAGACCAAGTACTGCAGGTATGGCATATATGTCTTTACCATTTGTTTCTATATAATAATTAGCAGGTAAAGAATACTTATCAGAAACCTGTTCTTTATCTTTCTTAACATACCATGCTTCCATATCCCCATTTTGGTCATCCGGTAGTGGAAAAGAAAGATAAGAATAATATCGGATTCCATCCAGTTCAAAAAGATTCCTTATCTTTTCATTATCTTTAGGATATTCAAGCAAAGTCTCAAAAGAAAATTCGCCATTAGATACATCATAAGAAACATATATCGTTTTTTCTACAAAGCCTAAATCTGTATCGGTTTCCGCAGAATAATTCAAATTAAAATGAATCATATTATTTGAAACATCATAGCGCGGAGCAGTGATTTGATTTTCTCTGAAATCTTCACTCACAGGAACAGAAATCGCTTCTTCTGATTGCTCAGCTTCCAGATCATAAACCGCAAGAAAATAATCATAAACATATCCCCTGACTGCTTTCTCGTCATTTTCTACTTCCGCATAAAGGGTATAGATTTTGTCACCGGCAACTGCAAAATCACCATACATCGATTTAATTGAACCGATTCTCTGTCTTTGCATGGTAGCGGGATCAACTTTGATAACTTCCCAATCTCCTTTAAGGTAATCGACAGATTCTAAAGTATAAAGATGTTCATTAAAATAATGAATCGATACATTATCTCCAAAATATGCATCATGTTGCTCGCCATCCTGATAAACTTTATTTAGCAGTTCTTCTGCCTGAATCGAATCATTACTGAAAACAACAACTTTGCCGGTTTCTTTGTCCAGATAATGCAGTATTCCGGAACTCATAATAAAATATCCGTTATCAGTTTCAGCAATATGATGATAAAGATTATAGTAGAATGGATTATCAATAGTCGGTAGTAAAGTTTCTTCCTTGTCAACAGAAGATTCTTCAGATATAGTCGTTTTTTCGGACGGAGAAGATTTCTTTGCACTACAACTTGATAATAATATCATCAGGATAAGTAACACTGAAATTAATAAAAAATAATTAGATTTCTTGCTTCGAATTATTTTTGTGATCATACGATGCTCATTTCCGGTAAGTTGTTACTACTTAATTAGATTCAATTCATTCCATTATACACAAATTATAATTCGAAAACTAAAAGGACCATCTCAAAATTTGAAACAGTCCTTTTCAGATCATATTAATTTTAATAATGTAATTATTCAGACTTCAGATTCGAATAGTTCATCCAAATTTATTTCATTGAGTATTTCTCGTAAAATTGAAGCTTCCTCATAACTTAAGGAAACACCCTTGCTCATTTTAGCATGTTCCGGTGCCCAGTCACGAATGTCCAATTTTACCGGATTTTCATTCCAACTAACCATGTTTACTTCACGATTCCAGCCTGAACGTCCGGTACTTAAGATTCCGACATTATGTTTTACTTCATATTTAAATTCAGCCATTTTCTTCTCCTTATCTGTTTAACTGCTGCCTGTAAATGATAGAATACATATGTTTACACAGTTTAATCTTCTGTCATAGCTTAAACTCAATTATACAATTGGTTGCGGATCAACTCTCCAAATTTCTTCCGCATATTGTTCAATCGTTCTGTCTGAACTGAACTGACCGCTGTTGCAAATATTTTGCCAGCACATTTTTGCCCAAGCTGCTTGATCTTCATATGCTTCAAAAGCATCCTGACGACGTTTTTTGTAGTCTTTGAAATCACCTAAAACATAGTATATATCAGCTTTTTCCCAATTTGAACCATAAATTAAGCTGTTATATAAATCACGGAACATACCGGTATCATTGTCGTGGAATGTACCGTCGATCAATGAATCAACTATACGTTTCAGACCGGGAATATTTCCATATTGCCATTGTGAATTATAGAAATCCAAAGTTGCAGGGAAGTTTTCCAAACTGCATCCAAACATAAAGTTGTTTTCTTCACCTGCGTATTCAACTATTTCAATATTGGCTCCGTCATAAGTTCCCAGAGTCAAAGCGCCGTTCATCATAAATTTCATATTCCCTGTACCGGAAGCCTCTTTACCGACCGTTGAAATCTGTTCTGACAGATCAGCTGCCGGGAAAATCTTTTCAGCATATGAAACATTATAATTTTGAACAAAGACAACTTTCATTTGATCATTGACATCAGGATCATTATTGATCTTTTTTGCAATTTCATTGATATATTTGATTATAGCTTTTGCCCGGAAATAACCCGGAGCAGACTTTCCGCCAAAAATATAAGTGACCGGAGTAATTTTGGTTCCCGGATTATCTTTCAGATAGAAATATTGATCGAGAATTGTAAAAGCATTGAGCAATTGACGTTTATATTCATGAATTCGTTTGACCTGAACATCAAAGACGGAATTCGGATCAATTTTTATGCCTTCATACTTTTCAATATATCTTGCTAAGGCAATTTTGTTCTCACGTTTAATTTCCATCAACCGTTTCATTACTTGTTCATCATTTTCATATGGTAATAACTTTTTCAACAAAGATAGATTGGTAACCCAATCTTCACTACCTAACAATTCAGTTAACAAAACAGATAATTTGGGATTGCATGTTCTGAGCCAGCGTCGCGGCGTAACTCCGTTAGTTTTATTATTGAATTTTTCCGGCCAAATTTTGAAATAACAATTGAAAGTAGTATTTTGCAAAATATTAGTATGGATTCTGGCGACACCATTTACTGAATATGACATATAAACAGCCATATTTGCCATATGAACCATGCCATCATGGATAATCGAATTCTTTTCAATTTGGTCAGAATTAAAATGACATTCGCGTAATTCATTACGTAATTGGGAATCTATTTTTTGGATAATTTCCAGAATTCTCGGGAATAAGAATTGGAAAATACTGATTTCCCATTTTTCCAAAGCTTCAGCTAAAGTTGTATGATTAGTAAAAGCAAAAGTTTTTCTGGTTATGGCAAAAGCTTGATCCCATTCGACACCTTTCTCATCGACCAATAATCTGATTAATTCAGGAATTCCCAGAACCGGATGAGTATCGTTCAATTGAATCCTGTTAAAGTCAGCAAATTTACTGTAATCAGTACCGTGCTCTTTTTCATACATTTTAATAATATTCTGGAGAGAGGCGGAAACAAAGAAATATTGTTGTCGTACTCTAAGGACTTTACCGTCATATGAAGTATCGTTAGGATAAAGAACACGGAAAATATCATTAATTCGGTTTCTTTCGATAACAGCATCATCAAAGCGTTGTGAGTTAAATAAATTAAAGTCGAAAGCTTCAGCCGGTTCAGGTTTCCATAAACGAAGAATGTTAACATTTTTTGTGCCGAAACCTGTTACAGGCAAATCATAAGGTACAGCGATAACATCTAAATCCTGATAACGAACCATCACTGTATCTTCAGCTCTTTTCACATTAAAGGGATATGGATACTCCATCCATTCATCAGGATATTCTTTTTGGAATCCGTTCTCAAACAACTGTTTAAGCAGACCATAGCGATAAAGAATTCCAAAACCGGTTACCGGATAATTAAGTGTAGTGCTGGAATCTAAAAAACAAGCAGCTAAACGACCTAAACCGCCGTTACCAAGTCCCGGATCAGTTTCTTCTTCTTCAAGATCATTCAAGTCAAATCCCAACTCCTGAACGGCTTGTTGAACTTCATCATAAATCCCGAGATTAACGATGTTATTCAGCAAACTACGACCAACTAAAAATTCAGCGGAAAAATAAAACGCCTGCTTACCTTTGCGATAAGTCTCACGTGTTTCTTCCCAATTTTCCGTTAATATTTGCATAATTGAACGTGATAATGATTGCCAGATTTCCGTTTTGGTAGCATGTTTTAAATTTTTCCCGTATTCAGCAGCTAAATTGGCTTTAATGCTGTTTACTAACTGTTCTTTCATAAAATCTCTCCCTATTAAAAATAAATTAATTTCATACTCAAAAAAACTATTGATATTCTCGAAATCACAACAGCCTTTTCTATGTTACCAAATTTATTGTTTTTTACCAAAAAATTAAGATATTTTATTTATTCTTGTCGGATAATCTAAATTTATGAATATTTTTATTTGTCTGTTTTACTTTTTGCCATTTTTACGCTTTTCATATACGGATTTACGTTGGCAAAAAGTAAATAACAACGAAATCATTGCAGCATGGTTGATTGTCTCAGGAATCAAGGTCGTTGTTTGCCCTGTCCAACTAATTGCTTTGAATTTCCTTAGATCAATTTGTGTTTTGGGTATTCTCATGCTCATAGTAATAATATCTGAATCAATAAGAGATAAATATTTGTTTGGCGGCGGTGATATAAAACTGATTAGTTTATTAACTTGGACTTTTGATTCAAGGACAGTTCTATTCAGTATTTGCCTGGGTTGTATTTTTGCAATCATATTTTTATTAATTAATAAGTTTTTTATTAATTCTAAAACCACTGCTATCCCATTCATTCCTTTTTTAACCTCAGGACTTCTGTTTTCACTAGTCTTGCAACATTTTTTTCTATTCAGTAAAATATGAAATAATGATTGAGGTACAATAATGTGAATGATAAGCAAAACAATAAAATCAGGCCAATCATTAAACTACGATCTGAAAGTACAATCAGACCTACTAAGATTAGGATAGTCAATCCGACGCCCAAAACCAGCCAATCTTTAATTCAGCAAGCAAATATTGATTCAAAATGGCAAAATAAATTAAACTTGTTGTTTTTTATCGTGATAGGTTGTCTGATATTTATATTATTGGATTTTTTTAATATCCGGCAAATACTATTGCCCGACATCTTAAATTGGAAAAGTTGGACTTTTACTCAAATTGTATTTTTATTTTCGGTTTACGTTTTACCAAGTATTATCTATATATTAATTAAACCGCAATTCGCTCTCTCTATTAATTTTAATGTTACCCCCGTCACGGGTTTGTTAAGCATTTTGATCGGATTTCCCTTCGCTTATATCATGGCATTGTTAAACTTGCTCTTATCAGTTTTACTGGAACGAATCGGTATTTTGAACAATATTGTATTCTATGGTAAACAAATTCAGTTCTTCCCTCTTAATAATGCTGTTTATTTACTCGTTTATTTAACCATTACCTGCCTAATCCCGGTTATTTTGATAGAATTTTCTTTGCGGGGTATCTTACTAGAAGAATTATTAATTCAAAAAAAACAAAACCATGCCATTCTCTTTTGTGCTGCGGTTACCGGGCTATTGACATTTCAGTTCCAGGAATTCATGCCGTATTTCGGCTTAGGTTTACTGGTATCGATGCTCTATCTTTATCATCAATCTATAACCGCCACAATGCTCTGTCATCTGTCTTTCAACATAACTTATCACTATTTGATTATCAAATCATCCGTATTAAACTTGAATCTGACTAATAGTTCAGTCATATTCATTGAAGACTTGATGCCGACAATTATTAAAGGTCTCATTGCAACTACTATGTTCGTTCCGTTATTTGTCGTCTTAAGTCAGATAAAAAGAATTAATCCGCTTTTGGACTCAGATATAATAATCGAACGCCATTCTAAGAAAAAAATGCCCGGCAATAAATTCTTTAATTTGTCTTTTTTGATACTGATATTATTATTTGTTGTGTATGCAATTATTTAAGATAAAACTTGCTTTAAATAAGAACCTTTTGGAATCTCTTCAGCATTCTCATAAGGAATTAAAAACAGCATCCGTGCATGAGGTGTAGATTCAATAGGTTGATGATTAAGATCGAATAATTCGTTTAATTTTAAATCAATTTTATCCTGATCAGGCATAATTAATTCAACAATAGCTCCACGTTCTATTTTGTTTTTTTGCTCTAATACCAAATAGTTATTTTCAAGATTATCTCTGACTTCAGCAATAACTTTTGCTTGTTTATACATAGTTTTCTCTGCATGGATTTTTGATTCCTGTTCCGCCAAAGGCTTAGTAGTATCCTGGAAAAAGAATCCGGTGTCAAAATGACGATGAACCGTTTGCTCCAGAGCTTCAAGCCATGCAGGATCAACTTGATAACCGTCAGGATCAGCTAAATATGCATCCAAAGCCTGCCGGTATGTTTTGACCACAACTGAGGCATAGAAAGCACTCTTGGTTCTGCCTTCAATTTTCAGACTGGTTATTCCTGCTTCAGCCAATTGCGGTATATATTCAATCATACAAAGATCCGATGAACTCAATAAATACGATCCGTGTTGGTCTTGTTCCAAAATAATCGGTTTATCCGGATGACCTTTTTCACGTAAGATCAAGGAATCCGTTTGATATTTCCAGCGGCAAGGTTGAGTGCAAGCTCCGCGATTACCGGAGCGAGCATTGAAATAATCAGAAAGAATGCATCGACCGGAATAAGACATACACATTGCACCATGAACAAATGCTTCCAACTCTAAATCTTCCGGGATATTTTGACGCATAGTTCTTATATCTGTTAAAGAGAGCTCGCGTGCTAAAATGATTCTGGTGACTCCTTGCTCGTACCAAAACATTGCTGTTTGTGAATTTAAGACACTGCTTTGTGTGCTGATATGTATAGCAAGCTCGGGGGCAAATTTTCGAACCATTTGCAAGACGCCGGGATCAGTGACAATAACAGCATCAATGCCTGTTGCAGGCAGAGCTTTTATCGTCATTTCCAAGTCAGCAAAATCATGATCGCGTACCAGACTGTTTAATGTAAGATAAGCTTTCACCCCATTTTTATGTGCCAATTCAATCGCTTGCGGCAATTGATCATACAGATTAAAGTTGCCGCCTGCAGCCCGTAAATTAAACTGATTTAAGCCCAGATAGACAGCATCTGCACCATATTGAATTACTTTTTCCAGCTTTTCAAAATTACCTGCCGGTGCCAATAATTCAATCATCATTCTTCCTCATTTTTCGAACGATAGAACTCAACATTTTCTAATTGTTCTTCATAAGTTTTAGCAAAAACATTATTTCCTTTTCCATCCGCACAGAAATAATAATATTCTAAAGCTTCCGGCCAAGTTCTTTCTGTGGCAGGCCAGAGCACACCTTCAATCGCAGCCAAACCGGGATTATTGATCGGACCCGGCGGTAATCCGTCATATGAATAGGTATTATACGGATTATATTGAAAACGATCCAAGTCGGTTTGCTGTACCCAGAAAACAGGTTTTTCATTATTTTCAAGTCGCAAGTAGTTGATAGTCGCACATGATTCCAGCTTCATTCCCGCATTCAAACGATTAAGGAAAACCCGCCCTATTTTGTACATTTCTGAAGTTGTCCCTTCGGTTTGCACTACCGATGCCAAGGTTAGTACTTGATCAATGCTTAAGCCCATTTCAGCAGCACGTTCTTCATAATTTCCTGTTGTCAATTTATTATAGGTATTATTCAAGAACATTCTTAAGATATCAATTTCATCCATACTGGGATCAAAACGATAGGTATCGGGCCATAAATACCCTTGTAACATCCAAGTCCGTTGTTCATGCACCTGAATATTTCTTATAAACGGATAATCAATAAAAGCATTTGGTCGTCTTACCAAATCATCCATATATTCAACATCAATATTGAGTCCGGAATCAATTAATCTTTGCTGCATTTGTTTATATGTAAAACCCTCAGGAATCGTAATAACGATTGCTTCAGGCTGATGAGTCAGAAGATACATCATTTCATCATAACTCATCTCCGGTGTCAAATAATGCGTTCCTGCCTGATATTTACCGTCAAATCCGTTGAACTTTGATAATATCTTAAATGAAAACGTACTGCCTATTAATTTTTTCTCTTTAAGAAGGTTCGCAATGTCATCACTGGTCGCAGCTCGCGGTATAGTTACCTCAACAGCGCCCGGGGTATATTCGGTGATCGGCGAACTGCCTTTTTCTTCAAATCGTTGTTTTAAGTTGGTTAAACGTTGATCTTGAGCTTTAACGTATTCGAAACCGTTAATAAAACCCACAAAAGCAACCATAATTAAAAACGCTGTACAGGCAAATATTATTATCGTTTTAATTATCTTTGATGACATTTAAAAGCTCCGTTTTTCAAAATTATTGTTTCTGTTTTGCTCCGGTAATCAAATACTTTCAACACATATTTTATGAAGATTTTGCTTTATTGGTGCGTAATCTTTGGGCATGATCCAGAATTTTCTTTCTAATTCTGATATTCTTCGGAGTTACCTCAATCCATTCATCATCTTCTACAAATTCCAAATACTGTTCCAAACTAAATTGCAATTGCGGTGTTAATTTTAAAGCATCATCACTGCCTGCTGCTCTGATATTTGTTGCATGTTTGCGGCGACAAACATTTACCGTTACATCCTCTTTTTGCATAGTTCGTCCTATGATTTGACCTTGATAAACATCCGTTCCGGACGAGATAAAAAGTTCACCTCTGGCTTGTGCATTATGTAAACCGTATGTTACCGCAATACCTGTTTCGTATGATATAAGAACACCGTGATTTCTGCTTTCGATATCGCCTTTCCACGGCATAAAACCGTCAATAACGCTATTAATTATACCATTGCCTCTGGTGTCGGTCAAAAACTCGGAACGATACCCGATCAAGCCGCGTGCCGGGATTTTGAACTCCATTCTGGTATAGCCGCGTGACGGAGGTGACATGCTTATCAGTTCGGCTTTACGCTGATTGAGCTTTTCAATTACTATGCCGGAATAATCATTGGGTACATCAATCATGACCAGTTCTTCCGGTTCATATAGTTTGCTGTCGATTTCTTTTGCAATTATTTGCGGTTTTGAAACCTGAAACTCATAACCTTCACGTCTCATCGTTTCAATCAGAATCGATAAATGTAATTCTCCTCGACCTTTGACAACAAATTGTTCGGTTGTCATGGTTTCTTCCATTTGCATAGAAATATTGGTATATGTTTCACGCTCAAGTCTGGCTCTTAAATGCCTGCTCGTCACAAATTCGCCTTCTCTGCCTGCAAACGGACTGTCATTAACTGCAAAAGTCATTGAAATTGTCGGTTCATCAATCTTTACAAACGATAAAGCGTCCGGTTTTTCCGGATCACAGATCGTATCTCCGATTAATAAATGATCAAGACCGGTAACAGCAACAATTTCTCCGACTTCAGCTCTTGTGATTTCTTTGCGTTCCAAGCCTTGAAATATCATCAATTTACCGATCTTACCTACAATCTTTTTATTCGGATCATGATGATTTACAATTACAACTTCTTGCTTATTATGAACAAAGCCGTTCTCTATTTTCCCAATCGCAATTCTGCCTAAATAAGAATCATAATCAATATTAGATACTAACATTTGAAAAGCTGCATCCACTGATCCTTGCGGTTCCGGTATTTTCTCAACTATTGTTCGAAAAATCGGTTCAATTGAACTGTTCGCAATTAATTCGGGAGTGATTTCTTGTGGTAATTCGGTAAATGCCGCTCCATTTTTAGCCGATGAATACAATACCGGAAAATCAATTTGTTCATCGGTTGCGTCTAATTCGATAAATAACTCATATACCAAATCCAAAACTTCTGCCGGTCTGGCATCGGGGCGGTCAATTTTATTGATTATTACAATCGGTTGGAGTTTTTTTTCTAAGGTTTTTCTCAATACAAAACGGGTCTGTGGCATAGGACCGTCAAAAGCATCAATAATCAGTAAGACACCATCAACCATTTTTAAAACCCGTTCCACTTCTCCGCCAAAATCAGCATGTCCCGGAGTATCAACAATATTTATACGATAATCTTTATATTGAACTGCCGTATTTTTTGAAAGGATCGTAATACCGCGTTCTCTCTCCAAATCATTGGAATCCATGACTTGTTCAATCACAGCTTGATGTTCGTCAAAAACTCCGCTTTGCTGCAAAAGTGCATCGACCAAAGTCGTTTTACCATGATCAACATGTGCGATAATTGCTATGTTGCGAATCTTTTTCATCAATATTTAATCTTCCTGTTTAATTGAATTCTGTTTAATTTCATTATATTCTCCGAAAATCGATTTAATATTGTTTCAGAAATTCTCTTTCAAACTAAATTTCCCATTACTCTGAATCTCTTTGCCTGAAAATTTCCGTCAATTCCTCATTTCTTTTGCGGTTTCGCCAGATAAAGAAAATTGGCGTTCCTTCAAAACCGAAGTTTAAACGAAATTGGTTTTCGAGATAGCGCTCATAAGAGAAATGTAATAAATCTTTATTATTAACAAAAAACACAAATTGCGGAGGTCCAACTGCCACTTGAGTCGCATACAGAATTTTAAGACGACGGCCCTTGTCTTGCGGCGCAGGATTCATTGCTATAGCTTCTGCGAGAACCTCGTTGATTACTGTAGTAGACAAACGTTTATTTGCTTCTTGGTAAACTTCAGTAATTAAATCGAAAATCTTATCAATTCGTTGTCCGGTTCTGGCAGAAACAAAAATCAGCGGAGCATAGCTCATAAAATTAAATCGCTGTTTAATGTCCGACGTTATCTCAGACATCAATTCTTCTTTATTATCAATTAAATCCCATTTGTTAATAACAAAAATGGCTGCTTTACCGTTATTATGTGCCAATCCTGCAACTTTTGTATCTTGTTCCGTAATACCGTCAAGAGCATCGACCATAATTAAGCAAACATCTGAACGTTTAATTGCCGCTTCAGTTCTTAAATTACTATATTTCTCAACTTTGTCTTTTATCCTGCTTCTTCTGCGCAAACCGGCAGTATCAATCAAACGATATGATCCTGTTGAATGTTCAAATAAAACATCAATAGCATCGCGAGTTGTACCGGCTTGGTCGGAAACAATTGTCCGTTCTTCCTGCAGTAAATAGTTTATCAATGATGATTTTCCAACATTTGGCTTACCGATGACTGCTACCGCAATTCTATGAGCATCTTGTTCAGCAATTGTTTGCTCGGGCAGACTGGCCAGAACTTGATCAAGGACTTCCATAAAGCCGAGACGGTGTGAGGCTGAAACAGGAATGAACTCACCCAGTCCCAATTGATAAAAATCATAAATTTCCGGCGGTAAATTTGCCGGTGTATCTGCTTTATTTACTACTAAAATTATCGGTTTACCCGATTTTCGAAGCATAGTCGCAATCTCATGATCCGCCGGCAAAATACCTGTTTTCAGATCGCACATAAAGATAATAACATCTGCTGTATCTATCGCTATTTCTGCCTGATTACGCATCGCTGATAAAAGATCATCCGAAATATCCGGTTCAATGCCTCCGGTATCAATAAAAGTTATTTCCCGGCCCAGCCATTCCGTATCAGCATATATTCGATCACGTGTAACTCCGGGGGTATCATCCACGATGGATATTCTCTCACCAATGACAGCATTAAAAAATGTTGATTTACCGACATTCGGTCTGCCTATTACTGCAACAATCGGTTTTAACATATCGATTTTTCACTTTCAATCATTCTTTTAAATATATCAATATCAGTAACGTAAAAAGCAGCGAGTCTATATCAAAATCCCGCTGCTTCAAATCTTTTATCTAAAACAAGAAATTCAAAAAATCTATACGTCTTGTTCTATTATTTCACGACCGTCATAATAGCCACAGTTTTTGCAAACCCGATGGCTCATTCTTAACTCGTGGCATTGCGGGCATTCCACAAGACCGGGTGACTTAACTTTCCAATTAGAACGGGAACGTCTTGATCTTGCTTTCGACCATCTTCTCTTTGGAACTGCCATATATATCAACCTCCATCCAGAACCTAAATCATTAACACCAAAGAATTATGATATAAAATATCCACTGTGTCAAGTCTTGGGTGCAACAGTTAAATTTAATTTAGTACTGACATTTTCTTGTTGCGGAACATTTAGTGAATAGCCTAAAGTCAACTCACCGCCCAGCTCCGAAAGATTACCTTTTACTTCATTAGTTAAAATCGAAATATCTAATAAACCAAACGGTGTTTCCATCTGAGAAATGAAATGATTTCCCGACTCAAACAGTACATCCATTTGAATCGAACCGGTCCTGCGAAAATGAACATGTCCTTCTTTGGTAAGTCTTAAACTAGTCTGAGTTCCGGTCATACCTGTGGCCTCACTCTCATTATAACTGACAGTCCATTCATTGTTTTTTTCATCATGAGTTAAGAGACCGGTTGTCATGAATTTCATTGGTTCAAGAACTTCACCGGTCACCCATTGTTCACTGACTATATTAATAATTACTTGTTGCGATTTATTCATTTAAACTTTTAACGCAGCTGTTTCCTGTGCAATTTTCAATTCTTCATTTGTGCGAATTACATAAACTTTAACTTTGGAATTTTCAGCTGAAATCAGCTGATAATCGCCAATTTTTCCGTAATTTAATTCTTTATCCAATTCAATACCCAGATATCCTAATTTACCTAAAATATCTTCGCGTAAGCGCGGAGTATTCTCACCAATTCCTGCAGTAAACACTATTGCATCTAATCCGCCCAAAGCCGCAGTATATGCACCGATATATTTGCTGCAATGATAACCGAACATTCTAAGTGTCAGCTCTGCTCGCGGATTGCCCTCATCAGCTGCAGCTTGTAAGTCGCGACAATCTGAACTGACTCCGGAAATACCGAAGAAACCACTTTCTTTGTTCATTAAATTGTCAACTTCCGCAGGAGTCAAATTTTCGTGTTCTAACAAATATGTGACAACTGCCGGATCTATATCGCCGCATCTCGTACCCATAGGTACACCTGCTAACGGTGTCATTCCCATTGAAGTATCAATTGATTTTCCTGCATCAATTGCAGCAATCGAGGATCCGTTACCTAAATGGCAAGTTATAATCTTCGCATTCGGATCATCCATCAACTGCATTGCTTTCTCTGAAACAAAAGCATGTGATGTACCGTGGAATCCGTAGCGCCGAATTGCATGTTTCTCATATAATTCATATGGTAAAGCATACATATATGCTTTACTGGGAAGGGTTTGATGGAAAGCAGTATCAAAAACAGCTACTTGGATAATACCGGGCATCGCTTTTTCACAAGCTTCAATTCCCATCATATTTGCCGGATTATGTAAAGGTGCCAAAGGATAACATTCTTTTATCGCTTCCTTGACTTCTTCGTCAATGATTACTGAATTGGCAAACTTTTCACCACCGTGAACTACTCTGTGCCCAACTGCATCCACTTCGGATAAACTGGATAAAACACCGTGGTCGGCTGAAAGTAATGCATCAATTACTAATTTAACCGCAACTGTATGATCAGACATTTCAACTTCAACATTATACACTCTGCCATCTTCTGTTTCATGTTTTAAATTAGAACCGTCAATACCGATTCTTTCACATAATCCGTTTGCCAAAACCGATCGTTTTTCAGATTCCAAACCGAATAACTGATATTTTAAGGATGAACTTCCTGCATTTACAACTAAAATCTTCATAATAACTCCTGATATTTATTATTTATTATTCTTCCATTTGAGCCAAAACGGCAGTAATTCCTACAACACCGACTATATCACTGACCGAACAACCGCGTGAAAGATCGTTTACAGGCTTGGCAATACCTTGCAGTACCGGACCGTATGCTTCCGCTCCGCCCAGATATTGAACTAACTTATAACCTATATTTCCTGTATTAAGATCCGGGAATACCAAAACATTTGCTTTACCGCCAACTTTATTGCCCGGTGCTTTTTTCTCGCTTGTTACAGGTGATAAGGCAGTGTCAATTTGCATTTCACCATCTATCAGTAATTCCGGTGCTTTCTCCTGCGCCAATTTAGTAGCTTCAATCACTTTATCTACCATTTCACTTGACGCACTGCCAAAACTCGAATATGAAGTCATCGCAACGACAGGCTCTTCACCAATTAATTCACGGAATGAATGAGCTGAGGAAATTGCAATTTCCGATAATTGTTCAGCATCCGGATTTTCATTCAATGCGCAGTCAGCAAAAAGAAGCGTACCGTTTGAACCCAAATCTGTTTTTGTAACCATAACAAAGAAAGCTGATACTAATTTGGTACCGGGCTTAGTGCGTAAGATCTGCAAAGCAGGACGCAGAACATTTGCAGTACTGTTAACGGCGCCGGCTACCAAACCGTCCGCAACCCCTTGATGAACCAGCATCATACCGAAGTATACAGGATTAAGCATCATCTTACGTGCTTCATCTTCAGTCATACCTCTTTTTTTACGCATTTCATGGAAAATTTCAACAAAATCATCATATTTATCATATGAGTTGGGATCAATGTACTCGGCACCTTCTAAAGAATACTCCGGTGTCACCGATTTAATTTTATCTTCATCTCCGATCAAAATTACATCAGCGATTCCGTCAGCAATTATTTTTGAAGCTGCCTCAGTTACTCTCGGGTCTTCAGTTTCCGGCAAAACGATTTTTTTACGATTTTTCTTAGCTTTTTCAAAAATTCCGTTGATAAAATCTGTCATTTCACACCTCTTTCAACTAATTATATGTTTTTGTAAATAACTTAATACCAAATATAGTTATCTGATACTTGAAAAGCAGTCTTTTCAATATGTAAATTAATACTGGATATTATAATACAAGCCAATATTTCATTCAATGAAATAAGCCTTTCAAAGTGATCTAATTTCAATAACTTGGAATTTTAATAGTATCTCAGATTGTTTAAGAATCAAGTCAGCGTTTACGGTTGACCTAAAGCAAATCCGCCAACAGAACGAATTTGCACGATATGACAACTGCCCTCACTTAAGGCGGAGTCGATTTGTTTTTGAAAGTCGATTAATTTTTCAATAGGAACAAATGCTTGTACGGTTCCGGCAAATCCGCCACCATGTACTCTAACCGCACCCGTGCCGGCCAAAGCATGTTTTGCCAAAGCTATCGTCACACCCATTGCCTGATGTTTTATTTCACCGGTTGGTGAAATGTTTTGCAGATAACACCAGGAAGATTCTCCGGAATCATTAATCAATCTGAGAAATTCAAGAAAGTTACCATCTCTGATATTTTTCGCTGCTGCTGCAACCCGATCATTTTCATCGAAGAAATGCATTGCCCGCAGAACAGCACGATCACCTAATGCTTGTCGTATTGAAGATATTTCAGCAAAAAATTTATCCTGATCTGCTGAGCGCAGAACTTTAACCCCCAGTTTCTCAGCTACTGCAAACATTTCTTGAGTAATCGCAGCATATTCATCGGTCAAATCGGCATGATCCGCACCTGAATCTATAATGCATAAGGCATAGCCTTCTTTTTCCAAATCTAAAGCTACAGGTACGATTATCGGTTCCTGCTCATTTTTGAAATCGATATGTACCGCTTGTCCAACTGCAGAAGCCATTTGATCCATTAAACCCGACGGTTTGCCAAAATATTTATTCTCAGCTATTTGTCCTATTTTAGCCAAAGCTTCGGCATTCTCTTTATCTGCTGCCCAGAAATGATTCAAAACTACTGCAAATAATACTTCAATTGATGCGGATGAAGAAAGTCCGGAACCGGGTAAAACTGTTGATTGACTGAAAATGTCAACACCTAAAGCTTCATATCCTTTATTGACAAAACAAGCTGCTACACCTTTCAGCAAAGCATTAGTTGAACCATATTCGTCTTCATTCGGTTCCCAATCTTGAATTTCGACTTCAAACGAGGGCCACCCATATGAGGCATAGCGCAGCTTACCAATATTATTCGGTGCTGCAAAGGCCCAAACATCCATATTAACAGCAGCTGCCAAAACCTGGCCTTGTTGATGATCAGTATGATTTCCAATCAGTTCCGTGCGTCCGGGAGCAGAAAAAAAAGCTACTTCCGGATCAGAAGTTTTAGGATCATTCGGATCTTTGAAAGCATCGATAAATCCCTGCATAACATTCAAAAATCTTTGTTTCAAATTTTGAGGAATCGGATTTTCTGAAGGAATAACAGCTAACTTTCTGATCGTATTATCTAAAATTCCCTCTTCTAACGCTTGTTCCCATTCTGACGTTTTAAACATGTGCTCTCCTCTCAACCAACACTTATAACTCATCTGAGCTATTTAATGATACCGCTGATTAAAACATATAATTGATCTGCAGCAATAAAAAGTACTTCAGTATCAGCGGTCCGACAAAATAAATAATTCAGAGGGCTTAAATTGTCTTTATATTGATTTGTTGATAAGCCTGCCCTGATTGATGCTAAAACTTCAGAATCCAAGTATTCATCCGAATCTGAAGAATCCTTCACATAATGATTCGCAAATAAAGCCATCGACTGAACATCTGTTTGATTACTCATGTTTTGGCCGGTTGCAAGATTATAAATTTCATAAAGATTATTTGTTTGCAGAAGTTGACGTTTCAGATAACCTTCCGTATTTGAGTTTTGATGTTCAACTCCTGATTGATATACGATTTTCATTGTATCTAAAGTTGAAACCGCAAATGCCGTTTCTGCTGTCGGTACATAAGTTCGCTCATCAGGCATAATGCCGAAAGGATAAAATACTGATTCCGAATCAATTGAATCAGTAATCAATTCAGACCAACGTTCATATGTTTTCTGCCATTTCTGATCAATTAAACTAAAGGATTCCAAAACATACAGATTCACATCAGAAAGCCGAATTATTTTCGCAGATCGATAGGGATTTATTAACTCCGGATTTTCAGTCGGCTTGTCTGATGAAGAGGTTTCCGGATAAAAAATTCTTTCAACTTCAGATTGATAATTAGGAGTTAATTCATCGGCAGAAAAATACGGCCATACTCTTTCCATAATCTGCTCGATATCTTGTTTTAAATCTCTTCCCGGATTGCGGTTATAAGCTGTTAACAAAACTTCTGCATATTGTAAATCATATGGCCAAGTGATTTCGGTTTGTGCAACATTTTCGCCATTTGCGTTTATTTGGATTACCCAAGCTTGATCAAATAAATAGAGCTCTGTAATCATTTCTTGCCATTCATTGAATTCTTTTATTTCACCGGCCAACGCCAGATATTTTCCCCAAAGCAATTGATCATTCAAGTTAATAGAAGTTTCTTGTATTATTTGATCATTCTTAACTAACTCAACAGCCTCTGCAACACCTTGAAATGTTTTTTTGCTATTTTCCAATTCAATATTTACAAGAAAATTATTTCTAAAAGCTTGTTCTAATTTACGATCGGCAGGCTTCAGCTTTTCGATAATTCCTTTATCGTCCCAAACTGAATAATATCGATTCGGCAGAGGCTCAACCCCATATGAGTCTAAAAGAAAACCCGGATAAAAGAATAAAAGAGAAATCGTAATAATGATTAATATTACAGGAATTATTATTTTAATTTTTTTGATAATTTGTTTACCGGACATCAAAACTGCTATCCTTACTTTAGTCTTATTTGTTTTATCCTCTTATGCTATTATCTTAGAATATATATTAAAAATAATAAAGTGAACAGGAACATTTGTTGTATGAATATAACCGGAATCATAGCTGAATATAATCCTTTTCATAATGGACATCATTATCAAATTGAGCAGATCAGGAGTTTAAGTCAGAGACCTTTTCTGATTGCGATTATTTCCGGTTATTTTTGTCAAAGAGGCGAACCGGCAATCACTTCACCGCGAATAAGAGCTAAAATTGCTCTAGAGAACGGCATAGATTTAGTTTTACAAATGCCTGCTTTTTCAGCTGTAGGCTCAGCTGAAATATTTGCTTCTGCAGCTACTATAATTCTCGACCGAACCGGAATATGTAAGAATTTAGCTTTCGGAGCAGAACAAAATCGCTTAAAAGAATTGGAGCAAATTGCGGAACTTCTTATTAAACAAGAAGATGAGTTATGGCTTTACATTGATCAAAGATTAAAGCTTGGAATATCATACGCTAAAGCTCGTGAACAATTTGTCGCAGAAAAGCTGAATTCTGAAACTGCCTCACTTTTACAGCAGTCGAATCAAATACTGGCAATTGAATATCTAAAATCTATTTACAAAAACAAATTAAACTTAAAACCTTGGCTGATCCAACGTCAAGGCAGTAATTATCTGAATCCTGAATTTAATTGTTGCGCAGACGACCTTTTCATTCAAGCTCCTGAAAAGTGTAATTTTGCCTCAGCTTTAGCAATTCGTAATCAAATTATAAAATCATCCGGTGAATCCGGTTTCCCTGCAAATCTGATTGAAAAGTTAACATCTGTTGTTCCGCATAAAGCTTTAGCAACTTTACTCTACAATGTTGCACAACATAAAGTAATTGATATGGAACGCTTTGCTGATTTATATTATTATGCGCTTGAAAAAACACATGAGCCCAAGACACGCTATTTGGATGAAGCATTGTTTAACCGTTTAAAAAAGATTGTACGATTTACCAATCATAATTATCCGCAAATTGAAGATTTGGCAGAACAAGTAAAAACCAAGCAATTACCTGTAACTCGTGTAAAACGCGCTTTGACAAATTTGTTATTAAATATCCAAGAAGAACCGGATTTCACTCCAAGTTATATCCACGTATTAGGATTTAATAAACAAGGCAGATACCTACTGAAACGTATGTCGAAATCTGCTCAATTACCGGTTATTACAAATTTCAGTGAACTGAGTTCAGTTCTGACGCCGGATAATCTCTGGCAAGAAGATTTAGAATTAAGTACCGCCAGAATTTGGTTGCGCCAAGCAGGCTGTTCTTTAAATGAAATTTTTGCCAGTCCCGTAATTATTTGAAATAACGATCAACAAAACACATACAAGTAAAACCCACTACATTATTTATCTTGATTAAAATTGTCCTTAACAAAAAAGACTGATTAGTCTAAAATATTGATTCAGTACTTAATGTTACCAAAAAATGATTAGCATCAATGACTGAGTATTTCAGTATAGGTAACTCTTAAATAGATGGAGGCATTTAATGACAAATGTATATGACATTTTAATCGAACGCGGTTATTTAGCTCAAGCAACACATCCTGAAGAAATCAGAGAATTTCTTGCCAAACCGGGTGCAATATTCTATATCGGTTTTGATCCTACCGCCGACAGTCTGCATATTGGCCATTTAACGCAAATGATGGTTATGGCTCATATGCAAAAAGCGGGGCATATCCCGATTGCTTTGATGGGTGGCGGTACCGGCATGATCGGTGATCCGTCCGGTCGTTCCGATATGCGTCAATTGATGACTCCTGAAACAATCCAACACAATGTAGATAAGTTCAAAGAACAAATGTCCCGGTTGCTTGATTTCTCAGATAATAAAGCTATTCTGGTTAATAATGCCGATTGGCTGCTTGATATTAATTATGTCGAATTTTTACGTGAAATAGGCGTAAATTTCTCAGTTAATAAAATGTTAGCTACGGATATTTATAAAAATCGTTTGGAAGACGGTCTCACCTATTTTGAATTCAGTTATATTCTTCTGCAATCCTATGACTTTTTAGAGCTGTATCGTCGTTACGGTTGTCGCTTGCAAATGGGCGGTAACGATCAATGGGCCAATATCATTTCGGGTGTTGATCTGATTCGCCGTAAAGAACAAGGTGAAGCATTTGGCATGACTTTTAATTTGTTGACAGATTCTGAAGGTAATAAAATGGGTAAAACTCAAAAGGGAGCTTTATGGCTTGATGCCGACAAGCTCCCACCTTTTGAATTTTATCAATACTTTAGAAACTTGGAAGATAATTCAATTATTAAAACAATGAAAACTTTGACTTTTTTACCAATGAGCGAAATCAACAAATATGCAAAATTGGAAGGTCAGGCAATCAACCAAGCTAAAGAAGTATTGGCATTTGAAGTAACCAAAATCGTTCATGGTGAAGATGCCGCCTTATCAGCTCAGGAACAAGCGCATCAATTGTTTTCCGGTTCGGGCAGATCAGACGATATGCCAACTACGGAACTGACTCAAGAAGTGGCTTTCAATACACCTCTTTTGGATATTTTGGCTGACAACGGAATCGTTCCTTCCAAAAGCGAAGGTCGCAGATTAATTAAACAAGGTGGTGTTTATCTGAATGATGTCGCACTATCCGATGCTTACTATATATTAACTGTCGATAATTTTGTTGACGGTGAAGCTATTATCCGTCGTGGCAAGAAAAACTTTTTCCGCTTGATTTTCAAATAAATCTGTTCACTTTTTGCAGCTGTGCAAATAAAAATACGCACGGCTCCAAATTCTGAGCAGAAATCAAATATCTAATTTGAATCAACCCTTAGTCATAAATACTTTGTAGGCTCGATAAGTATTGTATACATCAATTTTAGAAGTTATTTCAAAACAGGAATGCATTGCAAACATGCAGACACCGCAATCAATTACATTCATTCCCGTAGCAGCAAAATATTTGGCAATAGTTCCTCCGCCACCGGCATCAACTTTTCCCATATCCGAGATTTGATACGGTACATCATTCGCATCTAACAAATTTGTTAAACCTGCAACAAATTCCGCATTGGCATCGTTCGTGCTATACTTGCCGGCATGACCGGTATATTTGTTGATTGACATACCTTTAGAAATATAAGAACTGTTTACCGGATCAGACACTTCCGCATAGATCGGATCAAAAGCATTTGTCACATCGGATGACAGCAAATTCGAATTAAGATAAAATTGTTGAATCTCTTGTATCCTCGGTTCCCGGCCGATCATCTTTTCATGCAGTGTGTTCAAAAGATATTGAAAGACTTTTGATTGTGCACCGGTATTGCCGTCACTGCCGGTTTCTTCTTTATCCGTAAATAAAACCACTGCTGTTTTAGTAACTGTTTCCGTATCGAGCAGAGCTTGTAAAGATGTATAAGCACATACTCTGTCGTCTTGACCATATGCGCCGATCATCGAACGATCAAAACCTACATCTCTGGCAAAATGAGCCGGTACAACTTCAATTTCAGCTCGATTGAAATCAGCTTCTTTAATACCGTATTTTTCATTTAACAGATTCAGAATACCCAGTTTAAAGCGTTCACCGACATCTTTGTCCGGATAGGGAATGCTTCCAATCAGAACTTGAAGTTTCTCACCTTCAACATATTCCGTAATTTTTTTATCAGCCCGATGATAATCAAGATGAGGCAATAAATCAGTTACGGTAAATACCGGATCTTCAGCGGCATCACCAATATTAATCTCAACTTTTTCTCCGTCACTCAAATAAATTACACCATGCAATGCTAATTGAGTTGAAAGCCAATGATATTTTTTAATTCCGCCATAATAATGTGTTTTGAAGTAGACAAGCTCATTTTCTTCAATCAAAGGATTAGGTTTTAAATCTAAGCGTGGTGAATCTATATGTGAAGCTACAATATTAAACCCGTTTTTCGGTTCTTCCGCTCCGATTAATGCAGCAATTAAAGTTTTGTCATGCAAAGTAACATAGACTTTATTACCTTGTTCTAATTTTTCAAATTCAGAAAGATGTTTAAATCCCGCAAATTTTAATTGTTCAACCGTATAGTAAATAAAACGTCGCTCAGTTTTTCCATAATCTAAAGCTTTTTTATAACCTTCAGCAAATTCAAATATTTTATCTTGATCTTTGCTTTGAAGATCCCAGCAATTTGCTTTTTTCATAAACAATTGCTTTTTTAATGTTTCAGCTTTATTATTGTTATCTTTATTATTGTTATCTTTATTATTTGTCATTTAGTTTCTTTCTAATCTCCGGGTTAATCACAAGCAATTATAATATATCTATTTGCAATTCTTCTAATAAATTTTCAGAAAAATACAGATTTTCTTCTTCATCTAAAAATATTGCATGAACATTATCGAGACTATCAATCAATTCCATCCCCTTTTCTAATCCCAGGACAAAACATGCAGTACTCAAGGCATCACCGTCTACACTTTCCTCGCTGATTATTGTCACTGATGTTAAACTGTTATCTATCGGCATACCTGTTTTCGGATCTAAAATATGATGATAAAAAATCCCGTCTTTTTCAAAAAATCTTTCATAAATACCTGATGTTACAACAGATTGATAGAAATCATCTAAATGTACACCGGCTACATATCCTTCTGCGAACGGTTTTTGAATACCTACGGTAAAGCCAATATTGTCCTCTTTTGTCCCAAGGCAAAGAACATTTCCGCCAAGATTGATAATTGCACTTTCTACGCCTTGTTCTGTTAAATAGGCTTTCATCTGATCTGCAATATAACCTTTGGCTATAGCACCCAAATCAATTCTTGTTTCATCATTTGAAAAGATAACTTGATTATTATTTAATTGAAGATTTTTATAATTTACAGATATTAAAGCTTTCTGAATACTGTCCGGTGAAGGAACAATTTCAGAACCTGAGGTAAAATCCCATAAATCAGTTACAGAACCGATCGTAATATCTAAAGCTCCTTCTGACAATTCTGAATATAGCAGTGCTGTTTCTAATACTTCCACGGTACTGTCTGAAACTTGACTAATTATTCTGTTATTTAGTTGCGATATTTCACTACTAGAAATTTTACAGGACAATTGATTTTCATAATCTCTGCAAATTGCAAAAGCATCATAGATTAAATCTTTATCATTTTCATTATAAAGTGTAATTGTACAATATGTATTAAGAAGAAAGTCAGAACCGATCAGTTTATTATCCTGTTCTTCGATATTTACAGATGATTCCTGTTTTTCGGTATTTACAGATGATTCCTGTTTTTCGGTATTGTCAGAAGATTTCCGTTCGTAAATGGTAGGTTCAGATTGTTCAAGAATTTCATCTTCCGGCAAGGTTGTTTTTGAATTATCTGTGTGTTTAGAATCACATCCTATCAAGAGGATTAGATTAAGAAGCAGAAAAATAATAATGTTAAATTTAAGTTTTTGACTCTCCATAAGGTACCTTTTCAATTAAATTACTTGATAGTATAATACAAATAGAAACTTCAGTAAATTTAGATATGAGTGTCTTTTCGTGAAATTAAAACGCAATGATTTTATTTTAATAATTTCTTTATTGATCTTTGCTGCTATCTTATTTTTCTTCATCCAATCTATAAAAAAGGAAGGTGGAACCGTTTCCGTTCTTATCAATAATCAAGAAATTTATAATTTGCCGTTGGATCAAGATACAAATATGGTGATTGAATCTAATGGTCAATACAATCAATTGGTGATACAAAACAATAAAGTTTGGGTTGAAAGTGCAAATTGTATAAATCAAATATGTGTTCAACATCCTAAGATACAATATTCAGGTGAAACAATCATTTGTTTACCACATCATTTAGTAATTACTATTATTGACAAAGAACCGATTTTTGATTCGATCAGTTATTGAATTGGTATGATTATGAAAACTAAACGCATTACTTTTCTGGCTATGCTCATCGCAATTTCTATGATACTCAGTTATTTGGAGTCTTTTTTGCCGCAAATTTATATCGTTCCCGGCATAAAATTGGGATTAGCAAATATTCCTGTAATGTTCGCAATTTTCAAACTGAAACCGTCCGATGCATTAATAATTTCCGGAATTCGTATTTTATTATTATCTATGTTATTTAGAAATTTCCTCTCATTTCTCTTTAGCATAACGGGAGGACTCATGAGTATCGGTTTGATGTTACTTTGTAAAAAGATGAAATTTTTCTCAATATTGGGAATCAGTGTTGTAGGAGGTGTCAGTCATAATTTAGGCCAAATTCTGATTGCAGTTTTCATCGCGAATACGCCCGGGCTATTCTTTTATCTGCCGATATTAATTGTAAGCGGCACTCTTGCAGGAATTGCTATTGGATTAATTTGTAATTTATTAGTTAATCGTATTCAATTGCCATCCTCTGACTAAAAATTTGCACTGACTCTTGTTTATATTTATTCCGGCGAATCTAAAAATTCCAGCCATTTTTTGATTTTCGCTTCATAGCCTTGTTCGGACGGTTGATAATACTTTTTATTTTTAATTTCATCAGGCAAGAACTGCATTTTCACATAATGATTCGGATAATCATGTGCATATTTGTAGCCTTGAGCATATCCGAGTTTTTGCATTTCTTCAATCGGAGCATTGCGCAAATGGAACGGAATCTCACCGGTTCTGCGATTTTTCACATCAGAGAGAGCTGCATCAATTCCTAAATATGTTGTATTGGATTTCGGTGAAGTGGCCACCAAAACAGCAGCTTCAGCCAGAATAATTCTGGCTTCCGGCATACCGATCATTTTGGTTGCCTGATATGCGGCAACAGCAATTGAAAGCACCTGTGGATTTGCCAAACCGACATCTTCGGCAGCACAAATCACGATTCTCCTGGCAAGGAATTCAATATCTTCACCACCATGTAAAGCCCGCGCCAGATAGAATAATGTTGCATCGGGATCACTGCCGCGCATTGATTTGATGAAGGCACTAATCGTATCATAATGAGCTTCTCCGCCTTTATCAAAAGCCGGACTGCGTTTTTGCATACAATCCCTGATCGTCGGTAAATCTATGAATATTTTCCCTTGTTGGTCCGGATGTGTAGTCAAAACCGCAAGCTCCAAACCATTCAAAGCAATTCGCGCATCTCCGTTGGATAAATCACTGATGAATTCTTCCGCTTTGGTTTCAATTTCAATATCTAAATCACCGTAGCCATATACCCGATCTGTCAGTGCCCGTTCGATAATTTGCTTAATATTGTCTTTGGTCAGAGGTTTAAGTTGAAATACAGTCGATCTTGAGATCAATGCTTTGTTGACTTCAAAATAAGGATTTTCGGTTGTTGCACCAATCAGAATCAGAGTACCGTCTTCAACTTGAGGCAATAAAGCATCTTGTTGGGCTTTATTAAATCGATGAATCTCATCAATAAACAAAACAGTTCTGCCTTGCGGAGTTAAAATCAAATTTTGTGTATCGCTGATCACCTGCTTAATGTCTTTTACACCGGAAGTTACCGCATTAAGTTGCTTAAATCCAATTTCCGTTGTCGCAGCTATTACTCTGGCCAAACTTGTTTTACCGGTTCCGGGCGGACCGAAAAGGATAATTGAACTCAGACGATCAGCTTCTATCATTCTGCGCAACATTTTTCCTTCCGCCAAAATATGTTCCTGCCCGACAAATTCGTCTAATTTACGCGGAACCATACGATAAGCTAACGGTTGTTTATGCTTTGTAAAATTTGTTTGTTCCATACTCCTCTAACAGAATAATTATTTGTAATTAGGATAAAGCGGATATTTGGTACATAAGTCAGCCACTTTCGATAAAATCTGCGACTTGCTATTTTCAAAATCAAAGATTGCAAGTGAAATCAATTCAGCAATTTCTTCCATATCCTTCTCAACAAAGCCTCTTGTAGTCAAAGCCGGTGTACCAAGTCTGAGACCACTTGTGACTGTCGGTTTTTCCGTATCATATGGAATTGTATTTTTATTTGTAGTTATATTGACCGCTTCCAAACGTTTTTCCAGCTCACGCCCTGTGATCCCGGTTCCACGTAAGTTCACCAGAATCAAATGATTATCCGTACCACCCGAAACCAGATTTACGTTATTTGCTTGTAAACCGTTCGCTAAAGCTTTTGCATTATTGACAATCTGTTGAGAATATATTTTAAATTCAGGTTGCAAAGCTTCACCGAAAGCCACCGCTTTTGCTGCAATTACATGCATTAAAGGTCCGCCTTGTGTACCGGGGAATACTGCTGAATCTATTTGTTTTGCATATTCTTCTTTACACATAATTAAACCTCCGCGAGGACCACGCAAGGTTTTATGGGTAGTTGTCGTAACAAAATCGGCATAAGGTATCGGATTCATATGTAAGCCGGCTGCAACCAAACCGGCAATGTGGGCCATATCAACTAATAATAAAGCTCCGACTTCATCAGCTATCTCTTTAAATTTTGCAAAATCAATCTTTCTCGGATAGGCACTCGCTCCTGCTATAATCATTTTCGGTCGAATTCTATTAGCAGTTTCACGCAGCATATCATAATCAATTTGATGGGTTTCCGGATCAACTTTATAACCATGTGCTTCAAAATACTTTCCGGAGAAATTAATTTTCATACCATGTGTTAAATGGCCGCCCTGATCTAAATCCATACCTAAGATCTTGTCACCGTGATTTAGCATTTTAAAATAGACCGCGGTATTGGCTTGGGCACCGGAATGAGGTTGAACATTAACATGTTCCGCACCAAACAACTCTTTTGCTCTGGCAATTGCCAGTTTTTCAGCAACATCAACAAATTCACAGCCACCATAATAACGACGCCCGGGATACCCCTCTGCATATTTATTAGTCAAAACCGAACCTTGGGCTGCTAATACTGCTTCACTGACAAAATTTTCCGAAGCGATCAATTCCAAATGATCTTTTTGTCTTTGTAATTCATCGTTCAGAGCCTGATATAGTTCCGGGTCTTGTTGTTTGATGATTTCGTAGGGCATTTTATATTTCCTCCAAATTATATTAATCCTTTATTATTCTTGACCGAATAGTTGGACAAATCTCAAAAATCGATTAATCAGCATTTGTTCATACTACAATCGTTTCTATTTTCTTTAAGCCTTGTTCGACTAAAAATTCAATATCCAAATCTTTTTCCGCTTGTTCACAATCAAAAAGATTCGGATTGATTTTCGGATGTCTGGCAACGAAAATTGTACAACAATCTTCATATGGCAGTATTGAAGTTTCATACGTATCTATCTCACGTGCCAATTTGATTGTATCATTTTTATCAATACCGATTAAAGGCCGGAAAACCGGTCGATCAACCACCGCATTTGTACATCTGAGGGCATCGACTGTTTGACTCGCTACTTGTCCCAGACTTTCACCTGTAATAAGGCAATTAATCTTATTATTTTCAGCTAAACGATCTGCAATCCGCATCATCATTCTACGCATAATTACGGTTAACATATTCTCCGGTACTTTTAGATTAAGTTCCAATTGAATATCGGTAAAATCAACAATGTGCAACGGCAATTTTCCGCAAAAATCACCTAATCTGGATGCCAGATCAATAACTTTCTGTTTCGCCTGATCTCCGGTATAAGGAAATGTGTGAAAATAAATCGCTTCTAATTGCATACCGCGCGATGCCATTTGAAAACCGGCAACCGGGCTGTCAATGCCGCCCGAAAGCAACAACATGCCTGTTCCGCCGGTACCTACAGGTAGTCCGCTATATGCCGGTTGGATTTCATGATATAAATAGATTTCCTCACGTATTTCAATTTGAAATAAATAATCCGGATTATGTACATCAACCGTGGCTTGTTCAGGATAAGCAGTCAATACTTTCTCGCCCAAATCACAATTTAATTGATATGAATTTAAAGGAAATTTTTTATCAATCCGGCGCGTTTCAAATTTAAAGCTATGCTTCGCACCGTCGTCAAATAATTCGTCAACATATGACTTAACTTGAGCAAACAAAAGGTCTATATCATTGGCAAAACGCCTGACCGGACTGGCAGAAACATAACCGAACACATCTTTGATTCGATGCAGTATTTCTCCGGTCGGAAACTTAAATTCATCTTTTTCTCTTTTTTCTATATAAACTCTGGATTGATCCTGATATATTTTAAATTTGCCCAAATCACGTAAACGATAGCGCAAATTAGAAATCAAGCGTGTTTCAAACTTGCGTCTGTTCAAGCCTTTGAGGGCAATTTCGCCTAAACGAATTAAAATAAGCTCTTGATAATCTATTATAATCACTCTTTCATTTAATATAATTATTAACAAACAAGCATTAGTTTAACGATTATACAGCATATTTATCAAGTGCTGTTTTAATAATTCTGACTAAATCACTAATTTCAGTTTGAGAATTACTCTTATCTAAACTAATTCGTAAAACATATTGATCTAAACCGTGCGGCAAATTCAATTCCTGCAGGACCTGATTACGTTCTGATTTTTTGCTTGAACAGGCAGAACCGATTGAAACCTCAATACCTTCTCTCGCTAAAATATTGAGCAATGTTTCAGCACGTAATTCAGGAAAAGCAATTGAAATAATATGAGGAACTGCATCTTCCGGAGAAATTACTTGATGTTTAATCGACTCTTTCTTCAATTGCTCAAGTAAAAATCCTTTAAGCTCGGTAATGACCTGATTATTTTGTTCGATCTTTTTATGCATACGTTCAAGGATATATGCCACTGTTGCAACCAGTGCCGGATTTTCCGTACCTGAACGCAGGTTGTTCTGTTGTCCTCCGCCATGTATTAAAGGTTCAAGCCGAGTTGCTTTGTCTTTTAATAAAATACCGATACCTTTCGGACCGCCAAGTTTATGCAGAGAAAAGGATGCCAGTTCAATCGACATTTTGTTAAAATTAAAAGGAATTTTACCAAGTGTTTGAACAGCATCAAGATGAATCGGCAAATCTGGCTGATACTGATTACGCAACTTCACAATTTGAGCAAGTGGATTAACACTGCCTAAAACATTATTTACATGAATCAACGTTAGTAAATCATATTGATTTGTAGCTAAAAGCGATTCCAACTCTGTTAAGTTTACTTCCCCTTTAGCATTAAGCGGACAATAATCAATCGTATAATTGAGTTGTCGGGAAATGAATTTCAATGTTTCATTTGTTGCAGGATGTTCACCCGCACTGGTTATAATTCTTTTATATTTCGGATTCGGAGAGAAAACTATACCTTTCAAGGCCGTATTGATTGACTCTGTCGCTCCGGAAGTAATAATTACTTCTTGTGGTTCAGCGCCCAGGATCTCTGCAATTGTTCGAGCAGATTCTGCAATTGAAGCGGCTGCCTCAATACCTGAAGTATAAAGGGCAGCCGGATTATAATTATTATTTATTAATTGTTCTGCTAAAAATTCTATGACATCCTGCTCAATAAAACTTGTAGCAGTATGGTCAAAATAATATTTCATGTTTTAATTCATCTCCAGTTGGACTAAATCCGGACGCAATGCAACACGTAAAACTTCACAAACATGACCGCTACGTGAAAATAAAGGTCCCTCAATCGCTAAGATGAATGTTCTGCGCGGGATATTCAAGGCTTTTGCTTCTTTATTCTTAGCAGGACGCGCTAAAACATTTAAGCTGCCTTTTTGAGGTAACATAGCATATTTATTAGATTTAATATCGACCATTCTTTTACCGGCAGAAATGCTTTGCCCCAATTTCGGAAAAATTTGAACCGGTACATATGATGAGCAGATTCCCAGTATCTCATGATCTATTTGAAGCGGCCATTCAACTACCCAATAACCGGGATGAGGTTTGTCAGGCGGAAACTTAAACATACGATCTAATTCCGGATCAGGTTCCATCAGTTTTATCGGTTTCAGGCCCACTCCTTCATAAGTATCAAAATTCAAAAAAGAAAAGGTAAGTGCATTAAAATGCTCGATTACAAATCTTTCAGGTTCTTTGGCAACAAAAGTTCCTTTCCCCTTTTCTATAACCAATATTCCATCAGCAACTAAATCCGCTATGGCTTGTCTTACTGTAGGGCGACTTAAATCAAGTTCCTCACATAAAGTTAATTCAGAAGGAATTCTATCTCCCGGTTTGTAACGTCCGTCTTGAATTTGCTCAACTAACAGTTCTCTCAATTGAGCATATAAGGGTATACTGCTATGTTTATCTAATCGCATACTTAAAACTCCTTAAAAATCTAGTTGTTGTTACATCTTATCATAAACTTAATGGATTTATTTGCAAATTGCAAGCTTGTAATTACAACGTAATAGAAACCCTTGAATTCACAACTATCTGAACATTATTAAGAAAACATTGTTTCGGAACAGATTAATCTTATTTGTGATCTTCTTAAATGATTTTCATTGTTTGCATACATGATATTTTTATTTTAAATATATTGTCATTAAATCAAAAATTGTAGTATTTAATTTTCTCGATTTGATTATTTGAATTTAATTTGCAGGCAGCCAAAAGGAATATCATTTCTTCAAAATCAATTTTGCGGGATATTGCATAGTATTCAGCCAATTTTTTAATACGCCATTTTTTATTATCATCCAGTGCGCCAATTGCTTGTTCTTTATAATTTGAACTTTGTCTTGATTTTACTTCAACAAAACATAATCGCTTATTCTTTTGTAAAATCAAATCTATTTCACCGTAAGGACGCAGCCAGAAATTCTGTTCCAGGACTTTATATCCGACATCTGTCAAATTTTTCGCTACTTGATTTTCGGCCGAAACACCTTTGTTTGTTGAAGTTGCACTCATTTTCATAGTATCGGAATTATGATCATTTTCTCGTTCCGGATAAGTCCTATGTTTTTGATTTTTTGTACTGCCCAAACGTAATTTATGCAAAAAACTTAATCGATGTAATTCGCAAATTCCATGTTTTTTAATTGCAGCATAGTGAGCTGCCGTCGCATATCCTTTATGTTTCGCAAATTGATATTCCGGATAGATCTCATCCATAGCAATCATAAAGTTGTCACGACTGACTTTAGCAAGAACAGAAGCTGCCGCTATACTGTTCGAAACCGCATCTCCATGTTTGATACTGCGTTGAGCCGGGAGTCTTTCGTCTTGTAAGCGCTCTGCATCAATCAACAACAAATCCGGATGCAAATCTAAGCCTAAAGCAGCATCTGTCATGCCTCTTTTAGTAGCCCCTAAAATATTATTATCTTCTATTTCTTCCATAGAAACAGAAACAATTTTGTATGCTAAAGCCTGCTCTTTGATTACTTTATACAAATAATTTCTTCTTTTTTCAGTTAATTTTTTCGAATCATTTAAACCATAAATTGGTTTGTTCGGATCAAGAATGCAGGCTGCGCAAAATACCGGACCTGCCAACGGTCCTCTGCCCGCTTCATCGATACCGGCAATTATTCTATAACCTTCACTATAATATTTATTTTCTATTTCCGACATTTGGGCAAAGCGAGCATAATCTTGTTCAGTTAAGCGAAATATATATTGTTTAGTCATATTTGTTTTCATTTCACTCTTCTATAATGAGGCAGGAAATACTATTTCTTGATCGAAAAATTCCAAAGTGAAACGACCAAGTTTACCTTGACGAAATTCAGTGAGCAATCTGCGAGCTGTTCTTTCCAAATCAGGAACTCCACCACTTTTTATGATATTTAATCTCACAGCAATCTTTTCCAGTAATTCATGAGAGGTAAGCCAAGTACTGTAGTCAGCTTCCTTATTTAACTTAATTTCATATAGGTCAGCAAAAATTTGCGGATATTGTTGTGCCAGAATTACAACTAAGCCGCATGCCACTTCAATTAACGGAAGAACATCATCTTTAATCGCACCGCTGATACCCAATTTAATTTGTTCAGCTACTGTTTCCAATTTAGGCATAAGAATGCCTGGTGTATCTAGCAATTCAAATTCCGTGCCTGCCCGCAGCCAATTTAATGAACGAGTCACTCCCGGACGATTGGATACTTTAGCAGATTTTTTTCTGATTAAACCATTTATTAAGGTTGATTTGCCGGTGTTGGGAATGCCGTTGATCATAATACGAATCGGTTTAATACGTCGTCCTCTTGATTTTGCACGATCAATAATATATTGATTATCTGCCAAAGCTCTTATCCTAATTTTATTAATTTCAGTTTGATTAAGAGAATTGACAGCCATAACAGAAATTAAATTATCTGATTTTTGCCGTAAAAAAAAATCTATCCATTTGGCAGTTTGTATCGGATCAGCCAAATCACTCTTTGTCAGCAATAACATGTATCGCTTATCCTGCAAAGCTTTATTCAATTTAGGATTACGTGAGGATAAAGGTAATCTGGCATCACACGTTTCAATGATATAGTCACAAGCTGAAATGCTGTTTTTCAACTCTTTAAGACTTTTAGCCATATGTCCGGGAAACCAATTAATTTTCGCCATCATCCTATCCTCTGATTATTAAAAAACCGCTGCAACTATTTGCTGAGCGGCTTTGGTTATGAATTATTCTTTTTCGTACATCGCGCGTTCTTCTCTGCTCATGAGTCTTTCTCTTACTCTGGCAGCTTTACCTACCCGCTTACGAATGTAATAAAGTTTAGCTCTGCGTACTCTGCCTTTGCGTACAATCTCAATTCTTACTACACGTGGTGAATGTAACGGGAAAACACGTTCAATACCAACACCGTAAGAAATGCGACGTACCGTAATCGTTTCACTTAAACCGGCACCTTTACGTGCAATAACAGTTCCTTCATAAATCTGAATACGTTCGCGTGTTCCTTCTTTAATTTGGAGATGTACCTTAACATGATCACCGACTGAAACATGTTTATGAGCTTTTTTGATTTGTTGTTGTTCAACAGCTTTTATCAAGTCCATATTGCGTTCCTCCTCTCTTTGCAGGTGTTCTTGCACGCAATTGCAGCGGACCACCGATATTTAACCTAAAAGATTGTATCAATTGTTTTTCAAACTGTCAATTAGGAGAAGCCAATCTTGTTCAGATAATTTTTCTGATAAATCATTATCCTGTGCTGATGATTTTTTCTGAAGAAGATCAGGTCTTTTTTTATATGTTTCAAGTAAACTTTTACTCTTCCGATAGTTTTCAATATTCTCCTGATGACCGGAAAGTAAAATGTCCGGTACTTTCAAGCCATGCCAATTTGCAGGTCTGGTATATTGCGGCTCTTCAAGCAAACCGGTAGAATGCGAATCTGATTGATAAGCTTCAGTATTAGGCAAAACTCCCGGAATTAAACGACTTATTGCATCAATCATTACAACTAGTGCCGGTTCGCCTCCGGTCAATACAAAATCACCTAAAGATACTTCTTCTGCTTGCAATACATCAAGAATTCTTTGGTCGACCCCTTCATAATGGCCACATAGAAAAACCAGATGTTTTTCCTGAGAAAACTCCAGCGCCATTTGTTGATTGAAAATCTTACCTTTGGGACTGAGATAGATAATCCGGTCTTGACTAACTTTTTTAATTCTGTGTTGCCAATAACCAAGGTTCGACTCTTCTGCAAATTCCGAGATAAATTCTTGAGGATCCGTTTGATAAATACTCAGCCAGGCTGCTAAGATCGGTTCCGGCATCATCAACATGCCGCTTCCCCCTCCGTATAGTTTGTCATCGATTTGTCCGTATTTATTAATGGCAAAATCTCTGATATTGACCAAATTCAATTCAATCAAACAATCCGCAATTGCTCTGCCGGTTATACTGTAATTTAAGCCTTGTTCAATTATTTCCGGAAATAATGTAAGTACTGAAAATTTGTTCATAAAGATTGTTAGTTACTTCTGTAGCTCCAGTGTCATTTCCCCATTGATCTTTGATTAAATACTATCGTTTCTGCAGCTTAAATATAATCATCGGTTTATCGATAAATCTCATAAAGACCCGGTGGTAACAGTACATCAATTCTACCTTGAGCAAGATCAACTTGTTGCACAATATTGCGCAAATTCGGATATAGTAAATCTTTTTCTCCGGATTTACAAACAATCACCACATCATTAGCCGAGTTTTTTTGAATTTGTGATACTATACCGAGATATCCTTTATTCTGGTCATAGACTTCACAACCAATTAAATCCGCTACAAAATATTCATCTTCAGACAAAACTATCGCTTCCGAACGTGCCACACTGATAAATTGATTTTTCAATTTTTCTGCAAGATCACGAGTATCATAATTTTTGAATATGATACTGACTTGATCATGCACTATCCTGCATTTAGCGATTTGAAGTTCTGCCAGAATATTTTCCTGTTGATCTTCAAGATAGCAAGATTTTAAGTTTTGGAAACGTTCAATCTCATCAGTCAAAGGAAACACTCGCAATTCACCTTTTAAACCACGAGGTTTTCCTATGCGGCCTATAACAAAACGTTCTGTCAAATTCGTCATGTTTTTAAACTTATTCCGGGTCAACGATGTCTACGATAACCCGTTTGTTTTCTAATTTTGCTTTTGCGCGCATGACTGAACGGATAGCCTGAGCCCTGCGACCACGACGTCCGATTAAACGGCCCATGTCTTCAGGATTAACTCTGACTTCTAAAACTACGGTGTTTCCTCGTTCCATTTGATCAATACGCACATCGTTAATATTGTCAACTAAAGGCTCTACCAATGTTTTTAATAGATCTATCATTTATTATTCACCTGTTTTTTCTTTTTTATCAGGAGCTTCTGTTTTTGTATCAGCTTGTTTGGCTTTGTTGATTAAAGCTCTGACTGTATCAGTCGGTTTGGCACCGTTTTTTATCCACTGATCAACTTTTTCCAAATCCAGTCTGACATCTGCCGGCTCAACCAGCGGGTTATAAAAACCGATTTCTTCGATAAATCTGCCATCTCTGGGTGATCTTGAATCCGCAACAACCACACGATAGGAAGGTTGTTTTTTTGCTCCGATACGTTTTAAACGAATTTTTACTGCCATTGTATTTCCTCCAAATATACAAAAAGTTTTTATTATCAGAACGGAAGATCTCCGCCGCCGAATTGTTGCATCATGCGACGTTGTTTACCTCTTCCCATTCGAGTAAATTGTTTCATCATTTTTTGCATTTCATTAAATTGCTTAATTAGTTGATTAACATCAGAAACTTGAACTCCGCTGCCGGCTGCAATTCTTTTACGACGACTGGCATTCAATATTCTCGGAGTTTCACGTTCTTTGGGAGTCATTGACTTAATGATTGCTGCTGTTCTTTGCATTCTTTTATCATCTACGGCGTTTGAATCAATTTTCTTGCCTACACCGGGAAGCATGGACAAAATACTCTGTACACCACCCATTTTATTCATTTGCTCAAATTGTTCCAGCATATCATCCAGCGTAAACTGATTCTTACGCATTCTTTCATAGGCTTCTTGAGCTTTTTTTTCGTCAATTGCGGCACTGGCTTTTTCGATCAAAGTTAAAACATCACCCATACCGAGAATTCTCGAAGCCATGCGTTCCGGATGAAACTCTTCCAAAGCATCCAGCTTTTCACCGGTGGCAATCATTTTGATCGGTTTACCGGTCATATGGCGAATCGACAGCGCTGCACCGCCTCTCGCATCACCATCAAGTTTGGTCATAATAAAACCATCTATGCCTATTTCTTTTTCAAATTCAAGTGCAATATTTACCGCTTCCTGACCGATCATTGCATCAACAATCAGCAGACGCTCCGTAGGTTTTACGGTTTCATTGATTTCTCTTAATTCCTGCATTAACTCCGGATCAACCGTCATGCGACCTGCGGTGTCCACAATCAGTGTATCGCACAACAAATATTTAGCTCTCTCTATTGCACTGCGAGCAATTGACGGAGCTGACTTTTCTTGCGGATTGATATGATAAGGCACATCGATTTGTTCTGCTAAAACAACCAATTGTTCTTGAGCAGCAGGACGATGCACGTCAACTGAAGTCAAAAAAGGTTTTTTGCCATTGTTTTTCAAATGACGAGCTAATTTTGCCGCAGTTGTGGTTTTACCTGAACCTTGCAGACCATATAACATTATTACGGTAAAACCGTCAGGTGAAACTGCCAATTTAGTATTCTCTTTACCGAAAATATCGATCAATGACTCATGAACAACTTTAACTACCTGTTGCCCCGGTGTTAAACTTTCCATTACATCTGCACCTTTAGCTTTGACGGAAATCTCATCTATCAGTTCTTTTACAACTTTGAAATGAACATCAGCTTCCAAAAGAGCCAACCTGATTTCACGCATCATCTCTTTAATATCTTTTTCTGTGACGCGCATTTTGCCCTGCATACGATCGGTAATTGCTTTTAATTTGTCAGATAAACTACTGAAGAGTGCCATAAATATCCTCTCAATTTATAAAATCATCGCTTTTAATTCTTCTAATTCACAAATAATCTCAGGATTTTGATCGAAACCATAATTGTTTAAGATATGATCTACTTTACTTACTAAACTCTGATCTTTATGAACTATACCAAGATAAGATTCATATTGTTTAAGCTGTTCAACGGCTTGCTGAATATTATCATGAACTGCTTGTCGGGAAATATTCAGTGTTTCCGCTATCTCCGAAAGTGACATGTCATCCTCTAGTGACATGTTTAATATTTGTTGTCTCCTTTGAGTCAACAAATTTCCGTAATAATCTAAAAGAATGCATAAATAATTATGTTGTTTTACCAGCTTTTTTCCTGACATAGATAACAGAATAACAGTTTTAAAACATCTGTCAAGCAAAAAAACTTGACAGGCATCATTTTGTAATTACACATTTATTAAGGATACCCGGCTAATTCACGGTATACCTTTAACGGTGTACCTCTAAATATTGTTCATGCTCTTCGAACAACTCCGGTTTTTGCTATAGATTGATTTTGATTCGACCGTGGTGTGCCAATAATTACGGTTGTGTGGGTTCACTGTATGATCAGATCCGCAGTGCCGGCTTTTTTGACTCAGAACATCCTGATATGAATCCCGACGTGCCAAAATTTACGCTTCTGCGGATGTACTGCTGGTTGCGAACCACAGTACCGGCTTTTTTGACACTACCAAAATTCTGAGGCATAAGTTGCAACGTTGTCGCCGTTGCCTGTTAATTATTTTGTTAAAGATTCCGGATCCGGTAATAAGGAATTAACAAAATTTTCCGAGTCAAAGTCTTGCAAATCATCTTCACTTTCACCAAGTCCTGCCAGTTTTACGGGAAGATCAGTTTCTTTAACTACAGCCAGAGCAACTCCGCCTTTAGCATTTCCGTCAAGCTTCGTGATGATTAAACCGGTTACATCTGTGGCCTCGGCAAAAGCTTTAGCTTGGACAATTGCGTTTTGACCGGTTGTCGCATCAATAACTAATAAGGTTTCCAAGTTTGCTTCAGGTGCTTCACGACCAATTATACGACGTATCTTCGCCAATTCATCCATCAGATTTTGTTTAGTATGCAAACGACCTGCTGTATCAACTATTAAAACATCGGTATTTCTTGCTTTTGCCGCGTCAATTGCATCAAAAACAACAGCTGACGGATCTGAACCTGTTTTGTGTGCAATAACTGCTGTGGCTGTTCTTTCGCCCCATACTTTAATTTGCTCAATTGCTGCCGCTCTAAAGGTATCCGCTGCCGCCATCAGTACACGCTTACCTTGATCACGATAACGTTTGGCTAATTTACCGGAAGTTGTAGTTTTCCCTGTTCCGTTAACACCGACCATTAATAAAATATTAAGTCTGTTCGGATCTAATTCCAAAGGTTGAACATCTTTTAGCATGTCCAACATGCCGCTGCGTAAAACTTCAAGAACTGTTTCCACTGACGAATCACCTGTGCGTTTAATATGTTCCCTGATACTGTCAGTTAACTCAGTAGCGCATTCTATACCGCAATCTGCTTGAACTAAGACCATTTCAAGCTCATCTAACATATCTTCATCAAAATAACCTAAGTTAGCGGCAATTCTGTTAAAACTCTCGGTAACGAACTCACGGGTTTTTTGTAAGCCTTTTTTAAATTTTGCAAAAATACTCATAGCTTCTAAACTCTCTTTCATATAATGTCTCAGTATTATTCAATTATCTTAATCTCATTTTATGTTTCAGAATAATCATTATCATTAACTTAATTGCAAATTAACAAATCAATGTTTAGCAAAGCTTCTTTATATTATAATCCATCTAAACAAAAATTGAGCTTCAAAGATAAAACATCAAACTACTCTAATCATTAATCTGATCAGCATCAGTCAATTCAAGCGATAAAACTTTGGATACTCCACGTTCTTTCATCGTTATACCATATAAGCGTTCAGCTGCTTCCATTGTCCCTTTTCGATGTGTAACCAAAACAAATTGTGATTCATCAGTATATTTTTTGAGATATTCAGTAAATCTGATGATGTTGGTTTCATCTAAAGCAGATTCAACCTCATCCAAGACACAGAACGGAGCAGGTCTTAATTTGAAAATTGCCAATAATAAGGCTATCGCGGTTAATGATCTCTCACCTCCTGACAACAAGCTCAAATTTTGTAATCTTTTACCCGGTGGTTGAGCCTTGATAATAATTCCGGCGGTTAAAGGGTCAGCAGTTTCCAAATCTAATTCGGCTTCACCTCCGGTGAAAAGAGCAGAAAATACTTCATTAAAGTTTTGATTAATCTGAACAAAATTTTCTATAAATTGTTCTGCCATAGCATTTTCAAGATCACGAATTACATCGATCAGTTTTGCTTTAGATGATTCGATATCTTCTTTTTGAGTTATCATAAAATCATGGCGCTCGTATACTTCATTATACTCTTCAATCGCATTAGGATTAATCGGCCCCAATTCTCTGATCTCTTGCCGTATCTGCTTCAAAGTTTCTCTTGCTGCCGAAATGTTTTCAATCGGAAATTCTTCTTGTTTGAGCTCAACATATGTAATTTCATAATTCTCCCAAATATGGTTTTTGGCTGAGGCTATACTTTGCTCTAATCTCTCAGTTCTTTGGCGAGAACGTTCCAATTGCAATTGTAAATTCGCTACTTGATCAGCTTGAATTTCTACTTTCGCAAAAAGATCATGTTGTTGTTTTTCAATTTGATTTCTTTCCAGTTGTTTATGATTGATATCTTCCAATAAACCGGTCAGCTCACTTTCCATGTTTTGGTATCTGTTTTCATATTCAACAGTTTGTTCTGCGAGAGTATCTAATTCATGTTCCAATTCTCCTGTCTGTTTGGCAAGAGCTCGTTGTCTGTTTTTTTGCGTTGAAAAATCAAGCATTGCCTGTTCTGCTAAAGCAGCAAAATTCACCTGAGATTCTTTCTTTGTTTGCAAAGAAATGTTCAATTCAATCATTTGATCTTGAAGTTCTTGAAACTTTTGATTTGCAGCTGACTGCAATCGATCTAAATCCATTAATTTATCAGATAATTTGCTTTGTATTTGTTCGGCTTTAGAAATACCGGAATCTGTTTCAAATTTTTTCTGCGTTGCTTGTGCCATTCGAAGCCGATATCTATTCTGACTATCAGTTTTATTATCCAGTTCCTGTTTAACTTGTTTCAGCTCGTGCATAATCTGTTCAGTCATTGTCTCCAGCTGGTAGAGATACTTTTCCTTTTCCAGATATTTTTTTTCCAAATCAGCTTGAATTTGTGCTTTTGCAATCAGTTCAGAAGTCTTGTTTTCTATAGCTGAATTATTAGTGATAATTTTTTGATTCAATTCGCTTACAATATTTTTATAATCCGCTATTTCACGATTTCTCTGCAGCAGACCCGGAGATTGCTTTTTATCTTGACCGCCGGTCATAGATCCGCCAACCTGAACTACATCTCCAGCCAAAGTCACGATTTTATATTTTTGTCGGATCACAGCTGAAATTTTAAGCGCTTGTTCCAGATTATTCGCAATAATTACTCTGCCTAATAACTGTCCTATAATGTCCGTATATTCATCAGCAAAATCTACTATTGTTGATGCTATACCTAAGAAGCCGGCGTGTTGTTCAATTTGTTTCAGATCGTGGTCCGAAACATGACGAGCTTTGATTGTATCCATCGGTAAAAATGTCTCACGACCGGACTTTGTTTGTTTAAGCCATTCAATCATACGTGAAGCATCTTCTTTAGTAGAAGTAACAATATTATGTAAAGCAGCTCCTAATGTGACTTCAATTGCTTTTTCATATTGGTGCGGCACATTGATTAATTCTGCCAACGGGCCGTGTATACCTTTGCCAAATTCATGTTCATTTTCAGCTTTTTGCATAATGGCTTTTACAGCATGATGAAATCCTTCTCTGCTGGCTTCAAGTTCCTGTAAAGTTTTTAAGCGATATTGAGAATTATTCAGCTCATTAGTTAATTGCTGTTTTGTCTTATCCAAATCAGTTAGCTTGGCTCTGATATTTTCTACTTCATGACGAGCATTTAACAAATCAGAGTGTGTTGACTCAAAAGATTTTTGTTCTGAATGATATAACTGTCTGTTTTCATGATGCTTGGTTTGATGTTCAAGCATTTTTACATTTAAGTTTTCGATTTCATCTTCAAGCAAAGCGATTTGTTCTGCAACTAAAGAAATTTCTTTATCATATGAAGTGGTCGAATTCTTCAAATTAAAGATATCATCCTGATTTCGTTTTATTTCATAACTGATTTTAGCTATTTGATCATTGAGCTTATTTAACTCTTGATCCTGATCAGCAACAATTTTAGCAGCAGATTCAAAACTTGCAGTTAATTCTGCAACCTCTTCAGCTAATTTTTCACTCTGAATTTGTTTTTGCTCAAGATCTCCATCCAATAAACGTTCTTCTATTTTCAACTCTGACTGTTGATCTCTATTGGATTCTAATTGGAGTTTGAGAGAACGCTTACGTTCTTTGGCAATCGCTCTTTTCTCGCCTAATTCTGCCAAGTCCGCATTCAGTACAGATTGCCGTAAACGTCTTGTTTCAATTTCCTGATCTATTTCGGCTAAATCACGTTCAAATTTCTCATAATCATTTTTCAGCTTTTGTGACAGATTTCTGGCAGATTTTAAATCTTCTGAAAAATCATTTGATACCTGTTCACTTTTTTTATATTCAACTTGATTACGCTTAATATCATAAAGAGTTAAACCAATATCAGTATCGCGCATTTCAAGCGCAAGTTTTTGATAAATTTTAGTTTTCTCTGCTTGTTTTTCCAGAGGATCAAGTCGCTGAGCAATTTCTTGAACAATGTCTTCAATGCGAACCAGATTCTGCTCTGTCCTTTCAAGTTTTCGCTCAGCGTCTCTTTTACGCATTTTGAATTTTACTATTCCGGCTGCTTCATCAAAAACTTTACGTCTTTCTTCCGAATTATCACTCAAGATTTGATCAATTCTGCCCTGGCCGATGATCGAATATCCGTCACGACCGATCCCTGTATCAAGAAATAATTCTCGAATATCTTTCAATCTGCATTGGACTTTATTGATTAAATATTCACTGTCACCCGAACGATAATAACGTCTGGTGACCTCAACCGTTTCATACTCTAAAGGAATGTGATGATCTTTATTATCAAAGGTGATGGTAACTTCAGCAAATCCAAGTTGACGCCTGGTTTCAGTACCGTTAAAAATTACATCTTCCATGCGTGAACCACGCAAAGTCTTAACACTTTGCTCACCTAATACCCAACGAATGGCATCGGTTATATTAGATTTACCGGAACCGTTCGGTCCGACTATTGCAGTTATCCCCGGATGAAATTCAATTAATGTTTGGTCCGGGAAGGATTTAAATCCTTGCATGCTGAGGGACTTTAGATACACCTGTTACAAACCCTGTTTCTAATTATTTTTATCAGAAGATATAAAATCTCCCTGATTATTTTCTGAAAACTCCGGTGAATCCGATATATCATAAATAATCTGACAACCATCTTCATCACAGGATAATAATTGCAATGCCTGTTTTGCTGCAGCTTGTTCCGCCAGTTTCTTACTTGTACCTTGTCCGGTGGCAACTTGTTGTTCATCTACATTAACTGCAGCAGTATATGTTCTGTCATGAACCGGGCCTTCTTCAGCAATAATTTCAAAATTCATCGTACTGATACCTTTAGTTGCCTGAACCATTTCCAACAATCTGCTTTTGAAGTCATAAATTATTCTACCCGAAACAGCCAGATTAATATATTTTTGTAACAATTCGACTATTTTTGTTTGAACATAAGTAAATCCTTGGTCTAAATATATTGCACCAAAAACTGCTTCCAAAGCATTTGAAAGATTCGAAGCTTTCTCACGACCGCCGGTCATTTCTTCACCCTTACCTAAATATAGATATTCGCCTAAATTAATATCTTCTGCAACTTTAGCCAATGTATCTTCACAAACAATCAATGCTCTGTACTTAGTCATCAAACCTTCATCCATTGCAGGTTTTAAATTGAACAATGCATCACTGATTGTTAATTGTAATACTGCATCACCTAAATATTCCAAACGCTCATTATCATATTTGACTTCTTCACTGTTTTCATAAGCATAAGTTGAATGAGTCAAAGCGGATTTTATTAATTTTTCATTTTCAACGATAATCTTATTTTTTTCACAAAACTTTCTTTGTTTTTCCATATTGCTCCCCCGACCAATCACAGAAAAAAGGGATACCAAAGTATCCCTGATTTGACAAACATATATTCATGTTCATTTGCATTGACAATAGTTATACTTTATTCAGCATTTTCAACGATGAAATCTACCGCATCGCCAACGGTTTTCAAACGTTGTGCATCTTCATCAGGAATAGAAATATCATATTCAGATTCTAAAGTAATAATCAAATCAACAATATCTAATGAATCGGCATTTAAATCATCAATAAAATCCGAATCCATTGAAATAGAATCTTCATCTACACCTAATTGATCAACTAATAATTGCTTTACCTGTTCAAAAATATCTTCAGTAGACATAATAACCTCCACATTTTTAATATTTATATTATTATTACGAATATATTTGTAAACAAAAAAATCGAATGTGTCAAGTTTATTAAAAGTTAATTGTTAAATCTTCAAAATATTGTGGAATTAGTTAAAAATAGCTTAACCTGTCTGTTAACCCTTTAATATTCAAAATATGGCAGGATAGATTAAATTAACTTAATCTGTTAATTCTCGAATCTCGCTTATTGACGACATATTAATCCATGAAATAAATTTAAGTGTTTTCTTTAATGTCGTGGAGATATTCATAAAATTACGCTTGTTTTAAAATCTGTTTGTTTTTAACTAAATAATCTAAACCGCTGACTAAAGTTAATATTAAGGAAAGCAAAACTAAAATGTCACCGATTATTTTCAACGTTTGGGATGCCGCAGCTGCAGGGCTGACCTTGTAGAAAATAGGTTCAAGCATTAACCAGATTATCGCAATGATTTGGGTTGTCGTTTTGGCTTTCCCCAACGGACCTGCAGCAATGACTTTCCCCTGTTCTACTGCTAACAGTCTAAGTCCGGTTACTACCAATTCGCGTACCAGAACTATAACTACAACAAACGAATGTATCCTGTTGAGTTGAACCAGGGCAACAAAGGTTGAAATAACCAATAGTTTATCAGCGATCGGATCTAAAAATTTTCCCATATTGGTAACTAGATTATATTTTCGCGAAATATGACCATCAAGAAAATCAGTCAATGAAGCGATGCAAAACAGTACTAAAGCTATAATATGTGCCGTTTGACTTGCAATAAATTCATTCCAAAAAGTCCAACCGTTAATTGGCAGCATAAATAAAATAATAAACGGTACGAGAATCATCCTCAAAATTGTTAAACGATTAGGTAAATTCATGAACACTCACTCCTGTCAAATCATAATCATCTGTATCAATAATCTTCACCTTGATAACATCCCCGATATTAATGTCCGCAGCTTGGGCTAAAACATATATACTCGGATCTATTCCCGGTGCCTCTCCATAACTACGTCCTATATAAAATAATCCGTCCGAACTGATATCTTCAAGCAGAACATCATAGGTCTTCCCTATCCGCTCTTGGTTTTTGGCCAAAGAAATTGTCTTCTGTAAACTCATTATTTGATCATGTCGTGCCTCAGCAATTTCCCGGGATGGCAAATCAGGCATTTTATAAGCCCTGGTACCTTCTTCCGGCGAAAAAACAAAACAACCTAATCGATCAAATCTGATTTCTTTGATAAATTGCTTCAATTCAGCAAAATCTTCCTCAGTTTCACCCGGGAAACCGACCAATACTGTTGTTCTGATAATCAAATTATGTATCTTTGAGCGCAATTTGGCAATCAATTCTCTTAAATGTTTATTGGTATCTCTCCTGCCCATAGATTTCAAAATCTTATCTGATGCATGCTGAATCGGCAAATCTATGTATGCCGCAACCTGCGGATGCTCTGCAATAAAGTCAATCAGCCGATCCGAAAAGACATCACCATAAACATACATTAAGCGAATTAATCCGATACCGGGAATCTTAATCAACCTTTGTAAGAGTTCCGTTAGACGAGGTTCTCCATAAATATCTTGACCATAGCGCGTAGTATCTTGCGCTATCAAAATAATCTCTTTAAAGCCTCGTTCAGTCAAAACTGCAGCTTCCGCAACAACATCTTCAAGCGGTCTTGAAAGTAAAGGGCCTCTGATGCCGGGAATTGCACAAAAAGCACAACGGTTAGAACAACCTTCCGCAATTTTCAAATAGGCATATGATCTATCTGACGCAGCTTGCTCTCCTTGATATAAATGTTTAATACTGCCCGGTTTTCCCGGTAAAGTATCACGTAAGATTTCACCTCGGTGAAGACGTTGAACGGAACTGACAATAAGATCATATTGTGCCGTTCCTAATACTAAATCGACTTCCGGAAATTCCTGATATATTTCCATCGCATATCTCTGTCCCAAACATCCGGTTACAATCAGGAAAGCAGGTTTATTTTTATTTAAATTATATTCTTTAATTTCCGCCAAATCCAAAATTGCTGCAATTGCTTCTTCTTTAGCAGGTTCAATGAAACCGCAAGTATTTACTATTAAAAAATTTGCCATACTCGGATCATCGACAAAAATGAAAGACGCCTTACGTAATGCATAACTCATTGATTCAGCATCTACTTCATTCTTCGGACATCCCAGGGACAATATGTAAAAATTATTTCTCAGTTCTGATTTCATTTAACCATTTTCGCACAATTTCTCGACAGATACCAGTAGAATATCCTCTGGAGGAAAGATGACGCATTACCTTCTCCGGATTGGATATTTCCCATTCTGCTTGCTTGATTATTCTATATGCTTCAGCAGTTATTCGATCATCTTCAATTTCTAAAAGCAAGTCCGTTATCGTCCGTTCACCGATGCCTTGGCGCAACATCAATTGTCTGATATATTCTTTTGATTTTTGAGCACGTCCGGAATGTCTCTTGATTATTCTTCTGCCGCATAAATATTCGTCTAAATATTGCTCATCTATTAAATCTTGAATAACCAGATCGATCAGCTGAGGATTTTCTGTGGCTTCTTCCGGAAAAGAATTTTCTAAAATCTTTTTGACTTGACCATAAGACCTGCCCCGATCGATACCTATATATTTTATTGCTCGCTGCCGCAGAGTAAAATAAGCCTCTTGATGCTTGGTGGAAACATCAGAGGCTTGATTCTTTCCTTTTTTCGGAAAATTCTTATGGAGTTGTGAAACTATTTCCTGTGCTTTGGCTAAACGCTTTTGATAAGATTCTTCTTGGTTCATTATTTTGTTGTTTCCAGTTTTCTTTTGTTGATATTATGTGTAAAATAATTCAACTCGTTCACTGATATGTTCAGTTTTTTATACAGTTTCAATTATTCTCATAGATTATCAACAGATTAGATTCTATGTGAAAATTTCATCAATTAATTATTCCAAGTCCAAATTCAGCAACTCGTCCAGGTTATCAAAATCTTTCATATCCTTTACATCTTTGATTTGATCTTGTTCTATAACTTCCGAATCATCATCTTCTTCCGGTTCGTAATATTCTCGAACTTTGGCATCAATTTCAGCCATAATTTCCGGATTATCAACCAACCATTGACGGGCATTATCTCTGCCTTGACCTATTCTTGTATCACCGTAGGAATACCATGACCCGCTTTTATTTATAATATCAATATCTGTAGCTAAATCTAAAATACATCCTTCTTGAGAAATACCTTCTCCGTAAATAATGTCAAATTCAGCTTCCTTGAACGGCGGGGCAACTTTATTTTTAACTACTTTAGCTCTTGTCCGCGAACCGATTATATCCTGTCCGTCACGCAGTGTTTCAATCTTTCTGATATCAAGTCTGACCGATGCATAAAACTTAAGAGCTCGACCACCGGTTGTAGTTTCCGGATTACCGAACATAATTCCGATTTTTTCTCGTAATTGATTAATAAATATTATCATTGTATTTGATTTATGCAGCACACCGGATAATTTGCGTAAGGCTTGAGACATCAATCTGGCTTGTACGCCCATTGTTGCATCACCCATTTCACCTTCAATTTCAGAACGTGGAACTAAAGCGGCAACCGAATCAACAACTATGACATCAATCGCTCCGCTTCTGGCTAAAGCTTCCGCTACTTCTAAAGCTTCTTCACCGTTATCCGGTTGAGAAATGATTAAATTATCAATATCTACACCGATTCTTTCTGCATAAGTCGGATCAAGAGCATGTTCAGCATCTACAAAGGCAGCAATTCCTCCGGCTTTTTGAGCTTCTGCAATTACATGAAGAGCGACGGTTGTTTTACCTGATGATTCAGGTCCGAAAATTTCGATAACTCTTCCTTTCGGCAGGCCGCCGATACCTAAGGCAAGATCTAAAGACAAAGCACCTGTCGGCACAGTTTCAATCTCTAAATCATAATCGTCATCACCCAAGAGCATGACTGCACCCTTGCCCATTTCTTTCTCAATTTTTGCTAAAGCAATCCTCAATGCTTCTTGGCGTTCCGTTTCGGATTGAGGTTTGGAAATCTGTTTACCTTTTGCTTGTTTACGACGTTTTGCCATATAGTCCTCCTAATAGAACAATTGTTTGTTTTCCATTATATCAAAACTTTTTTGCGGGTCAAGCATATTCACTCAAATACGCAATTTATTTTTGGTAAATAGTGATAGAATTTGTAAAATTTAACTTTGTTTACTCAGATCAAAATCACACATCGAATAAAACAAATTAAGCTCAGAAATAAACAGAAATCAGTTATCCGATTTTTCTTTCAAACAACGCCAAGCTAAATGAAATGCACGTAAAGAAGCAACAGCGCGAATTTTTTCTCGGTTGCCTCTGATCATGTGTTTTTCAAAAGTAAGTTGTCCCTTATAATCTGCTCCTATATATACTGTTCCGACCGGTTTTTCCTGAGTACCGCCATCCGGTCCGGCAATTCCTGTAACCGATATGGCCAAATCAGTATTTAATGACTTTCTGACACCACTTGCCATAGATTTTGCACATTCTTTGCTCACGGCACCGTATTGTTGCAAAATTGCGGAAGGCACTCCTAATATTTGTTCTTTTACATTGTTGCTATACGAAATTACACTCCCGGCAAAAACTTCAGATATACCGGCTATTGAACCGAATTCAGCCGAAACCATTCCGGCAGTACAAGATTCGGCAAAACTGATTGTTTGATTCTTTTCTTTTAATAATGCGAAAACGATCTCGGGTAAAGTTCTTGTCCCGTCTTCATAAATATATTGACCAAGACGATTTTTAATTTCTGCAACAACCGGAGAAATTAAATCTGCTTCAGCACGACCACGCAATTTCCTTTGAGTTATTCGAAAACATACTTCTCCCGGTGAAGCATATGGGGCAATGGTCGGATTTGTTTGGCGTTCAATTAAATCTCTGATCTCCAGTTCAGCATTAGATTCTCCGATACCTATCATATGTAAAAACCGATGTTCAAATTCATAATTAACTCTTTGCTCAAGCCAAGGTTTCAATGACTGTTCAAACATCAATTTCAATTCACCGGGCGGTCCCGGCAAACAAGCAATTGCTTTCTTTTTCCCGTCATAATCAAAAACCAAAATCGCCCCGGGTGCAGTACCGTTGTTATTGGGCATGGTTATTGCACCCTGCGGCATCATGGCTTGTTTCCAATTATTATCTGAGACCGTTCTGCCGATACCGGTGAAATAATCTATAATGCTCTGCTTACTGACCGGATCCAAGACTAATTCTTTACCGGCTGCTTTGGCAATTAACTCCATTGTGACATCATCAGCGGTAGGACCTAATCCGCCACTGGTAATCACTAAATCGGCTCGTGTTAATGCAGTTTGCAGCATTCCTAATAAACGTTCAGGATTATCACCGACAACGGATTGATAGTATGAATTAATGCCAAGCAAAGTCAGTTGATTGGCTAAATAATATGTATTGGTATTTAAGGTTTGACCTATTAACAATTCGGTTCCTACAGCAACAATTTCTGCTGACTCGATTAGAATATCTCCTGATTTGTTATGATTAACATTGGATTCAATTATTACATTATTAGTTTTTTCCATAATTACTCACTTCCCGAATTATTAAAACTTATTTTGAGATTGGTCGATAACTTTTTACGTTTTACAATTCATATAACTTTAAATGATTACGATAAGCAATTAATGTATTTTCCAGTAATACAGCTATTGTCATCGGGCCAACGCCGCCGGGAACCGGAGTAATCGCTTTGACAACAGGTTCAACTTTGGCAAAATCCACATCGCCCACGACTTTACCCGTGGCATTTCGATTAATTGAAACATCGATAATCACTTGCTCCGGGTTGGTAAATTCCGGAGTGATAAAATTTTCTTTTCCGGCTGAAGAAACCAAGAGATCAGCTTGCCGACACAAAACAGCCAAATTTCTCGTTTTTGAATGCGCAATGGTAACCGTACAATTTTCATTCAATAGTAAAATAGCGGTCGGTTTTCCCACAATGTTACTTCTGCCGATCACCAAAGCCTTTTTACCGCTGAACTGAAAGTCAATGCTTTTCAGCATTTTTATGATACCTGCTGCCGTGCAAGGCAACAAAGAATCTATGCCTGAAAATAAACGTCCTGAATTAATCGGATGAAAGCCGTCAACATCTTTGCCCGGATCGATAGCTTCAATCACTTCTTGTTTCGGTAAATGTTGCGGTAACGGTAATTGACAGAGAATTCCGTCAACTGTCGGATCTTGATTTAATTTGTAAATTAAATCAAATAAATCGTCTTTGGCAATATCTGCAGGAAGTTTATAGATTGTTGATTCAAAACCTGTTTTTTCACAAGCTTTTTCTTTATTACGGACATAAATTTGCGAAGCAGGGTCATCTCCGACTAATATCACAGATAGTCCCGGTTTACGAAAACCTTGCCCTATATATTGTTCTACTTCTTTACGAATATTTTGCCGCAGATTCCTCGCAATTAATTTGCCGTCAATTATTTGTGCCATCATTATTTCCTTACTTAGATTTTATAGATATTCTTTAATTTAAATCATCTTCTGCTTTTGCAGCAAAATACTCTTGAGGAGTTATCAAAACCTTCCGTGGTTTACTGCCTTCAAAAGGTCCGATGACATTTAATTCATATAGACGATCAATAATCCGGGCAGCCCTGGGATAGCCAATACTTAATCTTCTCTGCAACAAGGAGATTGAAGCATATTCCGCTTCAATCACCAGCTTAATTGCATCTTCAAGTAATTCATCCTCCTCCGAATCTTGATTCAAGGCTGCTGTTGGCCCTGAACTGCTTGAGCCAACCCGTTCAATAGCTTCTGCCACAGATTCATCGTAAGCAGTTTCATAAATTCCTTTCAAATACCTGGTTACCCGTTCAACTTCCGCATCAGTTACAAATCCGCCCTGTCCGCGTTGCGGTTTAGAAGCACTTTGCGGATAGTAAAGCATATCACCTTTACCTAAGAGTTTTTCTGCACCGCCCATATCTAAAATTGTACGGGAATCCACTTGAGAGGCAACTGTAAATGCTATTCTGGAAGGGATGTTCGCTTTAATTACCCCCGTAATAACATCAACCGATGGTCTTTGAGTTGCAATTATCAGATGGATGCCGGCAGCTCTAGCCATTGCAGTAAGTCTGGCAATAGCTTCTTCAACTTCTGTCGGAGTCGTTGCCATCAAATCGCTTAATTCATCAATTACAATTAAGATATATGCAAGTTTTTCTCCTTCGATTTGACCTGATTCGATTAAGGTATTATAAGCAGTAAAATCACGAACAGAATTTTCAGCAAATTTCTCATAACGCTCTTCCATTTCCGTAACTGCCCAATTCAATGCGCCATAGGCTTTTTTCGGATCAGTTACAACCGGTTGCAGAAGGTGTGGAATTCCATTATAAATATTCAGTTCAACAACTTTCGGATCAATCATAATCATTCTGAGATCAGCAGGACCTGAACGGTAGAGTAATGAAATAATAATCGCATTAAGACAAACTGATTTCCCCGATCCGGTTGCCCCGGCAATTAAAAGATGCGGCATTTTTTGTAAATCACACAATATTTCATTGCCTTGAATATCTCTTCCGATACCTGCAGTTAATTTAGAATCGGCGTTTTTAAAAGCGGTTGATTCAATAATTCCTCGGAGAAGAACCGGTTGAGTTTCTTTGTTCGGAATCTCTATACCTATAGCCGATTTACCCGGTATCGGCGCTTCAATTCTAACACCGATCGCAGCCAATGCTAAAGCTATATCATCAGCTAAATTAGTAATTCGGGAAACTTTGACACCCGGACCGGGAGACAATTCAAAACGTGTTATTGTGGGTCCTGTAGTATAATTTACCACCTTGGCATCTACGCCGAAATCGGTTAAAGTTTGCTCCAATCTGGCTCCCAGTCTTCTGATTTCGCTTACATTTGTCGAATCTTGTCCGTTTTTCGGATCCGGATTTAACAAATTTATAGGCGGAGCAATATATTTATCGGTCAAAGCAATTTGTTTATGTCTTTTCGTAATTGTTTTCGGAATTTTCACATCAGTCGAATCTTCACTGCGATCTTCCCAATGAGCTCTGCCCTGTTCTTCAATATGACCCAATTCAGCTTCAGTTATGTCAATTGCCGGTTGAGCAGATTTAATTGACCTGCGTTCTTTTCCGGCTTTCGATACAAACTCTTCAATCTGTGGCGACTCGGATTGATCTGAAACATAATTCGGACTACCGGTAAATTGACGATCGTTCGGAGAAATATAATCAAATTTTTCCGGTTTAACCGGCTTGTTACCAAATTCATTATAAGAAGTTACCGTATAATCAAGATTATATTTTTCATGATTATGATTTGTATCAGGTGTATCAATTGACCAAGAACCACCGGGTAAATCAAAGCTGATCTGAGGAGGTTCTTCATAGATCTCGCCACGTCCCTCAGCCAATTCCCTTTTGATCCATTCGGCGGAAACTTCCCGTTTGTCTTGTCCTGCAGTAGCTTTTGCCAAATCAAAACCGAATTCCGGTTCATCTTCCGAATCCGGATTAAAGTCGTATCTATCTTTTGCAGAAAAATCTGATTTTGCTTGATAATAATCCGTTTCATCTGTTTCATAATCGTATAAATCTGCTTGTTCGTTTTCTAAAGCCATACTTTCCGCACGTAATCTTCTTTTTTCCTCTAATTTTTGTCTTGTCGCCTGAAACGCTCTTGCCGATTTTTGAACATAATGTGTATATGAAACATTAAACACCACTACAATCAATGCTAAAATAATTGCAATTAATATGATAATCGATCCGGTTTTTCCGGCAACAATCGATAGTGAGATACCGCAAATTCCCCCGATTAATCCACCGCTCCATGTCATGGATTGAGAAACTAAAGACGGTTTCAAACCGGATTTCCAAAATAAAGGTATCGATTTCGTGACCGAAGATTTATTTCCAACAGCAGTTGCATGCAATACTTTTGGCAGGTCCAAAGTTATTGCTGAAATTAAGATTACTGTACAAAGAAAAAGTAACACAGTACAGTTTTTTCGCACTTGTGATACTTGTTTGGTTTTAGAAAGAATTCGGTCTAACCCGATTAATAATAAAATAACCGGAAAAATTACAGCAAATGTACCAAAAATTCCATATCCGATTTGTTTGAATATTTTCCCGAGAATTCCGGTCATGCTCTCCGGCGCCCAAAACATGAATCCTAAAAGGATTGCTGAAGCAATAATAAAAACCGAGATTATCTCATAACTTTTATTAACTTTTTTCACATTATCATTTGACATGAGTTTTGTCTCCTATTCTGCTGATTCAGTTCGAGCTTCCTCACGTATTTTTTGTGCCGTCAACAATATTCCCAACATTGTTTTGCTGTCTTTAATTTGATTGGAGGTTACCATTTTCAATGCTTGATCTAATTTATATCTTTTTACCCGCAAAAATTCACCGGGATCCAAGTTAGGTTTACCATGAATTAAATCTCTGGCTAAAAAAATATGAATTTCTTCACTGCAATAACCGGGCGTAGGATAAAACTTTGTCAAGAGTTCCCACTTTTCAGCAGTAATACCGATTTCTTCCTGTAATTCCCTTTTCGCACAAATCAAATACTCTTCGCCTGATTCAATTTTCCCGGCAGGTATCTCTAATATAGTTTCTGCAACGGAAATTCTATATTGCTCGACAAAATAAATTGTCTGATCGGAATCTAAAGCAACTATACAAGCAACACCATGATGATCAACTATTTCCCTGAAAGATGTACTGCCGTCAATTAATTCCACATCAACAACTCGCACATCAAAAACCTTGCCTTGAAACATTTGCTTGGTAGCTGTAATAGTTTCTATAAAATCCGAATGTAATTTCTCTGACATTGCCTTTCCTCTTAATTTTGTTGTCAACTATCTGTTTTTCGAATTACTATTAATATGCTTGTTTAAGTTCGCAATTATCTGAAATCATTCAGCTGTTCTGTTTAATTTCTTGTACCGCCAATTCATCACAACGATTGTTATAAGGATTATCACTATGTCCTTTGACCCAAACCCAATTAATTTCATGTTGAGCCGCAATGTTCAGAAGTTGTTGCCACAAATCACTGTTGCTCACCGGTTGTTTCGCGGCATTACGCCAACCGTTTCTCTGCCAATTTTCAAGCCAATTCTCATTAAAAGCTTTGACTAAATATGCCGAATCGCTATATAAATTGACTTTGCACGGTCTGTTTAATTCTGATAAACCTTTAATTGCAGCAGTCAATTCCATGCGATTGTTGGTAGTATTCGGTGCAAAACCCGAAATTTCTTTTTCAAAAGGTCCGACCTTTAAAATTGCTGCCCAACCGCCTGGACCCGGATTGCCTGAACAGGCACCGTCTGTATAAATATCAACTTGTGATTGTTCAGTCATAGAATTTTCTCCTGTTTAAATCAACAATATAATAATAACATATTTGTAATCATGAGTAAGTTAGTAATATATTACAAAAATAAAAAGTGATGTATTAATTAACATTCATCCGGAAAGATTCACATGAATCTTTCACTATGATCTTAAAACATCACTTAAAAATAATTATCTGTTAAAACCGGCAAAATCAGTAAATTATCTGCCACGCTCACTTAACATTATTTCAATCTCATCTTCATTAATACCGACCATGGCCTCACCCAAATTTTCACTGATTGCTGCCAGACGCTCCGCATCATCATAATACTTCACAGCTTCAACAATTGCTTTAGCACGCTTGACCGGATCACCTGATTTAAAAATGCCTGAACCGACAAATACGCCATCAGCACCTAACTGAACCATCAATGCAGCATCAGCCGGCGTTGCGACACCACCTGCCGAGAAGTTTAACACCGGAAGTTTGCCGTTTTCATGTACATATTTCAGCAATTCATAAGAGACTTGCAAATCTCTTGCCGCAACGGATAATTCATCAGGATGCAAAGCTTGGACAGCTCTGATTTCACCCGTAATTTGTCTCATATGAGTAACTGCTTGAACTACATCACCTGTACCGGGTTCGCCTTTTGTCCTGATTAAAACTGCTCCTTCTTGTATACGGCGCAGAGCTTCTCCAAGATCTCTCGCACCACAAACGAAAGGTACATCGAATTTATTTTTATCAATATGATATACATTGTCTGCAGGTGATAAAACTTCAGATTCATCAACCATGTCAACACCAATTGCTTGTAAAATCTGAGCTTCAACTAAATGGCCGATTCTTACTTTCGCCATTACCGGAATATTTACAGTTGCCATAATATCTTTAATCATAGCCGGATCACTCATACGTGAGACTCCTCCTGCAGCTCTGATATCAGCAGGAACTTTCTCTAAAGCCATAACTGCCACCGCTCCTGCATCCTCCGCAATCAGAGCTTGCTCCGCATTTATAACATCCATGATCACGCCACCTTTTAGTGACTCAGCTAATTGTTTATTAAATCTCATCAGCCATTCCTCCTTAAAACTTACTCAAACTATGAAATATAAATATAAGCTTATTTTGAAAATTAATCAATTTATTATCTTTACTCTACAACTTGTACTTTCTTCCTGCAAGTATCTTCAGCTGTTGTTTAACATAATTCAGTATAAATCATGGTTAATTGCAGAACACATAAAAAAACAATCATTATTCATTTTGATAAAAGCTCTATAAGAATTATTAAAGTTAGTGCATTGAAATTTATAACTTGTTTGTTAACATTATATAAGGTTATAATATTTATGTTTCAAACTGAATTTTTAAGGAGCAAAACATGACACGCTTTATCGGAACTATTGCACGAGGAATCAGAGCACCGATCTTCAAAAATGGTGATAATCTAACTGAAATTGTACCCCAATTAATTATTGATGCAGCAAACGGCGAAGGATTTACTATTCGTGATCGTGACGTTATTGCCATGACCGAGTCAATCGTTGCACGAACTCAAGGTAATTATGCATCATGTGAAGATATTAAGAATGATCTGCTCATAAAACTTGAAGGACGTGAAGAAATCGGTCTAACCCTGCCCATTCTTTCACGTAACAGATTTTCACTTTTATTAAAAGGAATAGCTGCCGCCGTAAAAAAAGTAATTATTCAATTAAGTTTTCCTGCAGACGAAGTCGGCAACAGATTGTTTGACGATAATCTCTTAAGCGGTACCACTATCAATCCATGGAATGATGTTTTGGACGAATCATTGTTTTTAAAAGAATTCGGTAAATCGGTTCATCAATTTACAGGTATTGATTATGTTAAATTCTATCGTGAAATTGTTGAAGATGCGGGAGCTGAATGTCAAATTATTTTTGCCAATGATTGCCGAAAAATTCTTAATTATACTAAAAATGTAATCGCATGTGATATTCACACCAGAGAACAAAGTATTGCTCAATTAAAAGCTTCCGGGGCAGAATTTGTGATTGGTTTAGTCGATATTTTGAATACCCCTACAACTGAACATGGCTACAATGAGCAATATGGTCTTTTAGGATCAAATAAAGCAACTGAAACAGATATTAAATTATTCCCAAGAAATTGTCAGAGCATTACAGATAAAATTGCCAAAAAAATGCATGCCTTAACCGGGAAAACAGTCGAGGTCATGATATATGGTGACGGTGCATTCAAAGATCCGGTCGGAAAAATTTGGGAATTGGCCGATCCGGTGGTTTCACCGGCTTATACACCCGGTTTGGAAGGTACGCCAAATGAACTGAAGCTTAAATATATTGCGGATAATGAATACAAAGATCTATCCGGCGAAGAACAAAAAAAATTGATTACTGAACGAATTAAACAAAAGGATTCTACTGACAAAGCAATCGATTCCAAGGGTTCGGAAGGAACTACACCACGGCAAATAACAGATTTATTAGGTTCGTTATCCGATTTAATCTCCGGCAGTGGTGATAAAGGAACACCAATTGTATATATTCAAGGTTACTTTGACAGTTACGCAGACTAGCTTATATTTTGAACTTTGAAAAATCTAATTTACTGAAGTTCGTTTCTTGAAAACCGTTAATCATTAAAATATCAAAAAAAAGAGGGAAACAATGAAAAGCTTGTTTACCTCTTTTTTGGTGGGAGAAGCTGGATTTGAACCAACGAAGTCGAACGACAACAGATTTACAGTCTGCCCCCTTTGGCCACTTGGGTATTCTCCCGAAAACATAATATGTTATTTCAAATTTGCATAATTTGGTGGGCCATCAGGGACTTGAACCCCGGACAAACCGGTTATGAGCCGGTGGCTCTAACCAACTGAGCTAATGGCCCATACAATTTATGCAACGTAAGTGATTATACTAATCCAAAAAAGAGATGTCAAGCTTAAATATAAAAATGCTCTCGCAAGAGAGCATTTTTATATAGTTAATATTATTCTGCTTTAATTTTATGCGAATAAATCTAATGGTGAAGCAAAGAACCCCTCAATGCCGCCCAATGCTTGATACAGTAATACTGCAATGAGAGAACCGATAATCGGACCTATTACCGGGATCCAGGCATATCCCCAGTCAGGATCTTTTTCTTTGAAAGGCAGAACTGCGTAAGCAATTCTCGGACCGAGGTCACGTGCAGGATTGATTGCATAACCGGTTAATCCGCCTAAAGACATACCGATTGATACGATAACTCCAAATACAAACAAGTTACCAACTCCCGGAACAATATTAGCCGGAACACCTTTGATTGCAAATACTAAAACAAATGTACCGACAATTTCACTGATCAAGTTAAATGCAGGATTCCTGATTGTCGGTCCCGTGCAGAATACACCTCTTTGAGTTCCAACATCCGGAGTTTCATCAAAATGTTTCTTAAACAGAATGTAGACTAAAATTGCACCGATGAAGGCTCCTGCAAATTGTCCTCCAATGTAGGTCGGAACAGTGTCCCAACCAATTGTGCCGTCTACTGCTAAACCTAATGTGAGAGCAGGATTAAAATGTGCTCCTGAAGCATTGCCGAATATAAATGCCGGTAAAAGAACAGCAAGCCCCCATGCGAACGTAATTTGGATAGAACCGGCGCCTTTCATTCCTGACTTGTTTAAACTGACATTGGCTACAACAGCGTCACCCAAAAGGACTAACATCATTGTTCCAAGAAGTTCCGCGATGAAAATCGTCATAATAATCTCCTTTTCATTTTAGTGATCTATTAAATTAATACTTTAACTATTGATTTAACAGATCATTTTTTCAGTTCTTTTATAAAAGTTTAACAATTATATATAATCATTATATCTGATATTATATTTGATTAAAAGATGAAGTAATTATTCGTCTTTTGCCCAATCAAATGCTCTCTTAACTGCTTTCTTCCAACCTTTGATCCGAACTTGGCGATCTTCTTCCGCCATTCCGGGTTCAAATTCACGATCAATTGCCCAGTTAGCCAACACATCATCCTGACCTTTCCAGAAGCCTGTTGCAATACCGGCAAGATATGCTGCACCCATTGCGGTGGTTTCCGTATTGCTCGGACGTAAAACAGGTCCGCCGTTTATATCGGATTGGAATTGCATTAGGAAGTTGTTATTCGATGCACCTCCATCAACTTTAAGTGCTTTCAGATCAATGCCGGAATCTTGTTGCATTGCTTCCAGAACATCTAATGTCTGATATGCTAAGGATTCTAAAGTTGCTCTTACAAGATGTTTCTTATTAACACCGCGTGTAATGCCTACAATTGTGCCTCTGGCATATTGATCCCAATACGGTGCACCCAATCCGACGAAAGCAGGAACTACATAACATCCGTTCGTATCGTCAACTTGGCTGGCAATATATTCAGAATCAGGTGATGAATCGATTATTCTCAATTCATCTCTTAACCATTGAATTGCAGCGCCGGCTACAAAGATTGAACCTTCAAGAGCGTATTCAACTTTATCACCGACACCCCAAGCGATAGTTGTAACTAAGCCGTTTTTACTAAATACCGGTTTTTCACCTGTATTCATTAATAGGAAACAGCCTGTTCCATATGTGTTTTTAGCTTCACCCGGTGAGAAGCAAGCTTGACCGAATAATGCTGATTGTTGGTCACCTGCTGCCCCGGCAATCGGAATCGGTTTGCCGAAATATTGCGGATCTGTTTCTCCGTAGATAGCACTTGACGGTTTTACTTCAGGTAACATGCATTTCGGAATATTCAAGATTTCCAAAATTTCGTCATCCCATTTCAGATCAATGATATTGTAGAGCATTGTTCTCGAAGCATTGGAATAGTCAGTTACATGAACTCTGCCGTTGGTTAATTTCCAAATGAGCCAGGTATCAACCGTACCAAACAGCAGTTCGCCTTTTTCCGCACGTTCCTGAGCCCCTTCAACATTGTCCAAAATCCATCTTACTTTGGTTCCGCTAAAATAAGCATCAATAACCAATCCTGTTTTTTCACGGAATTTGTCAGTATAACCTTGCTCTTTGAGTTTGTCACAAATATCGGCCGTTCTGCGACATTGCCAAACAATAGCATTATAAATTGGTCTGCCGGTATCTTTCTCCCATACAATCGTTGTTTCACGTTGATTGGTAATACCGATGGCAGCAATATCCTCAGCTTTCGCATTAATTCTGTTGACAGCTTCAGTTGCTACACCGATTTGTGTTGACCAAATTTCATTAGCATCATGCTCAACCCATCCCGCTTTCGGATAAATTTGAGTAAATTCACTTTGGGCCAGCGACATGGTCTCGCCTTTTTCATTGAATAAGATACAACGATTGCTGGTTGTACCTGAGTCTAATGCCATTACATATTTTGCCATAATATCCTCCTATACTTTCTGGCTTGTTAAAACTATGAACAACTTCGATTCAACTTACGATCTCTACACCTCCCTTGTAATTAATTTAATATTTTTATTTTTTAACAACTTTTTAATCAGAAGAAACTATTCACCTGATTTAAAACATTATGAATTACCCTATATCACGACAAACCACTAATTTTGCTTCTGTGTCTAATATGTTTTCGATTATTACATCGCCAACTCTAACCGGAGCTTCCAAATCCACAGCATTAATTAGTTGCATTACTTCCTGCATCTTAGCTTTAGGTATCGGCTGATCGGTTTTCACCGGACATCTTTTAAGATCAGCACCTTTAATCTTGACAGTTGAAGTAACAACTCTGGTCGGATTTTTCAATTCAGCTTTACCATAGGTAACACCTCTGGGGCATGAGTTTCCTGTTACTTCATAATCATTTTCCGGATCAACTTTCAGATGACAACCACGCGGACAAACAATACAAATTATTTCTTGAACCATTTTTATTCCTCCACCGAAACCGTTAATTCTGTTCCCGAAATTTTATCTAACAGCTGACGTGGCAAATTGACATTTTCCATTTCTGCCGGGAACATAAACGGACGCTTAAATGATGCTATTTCAGCATTTGACTGATCACGGAATACAATTCTGCTCGGTTCCTTAAATATTTTTCTGACGCGGAAAAATACCCGAACCGCTTTTTCAACATCATCAACTCTGATTTGTTGCGGTACTGTATAACCGATATTCGAATCTGTTTTTATCGAAATAATATTGGCATCTTCCGTAACACAACCTCCATCCTGAACAAAGCAAGCTGCGGCATGACCTGCACTTTCGCCTTCTTCCGTTACAAAGTCAACCAAATCATGAACATGTAAAACATTACCGCAAGCGAAAACTCCTTTAGACCGAGTTTCTTTATTTTCATAGACCATCGGACCTGAAGTACGCGGATCAATTTCCACACCGGCTTCCCTGCTTAATTCATTCTCAGGAATTAAACCGACAGATAAAAGAACTGTATCTACATCATAGTATATTTCCGTTCCGGCAACAGGTTTACCGAATTGATCTACTTCTTGTACCGTTACTTGTTCTACTCTGTTACGCCCTTTAATGTCGGTAATAGTATGGGAAAGATATAATGGAATATTGAAATCCTGTAAACACTGAACAATATTTCGATTAAGTCCGCCGGGATATGGCATTACTTCTACACATGCAACAACTTCAGCACCTTCCAGGGTCATACGACGTGCCATAATTAAGCCTACGTCGCCTGAACCCAGAATTATCACCTTTTTGCCAACCATATAACCTTCAAGGTTTACATATAATTGAGCTTGGCCTGCATTGAATATGCCTGCAGCTCTTGTCCCCGGAATTTGAATATTCATTCTGGTACGCTCACGACAACCCATAGCCAAAATCAAAGCTTTACTACGTAAAACACGATAGCCGTCCGAACTGCTCATCACATGTACATATCGCCAATCTTCAGTGTTTTCCAGATTAAGAGCCATGGTATCCAAAGCTACTTCAATTTTATTTTCGGATAATAAATCGATGAATCGTTTTGAATATTCCGGGCCGGTCAATTCTTCCTTAAAATAATGTAAACCGAAACCGTTATGTATACATTGATTTAAAATCCCTCCGAGATATTTATCTCTTTCGATAATCAGTATCTCGCTTAAACCACTCTTGGCGGCACTGATAGCTGCTGCAAGACCGGCAGGACCTCCGCCGACTATAATCAATTGATATTCTTTAATATTTTGCATTGATCTCACCTCACCTTAATCTTCTGACTCGGCATTTTTCGTCTGACCGACTAAAATATAACTGCCTGTTTTATTAAGTAGAATATCCAAAGGTGAAACTCCGGTCTCCCGAGCAATAATTTCTTGGACTCTAGGTCCGCAAAATCCCCCTTGGCAACGTCCTAAACCGGAACCTGCTCTACGTTTGATCGCATCAAGTGAAAAGATCGGTAGTCCTCTATGAATTGCCGCAACAATTTCACCCTCCGTAATATGCTCGCAACGACATATTATACGGCCATATTCAGGATTTTCTTTGATAAAATCCGCTCTTTCAGCTTTCGGAATTTCTTTGAATCGAATAATTTTTCTTGTACCATCCCATTTATCCTTTTTATTCAGTTCAAGACCTTCTTGTGCCAGTAGTTTAATTCCTTCCTCCGCAATGATAGGTGCACAGGTCAAACCCGGTGATTTAATTGCTGCCAGATCCAAAAATTTCGGCGCACTGATTTTAACAAAGAAATCATTATAATCACTATTAGCTCTGATTCCGGAATAGTTTCTGATATTATTTCTGAAATTAAGAGATGGTACGGATCGTTGTGCTTCTCGCGCTACAAGACCTAAGACTTCTCTGGTTGTAGAAGTGTCTTCCGGATCAGAAACTGTCTCTGCATCAGGACCGACTAAAATATTTTCATGTATAGTAGGCGAAACCAAAATTCCTTTAGTCAATTCGGTCGGACACGGGAAGATTACAGTTTTAACCGTTTCACCGGCCGATCTGTCTAAAAGATAATACTGACCGCGAGTCGGGTTAATTTTAAAAGCAGGTTCAGCAACCATGTTATGGATTTGATCACTATAGACACCTGCTGCATTTACAACATATTTTGTTTGGAATTGGTCTGTTTCGGTCTTGACAAGATAATGATCAGATTTTTTATCAATGTCTATAACTTTTTGATTCAACTCAAGTTTGACACCTTCGCGAACTGCAACTTCAGCCATTGAAATCGTAAATTCCCAAGGATTGATTACACCTGATTCAGGAATCCACAATGCTCCGATTACTTCTTCCGACAGATTCGGTTCACGCTTACGTGTTTCCTCACTGTCCAACATTTCCATTCCTTCTACTCCATTGAGCAGACCACGTTCGTAATACTTATCTAACGTTTTGAGATCATTCTCATCAAGTGCAATAATTAAGGAACCGGTCTTTTTGAATTCAACATCCAAAGTATTGACCAATTCCATACAGCGCTTAGCTCCTCTTACATTGTACTTACCCATCAGGGTTGCGGGATCAGGATCATAACCACCGTGAACAATAGCAGTATTGGCGCGAGATGCACCGAGAGAAACATCGTTTTCTTTATCGAGCAGCAGAACATTCAGATCAAATTGCGATAACTCATAGGCGGTCGCACAACCTATAACACCCGCTCCGATAATAATTACATCAAACATATCAAACTCCTTAACTAAAATGTTATGCTCAGGAGACCGCTTGCTTGATGCTGACAGATATAAAAAAAAGCATACGACTCCTTCTCAACATAGGAACCTCAGCTCAAAAATCTCACGGTTTATTATCGAGTTGTTATAATCTTATCACATATAAAATGCTTAAGCAAACAGTAATTTGGTCATTTCCTACAATTAAACAGTGTTTAATGTAAATAAATTAAAAATAATTAATTAAATTAGTTTGAACTTGCTTTTTATGTGTTTATTATTTTATATTCAAACAAGAATCATTCAGTTTAAAGTTTTCTTTTAGTTATGGTTAAATAATGAAATCTATGAAATAATAAACAAGAAAAAATTTTGCATTTTGAAAGGTATCTTTATTTTAAATGAAATTTCAAGTTTTACAAAAACACCTATTGAAGTCTCCGGTAATTTTGGCAGTTAAAAATGAGGAATCATTACAAAAGGCTTTAACCAGTGATTGTAAAATCATTTTTTTGTTATTCGGGAATATCTGTACTATTGAAGAATATACCAAGTTAGCCAAAAAACATGGCAAATACGTATTTGTTCACTTGGATTTGGTTGACGGAATCAGCAGTCGGGAGATAGCTATTGATTTTATTCATCAATATACTGAAGCAGATGGCGTTATTTCAACCAAACCGCGCCTGCTCAAATATGCTAAAAAATATAATTTTATTACGGTCCTCAGAATTTTCATGTTAGACTCAATGGCTCTGGAAAACAGTTATCACAATATAGATTATTCAAATCCGGATATGATCGAAATACTCCCCGGAATCGCAACTAAAGCATTTGCTCTGATCAAGGAATATTGTAGTATTCCGATTATTGCCGGCGGATTAATTCGAACAAAAAAAGATATTCTGCAAGCTCTGACTGACGGAGCTACGGCAATTTCTTCCAGTCGCTTTGAATTAGATGAAGTTAATGAAATAATGCATGATCTTTTAGCAAATCAAGCTTAATTCTCATTTACATCACACCATTCAAAAACATTTATTCTGAATAATGAAATCGAGTTTTTACCCGAAAATAAATTAATGTGCATTAATCCTAAGATAATTTATGGATAAAAAGGCCGCTGCGCAATTTCGGTTCAAACCAGGTTGATTTGGGCGGCATTAATTTATTTGCATCTGCAACATCAAACAATTCAGAAATTGATGTCGGATACATTGAAAATGCTAATTGCATTTCACCACTGTCCACTCTGCTTTCGAGTTCAGTTAACCCTCTAATCCCACCGACAAAATCGATTCTTTGATCTGTACGCGGATCCTCAATACCCAAAATTGGCTGCAAAAGATTATTTTGTATTATCGCAACATCTAATGAATTAACCGGATCTTCCGGATCAAAGGTACCGGCTTTAGCTGTTAACTTATACCATTTGTTTTGATAATACATGCCGAATTCACTTTTAACCTGCGGCTGATATGTTTGATCTCCAACACAGACAATGTTAAATTTTTCTTTTACTTTTTCGAAAAACTCATCTTCCGACAAGCCATTTAAATCCTTGACCAAGCGGTTATAGTCTAAAATTTTCAATTCATGATCTGAAAAGACAACAGCTAAGAAATAATTAAATTCTTCGTCACCTGAATAGTCCGGATTTTCTGCTCTGCGTTTCTTGGCAACTTCTACACCGGAAGCACATCTATGATGTCCATCTGCAATGTAAAGTGCATCTAATCTCTCAAATTCATCTATTAATTGTTGAACGATATTTTGCTCATCAATTACCCAGATACGATGGGTTACGTTATCAGGAGAAATAAAATCATATTCCGGTTTATTATTTTTATATTGCTCTAATATTGCCTGAATATTTTCTTGTTTTTTATATGCTAAAAAAATCGGTCCGGTATTAGCATCTAATACATCAACATGTTTAATCCGATCTGCTAACTTATCCGCTCTTGTTTTTTCATGTTTTTTAATTGTCTCATTCAAATATTCATCTACAGAAGCACAACAAACCACACCGGTTTGACTCCGACCATCCATTGTCAATTCATAAAGATATAGATTAGCCGTAGGATCTTGTTGCATAATTCCACGCTCAAGCAGAGAATTCATATTGATGACCGCTTGTTGATAAACACGCTCATCATAAATATAAATGCTTTTATCTAATGTTGTTTCCGGTCGATCAACCCGCATAAAGCTGTTAGGTTTACCCTGAATTTCAATGCGAGCTTCTTCACTGCTCATCACATCATATGGAAGTGCTGCTACTTCAGAAGCATATTCCGCAACAGGACGAATTGCCTTAAAAGCTTTAATTTTTGCCATAGTATTCCTTTACTAAGTTATATTAATTCTGTTTCAGCTACATGAAAATGTTTGTAAATCTGAATCACTATTTACTAATCTATTCTGACTTCTCCGAGAAGTTTTCGCACACGAACCACACCGTCAATGGCTTTAATTTTATTAATAGTTTCACGATCAACTTCATCATCTACATCCAGCATTGTATAGGCCCATTTTTCTTTATGACGATTACTTAAGCGCGCAATATTTTTATCTGCCAAGATCTTCGTAATCTGGTTAATCATATTAGGAATGTTTTTGTGTAATACTGTAATTCTGTTATGACCGTTACATACTCCAAAATCGAAATTCGGGAAGTTCACGGAATTATGAATATTACCGTTTTTAATGTAGTCAATCATTTGCTCTACAGCCATTCTGGCAGCATTATATTCACTTTCCGGAGTCGAGGCTCCTAAATGAGGAATGTTGATCGTACGATCTAATTTCAAAGTGTCTTCATCAGGAAAATCCACAACATAATGTGAAACAATATTATTGTCAATTGCTTTTTTTATAGCTTTAACATCAACTAATTCACCACGAGCTAAATTAACCACAATCAGTCCCGGTTTTGCATTCATCAATAATTCTTCATTCACAAAATTGTCCGTATCGCTATTATACGGAATATGAATTGTAATAATATCACAACTCTTGAACAGAACATCAAGATCATTTGATCTTTGAATACTGCTGTTCAATGCCCAGGCGTGTTTAACTGTCAGGAAAGGATCGTAACCATAAACATGCATACCAAAATCAACACACATGTTGGCAACCAGCGCTCCGATTTCGCCCAGCCCGATCACCCCGACTGTTTTGCCGTAAAGTTCAGGACCGACAAATTCTTTTTTACCTGATTCAACTTTAGTAATTACTTCACCGTCGGGATCCAGTTCTGCAGTCCATTTCAGCGCTTCAACAACATTTCTTGATGCCATGATCATCGCCAAGGCAACTAATTCTTTAACTCCGTTAGCATTCGCACCGGGAGAATTACAGACAACAATACCCTGTTCTGAACATTTTTCGAGAGGGATATTATTAACACCCGAACCTGCACGTCCGATAAATTTCAATTCCGGTCCGAATTCCATACCGTGCATATCTTTGCTTCGGACAATAATCGCGTCAGGACTTTCGATTTCACTATCCACTACATAATGTTCAGGAATTTGGCTTAAAGCTGTTTCATCAATATTATTCAAAGTTAAAATTTTATAATTCTTCATTTTTTCCTTCCAAAATCATAACCTAATCTGAAATTGTTTAATAAATATCTTTAAGTATTTTAGCTGTTTTGTTCAGCAAATTCTTGCATGAACGAAATCAGAGTATCAATGCCTTCAAGCGTCATTGCATTGTAAACACTTGCTCTCATACCGCCAACGGATCTATGCCCTTTTAAGTTTTGCAAACCTCTGGCTGTTGCCTGTTGCACAAACTCCGCATTTAACTCATCATTACTGCAAATGAAAGGTATATTCATTAAGGAGCGATATTCCTTTTTTGCCGTACCTTGATAAAAATTACTGTTATCTATGTAGTCATATAATTTTCGAGCTTTCGTTTTGTTAATTTCTTCGATCGCAGAAACTCCGCCTAATTTATCCAACCATTCATAAACCAATTTACATATATATATATTGTAGCAAGGCGGTGTATTATACATCGAACCGTTATCTGCATGAGTTTTGTAATTCAGCATTGTCGGAGTAAATTCCATCGCATTACCAAGCAAATCATCTCGTATAATTACAACCGTAACACCGGCAGGTCCCATATTCTTCTGTGCGCCGGCATAAATCATCGCAAATTTTTCCACATTATATACTTCCGAAAGAATATTGGAAGACATGTCAGCAACCAAGTCCAGTGAGCCGACATCCGGAATGTTATCCGGAGCAATCCTGGTTCCGTAAATTGTATTATTCGTACAAATATGCACGTAATCAGCATCCGGATTATAATCATCTTTGGTAGTTTGCGGAATGTAGGAATATATTTTATCTTTTGAAGATGCAACAATTCTCGCTTCACCATAACGTGAAGCCTCTTCTTGAGCTTTACTTGCCCAATTACCTGTAATCAAATAATCAGCGGTATTATTCTTATTCATCAAATTGAGCGGTATCATGGCAAATTGAGTTGAAGCACCACCTTGTAAAAATAATACCTGATAATTGTCCGGAATATTCATCAACTTTCTCAAAAGCTGTTCAGCTTCATCTTGGATGTCACTGTATACTTTAGAACGATGACTCATTTCCATTACAGATAAGCCATAACCACGATAATCCACCATTTCTTCACCGGCTTTACGAAGTACTTCAACCGGTAATACGGATGGTCCTGCTGAAAAATTAAATACTTTACTCATATTGTTCTCTATTGTCTCCTAATAATTTCGGGTCGACATAGCAGCAACCACTATTAACATGAATTTAATTTTTGCTTGATTAATCCTGCACCTCTTTATAAAAAGCATTCTTGAATAAACTAAAATTATTAATTTAAGCTATCAATCTTTTCTTTTAAAATTATTGTTTAAGAATAATCATTTAAATGAATTAATATTCACTCAAAACTAACATTAACAATTATATTTTCCTTAAGCAATCCCACATATAGATTATTAGCGTTTTTCTAAATTTATCCAAACTTAGCAACTATTTTATGTATAGTTTTGCTAAGCAAAAAAATCCAAGTAACAATTACACTTAATAAATTCTTTTTTAAAAACAGTTATTTAGAAATAAATTCCTAAATAATTATTCTGATTTTAAAATAAAAATAGTCCTGGCTTGAAAGCTTCGGACTATTTTGCTTATGGTCGAGGTGACAGGACTTGAACCTGCGACCCCCTGTTCCCAAAACAGGTGCGCTACCAACTGCGCTACACCTCGGTTCAATCAGCATTAACAATCATAATTACAAAATTCTTTTATGTCAAGCTGATCGAAATTTCATCGTCCGAGCTGAATTTGTTGTCACTTTAAGATCAAACTAGCAGTCATCGGAAACATAATCCTCGCCATCGCCTAAATCACTTCAGTCACCCGTGTCGCCGGGGTCACTCCAAGGATCAATCTCGTACGGATCATAATCAAAGTCTTCACCATCACCGGGATCGCTCCAAGGATCAATCTCATACGGACTATAATCAAAACCATCACCATCACCCGCATCAGACCACGGATCATAGTCCCAATCACCTGGATCAGACCAGCTGTCGGAATTTGATACTCCTGTACTCCAATCACCACCAAGCGGAATAGCATCAGCTATCTTCGATGCTACTGAAAAATATCTTTCAATGGCACCATCCGCTGTTGTTGTTAAAACGGCCAACAAATAACCTGTCGGACCATAATAGCGTAACTCCAACACGGCGCGTATAGGTATCTCATCCCCCCAATAGTTACCACTGAACCACATATAATGTCTGAGTCCATAATAAGTTCCGCCGTTCACGAATTCACTTGCGGTAGATTGAATATAATAATCACTATAGCTGACATCAATAACGGCAGCAAAAAGTTTATCCAACCCAACCCGTGCTTGTGATTCACCGGAAGTAAAATATTTATCAAAGTTGTTGATTTGAATGAAATCTACACAGATATTATTATCATAGTCCGGATCGTTTAGAGCATCTAGCCATATTGTAGGTGTTGTTTCTGACTCACGAATTACCCTCATTGTAGACGGATAAGGTATGAGAATTTCACCGGGGAATGATTTCAAGTTATAAGTCATATCAAGCGGGTCATCTGCCGACGGTGCCTGAATGACTTTTTTTGTTGTAGTTGCTGCAGTTGTCTCTTTTGTTGTAGTTGCAGTCGTAGTCTCTTCTGTTGTAGTTGCTGCAGTTGTCTCTTTTGTTGTAGTTGCAGCAGTTGTCTCTTTTGTTGTAGTTGCAGTCGTAGTCTCTCGCGTTGACGGCACAGGTTCTAGTCCTTCGAATTCTCCCAAAATCTCAGATGTATTTCCCTTACTGTCAGTCACCACAACAACAGGTATTCCGTCATCGTTTAAATACACTGATAAAGAAGTACCTTTTGAAATTGGAACACGCTGGGTCAGCCATGTGTCATCATCATCTTCACAGTGAATGTCATAAATACCACTTTCTGCTACAGATTCCAGTTTTAATTTCAATGTACCGCCCGCTTTTAGAATGGTTGTAGCTCCAAGCAAATCGGAACCGATAGAGTCTGAGCCATATTCACAAATATGAATAGTTTTAAGGTCCTTATCTGTATCATTTGTGAATGATATTTCCAGTGTACCTTTCCCACCACAAGCAGTCATTGCTAACAGAGCAAAAATCAGTAAAACAATCGTAATTCGTTTCATAAATATGCCTCCTACTATCCGCGGTCTATTGCCGCAATTTTATCAATTTTGTCGGTTGTAATCTGCCAACCTTCTAAGCTGTCATAGGGTGTGATACATGAAATAGCCTATATCTTAGTTAAACAGCAATAATTATTTTCCTTTGTCTCATTTAGTATTGTCATACGCAGGTTCATTTAAGAATATTACCTATCAGTACTAAGATACCATTAACAAACTGCATGGTCTGAAAATATTGAAAATTCTGAGAATATTATAAATTTTTGCCCACATTTTGGTCAATATCTGAAATCAAACATTAAATATAATTTGAAAAAACAAAACCTCATACCGAACTTTAGAAATGTAATTAACCAGGCCTCTATAACACTTACATACTGGTAAAAAAATAACGGTAATCATAAAGAAACTCCGTTCCTTCACAACCACCGTTATGGTCGAGGTGACAGGACTTGAACCTGCGACTTCTTGCTCCCGAAGCAAGCACGCTACCAACTGCGCTACACCTCGTTGAAAAAGGATAAGTTACTTATCCTTTTGTTTTACAGTTTTACATTATCCTTTTGCTATGCCAAATTGTCAAGTTATAAATTAATGATTTATACAATCGATATTTAAGACATTTTTCAGTTACATGATAAAACATAATATAATTCAATTCTAAATCTCAACGCAAGACTATTTAGCCCGGGAATTCTCAAGAACTTTTTCCATATCGGGTATAATATATTCTTTTGTATAAACTTTAAGCATTTCTTTATATTCCGGACTTAACCTATTCATATTTTTGTCAAAATCATGCGATCGGAATTGTTGTTCGCTGAATTGGCGCATGACTATGCTGATATTATTGCAATGATCGGATATTCGCTCAAAACAAGTATAGATTTCGACAATCGTAATTCCATTCTCTATCCGACAAATGTTATTCTTCAAACGTTCAATATGTCGATCGTAAAGAACTTTATTAATCTCATCAATTCTATCTTCCAAAGGAGATATTTTTTCTGCCAGATCAAGATCTAAATTTATAAAAGCGTCTTTTGTCAATTGCATAATATCTAAAATTGCTTTGGTATAAATTTCCAATTCAATCATCGCTTGTTCAGAGAAAGAATTCTCGGCTTGATGCTTAATTTTCGCCTGATCAGCAATATTTATTGCATGATCACTGATCCTTTCAATATCATTGAGAGAATGCATGATAATTGTCAGTTTGCGATTGTCGGTTTGATTAAGACTGCTCGCAGTAATTCCCATGGTATATTCCATTAATGCATCTTCATACAGGTCCACCTGATTTTCCAATTCTTCTACATGAGCATATTCTTCATATTCAAAATCATAAATCAATTCAATCGCTTCATTTAACGAAGCTGTTGCAGTTTCGATCATTTTACAAGTTACCGTATAAGCTTGTTCAACTGCAAAACCCGGACGTTCAAGGAATCTCGGATCTAAGAGTTTTAAATTGGTAGTAATTTCGTCTTTTTTGATTTTGGGTTCTTTACGCGGCAGTACTACTTTTGAGAATTTAACCAATTGATTGCTGAACGGAAATAAAAGGATCGTTGTAAACACATTGAAGATTGTATGAATCAAAGCAATATTAACTTCATTGACCACATCTCCCATGAACGGAAATGGCCGGAAAAAGTTAATCGTATAGAATGCAATCATAAAGCAAATTGTTCCGATTACATTAAAACTTAAGTGAATAAAAGCTGCCCGTTTCGCATTGCGACCTGCTCCGATTGAAGCTAATGCTGCCGTAATACATGTGCCGATATTTTGACCCATTATCAGCGGAATAACAGACCCGAAAGTAATTGCGCCGGTTGTGCTCAAAGCTTGCAATATTCCGGTAAAAGCAGATGAAGATTGTATGATAGCTGTCAGCACCGCACCTACAAGTACTCCGACTAAAGGATTCGTAAAAATTTGGAACATGTTCCTGAATTCAGGCATACCCTGTAATGGAGCAACTGAACTTGACATCACTTCCATACCGAACATTAAAACGGCGAAACCTAATAAAGCATGTCCCGTAGCCTTCCTGCCTTCAGTTTTCGCAATGAAAATCAGAACAATTCCAATCGCCGCCAGTATCGGTGTAAAAGAACTTGGTTTTAACATTTGAATAAAGAAGGTATCTCCGGAAATTCCGCTTAAGCTTAAAATCCAGCCGGTAATAGTTGTACCGATATTTGCTCCCATAATTACCGGAACCGCCTGAACTAGTTTCATCACTCCTGAGTTAACCAGCGCAACTACCATAACAGTTGTGGCCGATGATGATTGAATCACGGCCGTCACTAAAGTACCTAAAAGCATACCACGCAGCTTGGTAGAACATAATTTACCAAGAATATATTCCAGTTTTCCGCCGGAAATCGTAGTTAAACTATCACCCAGGATAGACATACCGAATAGAAATAGACAAAGACCGCCTATCAACTCCAAAACATTAAAAATTGTCATATTAAACTAAAACGCTGTAGAATTAAAACAGCTATCTATTCTAAGAAACTAAATCATAAAACCAGAAGCAATTTGCTCAATAATACAACGTTGTCCCCTCAATATATATTTGTAGAATTTACATGGACTTAACATGATTTTAACATTTATGCTCGTTTGGATAAAGAGTCCGGACAAATTATTTCTGTTTTCAGTTAATATTGTAATATGAATATTAATTATTAATTAATAATAATTTCTTGCTTTTGTGAAGAAAAACTTGATACTAAAATTCAATTCTGTTATTATCAGATAGCTAAAAACGGCCCTATGGTCAAGCGGTCAAGACGCCGCCCTCTCACGGCGGAATCAGGGGTTCGATTCCCCTTAGGGTCACCATTATATTTTTCTAGTTTTCTTTAATCAAATTTAAGATCATTATCTACGTATGCTAGGACAAGTTCTGACAATTTATGCTCAAAATAGTCAAGTCCGAAAAGTGAGCAGTTTCCATGGATGATACCTGCTAAAGGGATAAATACAAATATGCTCTAAACACCGTGCACTTATTGTAGACATTTATCCCTGATAATGCACTAATACCAAGTGATAACTGTTCGTTCAGCAAATCTTATTGATTAAAAAGATCTCTTTTTCTATAAAACAAGAATCCGATAACATTAAAAATTATTGCACAACTTAAAATAATATACATATTTTGAAAGTTAAAATCTTCTACCGGATATCGGGCAATTTGATTGAAAATAGAAATATTCAAGACATCCTCGGACCACCCCAAAGCTTGACCGAAAATTGTTAAAAACGAGAATACTCCATATATTAACCAATTGACAATTAATAAGTTTGGCTTAATTCCTATAAATAATAATGAAAGGCTTATGAAAAACAAAATTGCCGGGAAATATGACATAACAGCCACCATGAAATCAGATAAACTGATCGTCGAAGATATATATTCATTTGCAGAATACCAATATCCTCCGGCAAAACAGAGCTGATTTAATAGTGAAAATATACAGGAAGGTATGGTGAAACTATAAAACAACTTTAACCGCGATATAGGTTTGGCAATAATATGTTCTAATCTAAACGACTTCTCTTCTCTCCAAATCCCTATTATTGATAAAAGAGCAGGTACAATCCCAAGTATAGCCATTAGTTTAATCACTACAAATGTATATTCCAACTCAATGCTGGAATCCCCACTATTCACAAAGAAGTCGCGCAGAAAATTATTGTCTTCTAAATAAACTCCTAAATCTCCAACAATTGATCCATAGCTAAATCCCAAAATAATCATAACTATTAACCAAACAATAAGGGTGGACTTTTGAATTTGAAGAGCCAGTCCCACAGGGGATTTAATAATAATATTTTTTCTCTTAACAAAACCATTTAACTTTATTAATCCGGAACCTAAATCTTTCTCTTTAGATAAAAATAATGCTAATAATATAAGAATAATTGTTATGACTAAAATAATTATACAAGAATACCAATAATTTTTTACAAAAACTTGGGATTTTTGCAATAAACCGATTGGGGACAAATATGAAACAACGTTATTTTGTATATCCCCAACTGCTCTTAATAAATACGAAAAACCTATATAACCAAAAGATAATCCCATAACCAGCCTTTTATTAGAAAATAACTGGCTGATGACCATCGTCAGAGATCCGAAAAAAAACCCGCTTAATGCTAATATACTTCCGTAAAGAATGCTGCCGTTAAAATCAATGCTATCTATTCCCAAAACAAGTAATCCGATTACCAATCCCAGAATTAATAAAAAATTCAGAATAAAAATGATAATAATTAAAGCTAACAATTTAGCACTGCGACCAATTGGAAATGAATTAAACAGTTCAGAAATAGACATGTTCTCATTGTAATCCAAATGTTTTACAACAAACAGCACGTTGAAAATAGCGACAACTACAATAGTTATCAGTAATGACTGATTTGACAGAACGGCCCCTATTGTATAATTTTCGGATCCGTAAACAGGTCCCAACATAGCAACTAAAGAAGGATTTTTCATTGTCTCCGCTATTAATTGACGCTCAATCGCATCGGGATAAAGCTCTAAGTATGATTGTGCAGAAAAAATAGTAAAAGCCAAAATTGACAAAACAAATATCAATAACAAAAATTTATATTGTCTTAATATAAATTGTACACAATTGCCTGTATTAGCAAAATATTGTTTTTTCATGAAACTTCAACCTCTCCTCTTTAGTTTTCATAATAATTTAAAAATAAATCTTCAAGAGTTTGAGGATAAACCTCTAGATTATCTAATTTGTAATTACTTAACAAAGCTAAAACAGCATTTACATTGCTCGGTTCGACTTGAAATGTTGCTGACTTAGTCTGCTCATCAAATGAATAATTAATTACTCCTTTACTGTCAGAAAGTTTCCCGAGATTTTCTTTAGAATGAACAATAAAATTCATACGCGTAAGGTGGCGCAACTTTGACAATTCACCGCTTTCTATGACTTTCCCTTCTTTTATTATACTCACCACATCACACGTTTTTTCTACTTCTGATAAAATATGGCTTGACAATAAGATGCTTTTGCCTTGTTGTTTCGTTTCAAGAACAAACTCTTGGAAAACCTGTTCCATCAAAGGATCAAGACCTGATGTGGGTTCATCTAATATTAAGAGTTCCGCATCTGATAAGAACGCACTAATTAATGCAACTTTTTGACGATTCCCTTTGGAGTAGTTTCTGCATTTTTTATTTATATCAAGGTTGAAATTATCTATAAGTCTATTCTTCTTTTTTTCGGATATCTTTCTTCTCCCTAAATTACTTAACATGTCAATAACTTCCCCACCAGTTAAATTTCCCCATAACATTACATCTCCGGGTACATATGAAATTTTCTGATGAATTTTGATTGAGTCTTTCCAACAATCATAGTCAAATACTGATGCTTTTCCGCCGTTAGCTTTGTAAAATCCTAATAAAATACGGATCGTGGTAGTTTTACCTGCACCATTCGGACCGATAAATCCGTGAATTTCTCCCGGATTAACATTAAGGTTTATTCCGTCAAGGGCATTAAAATTTCCAAAAGTCTTTTTAACGTTTTCCATTTTAACTAGATAACTCATACAGTCTCTCACTTTCTCTAATTTATAAACACGAATCAGCCGATTAGACCACCATTAATATCTATCACGGATCCGTTGATATATTGTCCATGCTCACTTACTAAATATAAACAAAGATGTGCTATTTCTTCAGGGGTTGCAAAACGCCCGACCGGAATTATTTTCAGCCATTTTTCAGCTATTTTTTCGGGAATTTTTTCAACCATTTTAGTATTTACCAATCCAGGTGCAATTGCATTGATCGTAATACCTTTTTTCCCCAGCTCTTGAGCCAAGGTCAAAGTAAGTCCTATAATACCCGCTTTAGAAGCAGAATAATTCGCCTGTGTAACCGCTCCTCTTCTCGCAGCGATGGAACTCATATTAATAATGTTGCCGAATTTTCGTTTAATCATCTGTGGTAATACGGCATGAATCATATAAAAAGCGCCGCTCAAGTTGACCGAAATAACGTCATCCCACATTTCGACAGTCATATTTTCTATAAAAGAATCTCTGGTTATCCCGGCATTATTTATCAGTATGTCTATTTTCCCATATTTTTGTATTGCTGAGTTTACTACATTAATTACTTGATCACTATCACTTACATCCAGTTGTAAAGCTAATGCAGTCCCCCCACTCTTATTGATTGTTTTCTCAATGTTTTTAAGTTTTTCTATATCCCTGGCTACTAGTACAACTGTCGCTCCTTCTTTAGCAAACAAGCGAGCTGTTGCCTCACCAATGCCTGAAGAACTGCCGGTTATCAAAGCAACTTTATTTACCAAATTCATAAGTCACACCTGCTAAATAATAAAATCATCCTTACTGCACCATCTCATTAGTAAAGCTCCCCAAGAAAAACCTGCCCCGAATGAAGCTAAAACGACATATTCATCAGATTTTATTAAACCTTTTTCAAATGCTTCTGCAAGAGCTATTAAAACTGATCCGCCACCTGTGTTGGCATATCTATCCATATTGGTATATACATTATCCATAGACAAACCCAAGGTTTTAATTCCTTTTTTAATCATATTAATATTTGCCTGATGAGGAATTATCCAATCTATATTTTCCTTATCTACACCTGCTTTATTAGAAACCAACTCAACTACTCTCGGAAATATCTGTGTGCCGAATTTCCAAACAGCCTTGTTATCCATCTCTATTTTGGTTAATTTACCACTTTCAAAATTTTTCAGATTTATAGAAACTCGGGATCCTCCTTCGCAAACTATTTTATCTGCTCCGCCTTCGCCATCTGCACCCAAAACGGAAGAAATTATTCCTTTGTTCTCTCTGCAAGATTTAAGAATAACCGCTCCTACACCGTCTCCGAAAAACGGTGCAACATTTCTGTCTGAAAAATCTACAATTTTTGAATATATCTCACCTGAAATAACCAATACAGTATCATACATGCCATTTTCCACAAACTGTTGGGCTATAACCAAGGAATAAGAACTGCCTGGACAACCTCCGACATTAACATCAAAAGCGGCGGAATTGATTGCTCCCAGTCTTTTTTGAAGAATAGCGGCAGTGGCAGGAGCTCTTTTATCATGACTGATCGCACATACTATTATTAAGTCAATTTGTTTCGCATGTACCTCAGCTTGATCCATAGCCCTTGAGGCAGCGTAATAAGCAAGGTCGGATAACGCTTGATCCTGACTTGCGATTCTGCGCATTTTAATTCCTAATCTTTCTTCAATCCAGCTTCCTTTAATGCCGCAATAGTCACCAAGTTCATCGTTATACATTATCCTCTCAGGAACATAAAATCCCAAACCGGCAATTCCTGCACTTCTTCTCATAGTATTCACCTTCTAAATAATTAATAATTATAAAATCCATTCCCTGATTTTTTCCCTAAATTCCCGGATACAACTTTCATTTCGAGTATTGCGTCAGGTGCATATTTTTCGTTATCGTAGTATCTAAATAGTGACTTTAACACATTTAAACAAATATCCAGACCAACATTATCTGCTAACTCTAATGGTCCCAGCGGAAAATTCATACCTAATTTGGCAGCTTTATCTATATCGGTTTCACTGGCAACTCCTTCTGATAAAATATTCATTGCTTCATTAATTAAAACTGCACCTAATCGACTAACAATGAATCCCGGACTATCTTGTACAACAACATATTCTTTATCTAAGCTGGAAATAAATCTTTTGCAATTATCCAAAGTTTTAACCGAGGTTTTGTCTGTATGGATAAGTTCAACCAATTTCATACGAGATACCGGAGACATAAAATGAATTCCTAATATCTTATCGTTTCTACGGCATCCGGAAGAAATTTCTTCAATCGATAAACTTGAGGTATTTGAGGCTAATACCGTTTCGGGCATGCAGATCTCATCAAGAATCTGAAAAATTTCTGACTTAGCTGCTATATCTTCATTGATACACTCTATTACCAGGTCACAATCACGTAATTTGGATATATCCGTGGTTTGTTCTATATTCTGTAAAATCTCATTTTTCATACTGGCATCTTGGTTTTTACACGCTATATAATTAAGATAATTCTCTAACCCGTTATCATTTTTCCTTCTTCTGACAGCCGTAACAAAATAACCGTGCTGAACAAGTTCTACGACCAATCCTTTGCCCATTAAACCTAACCCAACTACTCCGATGTTTCTTTCTTTTATCATGATTAACTCCTAATATTTTATTAATATAGTCCCCCAACCTGAACCTGCCCCATATGCAACCAGAATCAGTAAGTCACCACGTGATATATATCCTTTGTCTACAGCCTCTGCAAAAGCGATACCAACAGATGCTCCGCTGGTATTTCCATACTTTTTCAAATTCGTATAAGTTTTCGTCATGCTAATGCCTAGCTTGTACATCGATTCCTTAATTATGTTTATGTTGGCTTGATGAGAAATAATAAAATCAATATCTTGAATTGAAAATCCATTATCTTTAACTATTTTGCTTACAGAAGCCGGGAAAACATCAACGGCAAATTTGTAAATTTCTCTTCCGTTCATTTTGAAATAATGTCGTCGATCTTGAAAAGTACTTTCAGAAAATGGTTCAGCAGTTCCTCCTGCAGGAATATAAGCATCATAGTATCCCTTAGGGTCTGTAAATAATTGAGTATCTATAATACGGCAATCTGTATCCGTGGTTGCCGTAAGAACCACGGCACTGGCACCATCACCTAAAATAACAGCAGTAGAACGATCTTGCCAATCAATTCCTCGTGAATTGATCTCCGCTGAAACTGCCAGAACATTTTTACATTTACCGGATTTTATAAACTGATCAGCAATTGAAATTGCATAAACAAGACCGGGACATCCTCCAACCCTCAGGTCAAAAGCAAATGCATTTTTTGCACCTATCTTCTCTTGAATTTTTACAGAAGTTTGCGGGCTTAGGTTATCCGGTGTATTAGTTGAAAAAATTATACAATCAATATCTAAAGCGTGAACGGATGCCTTAGTCAAAGCTGAAACACAGGCTTCTGCAGCTAAATCCGATGTTACTTGTTGACTTGAAGCAACTCTTCTCTCTTTAACTCCTATTTTTTCAACAATCCACTTATCAGTAGTATCAAGATATGATTCAAAATAACTGTTCTCAATTATTCTTTCAGGTACATAAAAGCCTAATCCTTTTATTTGTGAATATATTTCCATTCTAATCTCCGTCTAAACTTCAATAACTATCGCAGACCAAGTAAAACCGGCACCTTGAGACAAAATCAAAACATTGTCGCCTTTTTTAATTAACTGATCATTAATCATACGGTGGTAGGAAAGCATCTCTCCTACAGATCCGCAATCACCGGTATGTTTGACATAACGAAAGTTTGTCTTCTCTAACGGAAATTCGAAAGTAGCCATGACTTTCTCGAAAAGACCAAAACCGACACTTGGAAAAATTATGCTTGAGATATCTTCAAAGGTTAAATTGCTGTTTTTAACAGCTTCTAAACCAACACGATGAAAACGTTCAATGTTAACGGGAATCAGATTTTTTTTAGCCTTTTCTAAATTCCTTACACTATAGAAATAATCCTCTTTATTTTTTATCAGTCTCGGCGGATTTGATGTTCCCATACTCATCATAGAAATATCATGCAGGCTTCCATCACTTAAAAGAGAATGTCCTAAGATAAAATTTCCGGTTGATTTATTATCAACAACTGCTGCAACAGCAGCTTCTCCAAATACTATTTTATTTGTCCTGTAACCTTGGATAGACTCACTCCATTTCTCACCGGTATTAATTAAAATATGAGAATTAGTCTCTGTGGCACTTAATATTTGTTTTGCTAAAATCAAGGCAAACATAAAACCGCTGCAACCCTGATACAAATCCACAAAATTAGCATTACCAGCTCCCAAATCAGACTGTATTTTGGCAGATACTTGCCATAATAAATGATCATGCAAACCGGCTTGAGTATTAATAATCAGATCCAAATCTACCGGTTTGATTCCGGCATCATCCAAAGCTCTCTTGGATGCAATTGTCGCCATTTCAGCCGCTGTGTTTTGTGTTTCACGCGGGACAGATTCCACACCTATTTTTCTCAATTCATCAGTATTTAAATCTTTACATATATCAGACACTAAACATTTAGTTTCAGGAACATAATTACCCAGTCCACTTATTCCAATCATAATTCACTCACTCTCTCTTAATAACGAATTAAAGTTGCATACCATGCAACCCCGCCTAACCCTATATTTAATATTAAATCTCCTTTTTTTATCAAACCTGATTCTTGTGATAACTTGATTAAGACATATGGATCCGCTCCGCTGAAATGACCAAGTTTGCGTTTGAATTCAGCTGCATTTTTAACTTCCGGTATTCCTATGGAAGTTTGCACTCTTTTTTCGAAATTATCTTGTTGAATTAAAGTCACAAAAAAATCTATTTCTTCAATATTCACTCCGGTTTTGTCAAGAAGTTGTTTTGTTACATAACGAAAATTATCAAAAACATACGGTTTTATATGATCAAAATACATATCTCTATCAACAACAACATTACTCGTGAAATCTTCACCCTTCCATTCGGGGCTTTTTTGAAAAGGTTGCGCTGTTCCCCCATAGGGTATATATGCCATAGCATGGTATTTTAAATAGTTATAAGTAGAAAAACCTAGAAACTCATACTTATCAGAATTTTCCTTTAAGATAACAGCTTGGGATCCGGCACTCATAAATGAAGGCCAGCCATATCCGAATAATCTCTCCGAACTTACTACCATTACAGTTTTTATATTTTTTGAACCATTGATCTGGTTAACTCCAAACTCGATAGCCTGGTAAAATGCCCCGCAACCGCCTTTGATTTCTATTGTCAAGGCATTTTTAAACCCTAATCTATCACATAACCAATCAGACATAGCCCAATGGTAAAAATCATTTTTGAAACACGAAACGATTATCAAATCAATGTCCTCAGGATCCGTATCAGAGTCTAGGAGAGCCTCTTTAGATGAGTGATATGCCATATAAGACGGTTGCTCTTTCTGGTTCGGGACATATATTCTGTCAATTCCAATATTTTTATAAACATTCTCAGGCAATTTATGAATTTTCGCCTCTACTCGTGTATCAACAGTTTTTTCAGGAAAATACAAACCTATACCGGCAATACCAACGTGTGTACGTTGCTGTTTCGGACAATTTTCTATTTTCATTTGCGCACCACCATTGCTTCAATTCGGTAATCCATCCCAATCATGATTAATAACAAAATATCGCCTTTGGAAAACTTTTCATTATATAAAAATTCATTTATTACTGCGAAAAAACCAACTGACCCCAGATATCCGTTTTTGCTTAAAAGATCGATTACGGTTTGACCTTCCAGAATTTCATTGAGAATCTTAGCATTGTAATTTTTTTTAAAACCTAAAATACCAATTACATCTATATCTTTCATTTTTAAATTAGACTCGCTTAAAGCTTGAGATATTACTTTTAAGGATCCGGTAACAATTTGTTCTCTCATACTCGCTAGATGATCGTAATCTAAAATATCGTATATAAAATCTCCTGCTTTTACTCCTGCGACATTAATATCATTAACTGTGCCACCGATTTTAAAAGCAGTTATTTTATTATATTGACTAAAAGAAAGTGTTGATAAACCAAGAACTCTGGAACCCCCGGATCGGCAACTAAGAATCACCGCACCTGCCCCGTCACCCAGATAAGTATCTCCTAACTGTCTGTTTTTTGAATGATATGTCCATAACAACGAAGAACAGAGCATGCTATAATTTATTTCAGGATTTCCTGTAAGTTGATTATTAATTAAATATATAGTGCCTATTATCCCGTTATTTCCGCGGAAAAAATCATAGGTGTATATATTGCCGCATTCTCTGCCACCTATTTCAAGCATTATTGTTTTTGAAGAGTCCATATACAGATAGTCGCTCATGCCCTCACTTTGAAAAATAAGCTGATCAAGATCGGATGCAGCCATATCAATTCTTTTTAATGCATCTTTAGCTGAGCAAATTGCAGCTTTTGAAGTTGTATATTCATCATCAAAAATATTCACTTTCTCTATTCCGGTTTTTTCAAAAACTGATTTGTCTAACTCATACTCTATGGAGGGCTTAACCAATCCGACAGATTCAATTCTTAAATCTACAAGCATATTATTCATATAATCTTCCCTCGTTAAATACCGGTAAACAATTGTATTTACTTTCATTCAAATTACTGGTTCTATTTTAATGTACGTAATGAATTAAATAAGTTATCGAGATGTTAAGATTGATTAAATTTTTCAGAATAATGTTTACAAGGCTCTGTCTGATTTTTACAGCACTTCGGATTATTAATATTTAAAAAAGAATTAAGTAGAAACATCTATGTATTTATAATATTAATTAATACCTTTGAATAAGATTACACCTAAACTTAAACCGGCACCAAAACCGGCAAATATAATATTTCTTGCATTCTGCAATTTATCCTCGTCTATCATTTGGGTAATCAAGATCGGCAGACTGACAGATGAGGTGTTACCTATGTTTTGGAACCTTACAGGGAAGTGGTTGTCATCAGATCGAAACTTTTTAGCTACAGATTCAATGATTCTGCCATTAGCTTGGTGCAACAAAAATAAATCGACTTCTGAAACATCTACATTTGCTTTGCGGCAGACATCTGAGATTAATTCAGGTAAATTACCAACAGCAAATTTAAATACTTCATTCCCATTCATATTAATATAATCACCATCTCTGAACAATACATCAGGAGCCGTCAGTGTTTTATGTATTGCTATTTGCTCATTTTGTTCTTCATAAGCCCATAATGTAGCAGCAGCTGCATCGCCAAACAAAATGCAGGTGCCGCGATCCGTATAGTCAATATAATCACTCAATTTATCTGAAGATACTATTAATGCATATTGATCTTTGTCTTTCAGAAGATATTTTTCAACTATGTCCAATGCATAAATAAAGCTAGTACAGCCCGAATTTATATCAAAAGCCAATACCTCCTCTGCTAAACCGATAGGTTTAACTATTGCTGCCGATACATGTGGTACAACCTGTAAATAAGAGGCTGTAGTCACAATTAACAGCTTAATCTTATCAATGATTTCTCTATCTATTTTTTCTAAACACTCTCGCGCAGCTTTGATTGCCATATCAGTTATGGTTTCATCACCAGCCATTGTTCTGGAAACTAAACCTGTCCTTTGTCTAATCCAATCATCACTGGTTTCTACCATTTTTTCTAAATCTGAGTTCGTTAATTTTCCCTGTGGTAAATAGCGTGTTGCACTAACTAGTTTAATTCCCATTGATTCCTCTCATTTCTCATTTGTTTTTCTTTTATTAATTCATTAAAAGTCTGTGCCAGAGCCTCTTTCAAGCCTGTTAAATCATCCGGAAATACTTGATCGCAAACTTCAAGTTCTACCATGTCGTGAGCAGTTAGCTTCATCTGCTCAGATGCTTCCTCTACTTTTGCAGAATCTTTCCATAAAATTGTGGCAAAACCTTCAGGAGATAAAATAGTATAAATTGCATTTTCCAACATGAACAATTTATCCGTACATGCTAAAGCAATTGCACCGCCACTGCCTGCTTCACCCGTAATTATCGCAATCGTCGGCACTGTTAAACCTGACATAAATCGTAAGTTTTGGGCAATAGCCTCACCCATTCCCCTGTTTTCCGATTCCAGTCCGGGATAAGCTCCTGGAGTGTCGATAATTGTTAAAATAGGTCTGCCGAAGTTTTCCGCCTCTTGCATTAAACGTCTTGCTTTACGATAACCTTCAGGATGCGGCATTCCGAAATGTAATTTAATTTGACTTTTCAGATCTTTACCTTTTTTAGTGTAAACAAATGTTATAGGTAATCCGCCCAGTCTGGCAATTCCGGCACAAATTGTAGGATCATCGGCATATAAACGATCACCGCTCAATTCAAAAATATCATCACAAAGATATTTTAAGACTTGTCTGGGTGTGATACGCTTTGGATCACGTGCTTTCAAAACACGATCAAATGAAATTACCTGTTTATCAGGATCAACCTCAGCTTCGTTGGTCATTTTTTTAATTAGTTTTTTTGAAAACCTGCCTGAGATTTGTGTTAAGTCTACTTCTGTCTGCTTCGGATTATGCATTTTTAACAATAAGCTTAAAGTGTTTTTTAAGTTTTTGCGCAGAACTATAGAATCAACGAAGCCATGTTCTAAAAGATGTTCCGCACGTTGAAATCCTTTGGGTAATTTTTGCTGGATAGTTTCTTCAATTACTCTTGGTCCGGCAAAAGCAATCAGAGCATTCGGCTCAGCTAAAATAATATTACCCAGTGAAGCAAAACTGGCCGTAACACCACCTGTTGTAGGATCTGTCAGCACGGTTATATACAGACCGCCAGCTTTTTGAAATTTGCCAACCGCTTCAGAAACATATCGCATTTGCATCAAGCTGATAATTGCCTCTTGCATTCTGGCTCCGCCGCTGGCAGTAAAAATAATCACCGGTAACTTTTCCCGAGTAGCTTTAGCAAATGCTTTGATAATTCTATCTCCTACGATGCTGCCCATTGACCCCATCATGAAATTGCAATCCATAACGCCTACAATTACCGGTTCTCCTTTGATAGTCCCCCTGGCAAAAGTAATAGCTTCATCAACTCCCGCTTTTTTTTGATTGTTTTCCCATTTTTTTTGGTAACCGGCAAATTGAATCGGATCTTGAAAAACTGCAAGTTCATCAATTAGTTCATAACTCGGATCAAGTGTTAATTCAAATCTTGTTTTTGTTCCAATTCTTAAACATTTGCCACAATCAGGACAAACATAAAGATTCTCTTTCAAAATTTTATCGTAGATATATTGCTTACAACCAGGACACTGGGTGAAAATCTTTTCCGAAATTTTTTTCTTTTTCGTCGGACTGCGCAACTTTGTATATTTGCCGGATTCTTTCAATTGTTCCCGTCTAATATCAAAAGATTCTTTCATTAAATGTAAGCCCTTTCTTAATTACCGGTAATTATTTCAAAATCTTGATTTTCCGATATGCGAAAGATTTTTTCATATTTCAAAATCTCATCCATATGCGATTCTAAAGTGGAAGTATTATAAGAACCCCTGATCATATCCTGGTCGAATAATGAAACGTATAATAAACCGATATTCGTATCTATACCATTGATTATTGTTTCTTCTAAACTGCGGCGCATTCTTCGAATAGCATCACTACGCCTGTTCCCGTGAACAATAACTTTTACGATCATGGAGTCATAATGGTGACTGATTTTACAACCCGGATAGATCGCTGAATCAATTCTGACTGAACGCCCGCCCGGCATAATAAAATCATCTATCACCCCCGGACTTGCTCTGAAGTTATCAGAAGGTTTTTCTGCATTAATTCTACATTCAAAAGCATGGCCATTGATTTTGACATCAGCTTGAGTTAACAATAGATTTCCACCTTGAGCAATTCTGATTTGTTCACGCACAATGTCTATACCTGTAACCATTTCGGTAATCGGATGTTCAACTTGAATTCTGGTGTTAATCTCTATGAAATAAAAATTTCCGTCTTCAGCCAATACAAATTCAACCGTACCGGCACCTTCATAATTAACAGCTTTGATTGCACGTATCGCAGCTTCCCCCATACTTTTTCTCTGTTCATCGGATAAGATCGGACAAGGAGTTTCTTCTATTACTTTTTGTCTCCTTCTCTGCCATGAACAATCACGATCACCGAGATGAATGGCATTGCCGGCTTGATCAACTAAAACCTGAAACTCTATATGCTTGGGATTTTCAATCAATTTTTCTATGTATAAAGAATTATCACCGAAAGCAGTCTCGGCCTCTAACATCGCCTCATAGTATAATCTGACCATGTCTTCTGACCTTTCAACCAGTCTCATCCCGCGACCGCCGCCTCCGGCAGAGGCTTTTAGCAAAACAGGATAACCGATCTGTTCAGCTACAGCCAGAGCCTGAGTTTCGTCTTGTAAAACACCATTGGAACCCGGCGGTACCGACACATTGGCTTCCGACATTAAAAGTCGTGCGTTGGATTTATCTCCTAAAGCTCTGATTGTGTCTCCGGAAGGTCCGATAAATTTCAACCCGACCTGATTGACCATATCTGCGAAGTAAGGATTTTCAGCCAACATGCCATATCCCGGATGTATCGCCTCACATCCGGTCTCAAGCGCAACCGTCATAATTGCTTGCATATTCAAATAACTGTCCTTTGATGCCGGTCCGCCAATACAATAAGCTTCTGTAGCAAATTGAGCATGAAGAGAATCGCGATCAGCAGTTGAAAATACAGCAACAGTATCAATACCCATTTCTCTGCAAGTGCGTATTATTCTAACTGCTATCTCACCTCTGTTAGCAACCAGTATTTTATGAAACATTTTCATTATTCCAAAACTATAATGACTTTATCGTAATCAATAAATTCACCATTACTCGGAACTATTGAAATTACTTTTCCCTCAACCGGAGATACAATTTCATTCATCGTCTTCATCGCTTCAATAATACACAATACTTGCCCTTCTTGGACTAAATCACCGACTTGAACAAACGGTTTTCCGTCTTGTTTATCCGAAGAGTAAAAAGTTCCCACCATCGGTGATCTTACTTCGACCAATTTCTCATTTTGTTGCGGCTTGTTGTTATCGGATATACTACTAATAGGTACATCTCGTTTTGATTGCATATCTTCGCGATCAACAGTTGTAACTATTTTTGCAAATTTTAATTCCACGTCTTTATTCTTCAACACGAAATCTGTCAAATCACTTTGATCAAATTGTTGTATCAGTTCTTTTATATCTTGTTTATTCATAAATACCCATTCGTTTCGTAATAATTAGTATACTTTTTTGAATTATTATAATTATACGATACGAAGTTAATGCAATAAGTTATTCAAATGTAAATTTCTTGATAAAAGACAGAAAAGTTAAAATCTGGTCTAAAGATGTTTTTATTTAATTAAGTTTTACACAAAACACGCTTATATTCTATATTCTACGTAACGATCCAATTCAACCATCAAGTCATTGGAAACAGCATGGATCACCTTTTCAAAAACTTTTAGTTCTTCCGGTTTGAATTCGCGTTGAAGTCTTCTGTAGAGAATATCCAGATACCTTTCACTTGTTCCGAGAAGTTCCTTTGTTTTTTCCGTTACTCTTAAATAAAAAATTCTGCCGTCTTCAGTCGATTGCTCTTTAGTTATATAGCCTTTTTTCTCAAGACTGTTTAACTTGTATGTCGCATTCGGCATTGAAACATTAATATATCTGGCAAATTCCGTTTGAGTCGGATTTTCCATCCCTTGAATCAAATCCAGGCTCAGTACTTCAAGCGCTGTTAAAGAATCTTCTTCTTTGGTGGTTATTTTACGGAATATTCTATGGAAAGTATATAATTTTACTTTTCGGTAAATTTCGTAAAGATCTTGAGCAATATTATCTTTCATTTCAGTATTACGCATTTTAACAGCCCTCATCTATATATATATTTATATATTTTATATATCATCTGTGTATATTTATTTCATTCATTGTATCTTTTTAATTATTTTAATCAAATTTTATTAAGCAATTTTTATTAAATCAATCAGATTCGGTCGCTGTCAACTATGGAAAACATCATTTCTACTTTACAGACCAACTGATCCTCTGAACGTATTTCTCCTATCGCAAAACCGATATTCAATTTCTTTCCGGTAAATTCTGTACGAATCATCAGTGTATCACCGGGCAAAACAGGTTTTGCAAAGCGTGCATTTTTCACACCTAAAAACAGAGCAAGTTTATTTTTATTTTCCGGTAAACCTAGAAAAGCTACTCCGCCAACTTGTGCCATTGCCTCGAGTTGTAAAACTCCGGGCATAATCGGTTTGCCGGGAAAGTGTCCGTCAAAAAACCATTCATTCCGAGTCACTTGCTTTATTCCAACCGCAAATTCTCCCCATTCACCATCAATAATCCGATCTACTAAAATAAAGGGATAACGATGTGGTAGAATCTCTTCTATTTCAAAACTTTCCAAGATGATTGACATTTTTCTCTTTCCTTAATAATTATAATTTTTTTAATTATTCAGCGAATTTCTTGATTGCGATACAAGCATTATGTCCGCCAAAACCTAATGAATTGCTGATTGCTATATCAACTTGGCGGGATTGACCTTTAGCCTGTACATAATCTAAATCGCATTCCGGATCAGGTTCTTTTAATCCCACCGTCGGATGAACAAATTGATCGCGAATTGTCAGAGCAGTAACCGCAAGCTCTATACCGCCACTACCACCTAAAGCGTGACCCAACATGGATTTTGTCGATGAAATTTTCACATTATATGCATGTTCACCGAGTGCATTTTTAATAACTTGAGTTTCAATTGTGTCATTTAACGGTGTCGATGTCCCATGAGCATTAACATAATCAACATCAGTCGGTTCAAGACCGGCCGAGCTCAAACATTCTTGCATTGCTCTTGTCGCTTGAGTTGCTTCAGGATCCGGAGCTGTCATATGGTATGCATCGCTGGTTGAAGCATATCCGATAATTTCAGCAATAATCGGTGCTTTTCTCGCCAAAGCATGATCTAATGATTCGAGAACCAAAATTCCTGAACCTTCACTCGGAACAAAACCGTCACGATCTTTATCAAAAGGTCGGGAGGCGGATAATGGATCTTTAGATGTAGATAAAGCTCGCATTGCAGCAAATCCCCCAATACATAAAGGTGAAATTGTAGCTTCCGTACCACCGGCAATTGCGACATCCATATAGCCGTGCTTTATTTGACGATAAGCTTCACCGATAGCATCAGTGCCGCCGGCACAAGCAGTAATAATTGAAGAAGAATGACCATGTAAACCAAATTCCATGGAGATAGCGGCAGAAGCCATGTTGGCGATAGCCATCGGTATAAAGAAAGGAGAGATTCTGTTATATCCTCTTTCTTCACCTATTACTTTGTTGGCTTCTAATGTTATGATTCCGCCAATACCTGTAGAAACAATGACATTAGCCCGATTACGATTGAAATCGGCATCACCTAGTCCGCTTTGTTCAAAAGCTTCTCGCGCTGCAACTATCGCGTATTGTGTAAATGGATCCATGCGGCGTACAGTCCTATGATCAAAATAATCTTTCGCATCAAAGTCATGAATCTGACCTGCTACATGTATATTGATCTCCGGTGCACTGAATCTAGTCAGCTCGGTAATCCCTACTTTTCCGTCTTTAAGATTCTTCCATGTTGTTTCACGATCGAGTCCCAACGGGGTAAGTAAACCGATACCCGTTATAACTACTCTATTTTCCATACTGCCCTTCCTTTTACATATTCATGCCGCCATCAACAGAAATGCTTTGTCCCGTGATGTAGTCTGCTTCTTTGCTTGCCAAAAACTTAACTGTGTAGGCAACTTCTTTCGGTTCGCCTGTTCTTTGCATTGGGATCTGACTGATAAGCGCATCTTTAACTTTATCGGATAATTCTTCTGTCATTGGCGTATTAATATATCCCGGGGCTACACAATTAACAGTAACATTTCTTGAAGCCAATTCTTGAGCTAAAGATTTAGTCATGGCAAAAACTGCTGATTTTGCCGCAGCGTAATTGATTTGACCTGCATTACCATGTAAGCCTACGACGCTGCTGATATTAATAATCTTGCCTTTCCGTTGTCGCATCATGAGTTTACCGGCTTCTCGCATTGCTACGAAAACTGCTTTTTGATTAACTCTGATTACATCATCATACATTTGATCAGACATCCGAACCGCCAAACCATCTCTGGTTATCCCTGCATTATTAACGAGAATATCCAGACGACCTGATTGTTCTTTGATTTTTTGAATCATGGCGGAAATCTGATCACTGTCGTTCAGATCAGCTTGGATAATCTCACCTGATCCGCCTTGAGCTTCTACCAAACTCAAAGTTTGCTCGGCTCCTTGTTGTGAACCGCCATAATGTATGTAAATGTGCCGATCAGGATTTGCTAATTGTTCGCAAATAGCTTGACCGATACCTGTTCCGCCACCTGTGACTAATGCAATTTCTTTTTCCATTTAAATTAACCTTCCTTTAGTAAAACTTATGTTACAAAGCTTAAGTTGAAATTTTACTCTTCGTTAAATTATTTTAACTATTCTTCATTTTTTGCAGGAACTCTTTCAGATCTTCCGCTGAATTAATTTGGACAGTCGGTATCTTCTTCAAGTGTTTTCTCAGCATTCCTGCCATAACACGTTTTGCAGATATTTCCACAGCTAAGTCAAATTGTTCGACACTGTCCGATTTTTCTATTTTACTCTCTGTTTTATCTCGGAATAATTTTTCACCACATTGATAAAATCTGACCGGTGCAACCATTTGTTCCGACATCCAGAGCTGAATGTTGTTTTTTTGTTCAACTTCTGAAACGGACGCATCAAATAACGGCTCGGCATTTCGATTGAAATAGAATTCTTTTTGTGAAACCGCCAGCGGATATTGTTTGATAACATTCAACAATTTCTTTTGTTCTTCTTCGAAAATCGGTGTATGAAAAGCGCCTTCAACAGATAAGGGTACAATTCTGCGTGCCCCTGCTTGTTTGAGTTCCGCATCAATTTCAGCCAATTGTTCTATTTGACCACTGATCACAACTTGCCTTTCATCGTTAATGTTTGTAAGCCAAAGTTGATCATACTTTTCAATCAAGGTTGTTATTGCCGTTTCAGTCAGCCCCAGTACGGCATGCATACCATCTGTAAAGCCTTCAGTTTTCCGCTTGCTTAATCGTTCAGCCATAAGTTTGCCGCGGGCGTAAGAGATTCTAAGCATGTCACTGAAAGTCCAAACACCAAGTGCTGCAAGAGCAGGATATTCACCAATACTTGAACCGATCGCAGCATCCGCTTCAATTCCGTTTTCGTGTAATACTTGAGTAATTGCTGCACTAAATAACGCAATTGCCGTTTGCGTGAATCTGGTCTGATTGATATCTTCTGATTCACTTTGCAAAACTCCCTCCAACTCCGGATTCAGATTGAATGCAGTTTGAAAAAGCGGTTCCGTTTGAGGAAACTCTCGACGAATATCCAGAGTCATTCCGGGTAATTGACTGCCTTGACCTCCAAAGAGAAAAACTTTTTTCATGTTAAAATATCCTCTGTTTTTATTCTTGTATATTCGGCTTCAGCTTCAGCAAATAAATCAGCCAAAACTTTTTCCATCGGTTTGATTTCATCAATTAAAGAAGCAACCAGCCCCATCATGAAGCAACCTTCATTTTTATCGCCGTAGAAAACTGCTTTTTTCAAAGCACCATTCATAATTTCTTCAAAATCTTCTTTCGATCTATTCTCTTTTTCAAATTGAATATATTTTCTTGCTAAAGGGTTTTTCATAATCCTGGTCGGCATACCGCCACCGGCACGACCGACTACCGTGATTTGTGAATCGCGAGCTTTAATTAATTGCTCTCGGAAACCGTCATGGATCGGACATTCTTCTGCTGAAAGCAGTAATGTACCTAATTGAAAACCCTGAACACCTAAAACACGTCCGGCAATGATATGGCTGCCTAAAGCCACACCACCTGCACCGATTACCGGTATATCAAGATTCTTCGCTAACAAAGGCCAAAGAACCATTGAAGTGGAATCCCCGATATGTCCGCCCGCTTCTTGACCTTCACCGACAACAGCATCAACACCGAGCTTTTGCATGCGTTCACCTTGTGACAGCGATGAGATTACCGGTATGACCGAAATTCCAGCTTCATGCCATTTCTCTATATAAGGAGCCGGATTACCGGCACCTGTTGTAACAACTTTAATTCCTTCTTCAATCACAACATTTGCAACTTCTTCTGAATGCGGATTCATGAGCATTAAGTTAACACCGAATGGTTTATCAGTTAATTCTCTTGCTTTTCTGATTTCAGCTCTTACCAGATCAGCGGTCCAGGCACCGGTGCCGATCATTCCGAGAGCACCTGCGTTACTTACCGCAGCTGCAAAAACGGCTGTACTTATATTGGCCATACCGCCTGAAATCACAGGATATTTTAAATTGAATTTTTCATTTAACCACATATTGTCCATTTCCTTTCAATAAAACAATTCCCAAACTTAATCCGGCACCGAAACCGGCTAACACTATATTTTTTGCTTTCTGCAATTTATTCTCATCTATCAATTGAGTCATTAAAATCGGTATGCTCGGTGATGATGTATTGCCGATATTTTGGTATCTCACCGGAAATTTATCATTATCAATTTTAAATTTTCGGGCTACAGATTCAACAATACGACCGTTTGCTTGATGTAAAAGAAATAAATCTACATCTTCAATCGCAACATCACCTTGAGCACAAACGTCTTCTATTAAACCGGGCAATGTGCCTACAGCAAATTTGAATATTTCCGATCCGTTCATATGAACATATTTCCCTTCGCGATAAAGGACTTCAGGATTAGTTATCGTTTGATTTATTGAATAATAATCCGTAACTTCCGAATATTCCCAAAGTGTTGCAGCTGCACCGTCTCCGAATAAAATACAAGTTCCGCGATCCGTATAATCTATATAATCACTTAATTTATCTGAAGATACAATCAAAGCATAGTCTCCGGGTTCGATTAAAAATCTTTCAATTGTATTCAGTGCATAAATAAATGTTGTACATCCTGCATTTAAATCATAAGCTAAGATATTCTTATTCAAACCCAGCGGTTCAACAATTTCGGATGACACATGAGGCACAACCTGCAGATAAGAAGCTGTTGTTACGATTAAAATCTTAATTTTATCTTTGATTTCCGGGGCTACATTGTGCAGACATTCAGTTCCTGCTTTAATTGCCATATCGGCAATCGTCTCATCTTCGGCGATGGTCCTGGAAATTATACCGGTTCTTTGTTGTATCCATTCATCACTTGTTTCAACCATTTTTTCCAAATCAAAATTGGTTAATGTTCCCTTCGGTAAATATCTTGCTGTACTTATCAAACTAATACCCATTGTATCCTCTTTCCTACCAGTGTTTTATTCAAGTTTTTAAATTAATTGTTAGGTATTTTCTAAGATTCTAATAATTATTGTTTCGTTTTTTCTTCTAACAATTGGTTAAATGTATTGGCAATTGCTTGTTTCAAGCCAGTTAAATCATCAGGGAAAATCTGATCACATACTTTTAATTCATACATATCTTCGGCTGTTAAACGCATATTGGTTGATGCTTCTTCAACTTTTGAAACATCTTTCCAAAGAATTGTGGCAAAACCTTCCGGTGATAATATTGTATAAACTGCATTTTCAAGCATAAATAATTTATCCGTACAGGCCAGAGCGATCGCCCCGCCACTGCCGGCTTCACCGGTAATTATTGCTATAGTCGGCGTTTTCAAATCTGACATAAACCTTAAATTCTGAGCAATGGCTTCTCCCATTCCTCTGTTTTCCGATCCAATACCAGGATAAGCACCGGGCGTGTCAATAATTGTTAAAATCGGTCGACCGAAATTTTCCGCTTCTTTCATTAAGCGTCGAGCTTTTCTATAACCTTCAGGATGTGGCATCCCAAAATTCAATTTGATACGGCTTTCCAGATCATCACCTTTTTGTGTATAAATATACGTTATCGGCAGGCCGCCAAGAGTTGCGAGACCGCCGACAATCGTCTGATCATCACCGTATAAGCGATCTCCTCGTAATTCAATAATATCTGAACATAGATATTCCAAGACTTGCTTAGGGCTGATACGATCAGGATCACGGGCTTTTTTTACACGATCAAAGGCTGTTAAATTGGTATTTTTTTCTGCTGATTTCTGATCGGATTTCAAGAACACATCTGTTTGCAATTCAACCTCTGAAAACTCAACTTTAACTTGTTTACTATTATGCATTTTCAGCAATTCGGCTAAAGCTTTTTTCATATCTTTACGCTCGATGATTCGATCAACAAAACCTCGTTTCTCCAAATGCTCTGCAGTTTGAAATCCTTCCGGCAATTCTTGTTTGATTGTATCTCTGATTACCCGCGGGCCGGCAAAAGCAATCAAGGTACCGGGTTCCGTCAAGATAATATTACCTAAGGAAGCATAACTGGCAGTAACTCCGCCGGTTGTCGGATCTGTCATTACAGTAATATACAATCCGCCAGCACGTTGAAATTTACCTACGGCAGCCGATACATAACGCATTTGCATTAAGCTGATAATGGCTTCTTGCATTCTTGCACCACCACTTGCAGTAAATATTATTACAGGTAACTTTTCTTCTGTTGCCAGTGTCAAAGAACTGATTATTCTTTCTCCGACTATACTGCCCAAAGATCCCATCAGAAAATTCGTATCCATTACACCGACAATACAAGGTTGTTCATAAATATTGCCTTTAACAAAAACAATCGCCTCATCAGAATCAGTATTGTCATATGCTGTACGCCATTTTTCTTCATACCCGGGAAAATTGATCGGATTTCTGAATTCAGACGGCTCATCAATGAATTCATATTCGGCATCCATAATCATATTCAGGCGGGTTTTAACACTTAATCTCAGATGTTTATTACATTCCGGGCAAACATAAAGATTGTCTGACCAAACTTGAGGCGTAAAAGATTTTGCACATTTGGGACAAGAGGTAAAGACATTTACCGGAATCTTCTTTTTCTTAGCCGGTGTTCTTAAGCGTGTCAATTTATCCATTTTTTCTAACTTATTACGCCTTTTATTGAAAAAAACTCTCATTGTTCAGTTTCCTTTCTTGGCTAAATATCACTTCTTTTTCCGACATTGATTTATATATCTGCAGGAAGGCGAAAAACTGTTTCATATTTTAATAAATCATCCAGGTTATTTTCTAAAGTGGAAGTATCATAGGTACCACGGATCATTGACTGGTCAAATAATGAAACATAAAGTAAAGCGGCATTGGTTTCTACTCCGTCAATAATAAGTTCCTCTAAACAGCGTCTCATACGCCTGATTGCGTGACTGCGGTTATTACCGTGAACGATGATCTTCGCCACCATCGAATCATAATACGGGCTAATCTCATATTCAGGATAAATTGCCGAATCTATTCTAACCGAGCGGCCACCGGGCATAATATAGTTATTGATTTTCCCCGGACTCGATTTGAAGTTCTCGGAAGGCTTTTCCGCATTAATCCGGCACTCAATCGCATGTCCCCTGATTTGCATTTCTTCTTGAGTAATCGGTAAACTTGCGCCGTTGGCAATCCGGATCTGTTCACGTACAATATCGATTCCTGTTACCATTTCGGTAATCGGATGTTCAACTTGAATTCGAGTATTCACTTCTATGAAATAGAAATTTCGCTGATTATCCAAAACAAACTCTACTGTACCTGCACCCTCATAATCAACGGATTTGATTGCACGAATTGCCGCTTCTCCCATTTCATTTCTTAAATCATCGGATAATCTTGCACAGGGAGTTTCTTCGATTACTTTTTGACGACGTCTTTGCCATGAACAATCACGATCACCAAGATGAATCACATTTCCTTGTTGATCGGCCAGTATCTGAAATTCTATGTGTTTCGGATTTTCAATTAATTTTTCTAAATACAAAGATCCGTCACCGAATGCACTTCGGGCTTCCATCGCAGCTTCATTAAATAATTGTGACATTTGTTCCGCATTATCTATGCGGCGCATACCTCTGCCGCCACCGCCTGCAGAGGCCTTAATCAATACCGGATATCCTATTTCTGCCGCAATATCCGCTGCTTGTTGAACATCGGTAAGAATCCCGTCTGAACCGGGTGGAACAGGTACACCGGCTTTTTGCATTAAACGTCTGGCATTGGCTTTATCACCCAATTCGTTTATCGTTTTTCCGGAAGGTCCGATAAATTTCAAACCTACCGCTTCAACCATGTCAGCAAAATCCGCGTTTTCCGATAAGAGTCCATAGCCGGGATGGACCGCTTCACATCCTGTTTCTAAGGCAACTGTCAGAATCGCTTGCATATTCAGATAACTGTCTTTAGGTACCGGTCTGCCGATACAATAAGCCTCTTTAGCCATTTGAACATGCAAGGCATTTTTATCCGCAGTTGAATAAATCGCAACCGTATTGATACCCATTTCACGACACGAACGCATTATACGAACCGCTATTTCTCCTCGATTGGCTATTAAAATCTTACGAAACATTTTCAGTATCCACAACAAATAATAATGAATCGAATTCCATTAATTCGCCGTCTTCAGCATGTATACTGACAACTTTACCGGCAACAGGTGACGGAATCTCATTCATCGTTTTCATTACGTCAATTATGCAAATAATTTGACCTGCTTTAATTTGATCGCCTGCTTGAACATATGGTTTACCACCAGCTTCAGCTGATGCATAAAATGTTCCGACCATTGGTGATCTGACTTCAAACATATTACTTTGATCAACTTGTTCAACATCTTGAATTGCTTTTGCGGCTTGTGATGTTATTTGTGTCAATCCTGCCGAATCAGTTTGAGAAATATCAAATTTGCTTTTTTTGCTGAAATATAATTTATAATCTTTGTTCTCCAATTTGAACTTGGTCAAAGAACTATTATCAAATTGTTGCATTAATTCTTTTATATCTTGTTTATCCATAGTTACACCATTCTATTAACAGAACCTATAAGAGTATTGATCATTTTTCATGATTTTCAATTCGCTTCTTTCAACACAATTGTTTAATTTAATTGTGTTGTTCGATATAACCAACAATATCACCCACTGTTTGCATTCTCAGGATATCATCGTCCTCAATTTCAATATCGAATTTATCTTGTAAAGCAATCGATATTTCAACTGCATCCAATGAATCTGCACCCAAATCATCAATCAGATATGCGCTTTCAACTACATCTGCTTCAGCAACGCCCATTACTTCAATTAATACAGTTTTGACTTCATTAAAAATCATTTGCTGTCCTTTCAGATACAATTATATGGTTTTAAGATTTTAATTAAAAAAACTTAACTAACCAAAATGTACTGAATTCTGAGCTTACTGTCAACAAGAAAATATTAATTAACTAAATGCACATTATTTGAGATTAAATTTGAGTTTGATTCGTTTTAATTGACAAAGCCAGGTTTTATAAACCGGCAATAGAAAAACTACAGTCGAAACAGCATGACTGATATTAAAAGGAATGCCCAAGAGATAAGACGAAACAATATTTTTATAATTCAATGGTTGGACAAAACCCAAAATATTCCAGGTATCCATGATAAAACCGAAACTCAAGCTGGCCAGAATACCATACGTAAATATGGACCACGGTTTAACTAAAATGTTTTTCTCGGATAATATCCCCGCAACAAAGCCGATCATACCCCAAGCTAACATTTGCCATGGTGTCCATGGGCCCTGGCCGAAAAACAGATTGCTGACTAAACCGGACAATGCTCCGGTCATAAATCCGCTTTCCGGACCGAAAGCCATGCCGGCAATTATCACAATTGCAGTCATCGGTTTAAAATTCGGCAATGCTGCAAAAAGTATTCTGCCTGCAACAGCTAAAGCCGACAATACGACTACCGGCATCAAGTCACGCGGTTTGGGTTTCTTTCGTTCATAAGAAATAAAAAAAGGAATTATGGCAATAACTGCGGCAAAAAAGATAAATAAGGCAGTTTGCTCAATTCGCAATATAGCACAAATTGCCATCACAGAAATCAAACTGATTATTGCCAACCAACTCCATTTTCGCATAAGATCATTCTCCGCTTGTAAGATTTATCAGTTTTTGCTGTAAATCGTTAAAAACAATACATCCGGGAATAATATCCCTGGTTAAACGGTAAGTTGTCGTTGTAAAATATGAATTTTTTTGGAAAAAATCTTGTGTCGGAGCTTCTGCAATTATTCTTCGATTAAAAATCATCGCACAGCGATCCGCAATTTCCGCAATAGCATCAACATCATGTGTTACAATCACAATTGACATTTTTGCTTTTAATTCTGACAATATTTGTTTTATTTTCTGTTTATAGATTACATCAAGACTTTTGAAAGGTTCATCAAGTAATAAAATATCCGGTTTAATTAACAAAACTTTTGCCAAAGCCAGTTTTTGTTTTTCTCCTCCGCTTATATCATAGGGATGGCGTTGCAAGATATCGCGCAAGTCAAACAAATCAATCATGTCACTAATTTCTCGATCAGTATTTGTAAAACGTTGTTTGAATTCAGTCAGAACTTGCAGCACCGTATCTTGAGCAAATACTGCTTCCGGATTTTGACCTAACATGGCAATCCTTTTTTGAACCGTGCTTTTAATTTGTCCTTTAAGCGGTTTTAACGCCCGGCTTAATAAGTACAACAAAGTACTTTTACCACTTCCATTACCGCCCATAACGGCAAATATCTCATTTTCATATAAATTGAAACTGGCTTCTTTTAAAACCAAATCATCTTCCGGACTATAACGATACCAGATTCGATCAGCGGTAAGTATTTTCGTATCGTTATCTGAATTTCCGTTTTTATCTTCAGCAATAATATTTTTATGATCAATGTCAGTTACAGCTGATTGATGAGAAAAAGTCCGATTTAACAAATCACGCCCTTGCTTGATACTTAGCGGCATGGTATTTGAGCTTTCTGTTCTTTGAACCTGATCCACTAAATAACCTGCTTGAGTTGCAATCGGCAACACAGCTTTATACGGATGATCATTATTGAATAAATAATCTGTTAAACCGTTTGCTGAACCCGTAAAATCAAGCTTGCCTTTATCCAAGAATAAAACATGATCTGCATTTTCCAATAAGTCATTGAGATTATGCTCAGAAATAACAATTGAAATCCCGGTTTCCGAATGTACGTAAAACAACATTTGCAGAAAGTCTCGTCTTGCAATTGGGTCTAATTGGGCTGTCGGTTCATCAAGAACGAGCAAATCAGGCTGCAAAATCATATTTGATGCTAAATTCAATATTTGTTTTTCACCACCGGACAATTCCGCAACTTTTTTATCAATCCAAGTTTCTATGCCGAAAAAAATTGATATTTCAGCAATTCTGCGTTCTATCTCTTCTGTTTTTAATCCTTGATTTTCCAGGCCGAAAGCTAATTCATGCCAAACCGAATCCATAATTATCTGATTTGAAGGATTTTGCATTACATAAGCAATCTTTTGTCGATTATTCTCATCTTTTTTTTGATACAATCTATCTGCGAAAATCAAATCACCTGTTATTTCACCGGCCGGACTAAGTTCAGGTTTTAAATGACGTAAGAGAGTTGTTTTCCCGCTGCCGTTCATTCCGCAAAGCACAGTCAAATTACCGGTTTTAATTTTCAAACTAATTTTCTGTAAAGCCGGTAAACCTTCACTTGTAGGATAAGTGAAAGAAAAATTCAGAAATTCAACTAAAGTTTGTTGTTTATTCATATACTATAATTCCGTCAATAATTTGTTGTTGCATATTCTGTTCCTGTTTCAGAATTTTCTGCCACTTATATCGATTAATAATATCTAATACCAAGGGAAATGCCAAAATCAGACTTAAACTTACCAGTGAGATTATCAACATGTTCTTATTTGTTGCAAAACCGCTCCACTTCAGGAATGGATAATAGGTAAATTTGATTGAACCGGAAAATGCGCTGATTAAATGAATAATAAATAAAATTAACATTGTTATAAGTAAACCGAGATCACTTGAATTAAGATGTTCTCTGCTGTAATTTATCCGATTTTTGGAGGGATAGCCTTTGGCCAGCATACTATCTGCTGTTTCCAACGAATTCTCCATACTCCAACTTAGCAATACAGTGATCATACGGGCAGCAAATTTCACTTTCTGATTGCCGGTCAATTCTTGTTTGCCAAGCATCGCTTTTTGATTTAACAATACTTCTCTGCCCTGCTTTATTGTATCCGGAATAAATTTAATGATCATTGCTAAACTTAAACCGATCGTCGGAAAACTCTTGCCCATAATTATCAATATTTGATCTGCAGAAATAAGCGAATTAAAACAAGTAAACCATAACAATATTGTCAATAAGGCTAAACCGCTTATCACACCATAGGTAAGATTTTCTGCTGTTACCGGGCTGCCTCTCCCTAAATAAAACAGAACCGTAAGACCCAAGCTGTTAAAATAGCTGTTCATGAAAACAATAAAAATTAACATCGGCAGAAAATAGAACAATTGAAGCAAGAAATGTTTGAACCCTTTAAGTTGAATGACAAAGATAATTGCGAAAATCAAACAAAGTAAAACCCAAATCGGATTTCTGGTCATCATGCTGCAAGTCAATACACAAAAGAAGTATAATAAACTAACACCTGGATGATAATCTTTGAGACTATGCATCAAAAATCTCCTAAATCAACAGTATAGCTGAAATGCACAATGTCTCCGGGTTGCAGAATATAAGAATCAACTCCTACTGACGGTTGCGAACCATTTACGGAATAGAGCCAACCGCCGTTTCCGCCCACTGCAAATTCTGCTAAAGATTGAATCGAATAGATATACACACCGAAATTTGTGGTTCTTGCACCGATAACCAGATCAGTGGCCATTATCAAATCATAAACAGTTGAATTCTTCGGCATTTCATAGATCGTTGCACCCAGAATCCAACCGTCAGAAGAAATTGCCTGTGCTATTTCATTGCCGGCATTATATGCATTAACGCAGTCAACACTGATTTGAACCCGAATAGTATCCGGAACTGTTTCGGTTGTCTTATCTGCGGTTGTTGATACAGGAATTGTCGTTACAGTTTCGGGTGCAGCAGTGGTAGGCACTGTCGAAGTCTTGCTGCCTGAAGTTCGGTCATTTGAAGTTGTTGCCCGATTTACCGTTTGTGTACCGGATAAACTCTCTTCGATAGTTGAATAATCATCTGAATTACTCTGTGTTACAGCAATTGTTTCTTCCGTATTTTCTCTTGAATTTGTATTCGTTATCGGTTGTGCAGAAGAAACCTCAACTTCTTTCGCAGCTGCTTCCGTTTTCTTAGATCCTTTTGAATCTGATGAATTTGCTGAAGTTTCAGATTGCTGATTTTCGTTCAGTTCGTTGTTATTTTGAGATTTATTGTCAGCATCAGCTATTTGCTCAGAATTATCCGCCACTTCATTAGCAGATTTTCGTTCTTCAGTTGACTCTGATTTAATCTGATCGTTTCTCAGATTTTCAGAACTAACTATTGATTGTTTTTCAAGATTTACACTTTCAGCGGAATTGCAACTACAACCTGCCAGCCATACCAGCAAGCTTAAACTTAGAAACACTCCTAATAAATACCGTAGTTTACGCATTCCCCACCTATAAAGAAGAATATTCTTATATATCATAATATTTGAACTTGGTTTTTACAAATCTAAATTAGTACATCTAATAGTATTTGTTTTCCAGTTTAAGGTATAAGCAAATATTCGAAACAAGCAAATTACTTCTGATTTAATAATTCAAACAAATCTCTTAATTCATGTTTGGAAAGTTCTCGATACATGCCACGTGGTAATTTTCCCAGTGTAATATTCATAATACGTATCCTTTGTAAAAAAATTACCCGATAGCCAAGCACCTCGCACATGCGACGTATCTGTCGGTTAAGACCTTGGGTTAAAGTCAGTTTAAACTTAGTATTATTCAGTGGTATAACTTGAGTTGGATTGGTCATCTGATCCAAGATACGCACACCTTTTTCCATTGACTCGATAAAAGGCAGATCATAAGGACGGTTTAATTCCACTATGTATTCCTTTTCGTTCTCATACTCCGCTCTTACAATTTTATTAAAAATCGAACCGTCATTAGTCAGAAGAATCAAACCTTCTGAATCTTTGTCTAATCGTCCGATTGTAAAAATCCTTTGTGGATAATCTATAAAATCAATAATATTGTTTTTTACTTTTGGATTCGCTGTACATACTATTCCTTGAGGTTTATTGAATGCTAAATATACTAAATCAGTTATAGTTTGTGCAATAATCAATTCACCTTCGATTTCAACTTTATCGCCTGACGTCACTACAGATCCTAATTCAGCAATTGCCCCATTCAGAAAAACTTTGTTTTGGGCGATTAATCGGTCAGCTTGACGCCGGCTGCAATATCCCGCAGAGGAAATGTATTTATTTAAACGAACCCCGTCATTTTTCATGTCAAAAATCGCTTTCGTAAACGTCTTTAAGATGAGGTTCCGATTTCATGACATCTCTGGCAAACGGCATTGTAAGGGAAAAAGTTGAACCCTTTCCCTCAGCACTGGTCACTTCTAAAGTATGCCCCATCTGTTCGGCTAACTCGGAAGCAATGGATAAGCCGAGTCCTGTTCCACGCTCATTATGTGCTTTATCCGCTTTATAAAATCTTTCAAAAACATGCGGTAAATCTTCAATCGAAATTCCGGGTCCGTTATCACTGATTGATACGGTTAAACCGGTTTCATCTTCTGCAACCGACATTACAATCTTGCCGCCTTCCGGAGTAAATTTTACAGCATTTTCCATAATTGCAGAAAGAATTTGTATTATTCTATCCGCTTTACCCCACACCGTTGACCATTGTTCTTTTGAATCCTGCATTTCAAAAGTAATTTGTTTTTGTTCTGCCAAAACTTCAAATCTGATTGCCAACTCCAACAGATCATTTTTCAAATATACCGGTTCCAAATTGATTATTTTTTCTGAAGTTTGAATACGTGACAGTTCAAGCATATCATCAATTAAATCCGATAAGCGTTTGGTTTCACGTAATAAAATTGAATAATATTTTTTTTGATTTTCCTCGTTCTTGACCAAGCCGTCATTTAACGGTTCAAGTAATCCGCGCATCGCTGTAATCGGAGTTCTTAATTCATGAGATACATTTGCAACATATTCACGCCTGGTTTCTTCCAGTTTTTCCGATTCTGTTACATCTCTGAACAGGCCGACAGCACCGTACAAAACATTGTCCTGATCCAGCAAAGGCGAAATCAAACAATTAATTAAATCATTACCGGATTCTTTAATTTCGACTACAATTCTTTGTTCACTTAAACATACTTCAAACAATTCATCTAAACCGGTAATTTTCAGCAATTCATCAGAAGTATAAAGACGTGTATTACGATGAAATAAGTGCCAGACCATATCGTTATTCTGGGTAACATTACCCTCACTGTTAACTGCAATAATACCTTCGGCAATACCGTCAATAATATGTTGTAATTGATTACGTTCATTGGTCAGCTTAGAGATATTGGAATCAAGTTCACTCGCCAGATGATTAAACGCATTAATTAAATACGAAATTTCATTATCTTCTTCAATCGGCTCCAGCCTTTGAGAAAAATCACCTTTAACCATTGCAGCTGCCGCTTCCCGCATTTTAGTCAGAGGTTGGACTACTTTACCTGCGAAAAACACAATCGGAATCGCCACTAATAATCCGACAATGATCGTTGAAATCATCAGTGCGGAGTTAAGACTTGAATAACTTGCTTGAAGCTCATCGACAGTTTGCACAATAACAACCGAACCCATCAGATATATTTTATCTTCAATTGTTTTTATAATCGGTACGCCTACAAAAATCAAATCCTTATTCAGTTTTTCGGAATATACAATCATCGATTGACGTGACTGTGAAGACAAAACATTATTCTGAAAATTACTGAAGTCCTCTTGAATGCCATCTAAAAAATAATCCGGTATATCATGCGGAAAATTACTGATCAAAGGCATTCCGGTTTCATCAGAAATAAGCACACCGGATTCATAAAATCGAATTGATAAAGTCAAGAGCTGAATTAGATCATCAGTAATAATACTATTTCCTTCGGACGCCACATAAGAAATAATTCTGGCTTGATCATATAAATCCTCGGATTTAATATTGCGAAAAATCGGTCGAGCGATTCTAAGATATACTATGCTGGTTAAAACAGACCATAAAACAATGGCCAAAAGCAACAGGAATAAAATTCGACGTAAAACAAAATTTTTCTGCATAAATATTCGTTATTGAATTATTTATTGACCGGGCTCGAATTTGTAACCCACGCCATAGACTGTAAGTAAAGCATATTTATGGCTGTCACTGTCAATTTTTTGTCTTATCCTTTTAATATGGGTATCCACAGTCCTGGTATCACCAAAATAATCATAACCCCAAACTTTAGAAAGGATTTGTTCACGATCCATAACCTGACCCGGATTAGAGGCTAAGAGATACAATATTTCAACTTCTTTTGGCGTAAAAGCTACCGGAACACCATCAACCAATACTTCATAATTATCAATATTAATCTCTAAACCGTCAAAACGTAAAATAGAAGAAGGTTTTCCGGTTTCCGGATCATTGGCTCGACGTAAAACTGCCTTGATCCTGGCAACTACTTCGCGTGGGCTGAAAGGTTTTACGATATAGTCATCAGCACCAAGTTCCAAGCCTAAAATCCGATCAATTTCTTCGCCTTTAGCGGTCAACATAATAATCGGTACATTGCTTGATTTTCTGATTTCTTTGCAAACGTCCATGCCCGACATTTTAGGCATCATTAAATCCAATATAATCAAGTCAGGTTGTTTTTCCTTAAATGCTGTCAATGCCGCTTCACCATCATATACCGAAAAATATTGATAGTTTTCTTCATTTAAATAAATACTTAAAGCTTCATGAACGATCGGATCATCGTCACTGATTAAAATTAGCGGTATGTTGCCCATATTTTTCCCTCCGATGTTTCTTATCTATTGTAGCAATAATCTTTATAATAATTCCAAGAATTCAGCTTCAACTAAATCAATGTTTTTTTTGCTGATCTCGTACCAACGCAGATTTAATTTTTGTTTCATTTTTTCAAGCTGCGATTCTTCCGCATCACGCTTCACTTTTAAGGTTGAAGTTGAAATCATATTTTTATAACTGTAAAAATATGTTTTAATTCGCTTAAAATCAGGCATTTTACTGTTTATATCTTTCAATAACTTATCCAATAAGTCGGTAACATAACGGGATACGTCTGTTAAAAAGCCGGATTTCAAAGCTCCTTCTTTCGTTTTTTCTATATCTAAAACAAATTTTGCAGATAATATTTTATGCATATTTTCAGTATTTTGGGCAAAAATCAAAGTGTCTGTGATTACATCAGGACCGTTTTCTTTAATCAGCTGTTCAATTTCTTCAGGATAAACTTTTTTCCCGCTATTTAGAACTATCATCGATTTTTTACGTCCGATAATTCTGAGACTATTTGTCTTGGTATCGACAATACCAAGATCTCCTGAACGGAACCAGCCATCCTCAGTAAATACCGCAGCAGTTTCTTCCGGATTATCATAATATCCCTGCATTAAAATCGGTCCTTTGATTAATATCTCACCCGGTACATTCGGTTCTTCACTCTCAATTTTAATTTCCACTCCCGGTACCGGCTCACCAACAGTACCCGGAATAAAAGTAAAGTCATTATTGCCTGTTACAACCGGAGATGTTTCAGTTAATCCATAACCTTCATATATTCTGATTCCCATATTATGAAAAAATTCAATTTGTTCTTTTTTCATCGGAGCAGCACCACAGATAACAATTTCTAAGTAACCCAATTGTGATAACACTTCATCAAATAATTTTCTTCTCTTATCGATTTTGAAAAAACGTAAAAACTTGCTTAAGTACAAGCTAATATTGATTTTTTTCATTTTACCTTGTTTGGTTGCATAATTGATGATCCTTCTGTACATACTGTCAAAAATTGCCGGAACTCCGATAAACATTTGAATACTATATTCCTGCAAATTTTTCTGAGCATAACGCAAACCATCACATATATGAATATGACCGCCGATTGAGAGAACTCCCAAAAAGCCGCAAGTACTTTCAAAAGTATGATTTAACGGTAAAATACTTAAGCTGCGACAACGTTCAGGAAAATTAATCATGCCGTGTAAGGCTGCGACATCCGTAACGATAGCTCTTTGCGATAAAAGTACTCCTTTCGCCATTGCTGTTGTACCTGAAGTAAAAATCAAAATACTCGGATCGTCCGGAGCTACAGGATTGAACTTCGCTTCAATTCCTTGATTTACTAATTCTTCACCGAAAATTAAAGCCGTTGAGAAATCAATAAATATTACATCAGGTAATTGCGATTTTATTGCTGTAAGTTGAGCAATTTCATTCTCAGTCATATGATAATCATTCATAATCATGATCAATGTCAAATCCTGCAGATAGGACAAATTGCCCGCATACTTAATTAACGTTAAACCGTCTACACAATAAATATTTGCTTTGGCACGATGAATCAATTGACTTTGCTCTCCTACGGTCAGCAGATTGTCCAAAGGAATCACCATATTCTGGCTTTCAACTGCAGCCAAATATATTGTAATCCAAGGATAGCTGTTTCTGCCCGACAAAGCCAGACGTCGATTAGTCAAACCTAAATCTGACCAAACGGATTGCAAGAAAATAATTTGGTCAGCAATCGCTTGATAAGTGAAATTTATCGGTTCCGCCTCTGGTTTTTTGCGATAGGTCAGGACGTAATCATTTCGATGTTTCTTGCGGGATTGTTCAAACAAATCAGAAATTGTTTCATATATCGGCATATTATAATAGGCTTTACCTTTTATAATCATCAAAATTCTCCCAAATCATCAATTCTTTATTGTTAAGATAAAACAAAAATCTAATTATGACAATATATAATCCGATCCGGATGACATCTTGAAATATCGATTGTTATATGTAAAAACCTAAGAAATTCAATCATTAATCAATGTTCAAGATTCCTGTTTTCACATTCGTTCATTGTCATGCCATCGTGATTATCCATGAAAGTTTGTCGCTTTTCTATTCTATATTTGACCATTTTGTTTTTAAATAATTCTGCATTAGTCGGTGGTGTCCAGCTAATTGCATTGGCTCCGGCATCAATTGCTTCCTGAATGGTTTCATCAGTAGGACCGCCGGTGGCTATGATCGGAACTTTCGGATATCGTTTGCGAATCCATCGAACAAGATTTGATGTATTTTTACCGTCCGCTACATTCAAAATATCCGCTCCGGCATTTAATTTGCTTGCAACATCATCATAATGTGAAACAATTGTAGCAACAATCGGACACTCTACTGAGTTTTCCAATAACCGAATAGTCGCTATTGTTGTCGGAGAATTAACTACTATTCCCATGGCCCCTCTGGCTTCAGCAAATTCTGCAACATAAGCACTGCGCTTGCCGCCTGTCGTTCCGCCGCCGACTCCCGCAAAAACCGGTTGACTGGCTACAGCAGTAATGGCTTCAATAATAGCCGGATGCGGTGTTTGAGGATAAACTGCCAGTATGGCATCAGCATCGGAATAAGTAATCGTGGCAACATCAGTTGTAAAGATAAAGGATTTAATTCTGCGATTATAAATTTTGATTCCACTCGAATTACGAATGACTGAAGGTGTAACAATTATAGAATCATCTTTTAAAACGGATTTAACTTCCGGTACAAATTTTCTGTTTGTTTCTGACATATTGTTCTCCCGACAAATACTTCTGTTCTTTTCATTGAAACTTGAAATATAATTTAACAGTAAACATCTTAAAAGAAATTCTGTAATAAATCACATTAAATTATAGAATATTAATGAATATAACAGAAAAAAATGTAATTTGTATTAATAATTTGTATTATTTCTGCGAAAGATATTTTGCGGTAAATTACTTAGAAAATTGATTAATAAAATGGCAACAATACCACTGGCAAATCCGTTATTATACAGAACAAATCCTCCATGAAAATCCGAAGTCATTCTGGCAATGGCACAGTGTATGAAACCGGCAACAAAACCCGGAATAAAACCGAACTTGCCTGTCACCGGTGCCAGTGCAGTCCCGAAAAGTCCTGTCATCACAAAATCGGTGCTTGATAAATCAGCACCTGACACTAATCCGCTCAGTGTTACCCCGAGAATTATCGGAATCGTGTTGAACGGTTGTTTTCCGAGGACCCCATAGCCTATTACCGAAAAGATTCCTGCAATAACAGGCCCCGTTAACGTTGCCCCCATCAATAAAACATATCCGATTGACAATAAACCCATAATTCCCATATTGATATAAGTAATTTCTGCCCCGTAAGAATCATAAATTACTTCACCATATCCGGTGCATTTTAGAAGTTTAAGATACGATCCTGACTTTTTCGAACCGTGAGAACCGGATTTTATCGAAAGGAAAATTCCTAATAAAAAGATATAGACAGAATAAACTATTAAAAAAACAGCAAAAGGCAATGAGGTTTGCCCGAGTAAAATATTCGGCCTGATTACCTCAATCTTAAAAACTCCCATAAGTGCAATGGCCAAGATTCCGATAAATCCTCCGGTAAATCCCGTGTTATATAATGTATAACCTTGATGCAGCTTAAAACAACTTGCAGCAAACGGGACCCCGAAAAATCCAATTATTGTGCCGCACACAATTGCCAAAGGAATCGACAAATAAAGCTGCAAGCCGCTATGTAAAGCCAAGAAACTCATTATAGGTCCCAGAGATCCGAAATTAAAAGCATTCGTGATATATTTGCCGAATGGCTCTTTTTGTCTTGCAGCATACAAATATACTCCCAGAACAAATGGTAAAATATTTAATATATTCATTCCGAAAAAAGCAAAACCTACCGGCATAAAAATATGCACCATAATATTTCCGGTTAATTTTGTTTTGCTAATCAACACTATCGCTAAAAGCAATAAAATAAAACAAGCATTGTGAATTAAAGCTGCTCCAACCCCGCCTACCGCAAAATAGTCAGTAGTTAATACTGAAGAAGACAATACAATCTTGATTATGCCCTTCCACAAATTACCCGGAGTATCCAGAGAAAATCCCAAGATAATAAATGCCGAAAGCAGCGTTAAGCAGATTAACCAATTATATCTATTAAATAAATCTGATTCTTTGCCGGAAATAGAATTTTCGCGTTGAGTTAAGTCAGATATTTTCGGTTTATTATCATTACACATTTGCTGATTTCGTTCGAGTTGTACTTTGCTCATATTTACCGTACTTATATATATTTTCTTTACATTATAGCTAATTACTGTAATTATTAATATGATTTTACCGTGTATCTGTCATTACATTTTTTATTGTTAAGAAAAAGAGATTCTTAAGTGCTAATATTAAATATATTGCTTAACCGGTATATAACCTGATATTTGAACATTGCTAAAGGAATAATATGACAAAAATTATTTATCTGAACCAAGAATATAACATTCCGGTTGTTTACGAAGATAATCATTTAATTATTGTTGAAAAACCGGTCGGATTATTATCGCAAGAAGATCAAAGCGGCGATCCTGATCTATTAAACATAATAAAAGAATATCTGCGTGTTAAATACAATAAACCCGGCGCTGCCTGGCTGGGCTTAGTCCACCGCTTAGACCGTCCGGTCGGAGGTTTAATGGCTTTCGCCAAAACGTCAAAAGCCGCTTCAAGATTGTCAGCTCAAATCAGAGAACGTCAGTTTGTCAGAAAATATGCAGCAGTAATACACGGACAACCTGATCCGAAAAATGCTGTTTGGTCAGATTATATTTCGCTTGATAGGGTCCGGGGAAAATATATTGTAACGAATCAACCAAGTAAATCATATCGAAAAAAGTATCAAAAATGTGAGTTAAGTTATCAATTGCAAAAACATTTACCCAAAATTGATATCAGTCTGGTCGAAATAGATTTAAAAACCGGGCGAAGTCATCAGATCAGATCACAGATGAGAGCACATAATCATCCATTGGTCGGTGACAGATTATATGGCAAAATCACTGATTTGGATCGTAATGCAGACGGTCCGGCTCTTTATGCCATATTTTTACAATTCAAGCATCCGACAAAAGATGAAATATGTATTTTCAAAAGTCAACCGAAACATAATCCCTTTGACTTGTTTTATTAAGCGAAACAGTTGTTTTAATATGTATTAAGATATACGGAAATAAGAGTATCAACAGAAAGATTTATAAGTTAAAATTATTCAATATCAACTGAAAACGGAGTAAATTATGTTAAAAACAAAGAATATTATTTCTTATCAAGGAACATTGGCGGAAAAGCTGTTGGAAGGAGCAGAGTACCCTTGGCAAGCTCTTCCCTTGATTAATCAATATATTTTAGACCTGGGACCCGGTTTGCCGAAATCGGAATATGAACAAATAAAAGATGATATTTGGATTCATCATACAGCTCAAATAACTGAGTCTGCTCTGCTCAACGGACCGCTGATTATCGGACCTGATTGTGAAATCAGACATAATGCATTTATCAGAGGCAATGTTATCATCGGAAATTCTTGTATAGTCGGTAATTCAACTGAGTTAAAAAACAGTATTTTAGTTTCTCATGTTGAAGCTCCGCACTTTAACTATGTTGGCGACTCTATTCTCGCTCCGTATAGTCATATGGGTGCAGGTTCAATCACTTCTAATATTAAAGCTGATCGTAAAAACATTATTCTTTATTATAAAAATCAACAAATTGAAACAGGATTGCGAAAATTTGGTGCAATCCTCGGCGATCATGTTGAAGTCGGCTGTAACGCAGTACTTAATCCGGGAGTAATTATCGGTAAAAACACCATAATCTATCCACTCTCAATGGTCAGAGGTATTATTGAATCAAATATTATTTATAAAAACCAAAACGACATTGTGGAATTGAAGTAATCAGAATTAACCCATAGTTTGAAATTCTGATATGATGCACGATCTGGATTCCGAACCGATCTCCGGATATTTTGGGATAAACCGGATGGTCGTAAATCTTGAATCCGTTGATCTGCCGGAAAACACAAGTATAAAAATGGCTGAGCAAATGATCCAAGGAACTAACGCTTTCGGAACCGTCGGCTATGGCGGTCCGACTCCGCAGGATAAGCCACACACATGCCAGATTTTTGCTTATGCACTGGATACTATGCCGGAATTACAAAACGGATTTACGGAAGAAGAATTCTTTGATGCTGCTGATGATCATCTTCTTGTCGAAGCAGAAATGACATTCGAATATCCCAAATTGTGAAATTGAAGTTTATATACACCACTCTAAGCGCTTCCTTACGTGCCTTTCGTCTCACCGCTGCGATCTGCCAACAGGTTTAAACCGGTTTCTGCATCGAAGATTTGCATGTTATCCTTCATCAGCTCGAAGCACACCGTCTGATCTGTCGCCTTGTACTTCTCAAATAATTTGGATTTCGTTTCTGTCTTTATTATAATATCTGTTCCCGCCAAGCTGGAGTGAATATAACTTTCGCTGCCCAGTATCTCGTAGACATCTACATGCGTTTCAAAGCTTTCATCTGTAATTTCCGTACACAGCTTGAAATGCTCCGGACGAATACCTAATACAATATTGCAGCTTTGCTGTTTGTTGGCGTACAATGCACATGCGTCCAGTGGATCCACCGAAAACCGTTTTTTCTCGAAGTCTACGTAATACTTGCCGTTGTCCAGTGTGAGCTGCGCTCCGCAGAACAGGTTCATTTTGGGTGAACCGATAAACTCCGCTACAAAAATGTTCTCAGGTCGCGTGAACACTTGCTCCGGTGTACCAATCTGCTGGATCACGCCATTGTTCATCACCACGATCCGGTCGCCCAGAGTCATCGCTTCCAACTGGTCGTGGGTTACATAAACAAAGGTGGTATCGATCTTACGCCGTAGCATCACCAGCTCAGCACGCATCTTGTTCCTTAGTTTGGCATCAAGGTTGCTGAGAGGCTCATCCATCAGGAAAACTTTGGGTTCGCGCACTATGGCCCTGCCAATTGCTACCCTCTGACGCTGTCCGCCCGAAAGCTGCTTGGGTTTCCGCCGCAACAGATCTTCTATACCGAGGATATTAGCAGCTTCCTTCACCTTCCGGTCGATCACTGCTTTCTTTACCTTGCGCAGCTTAAGACTAAACGCCATGTTATCGTACACTGTCATGTGTGGGTACAGCGCATAGTTCTGGAATACCATGGCGATATCGCGGTCCTTTGGCTCTACCTTGTTCATCAGCGTTCCGTTGATGTATAGTTCGCCAGAAGTAATCTCCTCCAATCCCGCAATCATACGCAGTATAGTGGATTTCCCGCAACCTGAGGGTCCCACCAGCACAATAAACTCCTTATCCTCTATCTCTATATTAAAATCCTTAACAGCCAAATGTTCTTTTTCATATTTCTTGCTGATATTCACCAATTTTACACTTGCCATAACTCTTATCCTTTCATCCTTTTACCGCGCCCTGCGATATACCCCGGATGAACTGCTTTTGCAGGCACAGGTACAGAACTACCAGTGGAATGGATATTATGATCACCCCTGCAAACATCACTGTATTTTTCGATATATACATGCCTTTAAAGCGCAGCAGACCAATAGGCAACGTTTTCAGCGCGTCGTCGCTAATCAACACCAGCGGAAAGATCATGTCATTCCAGATAGCAACAAGATTGAAAATCATTACCGTGGCCACTGGGCCTTTGGAAAGCGGCATGATCACCCTCCGGTACATCTGAAAATTGCTGCAACCATCGATCATCGCTGCCTCTTGTATCTCATGTGGTATCTCCTGCATAAATCCATAAAAGATGAATATCGAGAACGGCAGTTCGTATGCAACATAAGTGAAGATCAAGCCCAGTAGCGAATTATTAAGGTGCATATTCGTCATTTGCAGCGCCAGTTGTATAATGGCAACCTGCGGTGGGATGGCTATACCAATGATAAACAGCAGGTATATCATCTTACTCCCCTTGATCCTGGAACGTGTGAGCGCAAACGCCGCCATACTGGCCAGTAATAAAATCATCACGATCGATACACCCGTCACCACGATGCTGTTCACAAAGTATTTGTTCAGCCCGCCGCCAAAAAATGCCTCCCGGTAGTTATCCATATTCAGCATGGAAGGCAGACCAAACACATTATTATACAACTCCTTCTCTGTCTTGAACGAACCGATGATCACCATATATATCGGAAAGATAATTAATATGGCAAACAACGATAGCACCATGTATTTTGGTATTTTCTTTACTTTGTTCATATCTCATTGCCCTCATTTATGTCTTTTTGCGCAGTAGTCGCATTTGCACTACCGTTATTATGGAAACGATAATCAACAGCGTCACGGAGATCGCCGCGGAATATCCGAATTCACTGTAAGCATAAGCCTCCTTATATAAGAACGTTGACAGTACCTCCGAGGAGTGAGTCGCACCTCCCCCTGTCATCACAAATACATAGTCAAAACACTTGAACCCGCCAATAGTGGTTAGAACCAGCACGATCAGCGTGGTGGATCTCAGCATGGGCATAGTCACCCTCGTAAATTGCTTCCAGGGTCCTGCACCATCGATGCGCGCGCTTTCATAGAGTTCGTATGGGATGTTTTGCAGCCCAGCTACAAATAGTACTACACTTTGCCCCACCCCTACCCAAACATGTACGAAAGCCAGGGCATAAATAACGATCTTTTCATCAGAAAGCCACGAATGTGTCAGGTTTTCTAAGCCAATTGCTTCCAGGAATTTGTTTAGAGCTCCCATGTTGGGGTCATAGATGAAGCCCCATATCAACCCCACTGTCACCGCCGAAAGTACGGAGGGTAAAAAATATAGTGTACGGAAAAAATTATGGATCTTAGATGTCTTGAAGATCAGTACTGCCAAAAGCAAACCAATCAGAGTCTGGAAAACCACCAACGTCACCGTATATTTCACAGTATTTAAAATAGCTTTCCAAAAGACTGGGTCGTTCGCCATTTTAATATAATTATCGAAACCAACGAACACTTTCGCTGGTGCAATACCGTCCCATTTATAAAAACTGAAAATCAGTGAATTGACATTGGGCATCACAAAAAAAACGGTATAGATGGCAAGCGGTGCGATCAGAAACAGATATGTGGTATTGAATCGGCGTTTGTTGATACGTTTATCCATTTCTTCCATGGTTTCCTCCTTCTCACTTATGAGTACGTGCCCGCATAAATGTGCAGGCACGTACAGCAGTATCCTAATTAAATCAATTGGTTTGTTCATCCTGATTTTCTGCAATCAATGCGTCGATCTGCCTTTGACCTTCCTCCAGCGATGTCTTCACATCCTCGCCGCCCAGTATCAGCGCGGAAACCTCATCCATAATGCTGACCATCCGGGGATCCTGCACATAGGAATCCGCCAACATCACCGTGTCGCCTTCCATCAGTTTGGAAACCTCCGATAGTTCGGGAGATGCCACTGTAACTCCTTTCACCGTGGGAGCCTGTTTGGTCTGCTCGCAGTAGAATGTACCCGCATCTATGCTACTCAGGTACTCCGTAAACTTCATCGCCGCCTCATCGTTTGCAGATTTAGCATTGACACAGATCGACTGCGAAGGACTGATGATGCCCACTGCAGGCACGTTAACACCTGGCATGGAGAACAGACCGAACTCCAGCGTTTCGTCCATCTCTTTGAGGCCGCCTACACTCCATGTACCGGTGATCAGCATGGATGCTTCTCCCATGGCGAACAGCGACAACGACGCGTCGTATTTCGTTCCCATGGCATTCTTCTGGAATAATCCATCTTCCACCATCGTGGCAAGATCCGTCATCATCGTGACATAAGGCTCATCAGTCAATTTCGCTTCGCCAGTTTCTAACTTGCGGAACACCATGGGATCATCCGGGACGTAGTTCGCCATCATCTGTTCATACAGCATACTCGTGGTCCACGCCTCCGCAAACCCGGCGGCGATGGGCATATAGCCCGCATCCGCAGATACTTTTGCCGCATTTACCACATCCGCATAGCTTGTTGGTTTCTGCAATCCCAATTCGTCAAATATTTTCAAGTTATAGAATATAGCAAAAGAATTATAGGTCTGAAGTAGCCCATAGAGCTTATCGTCAATCACGTCTATCTCCAGGAACTCAGGTTCATAAAGGTCCGCAAGACCAGTATCAGTCAGGTCTTTGCAGTACCCTGCTTTCACCAGTTGATCAAGATATGGACCTGCGTGACAATGGAACACATCCGCACCTTCATTGCTCACCAAACGTGATTTCAATATGGTGTAATACTCCGTCATATCGCTGGATGTAATCTCTAAATTAACCTTGATGTCCGGGTTTTCCGCCTCAAACATCGCGATCATTTCCTTAAGCACATCCGCATCTTCCGCGCGCCATGTAATGAAATTAATCTTCGTCTCCCCTGTTGCCTCTTCCTTTCTCTCAGACGCGGAATCCACTCCCTCCTGCTGTTCGTCCTCCGAGACTTCTTCCTCTGGATTGTCTGACGCGGAACAGGCTACAAACAACATACACAGAATCGTTAGCATCAATAAAATACAAATTGCCTTCTTCATTTTCCATTCCTCCTGTTTTGAAATTTTTCTTGCAAATAAAAAAAGCTCATATTAGCATTTAACAAGAGTTTTACATCCAAAACAATACGGTAATTCTATCAAATTGTGCGTTTTTTTATTCTTCACAAACTTTTTGTCTGGCCTTGTGAATGGTAACGACGGTACATTCAATCAAATTGATTTTAAAAAGGCACGTAAATGCGGGCATATAGATACATACGACCGATATATGTAACACAGTACGGGGCGATTTTCCAATAATGGCCAATTATCTTCAGCAAGCCGCTCTAGCTTTGTTCACGATATTCGGTCATTGTCCGGCCAGTGACACTTTTGAATACTTTCATAAAATTGCGCGCCTCACGGTATCCCAACATATTGGCTATCTCGTATATCTTGATCTTCGGATCTTTTAAAAGCTGTTTTGCTTTTTTTACCCGTTCACGGGTTAGGTATTGCTTGAAAGATTCCCCTTCACTTTCAGAAAACAATCGAGAGAGATAGTTTGGCGAAAAATAGAATTCCTCCGCCACTCGTTTCAACGTCAGCTCCGTCTGCAAGTTCGCACTAATGTATTCCTTGATTTCTTCAACAATCTTTCGCTTACCGGTATCTGCATTTTTCCATATTTCATGAAAGAAGATGATGCCGTCTACCATCGTGTGAAACAGCTTATCCAAATGGTTAGCACTCTGTATGGACATCAGCCATTCCATTCGCATCGCTTCTGTCTCAGGTGACCTGTTGCCGAACCGCTCCGCGGTTGCCTGTGCCGCATCCGCAAACATTGCCTTTGCCGCCGCAAGGTTTTTGGCACCGTCTACACAAACCAGCAACTTGATCCACTCGATTATCAGGGCTTTTGCAGTACAGATATCCCCTTGTAGTACCGCCATGGACAGCCCCTCCTGTAAGGCTTTTTCCGGTCTTTTGGCATTACACTCGCACAATACGTCACCAATCTTCTGTTGGCAGATGTGAGTATGTTCTGAAAAAAACAGTACAGCAGCAGCCTCGCAATAAGCTTCGCTGATCTGTTTGAATTGCGAAACAGTATCACTGATCCCCACGTATGCATACGCATCAAATTCGTGCTTCCATCTGGCTGCCAGTGTACGCAGTCTCATAATCCACGTCAGCCCCATTTTCGTTTCCTTTTCGCCATTCCACATGAAGACGAAGATCATTTCATCCTTATCAGGCAACACCATTAATTTTGAATGCTTATCGCGGACCTTCACCCTGGCATTCTCCTTTACATCAGCGAATATGCGACGAGCTTCGTCCAGGCAATGCACACAGTTATTCAGCCCTTCACATTTGATGAGTGCCACTCTATAGTAATCGTAAGACATCACTTTCTTCAAAAATGTGTATTTTTCCACCTGGTCCCCATCGATATCTGGCGTAACATCGTTATTTAAAAAACTCAGCATTACTAAGCGAATATAATCAATGCTCAGTTTCCTCGCCTCTTGCTTCATCTCGGTTTTTTCCAGGATGCTTTCCCTCTCCCTGCGAATCTTACGTATACATTTCTTGACCGCTTCCAGCAGCAAACTTTCATCTATAGGCTTTAGGATATAGCCGGATGCGCCCAGCCTCACCGCCTCCTGTGCGTAATCAAAATTCTTGTATCCGCTAATCACAATAACCTTACAGTCGCTGCCTCCTTCGCGTAGCGCACGCACCATCTCCAGACCATCAATTCCCGGCATACGAATATCGGTAATCAAAATGTCAATGTCGTACTCGATCACAGTCTCGTAGGCCTTTTCTCCATCCGCAGCCAAATACATCTCGTCCACAAGGTCGCTCAGCACGTATTTGATTCCCTCTCGTATCTGCGGCTCATCGTCTGCCACCGCGATACGTATCAGATTTTGCCCTTCTGCGGTGGTTCCTTGGGAATCTCGAAACTCACTCGTGTCCATTTGTATTCTTCTCCTTCTACCCTCAGTCCGTATTCCTTCCCATAAAACAGCTTGATCTGTGCATTGATGTTCTTAAGCGCAAAACAATCCCCCTCCTCCATGTCTCCGATGCCGGAATCTAGTGCCACCCGTATCTCCGACATGCGCTCAGGGCTGATTCCGCTGCCGTTATCCCACACGGAGAATACAAGCAAATCATCGTGCTCCACAAAACTCACCTCCACCTCCAACTTTCGTCGCACCCCTTTCATGCCGTGGAAAACAGCATTTTCCACCAGCGGTTGAAAAATGAACTTCAACACACGCCGTTCTGCCAGGCCTTCGTCGAATTGAAAACGGCACTCAAACTGATCCTTGTAGCGGATCTTGATGATATCAAGATAGTTTTGTAATAACTCCATTACCTGTGACACTGTTGCAATGTCCTCGTGCGTATCCAGGCTCTGCCGGAACAGCTGGGAAAGCTTGAGCAACAGGTCGCTCGCCTCTTCTTCCTTTCCCATGCGTATCATCCAGCGAGCCGCATCTAACGTGTTATACAAAAAGTGCTCATTGATCTCCGTCTCTATTGCATTCAGCTGTGCCTGTTGACGCAATATCCGCTGTATGTAGAGGTCATTAATCAGCTTTTGTACATTTTCTGCAATCTCGTTGTATCGATCGTATAAATAGCCAAACTCGTCATCGCGACGAAAGGGGATGCGCGATTCAAAATCATTTTTCTCCATTTTCTGCATATAGTGCATTAGACATTTGATCGGTTCGTAAAGCACCTTACTATTATAAATGCTCCAGCCTATCATCAACAATATCATCAGCACGATGATAGTAAATGTATAGTTACGGAAGATATCCAAAGTAGAGAGTATACTATGTATCGGTATTTGCGACACATATCGCCAACCAGTGTAACCGGATTCGTAATGCACGGTAAGCAGGTCACCATCCTCGCCCGTGCTGATGTAAAAACCGTGGCCCCTCGGCACTGTCTTTCCATCGGAAGCCTTTGTCCCCGTGATCTCCTCGTCCGGATGGGAAACATAATTGTTTTGAGCGTCCAATATAAAAATATCGGCATCATAATCGTTTTTCAGCTCAATTTCCTGCCTCAGCTTCTCCTCGTCCACCAAGAAAGTTAGCGTACCTACATGTTCATTTTTGGTAAATTCCCGTATCTCCTTGTAGAGTGCCAGAATATTATTACCTTTGCCGATGCCCTGTGTAATTATCCATTGATTGGAATGCTCATAATCCTCCGGGGCATTTCGGTACAAGCTCCTTTCCGCATATTCACTCGGAAAGAAGATTCGCTTGCCCTTTGCCGCATAAACTACTCCAACCGCGTCATTTGAAATATAGATGTTGCTGATGAAGCCGCTAACCCTATTCAGTTCAAAGAGATAGTTATCCACAAATTTACTGGCATCTCGCAGTTCAATGCCGCCCTCCTCACGCTCCAGCAGGCGCAGGCTATCAATCAGCCCTTCGTCGGAGATCACTCCAGGCAGTGATTGCTCAATGTTCAATAAATTGATCTCAATGTTGTCACTCGTATTGTGGATATTGTTGCGCATGTATTCAGCAATGCGCTCCGTCTCGCTGTCCCACACCGCATTATAATAAATTATACTCATCAGAATGGCAGGAATGACAGCAAATACAAACACTGCCAGTATCATTTTCATGCGGATGCGATGGTGTTTCGGCATCGTATCCTCCCTTTATTTTATTGTGGTTTTAGCTCTATCACCTTTGCGCTAAACATATTTGGGCAGTGAATCATAATTCCGTCCCGAGCAATCGTCTCCGCGCCCAAACTGTCCACTGTGCCGCCATCGGTAGACACCATATATCGCACCCCTTCACGCAGATTACCCGGACAGCACAAGAATTCCGGCATACCGCTCTGCAAGCGGAAGGCATACAGCAAAATACCGCCGTTTTCAACATTCGTGTACTGCATAAGAAGCCAACCTGTGGTATCGTCAATCCCCGCCGTTTTGGTAAGATTACGGCAGCAGCATCGCGAAAGAAAATCTTGATGACTGTGATAAAAAGCAATCCAGTACCGTACACAGGCCTTTGTTCTCTCATCAAAGGTCGTAATATCGCCTCCAATGCCGCCGATGCCCATAACAAGAGCTTTCATCGCAAAATCCACCGATACGTCCACCACACGAGACCACCAAGCATCCGCGCAAGCAAAAAGTTTTTGCCGCGTGGCCTTGTTGTGCTCAAAATAGGAATCGACCGGGAAATCCATCTGATGGGCAACCAGCCAGCTTCCCAAATACGAGGGCAGCATCCTCAGAGCGGCGCTCTGCCGCATACGCAGCACTTCCAGTGGGTTGACTGAATCGCTGATAAAATGGCCATTGTATCGTACCAGTGTGTTTTCAATATCTGTTCGCATGCCCCCGCTGGCACAGCCTTCAAAAATACACTGAGGGCAAGCAGCCCTCACCCTTTCCATCACTTCGTTCCAAGCAAGATAATAGCGATAAAAATTACTACCGGTATGGTCACGGTGCATCCGCACGTTACAATCTATCTTCATCCACGATAAATCGTAGATTTCTACCAGTTTGGTGATCTCACTGTAAAGATAATCCGCCACAGTCGGGTTCGCCATATCATAAATGGGCACATCCGCCTCCATGAACCATTCGGGATGAACGCGGTAGACAGTGCTCTTCTCCGCTGCACGCTCAGGATCCATCCACAGACCAAAACCCATACCGTGCGAACGAACAAAATCCGCAAACTCGCCCATCTTTCCCTTGAACGCATTGTGTTGCGACTCATGCCAGTCGCCCACCTGGTTATCCCAGTCCACACCGTCGCCAAACCAGCCTGCATCCACCACAAAATGTCTACACCCAATCTCCTTCGCCACCGGCACTTGCTTCCTTAGTAACTCTTCGTCGATCACATCGTATCCCAAAAACCATGTATTATAGACAAAATCTGCGCAACGAGCCTGCGGGTATCTATAAAGTAAATAACGGTGCAATGCCTCCATGCCATTTTCTATTTTGTCCTTAAAGCCATACAATAGCAGCTCTGGCAACACTAGCTCCTCACCTGAGTTGATAACCATCCTGAGGCCGTTATCAGAAAGCCCCGCCTCAAGCACCGTGTAAGCTGTCCTATGACCCATCAGTTTTTTAACTCGGATCACCCAATCACCTACTGGCAAAACATGGACTGCCGCCATATCCCCCGTGCTCTTACTCCGCAGGCAGGCGAATGGTGTGCAGTTTTCGGTGGAACGGCCCATTGAATTCTCCAATTCTATCGTACCCGCCGCGACATCGCGCCAATTTCCCTCATTTTCCCTACACCATCCACTCGATTGTCCGTATAACTCCAGGTCATCGCAATGCAGCACCGCCCGCGCCAGGCAGGCATAGACAGTATGCGGCTTATCATCAAGATTTTTGAGCGTATCTCGCCGGGAATAAACCCCGGTATCCAAATCCAAAGTAAAGTCAGTCGCGACCTCAAAAAGACCATCCGCTGTCCGCATCCGGTATGATACTTCAGTATCTCCTTCGTTTATTACGATAAACATCCACTTTTTTCCTTCATAGCGTCCAGTATCCGCGTCCAAGAAAAACAGCCCCTCACTCTCTGGAAAAGCATCATCCTTTGCGCAGCTCATTCCAAAAAACGAGTCCAAAATTAAGCTTTCCTCGTTTTTCGTAAAATGCAGCAACTTAATTTTCTGTTCCGGAAAAAATGATTTCATTTTTATTTTATCCTCCACAAAATATATTAAACAAACAGACTCCAGCAGTTTATTTATTTCATTTCAGCGTATTATTCAACAATTGTATCACGATATTATAATACAACAAGATATGCTTTTCATCTATCATAACATGCACCCACTTTCATGTCCTTTTCCGGCATTCTTTTGACTTGTACAGTTTATCTGATTAATATATTAAATGGTATACTGATTAAGATAAATAAGGCATTTTTGCATGCTAAGTTATTCTAGGTTATACAAATAAACACTGATATGAAAGATGGATAAATATGATTACTGAAAACATTCTTGATATTATCGGCAATACACCGATTATCAGCCTGAAAAAAGCCACAGGACTAAATATTTTTGCAAAGGCTGAGTACTTGAATCCCGGTGGCAGCATCAAAGACCGGGTGGCTAAATATATGATCGAACAGGCTGAAGCTGAAGGAAAATTAAAGCCCGGGATGACAATTATGGAGCCCACCTCGGGCAATACCGGAATTGGTCTGGCATTAGTCGGTGTGCAAAAGGGCTACCGGGTAGTAATTGTCATGCCGGAAAATATGAGTGAGGAAAGAAAAAAGATCATCCGCGCTCTGGGTGCCGAGCTGATTCTGACTGATGCCGAAGAAAACATCGGCGGAGCAGTCGCGGAGGTGGAACGGCAACAAGCTGCTGACATGAATATTTATGTACCGCAACAGTTTAAAAATATGCATAATCCCTATATCCACTACTTAACCACAGCAGCGGAAATATGGGAACAAATGGATGGCAAGGTAGATGTTTTTGTTTCCGGGCTGGGCAGCGGCGGTACCTTGACGGGAATTGGTCGATTTATTAAAGAAAAGAATCCACAGGCAAAGATTATCGCTGTAGAGCCGAAAAATGTTTCTGCGCTATTAGGACACGAGCCGGGATTTCATAAGATTCAAGGTATTGGCGATGGGTTTATCCCCAGTGTGCTTGATGTCAGCCTGATTAGCGAAGTAGTAGAGGTGACGGATGACGATGCATTTAATACTACAAGAGCATTGGCCAGCGGCCAGGGTCTTTTGGTTGGCACTTCGTCCGGCGCCAATGTCTGGGCATCCATTCAGATGTCGCAAAAATATGGTCAAGATAAAAACATTGTAACTATTCTGCCGGACAGGGTGGAAAGATATTTCAGTACTGCATTAATTTAAACTTAACTGAATAATCAAAACCCGCTGACTATTGAGAGAAGCGGGTTTCAACAATTTGGCATAAGACTGCACTCCTAATACAATCACACGATTGAACATAAATTCTGTAAAGGTGTGTGCAAGAACTCCTGACCTAGGGTGCAGAAATTCATAGGGGTGTGCAAAGCCTTACAGTAGAATAT
>DUOO01000032.1 GCA_012838795.1 Clostridiaceae bacterium | reverse complement strand
TATTGTGAAACTCTAAAGAAACACGGCATCAAACAAAGCATGTCAAGAAAAGGCAATTGTCTGGATAATGCTATGGCAGAAGGGTTCTTTGGTCATTTAAAGTCCGAACTTTTATATAACCAAAATTTTCATTCTGTAGAACATTTTGTAGAAGAATTACATGAATATATTCGATATTTAATGAAGAAAGAATTCGTTCCAACTTAGGATATGTTACACCTATTGAATATCGGCTTCGTGCCGGATAAAATAACAGAAAACTGTCCAACATTTGGGGTTCAGTTCACCTGCCTTTTCACTCCGCGCCACTGGACTTCTGAGAACGCGGTTTCCAACTTTAGAAAGAATAACTCAAGAAGCAACTGATAGTGTAAAAATGATTTCTGGAATTACTAAAGTTAACCAAAATAAAGAAACCACAAAGATAGCTATTGCGCAAACAACTAAATCTGAATTAGATAATTCAAATACTCGTATTGTGGATAGTTCGACATGGATTAAAATTTTAATAATCTTTATAATTATTAAAATATTTTTAAGAGTAGTGCTAATTATTGTACGCATGAAAAAATAATGTTTATATAGATTTCAATTAAGATCCAAATCTATTGAGCTTTTTAAAATGATAATTCACTACAAGTTTTTTACCGTGACTATGTTTTAATCTCTGACAATAGAAAAGTTAATTGTAAATTGTTGAACCTAACTGTATAATTAGGTTCGTTCTTTATTAATAATATCAGAAATTAATTAATTGTACCTAAAATTTTGAATAATGAAAAAGATAATATAATTTCTATATATTTTCTAAATTATTTCTATAAAAGACATTATTATCTAGGTTTAATCTTAAAATAAGGTTTTATCTTTTGAAATAGTCAATTATTTATTATATTTGAACAAGTTTTCATTGTTGTGATAATTTGATTTGGAGGCTATCAACATGTATGAAATTTTAAGCAAAGAAGAGTTAGTTGTATTCAATGATGAGCTTTGGATGGATAAAACAAGCAAAAATAGTAATGTTTATCAAAGTGGACTAGAACTAAACTTTAGTATAGCTTCTAATTTGCAGATTCAAGCAAAGAGTAATGATCAAATAATTGGCATATTGTCGGAAGGGGTTTCATTTATGGTTCTACGAAACTTCTTGCTTGATCCCACGATACGCCTAACTGCAAAAGTTGCTGATCACACCACATTCCAATTAGAACACGATTCTGATTTTAGGATTAATGTGGTTGCGTTTGAGCGTATACCGCTACAAAGACTTCCTGATGGATCATCTTTTCTATTGTGTGAAAGAATATCATTTTATATTGATTCTCAGTTTTCCAATGATGCAAAGTCTGGTGAAAGAGTGCTAGTAATTCCTGAAAATGATCATCTATGTATTTTAAATTCTAGTGGCAAATGGTTAAGTGAAACAAATAATGTTTTTAATGATAGATTCCCAGAAAAGTCACAAGAATATATTCGTTATTATGGCTATTTAATTTTTAAGGATAATGAAATTATATACGGTCCAATGGTAACAGAAAGCGAGTTCGGGGCTGTAGAGAGTTATTTGTTGATATATGTATATGAAAATGAACATCCCATTAATCATCCAAATGTTTCCTCGTTAAAACCTCCGAAGATTCCTAAAAACAAAATACCTAGTCATACCCATACATTAGATTTTGAGGATTATCAAACTCAACGCATTTCGGCTAATTTTGATACGCTTTATCCTGAACTAAAGGCTATTACACTTGGGGGGATTTTACCTTGGAAAGAAGTAATGAGGTTTAAGAGTGATGCGTTGTATATGGATGCAACAGGACGCGTTTTACGGGTAGATAGGCGGCCCTTTAGCGTTTCTTATTGGTTTAGACTTTACTCTACTACTAGGTTAGTAGAGAAAGGTGGTAATATCCTTGCAATTCTTCAAACTCCTATAAAACAATCTGATGGCTCATTTTCATCCTTATGTAAAGGCTCGGACAAGGATGGTTATTTAATTTGGCAGGTACCAAACGATGTGATGGATCCGATAGATTGGATTAATGATAATAAAGAAAATGGAGTGTTTGTAAGCGAAGAAAAATTAGAAAAGAAGATATCATATGAAGATATCGAAACTATGAGTGATAATTCAACACTTTATAGCATCAACGATGCTAGGTCGAGGAAATCTTATGCGGGCATTGGCAAATGTGAGTATTTTGAGCCTTTTTCTCCAGGAACTGATGATTTCGAGGGTCTTTGTTATGCTACCGGTGACAGGAAAAAAGTAGATTCAGAATATGGTTTTTCAATATGCATGAACAAACAATCAAGTGGTTTATGTATATATAAGAAAGAAGCAGCGTATAGGCCAAATAACACTGCTAATAGTTATAGTGATCGTGAAAAATCCGGAGGATGCTATATTGCAACTGCAGTTTACGGAGATTATTCTGCACCGGAAGTTGTTTCTTTCCGAAAGTATCGGGATAAAGTTTTATTGAATCGTTTTGTAGGCCGATTATTTGTAAGAACTTACTACGCCATTGGTCCTTTGCTGGTAAAGATATTTGATAAAAATGAATTCATTAAACAACAGATGAAAAAGTTTTTAGACTGGCTTTTGCCAAAAGTAAAAAGAAAATTAAACTCAAATCTATAGAGTATATTATTTTAGAAACCAAACTTCTGGTAAAACGAAATATGAATAATTAATTAGTTTATTATAAAGTGATGCCTTATTTTAGTATCAGAAAATAATGATTTACATTTAGCTAATGCTGGTTTCAAGTATTTATTTAATTTAACAGAACAGAATCATAATTACGAGGGTGAAAAGAAAAATGACAAAGATTTATGGGATTGACTTAGAAACAACATTTTCTGTTATTTCCACCTTAGATGATAGCGAAATGCCAAAAATCATTGAAAACCTTGAAAAACGCGCTTTATCCAAATAAGCGAGTCTGTATTTTCTCTGAGCTCAAAGAAGTTTTTTGACAAATATTTCGATATTTTGTAAACTATCTCTACTTTTTTATTAGCTTGAAAATATGATTAATTAACTTATGGTAATATTTTTTTGCTTAAGCGGAAAGTATGGATCATACTAGTTTGATTGCATAAGGTGATTATTTTTATGAATATTCCTAGGAGGTTATGATGAGTTGTCTTTATTTAGAGCAGGGGGGGCTATTTAGCATCAGCTACTTTTGTAAGAAGGAAAAAGCAGATGTGGATTCGGCATGGGCAAATGACTATTGTAAATCAAACGTAAAATATAAGGAGTGTCCGCGATACAAAGGTGGTTCAGGTGGGAGTGGTTGTTTTATTACAACTGCTTGTATGCGTGCTAAAGGATTGTCGGATGATTGTGACGAATTAGTTACTTTTCGTGCTTTTCGTGACAAATACGTTGTGTCTCGTCAAGATGGAAAAAACAACTTAGCAGTTTATTACTCTGTAGCTCCCAAGATTGTGGAGTATCTTAACAAACAAAGAAATGCACAAGAAAGATACAATTACCTGTACGATGAATTAATCATTCCATTCAAAAGACTTATAGATGATGGTAAGAACGAAGAGGCATATTCGTTTTTCTATATATATGTCAATTCACTATGGGATGAGTGTAACGCTAATGATAAATAAGTAAATAGTTAATTAATATTTGATTTTGAATGTTTTAATAATATAGAAGGGAAAGACAATTGGAGCTTTTAGTATTACTTATTGTAGCATTCATTTTGGGTTTGGTTTATTCTGTATACGATAGAAAAGAAACACTGAGAGATATTTCAATTGAATCTCCTCTGTCTACTGAACTGGCTAGAGGTGGTGCAATTCCGATTTTATTGGAAGAAAACAACTGGGTATTTCGAGAGAATAATTTTTATTTTGAAGCTATGTTCTATAATCGCATATCAAAAACTATAGTTTCTAATTCACCTACTGTAGTTATTGAAGTATCTCCAAAAAAAGACGCACTCGGTTCGGTAATAAGGTTTGAAGTTACTAATTGGACGGATAAACAACAAAAGATCTTGTTTTTTACAATGAGGACGGTTCTCCACGGTTCCAAAATCAAGTCTCTTAAGCGAAAACTAACTAGGGTTTTTCTAACCAATGCTTCAGAATTAATGAAATATAACTGAAAAGTAATCCAAAAATCAGTTAAAAATAGCTATATTTTATGAGTAACATAACAATTTGTCAGATAAATGATTGACCTTCCATTTTCTACGTTTCCTTCACATAGATTGGTACGAGCTATATAATATCTTACTATACTGAAAGTAATGAACCTCTTTCTGCGTTTACTAAATGAATAGATAATCAAGGTAAACCTTAGCTTGTTTTTAACTGTATGGAATAATAGAGTTTAGTTCATTTAACTTACTGAAAAATTGAATTTACACATTCATTAATCTTTATTAAATATAAAGCTGACTAAATTCTTGGAAAACGCGCTTTCGGAAGGCCATCGGCTCGCTCTGGGAAGTCCACAGTCTGAACTGAACCCCAGATGTTGGACAAAAAATAGTAAACTACCAACATGGGAGGTTGAGGATAGAAACTCAAAAACGAAAGCTAAAAAACTA
>DUOO01000031.1 GCA_012838795.1 Clostridiaceae bacterium | reverse complement strand
GTTATGTGTATGCTACATTACTGCAAAAAAATCCTGTTAAAGTAACCAGATATATAAAGGCCAATTCCATAATCAGGAGCACACCGAACGGCAGTATAATAACGAGACTCTGGCGACCGATCCGAGTGGCCGGAACAATTCAAGGAGCATGGCTGAAGTTTACTTATAACAATAAAACAGCGTATGTAGCAATGAGTGCAGCAACGACAAGGAATCCGCCGATGACGGGATATGCGAAAGAAACCTTGAATCTGAGAAACACACCCACAGGCTCAATCATCGGAACAATCCCAAAAGGATATAAGGTAAGTGGTAATCTTGTAAGAAACATGGTAAAGACGACATATAAAGGTAAAACGGGTTATGTGTATGCATCATTATTGCAAAAAAATCCTTTTAAATTTTCCGGATATGCAAGTCAGAAATTGAATGTCAGAAGTTATAGTGATAGCAGTAAAATTATCGGGAAAATAGCAAAAGGACGTCAGGTTTCAGGTCAAGTAATAGGCAATCAAATTGTATTTACTTACAATGGAACAAAAGCCACGGTATATCGTAGTTTGGTGTCAACGAAGCCGATAACTTATACCGGTTATGTTTTGGCAAATACTAAAATATATGTTGAACCAAACGGCTCAAGCTATGATGAATATAAATATACAAACGACATTCAGGGTGTCTGGGAAGGTAATTGGTTGAAAATCAATTATCGCGGATTTACAAGATATGTTTATAAGTCAAATATCAGAGATAATAAACCATCATCGTATGGAGTAAGTTATAATGCTTCATATGGATCTACAGTAACCGCTGAATATAGAAATGCTTTAAATAATGCAAAACAATATTTAGAGATATTTGATTATTCTAAACAAAGGCTCTATGAACAATTAGTTTCACCATATGGTGAAGGCTTTAGTGAAAAAGCTGCACAGTATGCTGTAGAAAATTGCGGTGCTAATTGGTGGCAAAATGCAGTAGATGAAGGTAGAAATTACTTAGAAATATTTGATTGGTCTAAACAACGACTATACGACCAATTGTCATCGGCGTATGGCGGTAAGTTTACTGAGGCTCAGGCACAATATGCAGTAAATGTAATCTTTAAATAACAATGAAATCATTTAACAAGCATTAATAAGCATACATACTTATATAGAACCAAAATAAAGTATGTATGCTTTTATATTTTAAATAATCAAATGACAACAATTCAAATTCACTCTTAACCGTTGTGTCCTTGGTTCGTTAGATTCATGGAGTATAGTAACGTAGAGAATAGCAATGTAACTTGGTTAAGTAAAAGATTCAAATTTACTGTAAGTTGAACAATGAATCTGTCAGGAAATTATGATTTGTGTTATCTTATTAATGTGTTTTTTAATAGGGGGGTATATTTAATGAACAAAAAAGGTAAGATTTCAGTAACAACAGAAAATATTTTTCCGATAATCAGACAGTGGCTATATTCTTCGCAAGATATATTTTTGCGCGAAATTGTGTCCAATGGTGTTGATGCGATTACTAAACGTCAACATTTGGCGAATTTAGGACAAGTTGACGAATTTGATAATCCGCGAATAGATATTGTTTTGGATCAAAAGAATCAGACCTTAACAGTTTCAGATAACGGTATCGGCATGACTGCGGAAGAAGTTGATAAATATATTAATGAGATCGCTTATTCCGGTTTAGTTGATTTTGTAGAAAAATACCAAGAAGAGGGCGATCCGAAATCTCAGATTATCGGTCATTTCGGTTTGGGCTTTTATTCTTCATTTATGGTTGCGGATAAAGTGGAAATTCAGACCAAGAGCTGTTTCGCTGATCAACCGGCTGTACATTGGCAAAGTGAAGAGGGAATCGAATTTGAAATGGCTCAAGGTCGGCGTGAAACAGCCGGAACAGATATTATCATGCATTTGACTGAAGAGGCAGCTGAGAAGTATAGCGAATTTGAATTACGGGCGGTCCTCAGGAAATATTGTCAGTTTATGCAGTATCCGATTTATTTCAATGTGCTTAAAGTAAAAGATGAAACTGAGAAAAAAGACGATAATGCAGAAGATATTGAAACTGAACAGGAAAAAGAAAAATCAATTAACAACCCGGATCCTTTATGGAATAAGCGACCTGCTCAAGTAAAAGAACAGGAATATAAAGATTTTTATTATGAAGTATTTCCTGACGGTAAAGAACCTTTATTCTGGGTTCATCTTAATTTAGATTATCCTTTCCGGGTAAAAGGAATTCTTTATTTCCCGAAACTCGATTTGCAATATGAAAGATTGGAAGGCAGAATTAAAGTCTTCTATAATCAAGTCTATGTTGCGGATAATATACCGGAGATTATTCCTGAATTTCTTTTTCTCTTGAGAGGTTGTATCGATTGTCCGGATTTACCGCTCAATGTTTCACGCAGTTTTTTACAAGACGATCAATATGTACGGAAATTATCGTCACATATTGTAAAAAAAGTTGCGGATCGCTTGCTGGAAGCTAAACGTAAACAACCCGGCCAATATCAAGAATGGTGGCAATATCTGCAAGTCTTTGTCAAATATGGCATGATGAGCGATCGGAATTTTTCGGAACGTGTTAAGGACATCGCTTTACTTAAGGATGTAAACGGTGAATATACGATGCTGAAAGATATTCCCGAAGGTAATGTTTATTATACTCCGAGTGAAAATGAACTGACGGCTTATACTGCAATGGCGCAAAAGCAAGGCAAAACAGTCTATGTTTTAGATCAAGAAATAGATTTGCAATGGATGTCATATCTTGAATTTAATTCTCAAGGAAAAATTAAATTTGTCAGAGTTGATGCTGAGACTGAAACAGAACAGTCAAATGTAAAAGCAGAAGAGATTACCGAAGAGCAAAAGACAGTTTTTACAAATCTTTTGAAAACTCTTTGTGCAGACAGATATGAAGTAAAATATCAGGCAAGCGGTACAGATAGTTTGCCTTTGTTAATTCGTGAGAGTGAAGAAATAAGACGAATGAACGATCTTGTAGATCAAATCAAAAGATCCGGTGATAAGAGAATGCTGGAATCCATGCAACAAATGCTGGACAAAGAGGAAAATAAACCTTCCTTGATTGTGAATACGGATCAGCCGCTCTTAGAGCGTTTGAAAAAACTAAATCAAGATCAGGCGCTAGATCTGATAGATTATTTGTTGAAATTGGCCAAGTTAGGTCAGGGAAGTTTAAAGGGTACGGAATTTATTGAGTTTTTAGAATTGAGTGCAGAGTATGCCTTTGAATCAACAGAGATCGACCAAAATTGAGGGTGAAAATTTTTCTGCAATATTTATTGAACGTGAACCGATCCATGATGTACGTTTACAATCAATCAAGAAAGAACTATATGCGAATTTCAGTATAAAAGCTGCGGCAGGAATGCGGCGTTTTTCTCGCTTTGAAATACATGGTTTAAGTATAGAAGAAGTTTGGCGAGTTAATTATCAAGTGTTTTCAACCCTGGGATTGGATTATCTTATAGATCCGACTGAATTATTTGATCAGGAATATATTTTGCCTTTAACTCCGATTCACCAAAAATATGATTTGAAAGCAGCGAGTAGCTTACGCTTATTAAAGTTTTATTATCCGTATCGTGACTTGTTTGTCCGCAGTTCGGAAATCTTAGTGTTTTCGCAACCGGTATCTGATGCTGAAAAAATGATAATTCAAGAATTGTTAGTTGATCAAACTAATTTGAGTATTTCAAAGTTAAGATTGACTAATGATTTAATGATTGAATTTGATCAACCTGATGAGGTTGCAGAAATTGCCGATTTTGTAGAATTATCAACCGAAGAATTAACCAAGCTCAAAGAAAAATATGATTTAATAATTGCTCCGGTCGAATTAGAAGACATCCAAGCTGAATTTAAAAAAGAAAATCGCAATCCGTTGGAAAGTGAACTCTTATTATTGGATCGCATCCGGTCTTCTCAGAACAAGATAAATAAAATAGATTTGGGCAAAGTATCTCTTGCAGAAAATATTGATCCGGGAATTGCAGCAAGTCATGCTCAATTTATAGAAGATATGGGCAATATGAATTTTTCTGAATATCTGGAACAAATTGCAAATTGCGGTTCTGTTGATAATTCAGATTGGAAATTTGATTTGCAAATAGATATTATATCAGATCAAACAAAAACTTATAAAGTGAACACTTTTGCCGGATTGATTAAATCAAGCATGATACAAGGTACAAAACCGATTCAGGCAATGCGATTGAGTATCCATTCTCCGTTAAAAAAACCGGTAAAAACACCAAGAAGTTCAAAACAGCAAGCAGATAATTTATATTATTCAAAAAAAATTAAAACGCTGCGGGAACAAACAAAGCAAGTTTCTTTATATGCGAAAAAGTCCAATTTACCGATAAGTTATGTCAAGGAATATTATTCCGATACCTTTGGACAAGGATATGAAATTTCCGGTCTTTTATCGTATAAATCGGTAATACCGGTTCAAAACCAAGAGCTTATTCCGAATGATATAGCCATTATCTTAGGTGCACGTACAGACTTGGAGGAAAATAATAGGGGATCGGATGCTGAGCAAAACAAGATTTTACAAAGATTCTTAATTGATTATCGGACACAAGCCATGTTGAAGCAAACGTCTGTTTTAGATCATGACGGCTTGGTTGTGGCAGCTGCAAAACTTGAACGAGGTATTATGTTGAATTTAGATGTAATGCCATTGGCTCAAGGCGGTCTTACCGGTATGGATATAGCTTTTTCAAAAACCGATGATCGTGTGTTAGTAATTGTCGGCGTTGAGTATCGCCACAAATTTATCAGTCTTGCTCAAGCTAATGGACTTGAAGCTACAGTAATCGGCAAGATAATCTCAACTGATAAGATTAAGGTTCATTTCCGGGGACAAACGATTATCGACTTAGATAAATCATTATTCAGCTTTACAAATCAAAGTATGACGGTAAATCCGATTATTGAATTAGGTAAATTTGAGAATAAAGAATCAAAAAAATCTTTTCCTCAATTTTTAACTGAAAAAATCGAAAGCATGAACGTTGTTGTCCAAAGAGGATTAATTAATAATTTTTCGTCTTTTATTGGAGGAAATAATATTTTGGCTCAATTAGGAGGCAAATTCGAAAAATCTCCGGAACAGGGAATGATAGCTCAAATTGATTTGAATCGAGATATAATTAATAAAGTTGTGCAACTAAAGTCTGAACGGTCAAAATTATTTTTGCTGACTACACACAGCTATTATCCGGAAATAATTAGCCAAAGCCCATATCATGGTGCTTATCAGGCGGTTTTGAGTTCTTATCTTAAAAATATCGCTATGGGCGGCAACCCGAAAACTGCAAGAATTCATCTTTTTATAGGAATTCATAAACCACAGCAAAATCGAGCATGGGGTAATTATTACAGTGCAATTCTAGGAGCTTATCAGGCTAAAAAAGATTTTGATTTACCTATAATTAAACTGCAAACAGAATATATTTCATTCGATGAAAACGAAGTTGATTCCGTAACAGAATCAATAACCAATGCCGGTGAGGATTTGCCGATAGTGATTGGTTTTACATTGAACACGAAAAATAAAAACAGATTTGCAACTGCAACATTATCTGAACCGGATCTGCAAGCTTATCTGGTAGATGCGATCAATAATCCATATGAAAAGATCAGCAAAACAAAAATGAAATCTGTTTTATCATTACTCCATCGTATGCTCAATCAAGGTCAAATCAGACATGCTTTAATTAGTGAGCATGATTCGGTTTCGGATATAACCAAGGCTTGTTTAGGTGAAGGTTTAGGCTTTGAATTCGAGTCCAAGTTATTAAATCGAGACCTTCTGCAGAATAATTTTGGCAGACTGATTATTTTTGTTAATCAGGACAATGCCGATATATTGCGCGAAAAACCAAGTCTGACTTATCTTGGGCGGACAACTGAAAAAAGAGTAATCAAGCGTCGTAATACAGAATTGGATTTGGCAAAATTGAATCATTTGTATGAAACCGGATTATCTAAAATTTATCCGGTAGAGAATAGATATGCAAATATGTTCAGTGAAGCGACAAATAATCAGATAAATCCGGAGAATAATAATTCGCAATTTGTAACTGGCCTTGAGCAATCGGTTCAAAAGAAGTTGCGCAAAAAGGTAAATAAGCCGAAAGTTTTACTTCCGGTATTTGAAAGTTCAATCGGTATTGACCGTTTGCAGCAAGTTTTATCGGATGCCGGAGCAGAAGTAGAATGCTTGATTTTCAGCTCCGGTAGAGAAGAATGGACTAAGCAATCAATCAGAATTTTTGCGGATAAAATTAACAGTGCAGATGCTTTAGTATTGCCGGGCGGTTATGATCTCGGGGATCAGCCCGATGGAGTGGCCAAATTTCTCGGCTTGATTTTAGAACAAGATGCGGTCAAAAAATCAATCAATGAATTATTAGCCGGAGACGGAAGAATACTAGGTATCGGCAACGGTTTTCAAGCATTGATTGCCTGTGGCTTACTACCTTACGGCAGGTATAGAGAATGGGGTGACAAACAAGGTTATTTTGCGTCTCATCAAGAATATTTCGGAAATAATAGGCTGCTTGAGTTGGAAGTAATTAGTAACACCGGTAATTGGTTTGAGAAAGAAAATATAATTTTTGAATCACCGATTATTGCAGATTATTGGAATTTGAATATGCCTCCGTCTTTGTGGGATTATTGCATCGAACATAATTTAATTTTAACTAAGTTCAAAACCGATAATCAGGATTATATTGAAGCTATGACCAGCCCGGACGGCAAAATCTTAGGTAGAATTTCTCATCCTGAATTTATTGCTTCTGAGATTATTAATCGACCGAGAAAACAAGATTCGGAATTTTTCAGAAGATTTGTGAAAATGCTGACAAAACCGATAATATAAGGCTTTTATCGGTTTTGTGCAAAAAGTTTAAAAAATTCTTGTTTTTATTGTGTTTTATATTAAAATTCTTTTTATCTATGGATTATTATTGACCAACTCTAAAATAAGACAATATAATTTAACTAATAATGTTTAAAAATATATGGGAGCAATAATGTTGAAGAAGACAATAGAATGGATATTAGGTACAGTTACGCTGGTTTTAGTGCTGGCTGTTGTTTTTGTGTACTTTTTCCATTCAGATGATAAGGAAGAATCAATCGCCTTCTTACCGGCAAATGACGCTGCTGATCATTTATCAATTGATAATTCAGATATAAAAGCTATGGCCGATATTGAATCAATTAAGCTTGATACATTGAGTGATATTTATAAAAACAATTATAATCGTTCTCTAAATGGATTGTCGGATAGTTTGGAAATTAATTTTAATGACCAAAAACATAATAATGTTAAAGATGAATTTGGTGAAGATTTGATTATTGAACTTGGTCGAAAAATCGTAAATATAGGTACAGTCACAGACTATGTTGCGGATGTATCAGAACAACCGGTTGTGGCTGAAACACCGGTTGAAGTATGGGATCAAACGGCGGCTCAGGATGAAACGATCAGCGAATCATGGTATGAGCCTGAAGTATCGATAGAAGTACCGGCTGAACGCAGCTTGCAAACTGAAGTTCCGGCGGAACCAACCATTCAAACCGAAGTTCCGGCAGAAACAGAAGCTCCGACTGAACCGATCATTGAAACAGAAGCTCCGACTGAACCGATCATTGAAACAGAAGCTCCGACTGAACCGATCATTGAAACTGAAGCTCCGACTGAATCAATCGTTCAAACTGAAGCTTCGGCCGAACCACCCGGTGCTCCGGCAGGACAAAGTATTCAATTTGTCAGTCCGGGATCATCTTCGGCAGCGGCTGTCAATCACAGTTTAATTGCCGGATTAATTAAACCGAACGGTAAGGCATCTTATTACAATTTTACTGAAAATGGTGATGGAACAATTACTGTTGATGGTTATACTTTTGCTTACACGAGTACGAATTACAGTACAATAACCGGTTATGACGGAATAGAAAGTCATGATACAGGTACTGCCAGCGGTCTCCGTACAACACGTGGTTTAGTAGCCACGGTTATGCCTGAGTTTGGCGGATATCCATTCGGGACAGTTCTTTTCATTGAAGGATACGGATTAGTTGTAGTTGCCGATTATAACGGTATGGGTGCAGTAGATTCCAGCTGGTTGGATGTTTGCTATTATGATAATGAACTTGCATCCGGCATTGATCCGGGAAGAACAACTAGCAGAGTATTTGTTTTAGCAACCAATTAATGTTAGATTTAACGGCTACAAAAAAAATATTAAGTGACTTTAATATTTTGCCCCGGCAATCGCTGGGGCAGAATTTTTTGATTTCAAAATCAATCTTGCGAAGGATTATCGAAATTAGCGATATTTCAGATCAAAGTCATGTTTTGGAAATCGGTCCCGGATTGGGAACTTTGACCTCGGCCTTGCTTAAGTGTGCTGCCAGAGTATCAGCTTATGAAATAGATAAACAAATGATCGCGGTAATAGAACAAAGATTGAAAGATAAAATGAATTTAGCATTATATCAGCAAGATATTCTGCAAGTGAATTTACGGAAACTCTATGCTGAAGAATCTAATTTACAGATAGTTGCTAATTTACCGTACTATATTTCTACAGAAATAATAGAAAAACTTCTGATCGAAGTTCCCAATGCTGAGAGCATGACTTTGATGTTACAAAAAGAAGCTGCGGAAAGAATCAGTTTAGGTCCGAATAACAGCAGATACGGTCCGACGGCTATACTGCTTAAATTATATGGTAAAATAACGGATCGAGTCAGAGTTGCTCCCTCCTGTTTTTATCCGCAGCCAAAAGTTAGCTCACAAGTTATAAAAATTAAAAGACATCCGCAATCAGTGTTATTTTCAACTCGAGTTAAAATTGATTTATTCCGATTTAACTTTTTTTTGCAACAATGCTTTGCCCAAAGAAGAAAAACTATTCGCAATAATTTGAATAATTATTTTAAAAATGAACTTTTGGATCAAATAACAGATAAAATAGAACAATCAGATATCGTTGATTTAAAATTGCGCCCCGAACAAATTCCTGCAGAAAAATTTTGGCAATTATATCAGTCTGTGGCAAACTATATAGACATAAATTAACGGAGGCAGAAGTGAAACAGAAAAAAACTGTGGCAGTAAAAATCGGTCAAATGACATATCATATATCTGCAGAGGAAAATTCTCAATATATTGAAGATATTGCACAGGAAGCAGATCGTTTAATCTGTGATATTCGCGATAAAAACCCGGGTCTCAGTACAACCAATATTGCAATTTTAGCATTAATTAACACCTTGGATAAAAAAGCCAAAGACGATCTTAACAATTCGAAATTAGCAGAAAACGCTGAAGAATATTTTGAAAAATATAATCAGCTTAATGCCAATGTTCTTAGTTTGCGTGAAACCTGTTGGGAACTCAAAAAAGAATTATTGTATTATAAAAATCTATGTGAAGTTTATGAAGATCGTATTGATGAATTGAATCAAATTTCTTTTGCAGAAAAAATAACCAATAAGCTTGATGGAGTTCTGCAGGAACAAAAACCCTTGGACAAATTACAAACCAGTTTTGCTGAAATCCAAATCGGTTCCGAAGATGATTAATACTGACATATTTAAGCCGGAGGTTTTAGCACCGGCAGGTAAAAATATTGAATATTGTGAAAAGTGTATAATGATAGGATCGACATTATGAAACAAGTAAAAGTTTATATAGAAACAACTAAAAACAATCTTCCGCAAAGCGGTTCATCAGGTGCTGCAGGATGGGATTTGATTGCTGCTCAAGACTGTATAATTTTGCCGGGACAAACGAAATTGATCGACACAGGTATCAAAACAGCAATTTCCGCCGGTTACGAAATTCAAATTCGACCGCGCAGCGGTATATCTTTACGAACTGCTTTACGTATTCCGAATAGTCCGGGCACAATTGATTCGGATTATCGAGATGAGATAAAAGTAATTGCTCATAACACGTTTCAAATCACGGATTTACCTAATCTGATTTTATTTAACCCTGTTATTGTCGAGCGATTAAAAGAATTTCATATGGTAGACGGATTGACCTATTTCGAAAACAATAATCTGAATACCGGTTTAGTTGATTTACTATCCGAAAAACTAAAAAAACAATTGAAAAAAACAGCAGTTTATCTGGATCAATCCGGCTATCCTTTTGGTACAATTAAAATAAAAAAAGGTGAGAGATTTGCTCAAATGGTTGTTGCAAAATACTGTATGCCACAATTTGAAATTGTCCGGGACATCACTTCCATCGGTACTGATCGCGGTGGTGGTTTTGGTTCAACCGGCAAAGATTAATTATCGTCCGGAGTTTCAGCGAGTGTTTCACCGGGGATTTCATCAGGAATCTCGTTCGGTGTTTCGTTCGTGTTTTTATCGTCGGTTTTATTTTCATCATATTTATTGTCGGGTACTATAAGATTTACCGGATTAGGGTACCAAATATCCAAAAAGCGATTTAGATTTGAAAGATAGTTCATACTTTGAAAGTTAAAACCTTCCAGATGACCGGGCTCGGCAGTTTCGAAAGCTTTGGTTGTATCGGGGTGTAAACGTAAACGTTCATCAATTATAGTATCTATTGCCGACGCTTCCAATTTTGTATCAGGCAAATTGCGTGTAATTAAGATCGGTAATTGAATTTTGGTGATTATGGAGATCATATTGCCGTCCCGATTTGAACCGGAAGTTGCTTTAACGGCGGTAGGAACAAAACGACGTGCTATATGTTTGTCGTAAAAAGTTTGATTGGGCAAATCAGCACAAATGTAATCATTGGCCGAAGCAGTGGGAGTGTCTAAGATAAAACCTATAATATCAGCACGAGTTAATTCCATTTCTTTAATATTGTCAGGTATATCCTTTTCAGCCGCATCTTCAACCGGCAGATAATCCCAGGCCAGCATGCTTGCAACAGTTCCGGTACCTACACCAAATAAAATAAAATCGGTTTTCCCGTTAATATTACGCATTACATTCATTGCTGCAATTACGTCTTCGTATTCCGAATAACCATAACTGGAAATTTCACCCTGTGATCTGCCTGAATGTCTGAGATCAAAAGCTAATACGTTAAATCCGGATTGGATAAAGTTAGAAAATAAATCAGCGGTATCCAAACCGAATTGAACTCGATCAGCATGATTATGATGGACCAAAATAATATTGCCGCGAAAGTGCTCGGCAGTATGTGCGAAATACCAACCGGATAAAGTGGTCAAATTATCCAAAGATTTAAAATTTGTTTCTGTATAAACCGGCATCGTATTCTCCGCTACATCCGGGAAGGGATCTGAAGGTATTCGGACCAACTGATTTGCCTGGCGATATACTTTTACTGCAGTTAAGACAACTGTCAAGAGTGAAGCCAAAAAAATCAATGCGATGAAAAGCGGTAAAATTTTATTCTTTTTTTTATCTTTTTGAATTTTTGCTAAATTTGGATAAGAGTTCATTTTCACCTCGCAGGATTTGCTAAAGCAAGTATAAAAAATGCATAATAATAAAGCAAATAAAAGAAATGAGATATATTTTAAAATATGCAAAAAATATATATTTTAGGAATAGAATCAAGTTGTGATGAAACGGCAGCTGCAATAGTTTTAAATGGCAGAGAAGTAATTTCAAACATTATTTTCAGCTCGGCTGATTTACATAAAATTTACGGTGGTGTAGTTCCGGAAATTGCTTCACGTAAACATGTTGAAGTTATTCCTTATGTTTTGGAACAAACAATGATAAAAGCAGGTATTACCAGAGATCAGCTTGCAGCTATTGCAGTAACCAAAGGACCGGGACTTGTTGGTTCACTTTTAGTCGGAGTTTCTGCAGCAAAAACCTTGGCTTTGATTTGGCGAAAACCACTTTATGGAATTCATCATTTAGCAGGACACATTGCTGCTAATTATTTGACGTATAGAGAACTTGAACCGCCCTTTCTGTCATTGATAGTTTCCGGAGCACATAGTCATATTGTTTTAGTCAAATCTTATTTGGAATTTGAAATAATTGCCAGAACCAGAGATGATGCTCCGGGAGAAGTGTTCGATAAGATTGCGCGAGAACTTAACTTGGGTTATCCCGGCGGTCCGATTATTGATTCTATGGCAAAATATGGTCAGAACAATCTTTTTGATTTGCCACAACCTAAATTTGGAGACAACTTGGATTTTTCTTTTTCCGGTATAAAAACTGCTACCTTAAATAAGTTAAATCAAATCAAACAAAAAGCCGCATTAATAAATCAACCGTGGGAGAAGTTAGTCAATAAATCTGATTTTGTTGCGACATTTCAGTCTGCAATTATTAATTATTTATTGGATCATACAATGAAAGCGATTAAGTTAACCGGACAAAATAAGTTGGTTTTGGCGGGTGGTGTTGCTGCAAACAGTGAACTGAGATTGCAATTTCAATATGCAACGAAAGAACTTGGACTGAAACTATATTTACCTGAATTGCAATATTGCACTGACAATGCCGCGATGATTGCCGCACAAGGTTTTTATGCATTTAAGGAACAACAGCCTGAGACCTTATCATTAAATGCTTATGCAATGTTAGAAATGGATAATTAGATCTCAAGGTGTTTTGTTACGGTTATGTTAAAAATACATATGTGAATAGTGTTAATAACTTTAGAATCAACCGATATAAGTGTGTTTTCTACCGAATAGAAGTTAATAACAATGTTAATAATGTTATTAAGATTAAAAACGGAAACAACAGTGTTTAGCATATGTTATAATTTTGTAAAAGACAGATTGAAGAAATATTAGGTAAAAAATGAGTAAAGTAGTAATTAAAAATATAGCAGTCAATCGCAAAGCCGGACATGACTATCATCTGCTTGAAAAGTATGAGGCGGGGATAGAATTATTCGGTATGGAAGTAAAGTCGATCAGGCAAAATAAAGTTAGTTTAGCGGATACATATGCCCAAATTATTGATGGTGAGGCATGGATTATCGGAATGCATATAAGTCCATATAAACAAGCAGGTCAATTCAGGGTTGATCCGGATCGTAAACGTAAATTATTATTACAAAAACGAGAAATTCGAAAAATTCAAACGGATATTCAACAAAAAGGACTGACATTGGTACCGACTAAACTTTATCTCAAAGGCAGTTTAGTCAAAATTGAAATTGCTGTTGCACGCGGTAAAAAATCATATGACAAACGACAAGATTTAAAAACACGTGAACTCGAACAGCAAATTCGCAAACGTGTTGAAATTTAGTTGCTTTAGAATTATTGTATAATGTACAATAATTGAGTTATCAACATAGTTATTGGATAATTTAATAATGCAAAGAAATACAAAGCAATATAAAAAAGTAAAGAGGTGAATCTCAATTAGCAAGATTCTTGCGGTCGGTTTAACGAAAGCCGGTTCTGAAAAAAATATAAATGAAGATTCGTTCCACTGTATGACCAGGATTTATCCCGACACTTTGGATAAATTGGAAATCCAATCCGGACAATCTGAAGATCATTGGCAAGTTTACAGTATTACTGATGGTATGGGAGGATCAGGCATCGGTGATTTATCAGGTCGTATGGTGCAAGAAACTCTGATTCGGCAAGTTGCTTCTTTAGGTGAGTTTGATCCGCAAACTTTTGACATAGTAGATTTTTCCTATCAGCTTATTGACGAGGTAAATGAGAAATTAGCTGAACGCTTGGCACGCTACAAAGGACAAGAAGTGGGTTGTTCTTTGGCATTTTTGCTGATCAACGGTTCACTGGCGTATACGATGTCAATTGGTACAAATCGTATTTATTTAATCCGTGATCAAAAAATATATCCGATGGTTAATGAACATAGATCAGTCATAGACGGTATTGGCAGACCTCTAAAATACTTCGGAAATAATTCTGATAATATTGTGATTGAACCGGATAATTTGAATAAACTGATTTTACATCCGGATGATATTATTTTATTGGCATCAGACGGTGTTTATGATCTTTTATCCGATGAGGAAATATTAGAATTGTGCCTGAGTGATTCTTCATTTGTGAATGTTATTAATAATTTTCACGATAGTTTGAATGTTGAGCAAGTACATGATGATTGTACGGTATTGGGCTTGAGGGTGCTGGAATCAAGCAGTATTCGGATTATGGAAGATATTGCGAAAAATCATCCGACTGAGCCGATTAATATTTCAGATTTTAAAAAGGCAGCTTGGCAAAAGTTCGACTACTTATCGGAAGAGGAATATTCTGCGGATAATAGTAATTATCTGGATGTTTACACTGACCATGATGATTTAACCGGAGATGAAGATTATGAGGACCAAGATGATTCTTACTTTAATGGAGACCATACAAATCAAGAATCTGAATTTGAAATTAAAAATCAAACCGGATCAAAATTAACGCAAGGCTTGCTGCTTTTTTTGAAAAGTTACGGTGTAGGACTGGCAATCGGTATCTTGTTAATATTCCTGTATTGGTTGATCTATATACGTGGCTGAATTTATTGTCTTAATATTCGTTTTTGCCTGAAATATTGATCTGTGCAAGTTGAAAATGTGTATGCGGAAGAGCGGATGTTATCGCATGTTTTTGGCGGAAAATCGGATGGCAAATTCTGCCATTTGCGCCGGGCTTTCTTTCATGCCATCGCTTAACCATAATCTGCACACCGCTATTAATCCGTTTACAATATAGGGATAGCTGTATTTGAAATAAAGGGAATCAGAAACCGTATTTGCGGATTTCCACTTGGCGAAGTATGCTTCAAAACCCAGAGCAATAATGTTTTCCAATAATTTATTATTTGGTGATTCGGCCAATAGAATTGGAGCGTATTGCTTATATTTTTGTAAAAAGCGAAAGGTGTTTTCGTATAAGTTGATCTCGGGAGTCAGATCGATCATTTTAAATTTGCCGTATTCTTCATTCACGGAATTATTATCATGTAAATTCAGGCTTGTCAAATAATTATCCAGAGAGGTTTTGTATATACGGAACAAATTTTCTTCAATTTCATTTTGCAAGTCAAGCAAATTTGTATAGTGAAGATAAAAAGTTGAACGATTTATTTTAGATTTCTTTGTAATCTCACTGATTGTTATTTGAGAAAGCGGCTTTTCTTTCAGAAGAGAGCATAAACTTCGATATAAAGATTTTTTTGTGCGTAAAATTCTGGGATCATCGGTTATTATATTATTAAATTCTGCTGATTGATCAAACACATCTAATATCCTCTAAAAAAATTCTGATTAAACGAGACTATTAATGGATATTACTAAAAATATTGAATTTAATCAACAAATATCAGAGATTTGTTGAACAGATATATTTGAGAAATTATATAATTTATTAAGTTAGATAAAATTTTCTTGAATAATATACGCAAATGAAATTGTCGAAAAATCAATATATATTTATTCATTAATGATTCATATTATTGCCACAAAAGATTCATATTATTACCATAGCTAATGTTGAATTTTAAGAGGTCTTTATGCAAAAAATTATAAATTGGATTATCAAACATCATAAAGCGGTGTTAGTTGTTTTTATTCTCTTAACTGTTATTTCAGGGATATTGATGCTGCAGGTTAAAGTTAATTATAATTTGCAGGAGTATCTTCCGGAAGATGTTCCTTCAACCAAAGCATTGAATGAGTTGGAAAATTCCTATGAATATTCCATACCCAATGCCAGAGCAGTCTTTAAAGTTGAATCATTACAAGAAGCATTAGTAATTAAAGAAAAACTTAAAGCAAGTGAAGGTATAACTCAGGTTTTGTGGCTTGATGACTCTGTAGACTTAATGATACCCCTTGAATTACAGGATCAGGATTTGGTTGAAGCCTTTTATACCGGAGAAAAGGCTTTATTCCAATTAACGGCTGAAACGGATAATGCAGTTGAGGTTTTAGAAGGAATATATCAGATTGATCCTGAAGTTGCCGTAACCGGACAATTAACTGATCTTGCCAATGCTCAAAATGCTGTCCAATCAGAAATGCTTAAGATTGTCACCGTAATGACACCGTTAGTAATTATTATTCTGATCATAGGTACACATTCTTGGATTGAGCCATTCATTTTTTTACTTACGATAGGAGTCGGTATTGTTCTCAATATGGGAACAAATATCTTCTTTGGCGAAGTATCATTCATTACTCAAGCTGTTGCTGCAGTACTCCAATTAGCTGTTTCAATGGATTATGCTATTTTCTTATTAAATCGGTTCAATGATAATCGCAAAATGGGATATGAACCTGAAGTTGCATTGGCTATGGCGATGCGCAAAGCATTGACCGCAATTGCTTCTTCAGCGATGACAACGGTTTTCGGTTTTCTGGCTCTGATCTTTATGCGTTTCAGAATTGGTACGGACTTAGGAATTGTAATGGCCAAAGGTATCGTATTATCTTTCTTTTCGGTAATGGTTTTCATGCCGACAGTTTTATTGGCGTTGTATAAATTAATCGATAAAACAACTCACAGACCGTTACTGCCTGATTTTAATTTTTTGGGTAAGTTTGTTAATAAAATAAAAATGCCGTTATTGATTCTGGCTCTGATAGTTGCAATACCGGGCTTTATGGGAAGCAGAGCAAATCATTTTATCTACGGAATGGGCGGTTTACCAAAGGGATCGAAATTAGAAACAGATAAAAAAGCAATTGAAGAAGAGTTTGGGATACAACAACAAATGGCTTTGATGGTACCGAAAGGAAACATTCAAAAGGAACTGATGCTTCAGAGTGAACTGGAAAATACGGAAAATGTGTTATCTGTAATTTCATATGTAAGTAAAGTTGATAAAGCGATTCCGGTTGAAGTAATTGACGATCCTGCATTGGACATGCTTGTATCTGATAACTATACACAATTTATTATTACCGGCGAAGTGGCTTCAGAAGGTGAAGATTCCTTTGAATTGGTCGAAAGAGTTCGTCAAATCGGAAAAGAGGCATACGGCGACCAATGTTATTTGGTTGGTGAAAATGTTGTCATGCTTGATATGAAGAATACGATTGAAGCTGATGATATTGTTGTTAACGGTTTGGCGATTCTGGCAATTGCTTTGGTTATTATGGCGGCTTTCCGTTCGTTGAGTGTACCTGTCATTTTAGTTTTGACAATCGAAATTGCAATTTGGATAAATCTTTCAATACCGTATTTTGTCGGAACGTCCTTAAGTTATATCGGGTACTTAATCATCAGCACGGTTCAACTGGGAGCTACGGTTGATTATGCAATTCTATATACGGAACACTATTTAGATAATCGAGTCAAGCTTCATAAATCAAATGCTTTGATTCAAAGTATTCGTGAATCAGTTCCGTCTTTATTGCCTCCGGCGTTAATATTGACTTTAGCCGGCTTTGCCTTGTACTATACGTCAACTTTAACAATTGTTCAGGAATTAGGTTTAGTCTTGGGCCGCGGAGCGATATTGTCTTTATTTATGGTAATTTTTGTCTTGCCCGGTTTCCTGTTCTTATTCGATAAAATTATTGAAAAAACGAGTTATAAGCGAACTTTTTTACGTAAAGATCAATCAGAAATAAATGAAAATATTAATGATCATGAATTAAACACAGAGCAAGATTTGGAGGAAATATTATGATGAAAAATAAACAAACAAAACGAAAAATCAAGCAAGGACTAAGTTTGCTTTGTATTTTCGGAATTTTACTTAGTTTTGTCTTACCAAATTCTGTTTCTGCCGAAAAGGATTCAAAACAAAATGAATCTACTCAAACTTCCTTAACATCTGATATGAACACTAATGACAAAAAGTCTGAAGTAATCTATGCCAGTTTAGGTTCAGACGGGACAGCGAAAGAAATCTATATTGTTAATCGTTTTGCTTCTCAAACTGCCGGCGAATTGAGTGAATACGGCGACTATAGTTCAGTTCAGAGTTTAACTATGTACGGTGATGTCAAGCTGAATGCAGATAAAATTGAGATTAGTAAAGGGAGTGAAAATTTCTATTATAAAGGTAAACTGACTAGAGATCAGTTACCTTGGAAATTCAGCTTTACACATAAATTAAACGGACAAGAAATTAAACCGGAAGGTTTATCAGGTGCTTCAGGTAAGTGGGAACTGGCAATAAATGTAAAACCGAATTCTCAGCTGTCAGATGACCAAGGTGAAAATATATGGGCGAAAAATTCGTTGATTCAAATTTCTTTGACTTTAGCTGACAGTGTTGCTGAAAATATTACTATAACTAATGGGATGGTAGCTGAGGCCGGAAGTAATCAAATAGTTAATTTCACCATTTTACCTAATGCTGAAAATTCTGATTTCAGTGTTGAAGCGGAAATTTCTGATTTCTATTTACCGGCAATACAAATTGCAGCGACTCCTTTCTCAGAAGAGATGTTCTCCTTTGAAATGCCTGATTTTGATGAAAATGAAGACATAACAACTTTGCAGGATGCTACAAAATTACTTTCTGAAGGAAGTCGCGAGTTGGCTGACGGTATTAAAGAGTTGAATGCCGGAGTAACTGAGCTGGAAGCCGCTCTTGACTTGATTGATCAAGGAGGTGTTGATCTTGCAACAGGCGGTCAGAATCTTGCTTCGGGTGTCGATGAGTATACAAGCGGTGTTTCGGAGTTGGCGGAAAACAGTTCAGATTTACGTTCCGGAGCTGAAGACTCGGCAACAGGAGCATCTGAATTATCTATCGGATTAAATACTGCGAACCAAGGACTTACACAATATACGACGGGTGTCAGTTCATATGTTGACGGAGTTAGTCAACTGATTTCCGGCATTTCTGAATTGAATGGAGCAGCTGAAGAGATTATTAACGGTGCTGATCAGATTGCCGAAGGGTTTACAGGTCTTAGCGGCGGTAATCAATTGACGGATGGTTCAAATGAAATTGCCGGAGCAATAAAATCTATGTCGGATGGAGTAAGTCAGCTTGGAACTGCGGAAGAAAGAGATTCACTTGCGCTGCAGCTCTCAAATTTGAACACACAGATCGATCAATTTAGCACAGATCTTTCAGATATTTCTGAAGAAATGACAGAACTAAAAGACGGCCTTGAAGACATCATCAACGGATTATCATTAGTAAATGATTCGATCAGTTCGACGGCCCTTTCAGGGTATCTCCAAAGTCTCCAAGAGCAAGGATTTGATTTTACAGAAGACAAAATTAATGCTGATCTGATGGTTCAAAGTATTTTTGCTTACCTTGAGCATGAAGAAGGTCCGAGAGCTAATTTAACCTCATTAATAAATGGATTGACTGTAATCAAGAATAATATTAATACTGATAGCCTGACTACAATTGAAGGCAGTCTGGCTTCGTTGTCTCAAGTCGGTAAACTGGCAGGTCTTTTAGAATTAGCAGGCGGTATCATCAGTCTGAATAATGAATATTCTACCTTTAATGCCGGACTGGGTTCCTATATTGATGGTGTAAATCAATTGAGCTTCGGATATAAAAACGATGATCCGAATCAACCTGATTTCTATGGCGGTTTGACTCAATATTTTGGCGGAATCAGCCAAATTGCAGAAGGAGGCTCCGGTTTGTCAGATGGAGGTGTTCAATTACAGGATACGGCTGCTTTAACAACCGGGTACGAACAGTTGGGAACAGGCTTAGGCATGTTAAGCGACGGTCTTTCCGACCTGTCTTCCGGTGTTGCCGGTTACACCGGGGGTGTAGATACCTTAGCGGATAATTCTGCAACATTAAGTAGCGGTGTTCAAGATTATACTGACGGTACAAGTGAACTTTCTTCCGGATTAACCGAATTGTCAACAGGATTTACCGAATTCAGTGATGGTGTTACTCAACTTGAAACAGGCAGTGCTGAATTGGCAGACGGTGCAGAAGAATTGCATAAAGGCACATTAACAATGGATGAAAATATTAATGCTATGGTTGATGATCTGATGGCTGAATATCAAAGCGATGAACCAATGCCTTCTTTTGCTTCGGCTAAGAATCCGACTCCGGCAAAAGTTCAATTTGTAATTATGAGCGAACCGATTCCGAAAAAAGCAGAACCCGAGCCTTTAATTGAAGCAGAACCCGACAAAAATATTTGGGAGCGTTTCTTAGACTTATTCAGATAACATAAAAATTTAGTGAGGCATAAAATTTTTAGTATGTTAACTGAAATATTATCGAAGGCAACATTTAATTTAATTTAAAACAACATTAATAAAAAATAATTTTGACAAATCTTATTTATTTGCTTAAAATGAAAATCGTTTTCAAATTCAATTTGACAATGGTTTTCATTTTGTTTTGAAACCAAGATATAAAGGATGATAAAAACTTATAAAATATAAGATTTGGGATTGTGATTATGACAGGCGGATATAAAACTCAACAAAAAACCGAATTAATGTCCTATTTAGAACAGATGAAAGGGAAACATGTAACAGTGAATCAAATCATTGAACATTTTTCTGAAATAGGTGTACAAATAGGTGTCACTACAATATACCGACAATTAAACAGATTGGTTGATACCGGTCTTGTAAAAAAATACTTTATTGATGAGATATCAGGCTCATGTTTTGAATATGTTGATATTAATTGTAAAAATTCGGATCAGGATCATTTTCATTTGAAATGCGAAATTTGTGATCAACTAATTCATTTTGAATGTCAGGAAGTTATGGAACTTCAGAATCATGTTAAAGCTGAACATGGATTTATTATTGATCCCGTCAGAACAGTGTTTTACGGAACATGCAAAAAATGTTTAGCATTAAAAGAGAAGGTATCTGATTAAGATGAAAAGAACAATCATAGTTATTTTTAGTTTGTTGTTAATTTTGTTATTATTATCGGCCTGTGCTGACAAAGCTGATACGCAAAAAAATGGTGATTCAACAGTTAATACGAATATTTCTGCTGCAAATGATTCGGTAACAGAACAAGATCAAACAGAATATTCTGTCACTGAAGTTGATAATAATGATAATACCGATGTAGCAACAAATAAAAAATTGTCAATTGTAACTACCATTTTTCCGCAATATGATTTTGCAAAACAAATTGTCGGAGATAAAGCAAATGTAACAATGCTTTTAAAACCCGGTTTAGATGGTCATTCGTATGAACCTACACCGCAAGACATAAAGACCATCCAAGCCGGTGATTTGTTCATCTATACCGGGGGTGAGAATGATGCTTGGGTAGACAGCATTATTGAGTCTATGGGCGATCAAGCTCCTGAAACAATGAAAATATTAGATTTGGTCGATACTCTTGATGAAGAGATTATAGAAGGAATGCAACATGACCATGACCATAAGGACCATGACCAAGAAGAACATGACCATGAAGACCAAGAAGGACATAATCATGAAGAAGATGAGCATGAACATATACATGAAATTGACGAACATGTTTGGACTTCACCGGTTAATGCAATAGCAATTGTTGAACAGATAACTGACGCATTGAAAGCAAAAGATCCTGTTAATGCCGGTATTTATTCAGAAAATTGTAACGCTTATATTGAAAAGTTAGAGGATCTGGATCAACAGTTTGAGAATGTTGTTGATAAAGGTAAACGTAAAGTAATCTTATTCGGTGATCGTTTCCCGTTCCGTTATTTTGCCGATGAATATGATTTAGATTATTATGCAGCATTCACCGGATGTTCGGCAGATACTGAAGCAAGTGCGGCAACAGTTGCATTTTTGATTGATAAAGTGAGGGAACTTCAATTACCGGTCGTATTTGCGATAGAATTTTCTAATGAAAAAATTGCTGATTCAATTGTAGAGGCTACAGAAGCTGAAAAATTAACTTTCCATTCAATTCATAACTTGTCGGTAGAAGAGTTAGCTGCGGGCGAAACGTATATTTCATTGATGGAAAAAAACCTTAAAGTTTTAGAAAAAGCTTTGAACTGATAAATAGATTATTAATAGCTAATTTACGAGGAATAAATGAGCTTAATTACCTGTAAAAATTTATCATTTGAGTATGATGGTATCCTGGCGGTAAAAGATATTAATTTCAGTGTACCGGATGGTGCTTATTTATGTGTAGTAGGTGAGAACGGTACGGGAAAAAGTACTTTGCTTAAAGGTATATTACGACTAAAAAAGCCTTTTCAAGGTGATATTATTTATAACGATGAATTAACGGCTGATTCCATCGGATATTTACCGCAACAAACTCCAATTCAAAAAGATTTTCCGGCTAGTGTATCTGAAGTTGTTCTGTCAGGCTGTTTAAATAGTTTGGGTCTAAAACCTTTTTTTACAAGAAAAGAAAGAAATAGAGCTAAAAGTAATATGGAAAAGCTGGGAATTCTTCATATAAAAAATTCTTGTTATCGCGATTTATCCGGAGGACAACAACAACGAGTACTTTTGGCAAGAGCGCTTTGTGCAACAAAAAAGATTATTGTATTAGACGAACCTGCCGCAGGTTTGGATCCGATTGTGACACAGGAACTATATGAGATGATTTATCATATTAATAATGTCCACCAAATAACGATCGTTATGGTTTCTCATGATATACAAGCAGCGATCAAATATGCGACCCATATTTTGCATTTACAGAATACACAATTGTTTTTCGGTACAACTGAGGAATATTTAGAAAGCAACATAGGGGAAAAATTTATAGGTGAATTAAATGTTTGATTTACTGCAAGAAATGTTTTCTTATCCGTTTATGTTACGGGCTTTTTTAGTCGGAACTCCGATAGCTCTGTGTGCCTCGCTGCTGGGCGTGAGTTTGGTTTTGAAGCGTTATGCAATGATCGGAGACGGATTATCACACGTCGGATTCGGCGCATTGGCTTTAGCTGCCGCTCTGAATGCTTCCCCGTTGACAGTATCGATCCCTATAGTAGTTGTTGCCGCTTTTCTTTTATTGCGTTTGAGTGAAAACAGCAAAATTAAAGGTGATGCAGCAATTTCTTTAATTTCTACCGGTTCTTTGGCAATCGGAGTAATGGTTATTTCCTTGAGCAGCGGTATGAATACTGACGTGAGTAATTACTTGTTTGGCAGTATTCTCAGCATGTCACAAAATGATGTTTTAATAAGCTTCGGCCTATCGATAATAGTTATTGTTATTTTTGTTTTATTTTACAACAGGATATTCGCTGTTACCTTTGATGAAAATTTTGCCAAAGCCACAGGAACCAATATACGAGCTTTTAATATGATTATTGCGTTTTTAACTGCTCTGGTAATTGTTGTAGGCATGCGTTTAATGGGAGCATTGCTGATTACCAGTTTAATTGTGTTTCCGGCATTAACAGCTATGCGCTTGGCCAAAAGATTCTTCACGGTAACTTTGAATTCTGCACTTGTGTCAATAATTTGCTTATGGTCAGGTCTGATTTTATCTTATAAGTATTCGACTCCTACAGGCGCAAGTATCGTTATCTGCAATATCATGGCTTTCGTGATTTACTCAATCATTCAAAAAATCAGGGACACAATAATCAGAGAAAAATAAATATTTCCCGGATTATCGCAAAAGAATTCAAAACTATTTAGTATTAAAAATGTGTAGTTTTCGGTTTATTGAGACTCTTTACCCGTACATAAACATGTTTGGAATTGGGTGCACCGATAGTTGCATCTCTGATATCAAGTTCAACTTGATCAATTGATTCAAGCATATTGGTTAATTTATTAAAACCGAAATTCCTGGGATCGAAAGATGGTTGTTTTTTTACTAATAAATTTCCGACTTCACCTAAATAAGCCCAGCCGTTTTCATCTTCTACATCTTTAATTGTTTGAGTAATAAAAGAAATTGTTTTACGATTAAGATTTTGTAAAGCCCGCTTTTTCTTAGCCGTTTTAGCAACTCCGGTTTTAGTTGATGCAGAACTTCTTTTGACTTTATCTTTACCGGTTGAGGATTCAGGATCTGCAAGCTCATTATCAGATTCATCTTCATCTTCATCCAGAATTTCCAGGTAGATAAAACGGTCACAGGCCGCAATAAAAGGATTTGGGGTTTTTTCTTCACCAATCCCGTAAACAGTTTTGCCTGATTCACGCAAGCGAGTAGCCAGTTTTGTAAAATCACTGTCTGAAGAAACGAGACAAAAAGCATCAACCGTTTCAGAAAATAAAATATCCATTGCATCAATCGTCATAGCAGAATCGGTTGCATTTTTACCTGTAGTATAGCTGAATTGCTGAATCGGACTGATTGCATAATCCAGCAGATGATTTTTCCAACCGCTTAAATTCGGTTTGGTCCAATCGCCATAAATTCGTTTAATAGTCGGATTGCCATATCGGGCAATTTCTTCCATCATGCCTTTAATATAGTGATGCGAAATGTTATCGGCATCAATTAAAACAGCCATACGAATATCTTGTTGATTTTGCTTCTTTTCCATATTCACCTTCAATATAGTATCTATAATAATTTAATATAATAAATTTAACATAATAAGTAAAAATGTTTTATATATATTATATTAACATACAAAAACGGAGGAATATTGTATAATTTATAATATTATGAAATTAAGAGAAATATTTAATTTATTCGGCTAGGAGGTAATTATGGCTTTAAAAGTGGGGATGTTGACCAGTGGTGGAGATGCTCAAGGTTTGAATTCAACAATGCGCGGGGTGAGCAGAGCTTTGTGGAACTATGACCCTGAGATAAAAATTTTCGGATTTCATAACGGATATTATGGATTAATGCATAGTAGCTACCGTCGTATGCAAGATTACGATTTTTCAGGAATTTTAACTTTAGGAGGAACAATTCTCGGAACTTCACGTCAACCTTTCAGTATTGTAAATAATCCTCTGTATGATAATGAACCGGAGGGAATAACCAGACTTGAAGCGATGATTCAGACTTATAATGATCTTTCGCTTGATGCTCTGGTTGTTTTGGGAGGCGGCGGAACTCAGAAAACTGCCAATCTTTTAAGTTTAGGTGGTTGTAATGTAATTCATTTACCAAAAACTATCGATAATGATCTGTCCGGGACCGATTTGAGTTTCGGTTTTCAAAGTGCGGTTAATATTGCTGCTGCAGTTATAGACGGGATTCATACAACTGCGACTTCTCACGGCAGAGTATTTATTGTCGAACTTATGGGAAACAAGGTCGGATGGCTGGCACTTCATGCTGGAGTTGCTTCAGGTGCCGATGTTATCTTAATTCCGGAGATACCGTATGATCCGATTAAAGTTGTTCAAGCTTTACAAGTTCGAGAAAAAGAGAAAAAACGTTTTTCTATAATTGCAATTGCCGAAGGTGCAAGAGCTGTTGACGAAGTAGGTATGAATGAGGATTCTCTGAAAGAATATAGAAAAAACACACATTCAGTAGCATATCATTTGCAAAATCAACTTCAAGAATTAATGATTCAAGAAATAAGAGTTTGTGTTCCGGGACACTTTCAACGCGGCGGTACCCCGTCGGCATTTGATCGGGTACTTACAACGGAATTGGGAGTTGAAGCCGCAAATGCGGTTATAGAGGGTGATTTCGGGAAAATGATCGGTGTTAAAGGACAAAAAATGGTTCGGGTTCCTTTGACAGAAGTTGCAGGAGTAACCAAACGAGTTCCTGTAGATGACCCGTTAATTTTGGCCGCTCGTAAAATGGGAGTCTTCTTTGGAGATTAATTATTATCCGTTTTTTGTTATATTAAATTTGTCCGCTTGATTTATTTGATAAAAAGGAGATAGCTATGGAAACAAGAGTATCATTTATTGCTGCTGTTGAAGTAGGTTCACATGAAGTTATCTTAAAAATAGTAGAAATTTTACCTGATGGAAAAATTTCTGAAATTGAAACAATGTCCAGAACAATTAATCTCGGCTCAAATAGCTATCGTTTAGGTTATATCACCGGAGAAAATATCGCAATTTTAATTGAAACATTAAAAGATTTCAAAAAGATTATTTCCTCGTATCCTGCTATTGAAGTAATTGCAGCCTGTACTTCCGCTGTGCGTGAAGCGAGTAACAGTTTATTTTTAATTGATCAGATTTATCGCCAAACCGGATTTGAAATATTGGTTTACTCGAATCGTTTGGAGATTGCCGGAATGTTGCGAGCGATTCGACTGAAAATGCCTGATTTTGATGAATTAACCGAGGAGCCGACTTTATTTCTTGATATAGGTGCAGGTAGTACTCAGTTAACGCTCTTTGACAAACAAGAATTAACTTTTACCCAAAATATTTTATTAGGCTCTTTGCGTGTACGTGACAGATTAGCAACTTTAGAAAAACATACTGCCGATTTTATTTCTTTAATGCGCGAATATATTTCCGGGGATTTGGATTATTATCGTTCTTTTGTTCCGAAAAAGACAAATTATAAAAACTTTATTTTAGTTGGAAATGATTTAAATACTTGGCGTTATCTGGCTGATTTACCTTTAATCGGGACAGCTGAACTTGTGATAGAAAAATTTGAAGAATTATTTGATATGATAATTCATAAGTCTACTTTTGAATTGATCCGTATATTTGATATCAATCAGGAACAGGCAAGTCTTTTATTACCTGTTTCCATGGTAATAAAAGAAATGTTTGAGTTCACCGGGTTGGACCGAATTATCTTACCGGACATTATTTTGGCCGATGGTTTAATTGCTAAAAAGGCGGAACAATTAGAATTAATCGAAAAAGATCAGAAATTGCTTAATGATACTTTGAGTTTTGCTAAGCAAATAGCCAAAAGAAATTATACAAATTTGAAACACTTGGAACAAGTCGAGAATTTGTCAATGCAGTTATTTGATCAATTTCAAATGCTACATGGATTGGATAGACGTCATCGATTTTTGTTAAGAGTGGCTGCTATTTTACATAATGTCGGAAAATTCTTCACTGTAAAACAAGATGGAGAAATTGCTTATGAAATGATTAAAACTTCCGATTTGATTGGTTTAACCAATAAGGAAGTTGAATTGATTGCACTATTGGTCAAGCATCATGGAGATGATTTTCTTACTTTAAACTATGAAGAAATCTTTTTAACATCACAAGAGCAATTGATCTTCGTTAAGTTGGCAATATTGCTGAGTATGGCCAACGCTTTGGATACAGGACATAAGGGTAAAATTAAAACAATCAGAACAGAAGTTAAAAAAAGACATATTAAGGTTATACTTGAATCAAATCAGGACTTAACCTTAGAATCGTGGAGTTTTCAAAAAACGGCCGGATATTTTCAAGAAATATTCGGCACGGAATTAAGAATATCAGTAGTACCTGAAACTGATTAACATAAAAAATGATTTGAGGAGTAAAAAATGTTGCCATCAATTATTGAAATTATCGATCAAAAGTTTTCCGGAAAAAAAGAGTATCCGGAGTTGGAAGGTGAACGCATAATTAATCGTGAGCTGAGTTGGATGGAATTTAATCAAAGAGTGCTGGAGGAAGCGCAAGATTCTACGAATCCTCTCTATGAACGACTCAATTTCTTGGCGATAACATGTTCGAATCTGGATGAACATTTTATGGTTAGAGTTGCTTCTTTATATAATTTGATTGAAGCAGGTTCAGAAAAAAAAGATCCGGCAAATTTAACTCCTACAGAACAATTGGAAGCATTAATGGCTCGTTGTCATGAATTTTATAAAGATCAATATAGAACTTTTAATAAGCAAATTATGCCGGCATTGCAAGCTGAAAACATTCATTATTTGACCATAGATGAAGTAACTGAAATGGAATATGATTATTTGGCAAATTATTATGAAAATAATATCTATCCGGTTTTAACTCCTTTGGCAGTTGATGCAGGTAGACCTTTTCCGTTAATTCCAAATCAAAATTTAAATCTTTTTGTTACTTTTGAAAATCAGGAAGAAAAACCGGATACTTTAGAGTCAACTTTTTTTGCAATTGTTGAAGTGCCTTCAATTCTTCCGAGGTTAATAAAATTACCGGGTGAAGAGAAACGCTTTGTATTAATTGAAGCGGTAATTGCAGAATTTCTCAATCAGCTTTTCTATAATCAAGAAATTGAATCAACTGCTTGTTTCAGAGTGATGCGCAATGCAGATTATGAATTGGATGATGAAGAAATTTCAGATTTGATGATTGAAATGGAAGGCATTTTATGGAAACGTGAACGGGGCAGCATTATTCGTCTTGAAATTCAAAGAGAAGCCGGCAAAAAGATTCTCAATACTTTACAAAGTTTGATGGATGTTTCAGATCAGGCCGTATTTCGGATTAAAGGTCCGATAGATTTGAAATTTGTTGATGATATCAGAGATTTATATCCCGATCCTGATTTACGCTATAAAAAATTCATTGGTCAAATGACACCTGCCTTTGGTTCTGAGCGTGATCCTGACTGTTTTGAAATAATTCGTGATAATGATTTGATTCTGCATCATCCTTTTGAATCTTTTGATCCGACTATCAAAGTAATACAACAAGCGGCACAAGATCCCGATGTACTTGCCATTAAGCAAACTCTTTACAGAGTCAGCGGCAATTCACCTATTGTAAAAGCATTGGCAGAAGCTGCGGAGAATGGTAAGCATGTTATGGTTTTACTTGAATTAAAAGCCAGATTTGATGAAGAAAGCAACATCCATTGGGCCAGACGTTTGGAAAGAGCAGGTTGCCATGTAATCTACGGTCTTAAAGGTTTAAAAACTCATAGTAAAATTACTATGATAGTAAGAAGAGAAGAATCCGGTATTAAACGTTATGTTCATCTGGGAACCGGAAATTATAACGATATTACTGCTAAAATTTATACGGATTTCGGTCTTTGGACAGCTTCTGAACAAATCGGTCAGGATGCCACTGATTTTTTTAATATGATTTCCGGGTATTCAATACCCATGGGTTGGCGTAAAATTATTCCGGCTCCTCGTTGGTTGCGCAAGGAGACTATTGCCAGAATCAAACAGGAAAAAAATCATGCCAAAGCCGGACGTAAAGCCATAATAGTTGCAAAAATTAATTCTTTGATTGATTCCGAGATCATTGAAGAGCTTTATTCGGCTTCGCAGGCAGGAGTTAAGATCTGCTTGATCGTCAGAGGTATCTGCGGATTGAAAGCGGGTGTTAAAAATCTATCGGAAAATATCGAAGTGCGCAGTCTGGTCGGCAGATTTTTAGAACATAGCAGAATTTTCTATTATTATAATGACGGTCGCGAAGATATTTTCCTGTCAAGTGCAGATTGGATGACGCGTAATTTAGATCGGCGTGTTGAAATTTTATTTCCGATCGAAGATGAATTGTGTCGTGAACGTATTTTAGAAGTTCTGATTTATCAAATGCTGGATACGGATCGTGCGAGAATTATGCAAGGTGACGGTTCATACATCAGATTTAGAGATCAGATTCCTGCAGATGAACGAGTTGACTCACAAATTGCCTTGATGCAATCTGCTTTGAGAGCAGCTGAAGAAGTGCGTCAAAGACCGATGAATTTTAATCGTTATGAACCATTATCGGCACCGGATCATTTATAAATTAATGAAAATATAAAATTGAAATAGGAAAATTTTTGCAAATAATAAATTTAATCTATAGAATTTTAATTAGCTAATGATTTGATTTGGAGGAAAATTATGTCAATGCAACCTATTCTTGTTATTTTAGCTGCAGGCATGGGTTCGCGTTATGGCGGACTAAAACAAATTGAACCTATAGGGCCGAACGGCGAAATAATCATGGATTATTCTTTATATGATGCCTATATGGTAGGATTTAGAAGAGTAGTTTTTATTATAAAAAAGGAAATTGAACAAGAATTTGATGAAATAATCGGCAACAGAACTAAGCAACATTATTCGGTTCAATATGCTTTTCAAGATATTGATGATCTACCTGACGGATATAAAAATTCTCAAGAAAGAGTTAAACCTTGGGGAACTGCACATGCTTTATTGGCAGCTCGGAATGTTATTGATGCACCGTTTTGTGTAATTAATGCTGATGATTATTATGGTCGTGAAGCATTTAAAATTGTTTATGATTTTTTTGCGGATATTGCAGAGAAACCGGCAGGATCAAAACCCCGATATTTAATGGTAGGTTATGAATTAATGAAAACTTTAAGCAAACATGGTCATGTATCGAGAGGTATTTGTGAAATAAATTCACAGCAAAAGCTGCTTCATATTGTTGAACGTACAAAGATTGTTGAACGTGATAATCAAGCTTTTATGACTGAAGATGATGGTCATACTTGGGAAGTAATTCCTCGAGAAAGTACAGTCTCAATGAATTTTTGGGGCTTTGATCCCTCATTAATTGATTATCTGAAAGCACAATTTCCACCGTTTTTGGATAAAGCATTAATTGAAAATCCGTTAAAAGCGGAGTTTTTATTACCAACATCCGTTGCAAAATTAATTGCAAATGATACAGTAGAAGTCGTTGTTCAAACCAGCAGTGATCAGTGGCATGGAGTTACATATAAAGAAGACAAACCACAAGTAGAACAAGAAATCCGAAAATTGATAGATGCTGGTGTCTATTCAAGTCCTTTATGGGAGGCTTAATGTTTGATTTTCGATTAGCAATAGCAGAAATGATTGTAAACCAAACGGAGCTTGAAATTTCTGAGATTTCGGCTCTTATCGAAATTCCGCCTAAAGAAGATATGGGCGATTATGCTTTTCCGTGTTTCCGTTTAGCAAAAGAATTTAAAAAAAAGCCGGCTTTGATTGCATCTGAGATCAGTGAAAAAATAAATCGGACAATGCCTGAATGGTTGGAACAGACCAAAGTCATCGGACCATATTTGAATTTTTATTTGAATCGCGGTTATTATGCATCGCTTGTCTTGAAGACAATATTTTCCGAATTGGATGATTATGGCAAATCAGAAATCGGCCAGCAAAGAAATGTTATTGTTGAATATTCTTCACCTAATATTGCTAAACCGTTTCATGTCGGGCATGCTTATACAACAATTTTAGGACAAGCGATCGGTAATATTTATGATGCCTTGGGATTTAATACGATTCGGATGAATCATCTTGGTGATTACGGCACGCAATTTGGAAAATTGATCATAGCATGGCGCTTGTGGGGAGATGAAGCTGCATTGGCAAAAGAACCAATTGCCGAGTTAACCAGAGTATATGTCAAATTTCATTCTGTGCTTGAAGATCAACCGGAATTGGAAGATCAAGCTCGTGAAGCCTTTAAACGTCTTGAAAATAAAGAACCGGCAGAAGTTGAATTATGGCAAAAATTCAGAGATTACAGTTTGCTGGAATTTAATCGTCTCTATGATAGATTGGAAATTAATTTTGATAATTATAATGGCGAGAGTTTCTATTCAGATCTGATTCCTGAAGTTGTTGAAATGCTGGAAACTAAAAATTTACTTCAAGAGAGCAGAGGCGCTCAAGTCGTCGATTTAGAAGAGTTCAACTTAAATCCTTGTATTATTTTGAAATCAGATGGCACGACAATTTATGCTTCACGTGATATTGCAGCTATTCTTTATCGAGATCGCACTTATGATTATTATAAAAACATTTATGTAGTTGGTCTGCCGCAAACCAATCATTTTCAGCAGGTTTTTGCCGTGTTGAAAAAAGCCGGTTTTGCAAAAGCTGATCAGAATATTCATGTCGGATTCGGTTCAGTAAAGTTCAAAGATGGTGATTTTTCAACACGTAAAGGCAACATTATTTTGTTGGAAGATCTTTTGGATCAAAGTGTAGCCAAGACAAAAGACATCATCACGAAGAATAATCCCGATATGAGTAAACCGGAAATTGAACAAACTGCTGAAGCGGTTGGTTTGGCAGCTGTTAAATATACTTATCTCAAAAATGGTCGTGAACATGATATCATGTTTGATTGGGAGGAAATACTCGATTTTGAAGGCGATACTGCTCCTTATTTGATGTATACATATGCCAGAGCCAGGAGTATTCTGCAAAAAGCGAATTTTAATTGTGTTGAATTTAATAATTTTGATTTTACTTTATTAACTGAAGATGATGAATTCGGACTGATTAAGAATATGTACCAATACCCTGAAGTTCTGATCCAAGCCGCAGAAGAATTTGAGCCTAGTATTATGCTGCGGAAAATATCTCAACTGGCTCGTAACTTTAATCGTTTTTATCACAATACACCAATACTGAAAACAGAGGATATTAATTTACGTCAAGCGAGATTAGCATTAGTTTTTGCTGTTAGTGTAGTCATCAAAAACGGCTTGATACTGGCCGGAATTGATCCGGTGGAGCGAATGTAGTTCAATGACAGAAAATTTTTCAGATCTAAAATATGTTAGACCAGATTTCGACAAGATTTCTCGTGTTTGTCGAGACTTGCATAAGCAACTGAAAAAATTTACTCTGAAAGCTGAAAAAATCAAATTGCTTTTTGAGCAATTTTCTGAAGAGTATCTTAATTTCGTTTCAATGTATAATTTGTGCTCAATCTTAAGATACATTAAAAATGACAATGATAATTCAATAGATTTCTTTGCTGAATATGAACTGTTTTCAGAAAAAATTTCTGAATTACAGACTTGTTATAATCAGGTATTTGCAATGATTGCAGATCTTGATATTCAATTTGCGGATGATGCATTGTCACGTTCTTCGATTATTAACGAAGCACGCAGAATAGCTTTGACTGAGGCGAAAGTCGACAAAGATCTGCTGGATCGGGAACATCAATTGATTGATGCAAATCGCAATTTTATTAAAAACATAGCGATTAATGTAGAAACATATGAACCGGGGAATTTCTCGTATTCGGACCCTCAGGATCCGAAATCATTTGATATTTATATTGAAGAAATAAATAATTGGTTCAGATTGGCGGATGCCGAAACCAGAATACAAATTTATCATAATTTCAGCCAGAAATTACTTGGATTTGCAGAAGAACGCAATCACGACTTTCGTGAATTAGTAATTATTCGCAAAAAACAAGCTGAACAAAGCAATCTGACTTGTTTTGATTTTGTGACATCGAAAAACAAGGGATATGGATATACCAGAAGACAATTAATTCTTTTTAAGAAGTATTTACAAGAATATTTTTTACCGCTGATTGAGGAAATAACATCCTTGCGCAATCAGCGTTTGCACAAAGAGATTAATTTTTACTATGATCACCTGAAATTATTACCTGAAAGTCGCTTTAATTTAATCAATAAAGATGTTTCTGTTAAAAATGTATTTGGTGAAACAATTCGTCAAATCATCGGTGATGAGGGGTCATATGTTGATAATCTGATCAGAGGTAAATTTTGGACATCGGAACCTCGTTTGCGCAGAGAGTTAGAACGTGATGTTACATTATTGCCGAAATGGAATTCTGTTTATTTATCATTATCATTTTCTCGTCCGGCTTTTATCCTGGAAGATGATTTTTACAGTATAGGTAAAGCTTTAGCCGACCTTAGTGCGATGATCAATTTTAAGGGTATTGCCTGTTATGTTCAATCTGATTTGGTTCGTAAGATTTCCGGTTTGGCAATGGTTTTTTTGAGTTCTCGTAAAACAGAACTATTTGCCGGTGAAAATGCGGAATTATTTAATGATTTAAGCTTATGCTATGAGATTTTGAAAATACCCAAAGCTATGGCGATCGATACCTTTGAAGCAACGGTTTATTCAGCAGAGTCTGATAATGACCTTAACTATGCAAATTTATGGAAACAAATTGAACAAAATCTGAACATTAATTATGATTATGGATCTGACGGTTATTTTTCTGAAGGGAATTCATGGCAGTTGGTTCAGCGAATTTTTGACAAACCTTTCAGTGCTCTTAATCGTGTTTTAGCTTTGATAGTAATTCTGGCAGAAAGACCGCATCGCGATAAACGCAATCGTTTGGAGACCAAATTGAATAAATTATTAACCTCGAATACGGATCTGCCTTTTGTTAAAAGACTTCTGATTAGCGGTTTTTCTTCACCATTTGAACTTGATACGATTCGCAGAGCATCGTTTACAGTTTGCGATATTTTGCGTTTATAGACTAATCATCATATAAAGAGTCGTGATATAAATTATCATCAATATAATCGCTGTCATCAATATAATCGCTGTCGTCAATATTATCGTTGTCGTCAATATTATCGTTGTCATCAATATAATCGCTGTCGTCAATATAATCACTATCATCAGTAGATGTAGTAGTAGAGTCAGTAGTTTTAGTACTTGTTTTAATAGTATTATCAGTAGTAGTTCCGGTTATTTCAATATTAGTTGAACTGCCATAATCAGAATTATCAATATAATTTGAATCACCGTAATCGGTATTGTCATAATCGGTAACATCATAATCGGTATCATCATAATCGGTATCATCGTTACTTGTTGTTGATCGAGTCACAGTATGTTTTGTTGTTGTCGGTTGAACCGCTGTAGGTTTTATAACAGAAGATGATGTAGGTGTAGTTTTACCGGGAACAATTGTTTTAGTCGGATTTGTTTTGTCTTGATTGGTGTTCTCAGATGCTGTTGTTTCTTCAGTATTTTTTTGGCCAATTGTAAATTCAGTTTTGTAATTACTCGGAGCCGATCTATAATCCGATTCTTCTAAATTTTTAACTCTGATTATTTCAATGATAATATTATTCGGAGTTATTTTTTGACGTAATTCAGTTCCTAATTCTGCAAAAATATGATCATCTTTTGCGTTAATACCCAGAGTAACTTTACCGCCCGATTGAAGAAAATTCATATCCTGAGCTCTTTTGATTAAATCGTTAGTTACTTCAATTTTGTCTTTACTGATTAATTTATAGTCTTCCAGCAATTTTTCACCGTCCGGATTCAAACTTTTTAAATTAATAACCGATCCTTTGGAATTTAGCCCCATTTCTACTCGAGGATTGATTTGTATAATAATTGATGACTTGGTTATCAGATAATTTTCCCGATAATAAAAACCGCCGAAACCTCCGACTATGAGTATCAAAACCAAAGCTAAACTGACTATAACCGATCGCATTCTTGAATTTTTCAAATTATTCTTAAATTTGTACCATTTGAGATCTAAACTTGAGGATAACTTGTTTTTCATTAAAACGGGATTTTGAACAGTTTCACCTAATTCGTAATTCAGGTCGGCAGCTTTATAAAATTGACCATTTTCACTAAGCAGAACGGCGTAGGTTTTACATTGTTCGATTACAATATATTTCATTTTAGCGTTCTCCTTTCACAATTTTCACTTGATCGAGATGATTACGAATCAAATCATAACCGTTACTGTATATAATCAATAGAGCTATAATATAATCACGATGTCTTTCTAAAGTTTTTTTTGCAACCTGACTTAATTCGGCAATTCTGGTAATCGGTAATTTTCTGTTTTTAAAAAATTGAGTCATCGTTCTTTCATCATTAATTGCGGCAGCAGCAGCATTTTGACAAGCTATTAATGTTCTTTTTTGCCGTGGATTGTTGTCGGCAACATCGGAAAGAGATATATTGAAATCGGACATCTGCCTGGATAATTCTTGAATTTCCGCTACGGTAGCTTCACGATTGATTAACTCCTCAGTTTTATTCTTTTCATCCCGCACGGTATTTATTAAGGTAGTATCTTCTTCATTAACGATCGGAGCATCAAGTTCTACCAGTCCGGTATGACGTTTGATTTTTCTCCAGTAATCTATAAGACGATTTCTGATCATGCGCGAGGCAAAGCTGATAAATGATCCTTTAAGATGAGAGTATTGATTAATCGCTTCATAAAAAGCAATCATCGCAATGCTTAATTCATCATCCTGATCATCGGTTGGTCTTTTCAAAAATTTGGCAGTTTCAGCTTTAATGAAGGGTTTGTAGCTATCAATAAAAACATCCGCAGCAAAATTATCTTCTTTAGCAGCATAAACTTGTTGTACAATTTCATGTTCATTTTGCATTATTCTTTCCTCATATACAGTATACGCAATTCAAAGAAAAAAAGCGGGGTTATTGCATAAAATACATTCTAAAATATATTTTATCTGATAATCAATAATATATTTGATTATTTTGTTTTGTTTTGTGCTATGATTCGAACATGGAAATCATTTTAGCTACACATAATCAAGATAAATTAAAAGAAATATCGGCGATGCTCAAATTACCGGGTATAAAACTACGATCAATGTCGGAGGCAGGGATAACAGCAGATGTTGCTGAAACCGGAACATCTTATTCGGAGAATGCTTTAATCAAAGCCCGTTATGCGCATGCTCAACTTGGCGGTTTAGTTTTAGCGGACGATTCCGGACTTTCAATAGACTTGCTGGATGGCTATCCCGGAATATATTCTGCTCGATTTGCGGGTGAACATGCTTCATATCCTGAAAAGATACAACATATTTGGCATTTATTAGCTGCCTACCCGCAAGAACGATGGACAGCGGCTTTTCATTGCGCATTGGCTTTTATTGATGATCAGAAAAAAGAACATGTATTTTCAGGCGAATGCAGAGGGAAAATTATTTCTGAAATGCGTGGTGAAAACGGTTTCGGTTATGACCCTGTGTTTTATATGGATGAATATCAAATGACTACCGGAGAAATGGATCCGGAATTGAAAAATTTAATCAGTCACCGAGCACTGGCTTTTGCGAAATTTAATGATTTCTTACATGAACAATTTTCAGGTGGATTATGACTTCTAAAAACAAAGAAAAATTTTATTTAATTGAGAAAAATGCTTGTCCGGAAGTTTTTCGTAAAGTAATTGAAGTTAAAGAGGGTATCCGAAAGAAAACCTATCCGTCAATTAATCAGGCAGTCAAAGAAGTCGGAATATCACGTAGTGCATATTATAAATATCATAAATCAGTTTATACTTATAGAGGTTCGGATTTTGATTCAGTCGATATTTTCAATATTATCAGCGAAGTAGATTTAGTTTCTCCGCTTGATGTGTTATTTGTTTTCGATGAAAATTCGGCGAAAATTATTAGTGTTCAGCAATCTCCGGTAATGAAGGGTATGAGTACTATTCAAATAATTTGCCGGAATTTATTAAAAACCAAAGCCGAAAGAATCATCCGAGGTTTACATAAAATCAACGGAATTATTCAAGTAAATCATAATGCAATTCGCGGCTGATTTATATGGTTTATGATTAAAGATTATGATTAAATTAAATATTAATATATTTGAGATTATTTATGTGACAATAATTATTCACTGTGCTAATCTAAAACTAATTGTTTAGTAAAGGTTATTCAATGAGTTTTAAAATAATTGTTGAGTCATTTAAGTTTTATAAATTAAAATCTGATAAAGCTGTCAAGCTCTGGCTTGTTTTACTTATTTTGATCAGAGCCGCGGTTACTATGGCTCCGATAGGAGATCGCAAATTTGCATTCATTGATTATTATTTGAGCGGTGAGTTTTTAAGAAGCGGAAAATTAGTCTTGCCGACAACCGGTAATCTGATCATAATTGGTTTATATTGTATCGGGACATTTCTGGCAATTTGTATAGGCTTGCTTTATGCTGAAGTTTTTACATTGGAAAATGAATCACAAAGAACAGAGCGGATTCGCTTAAGTTCAAAAGATATTTTTATGGTTCCGGTCAAACTCATCAGGCAAGATGATGGAATGCAGGATCTTGACCAATTGACCTCATATGTCAAAAAAAATTTTTCCCCTTCCGGTTTTAAACGTTTTGCCGATAAAGACAAACGGACTGATCTGAAGTTACCTTATGTCAGGACCGCTATCAAGGATTTATTACGCTTCTTACCGAGCTTGTTGATATTGATTATTTTATTAATTTTGGTGCTGTTTATTTCTTCCACTTTATTTATGATTCCGTTTTTTGTGGTTCTGTTTATTTTGATTTTTACTCCTTTGAATTATATGTATACTCAAAATAATTTAGCTCGTTCTATGGAACTTAGTCATGCCCAGACTAAAGGTGCAAAATTATCGATGTTTTTCAGTTTTGGCGTGCAATATATAATATTGAATTTCATTATCAGTATATGCCAATTAATACTGTCCAATTATTATTATAGTTACTTGATTATTGAAGCAGTCGTTTTTGCTGTTCGTATATTTTCAATTGCAAGATTATACGGCTTGTTTTATCAAATATTGGCATTACGCCAACCGTACGCGGTTTAATTGATCTTAGTGGAGATTATATGGTTGAACTTGAACAATTACAACAAGAGTTAGCAAAAGAAAATGAACCACTGGAATTATTACGCCAATCATTACATCTTGATGAAGCGATCAGACGAATTTCAGAGCTTGAATCACATTCTTCGGAACCCGGTTTTTGGGATGATGTAGAACATGCACAGAAAATCCAGCAAGAGATTACGACTTTACGAAAGAAATTGGAGAGATTTAATACAACTGCGGAAGCCTTGGAGAATTTGCAAATTTTATGCGAACTGGGAATTCTGGAAGCGGACTTATCAGTTAAAGAAGAAGTTGAACAAGGTTACGAATCTTATAAACAACAGTTTGATCAATTGAAAATGGAGACTCTGTTTAACGGTGAATATGATAGCTTTAATGCTTTGTTAACATTGCATCCCGGTGCAGGTGGCACTGAGGCTCAGGATTGGACTCAGATGCTCTTTCGCATGTATTCGCGCTGGGCTGAACAACATGATTTCAATTTGAACATTTTAGATTATCTGGATGGTGATGAAGCCGGAATAAAAAGTGTCAGTTTTAGAATTTCCGGGGAAAATGCCTACGGTTATTTGAAATCGGAAGCCGGGGTACATCGTTTGGTTAGGATTTCGCCATTTGATTCTTCCGGCAGAAGGCATACATCTTTTGCATCGGTTGAAGTTATTCCTGAACTTGATGATTCAATAGAAGTAAACATTGACCCGGATGATTTAAGAACCGATTATTACAGAGCTTCAGGTGCCGGCGGTCAACACGTTAATAAAACTTCATCAGCAGTGAGGATTACGCATATACCGACGGGTGTAGTAGTTTCTTGTCAAACAGAACGATCCCAGAAACAGAATCGGGATACTGCAATGAACATGTTAAAATCAAAACTATTTACCTTAGCTTTACAAGCACAGACAGAAAGAATAGAGGATTTAAAAGGAGACCAATTGGAAATAGGCTGGGGAAGTCAAATTCGTTCATATGTATTCATGCCGTATACGAAAGTCAAAGATCATCGTACGGAGTATGAAACGGGTGATGTAGGAGCAGTTATGGATGGTGATCTTGACGGATTTATCAATGCATATTTGATTGAACAAGCTAAATGATATTGAATTATATACATCGGAATAATTAGCTGAATATACAGATCAGCAGAATGAATTTAAAAATAAACAGACTGATAAAGGAGAAAAATGTGACTAAGAAAAAAGCATTAATCAGTGTATCAGATAAAACCGGTTTGGCAGATTTAGCTAAAAGTTTGCTTGATTTGGATTATGAAATTATTTCAACAGGCGGTACAGCAAAATTTTTAAAAGATAAAGATATTAAAGTAACTGCTGTAGAAGAAATCACCGGATTTCCCGAATGTTTTGATGGCAGAGTAAAAACTCTGCATCCGAAAATTCATGGTGGTTTGTTGGCTCGCAGAGATTTAGAGTCTCATATGCAATCTGCTTTTGATCTTGGAATTTCAATGATCGATCTGGTTGTTGTTAATTTATATCCTTTTGCTGAAACGATGCTTAAACAAGCTGATAATATGGCCGCATGTATAGAACAAATAGATATCGGCGGGCCGGCAATGTTAAGATCAGCAGCTAAAAATTATAATTCAGTAGTAGTGCTGACTGATGTTCATGATTATCAGGCCGTAATTCATGAACTTGAGACAAAAGGCGAGGTTTCAATTACGAATAAATTGCGATTAGCGGCTAAAGTATTTGCACAAACAGCTTTTTACGATAGCATGATCGCTGAATATCTTAATAGTAAAATAAAACCGCATGCATTTGATTCAATTAATGAAAATTCAAATTTGACATTGTCATATCAAAAAGTTGCGGATTTAAGATATGGTGAAAACCCTGCACAGAAAGCTGCAATATATAGTAAAGCAATTCCTCTTGCAAATAGTTTGGTTGAGGCAAAACAATTACATGGTAAAGAGCTTTCCTATAATAATTATGCGGATACAGATGCTGCAATGGCAATGGTAAAAGAGTTTTCCAGACCGACAGTTGTGGCGGTTAAACATAGTAATCCTTGTGGTATTGCTTCGGCAGACTCGATTGAAGAAGCTTGGCAAAAAGCTTATCAAGCCGATCCGGTTTCAATATTCGGCGGAATCATAGTGCAAAATCGACCGGTTACCAAAAGTGAAGCGGAAAAGATGGCGAAAATATTTTTGGAAGTAATATTAGCACCTTCATTTGAACCTGATGCACTTGAAGTATTGATGAAAAGGAAAAATATTCGTTTGTTGGAATTACCCGGCTTAGCCGAGCCATATCCGGCGGGAACACAAATGGTTAAAGAAATCTATGGCGGCATATTACTGCAAGATTATGATCAAAAATCTATTGAATCTGAAGAGCAGCAGGTTGTAACAAAATCAAAACCGGAGCAAGCAGATTTACCGGATTATTATTTTGCGATGAAAGTCGTAAAACATGTAAAATCAAATGCAATTGTTTTAATTAAAAATGAACAAACTGTCGGAATCGGTCCGGGTCAGCCGAATCGCATAACTTCAGCAAATATAGCGATCAAGCAAGCCGGAGAACTTGCTCAAGGATCTATCATGGGTTCGGATGCTTTTTTTCCGTTTGCGGATACAGTAGAAGCTGCATATAAAGCAGGGGTGAAAGGGATCATTCAACCGGGAGGATCTTTGAGAGATCAGGATTCCATCGATTTTTGTGATCAACATGATATTCCAATGATTTTTACAGGTGCAAGGCACTTTAAACATTGATAATATTTTTAAGATGATATTTATGAAAAGAGGGTATACTTTCCTTGGCTAATAAGATAAAAATAGCAATTTACGGAGGATCGTTTGATCCGTTTCATAACGGACATAAAAAGGTTCTTGAAGGCTTACTTAAATTAAATAAATTCGATCAGATAATTGTTATGCCTTTAGGCTTAGCACCTCATAAAGATAAATATATGACTCCTTCCGGTTATCGTTATGAAATGACGAGATTAGGCATTAAAGATTTACCTGGGTTAACTCTTAGTGATTATGAAATTAATCGTCCGGGTCAATATTCATATACAGTTGATACAATTGATTATTATAAGCAAAAAATATATAACGAATATATTAACGAAGAATTAAAGAAATTAACTAAACTAAGGGTTCCCAGAGGTAAAAAAACTAAATACAGAACAGATGCCGTAAGTCTTAAAAACTTGCAGAACGTAAAGGTAAAAATATATCTGGTTTATGGTTCAGATGCCTTAGATACAATTGAAAACTGGTATGAACCTGAAGAAATCATGAAAAAGGCCGGTTTATTAATTTGTCGTCGGGGATCCGAAGAAATAAAACACATGAATGAACGAGCAAATTATTTGAGAGCAAAATACCAAGCTCATATTGATTTCTTTGATATTGAAGAAACTGATATTTCGTCTACAGAATTGCGTGAAAAACTGAAGCTGGATAAAAAACAAAAAAACAAAATTCCCCCGGCTGTTTGTCAGTATATTAATAATAACAAAATTTATGTTTTCAATGATGAGATGGCACAATTGAATCGAGAACAATTAATTCAGCTTGCTGTATACGAAAAAGAAGTACGAAAGAATGTATCACGTTCCAGACTGACCCATTCTTTGAATGTTATGCAATACGCAGTTCATCTTGCGACAATTCACAATTTTGATTTGATGAAAGCAGCGGTGACAGGAATTTTGCATGATATTGCTAAATCTATGAAAATTGAAAAACAATATCGTTTTGCAAAAAAAACGGGCAAACTGAAGCCGCTTAATAAAAATATTGCACATGGACCTGCCGGAGCTTGGTATATTCATCGTTATTTAGGCATTACCGATCGAGATATTCTTGATGCATTGATTTTTCATACAACATCAAGGCAAAAGATGACGAAATTGGATCAAATAATTTATCTGGCAGATAAAATAGAATATGGCAGACCGTTTGCAAATTTAGATATAATTAGAGAAGCTGCAGAAGAAGATTTAAATCTTGCGATGAAAATATGTTTGAAAGAAGTAAGATTGTCTTTAAGGCAACGCTCGAAAAAAGGTCATCCGGTAACACTGGCCGCTACAAAATATCTTGATACTTATTAAAAGGGAGGAAGAATTGAATATTGAACTTTTGAAAGATGATATTGTTGCAGTTTTAGAAAACAAAAAAGCTATTGATGTAGAAATAATTAAAGTAGCAGAAAAAACGATGCTTGCTGAATATTTCATTATTGCCAGCGGCAGTTCCAACACACAAGTAAAATCATTAGTTGATGATGTGTTGTTCGAAATATCTGAAAAACATGATATCAAACCGCATCAAGTCGAACATGATTCCGGTAATCGCTGGAATGTTTTAGATTATCGGGATATTATCGTACATATTTTCTATCATGAAGATCGCGAATTCTATCAACTGGAAAAACTATGGCACGGACCTTTATCAATAGATGTTGTTGATCAAAATTGAGATTTTGCCGAATTTTATCAGACATTATTATTGATGAGAAATTTATCATTTTTATCATTTATTACAAATAAAACAAGTAAATTAAATTTGCGGATAGGTTAAACTGAATTTGAATTCAAAATCTGTTTAACAAAAGAAAAGAAGCAGCATTTCGGATTCCCTATTTAATCTTTAAGTTAACAGACCAAACAGATTGTCAGGGGGTAACTATGAACCGTCAACGCAAATGTAAGATACTTGTTTTTATTATTTGTCTGGTGCTTTTATTCGGTTTTTATAAGTTTATCGCTCGGCCTAAATTGAAATCAATACCGTTAAATAAATCATCGGCGGAAGATTTGGCGGATAATAATGATTCGGTTAAAAGTAACAATATTAATAATGATCTTAACCAATCGTTAAACAACAATGAAAAAGTCGTAATACACAGTGTTGTTTCAGACCAAGATTCTTCAGAATCACCGGAATCGGAGCAAATTACGGCAGATGCTCAAGAATCGGTTTCTTCGACGTTTCCGGTTCATATTATGGGAGCAGTAAATAATCCGGGAGTATATATGGTGAATGCAGGCATGATTATCCAAGATGCTATTGAACTATCCGGCGGTTTAAAGGCAGATGCCGACTTGCTGTTAATTAATCTTGCTGAACCGCTCCAGGCTAACAGCAAAGTCTACATTCCCAATACGACTGAGATAGAGCAAGATTTGATTAAATACGAAAGGATATTGAATTCAAAAACGGAATTTTCCGATATAAAATCGACAACTGAAAAACCGGAAAAAATCAATCTGAATACTGCTGATTTTGATTTGCTGCTGACTTTAACCGGAATCGGACCGGTCAAAGCACAAGCTATTTTGGATTTTCGAGAGGAAAACGGTGATTTTCAAATGATTGAAGAAATTATGTCAGTACCGGGAATTAAAGAGGCCGGCTTTGCCAAAATCAAAGATCAAATAGTAGTAAATTGACTAAAATATTAGCAATAATTATTTTATCGTATAAATTAAATCATTTAGTTTTCCTCTACTAATAACCGACCAATTTTCATAATCCGTTTATGTAACATATTTTGTCAAAATGAGCATACAATGCTAAAATAATTTAAACTTAAGGAAAACGTGGGGTAAGAGAGTCATGAGTATAGCGGATAAGTTGTTTATTGAAAATTGTCGTATGATTTTAGATCATGGGTTTGATCAAACCGGTGAAGAAGTGAGACCTCATTGGGAGGACGGTACTCCGGCATATACAAAAAAATCTTTTGGAATTATCAATCGTTATAATTTAAGTAAAGAATTTCCTTTATTGACTCTGAGACCGATCAACTATCAGGCTGCGATTGATGAAATATTGTGGATTTGGCAAAAAAAATCGAACAACATTAATGATCTGAACAGTAAAATCTGGAATCAATGGGCTCGAGAAGATGATACAATCGGAAAAGCTTACGGTTATCAAATGCAAGTCAAACATAAATATAAAGAAGGCATGTTTGATCAAGTTGACCGTGTTTTATTTGATTTAAAGAACAATCCCTCTTCACGTCGTATTTTAACATCAATGTATAATTTTGAAGATTTGCATGATATGGCTTTATATCCGTGTGCATACAGCATGACTTTTAACGTTACCGGTAACAAACTCAATGCAATTCTCAACCAAAGATCACAGGATATGTTAGTGGCGAATAACTGGAACGTAGTTCAATATTCGATCTTAGTCCATATGTTCGCACAAGTAAGCGGATATGAAGCAGGAGAGTTAATTCATGTTATTTCCGATGCACATATATATGACAGACATTTCCCGATAATAGAGGAATTAATAGCTCGAGAATCTTACTCTGCGCCAACTTTGAAAATAAATAAAAATATTAAGGATTTTTATGATTTTACCGTTGAGGATTTTATATTTGAAAATTATCAACATGGACCTGCAGTAAAACGGATACCGGTAGCTATTTGAAATTAAAGGAAATTCAATGATCGCAATTGTTAATACAGATCCCGGTTGGGGAATCGGCAAAGCAGGTGCATTGCAAGTACATATTTCACAAGATTTGCAGAGGTTCAAGAAGATGACAGTAGGCAAAGTTATTATATATGGTTCAAAAACCATGCAGACTTATCCTAATGGCAAACCTCTTCCTTTGCGAAAAAACATAATATTGACGCGTAATCCTCAACCTGCGATGACCGGAGCATATTTGGCCGATTCCTTGGAAGAATTATTGGAACTAGTTGAAGAACTGAAGAATGATTATAATTACCGGGATGATGATTTTATTGTGGTTGGAGGGGAGAGTATTTACAAATTATTACTCCCGTTTTGTACTGAATGTCATGTAACGAGGATTAATCAAGAATTACCCGCCGATAGTTATTTCCCGAACTTGGATATTGATCGTGAATGGGAACTTATTAATCAATCCGAATGGTTAGAAGACACGAAAAACAATTTAAGGTTTTGCTATTTACATTATCGAAGAATCATCGATAATAATTAATAAATAAACTTTTTAATCTAAATTACTACGTATTACAGACAGCATGCACAATACCTGATTTTAACATTTATTTTTTTAAATTAAACGGAGATGAAAATGCCGGAAATGACGTTGCAAGTTTGGCGAAACATTGATGCGGATCAAATTTATCAAATAGGTTTGAGTATTAACTTGTTCCGAAATAAGACACATATGCGTAAAATGATTAATCAATATCGCAAGCTGAAACAAGCGGAAGTGTATCTTGTATATTCGGATAATAAGCAGATTCTGGCATTGCTTTTCGTTGAATCCAGTTTCTTGGATCACAAAACTCTGACAGGTAATTTAATTTTACTTAACCTGCCATTTCCTGATGACTTGATCAATGATCAGTTCTTATATCAGGTTGGTATTGCATTAAATGATTTTAAGGTAGATTTTGAACAGCTGATTTTACAAGTACCGGATCGTAGTCGAAAAGCAGTATTAGGTAATGAACCGGCAGTTTTTTTAGGAGATTCCGTGTATCCGAATCGTTTTCAAATTAAACGATTTGCAGCTTCTGATTTTGATCCTGTAAGTTATTTGATTTTTTCTTTTCATAAGCACAATATTGTTGCATATATTAGATCGAATCAAATAATTCAAGTTCAATTTATTCAGCCGCAACAAATTGTAACCGATAATAATTTGCGAAAAGCTCTGGCAAAACAAACACTATTAACCGATACCGGTGAAATAAAGTCGGGAAATAAAGTTCTGCAAATTTTATCACAAAGAGATCCGATTACATCACAACTCAAAGAAAAAATAATTCAACAATTTACAGATTATTTTGCAGGTGAATTAATTGAATTCAATTTACCTTATGCAGTTCAGACCGGAACTGATTTTCAGCGTAAAGTATGGAAAATTCTAAGTCAAATTCCCTACGGTGCAGTTTATTCTTATGAAGAAGTAGCAGAACACTTGTTGGGTAATCCGGACAAAGCACATGCTTATGCAAGAGCGGTCGGATCTGCTTGTGGAAGTAATCCTTTAGGAATACTGATTCCCTGTCATCGAGTTATCGGCAAAGATAAGTCATTAACCGGTTTTGGCGGTGGTGTAAAACTGAAAGGACATCTTTTAGATTTGGAATTTATTGGCAGAGCGAGAAATAGATAACAGTGTAAATTTAAATAGAAAATCAGGAGACGTAAAAAATGTTAAAGAGTGTATACACCAAAGAATTCAATAGTCCTTTTTCGAATCAAAGCAGAACTGCTTTAGGGGAAGAATTGGCGGAATTACAAAGAGAATGTACTGAGGAAGATATTTCGGTTATCATCATGGTTGACGGCTGGGAGTCTTCCGGTAAGGGATTGGTTATCAATAATTTGGCTAGAGAATTAGATGCCAGATCATCAAGAGTAGCTGTTTTTGAGGATTATAGCAAAGAAGATGACTATTTTTATACATACCAATTTTGGAAACACAAACCTGCAATGGGTGATTTCGGTATTTTTGATCGTAGTATGTACTATCATCTCTTTAATCAATTAGATTTGTCTGCTGAAGATCAACAAACTTGGATTCGCCATATCAAAAACTTAGAACAGACTTTATATGACGATGAAATTATATTAATTAAGTTTTTCTTGCATCAAACTCAAGAAGAACAAAAAAGGATTATTGATACTCATCAACAAGATCCTTATCGTAATATCTTGGTAAGTAAGAAAGATTTAGAACAAAATGAAAATTATGAGGAATATTATAAGCATTTCGCTGAATTGTTAAAGAAAACAAATTTTGCAATATCACCATGGCATATTGTTCCTTCTGCTGATCGTATAATGGCTTCTAAACATGTGATGGGTACTTCCATAAATATTATCAATGATGAAATTAAAAGGATTAAACAAACGCGTGAAGCAGAGAAAAAGTATAAACATCCATACTTTAAAGCTGAAAAATCAATTGAAGATTTTGATTTGACCTCTTCATTAAACAAAGATGAATACAAAAGAGTAATTGACGATTTACAAGCTAGGGCCGGTGCACTGGCTTTTGCTTTAGCTAAAGCCAATATTCCGACAGTTATGGTTTTTGAGGGCATGGATGCTGCCGGAAAGGGCGGTGCTATTAAACGTTTGATTTATCAAATGGATGCGAGACTTTACCATATTAACCCGACATCTGCCCCTTCAGACTTGGAAAAAGACCATCATTATCTGTGGAGATTCTATAACAATTTTCCGCGCGATGGACATATCGCAATTTTTGATCGTTCCTGGTATGGCAGAGTGATGGTAGAACGTGTGGAAGGTTTTGCAACTGAAGCTGAATGGTCAAGAGCTTATGGTGAAATTCGCAATATGGAAGAAGAATTATTGGATGACGGAATGCTTGTAATGAAATTCTTTTTGGTAATCTCGAAAGATGAACAAAAAAGACGCTTTGAAGCAAGACAGATAAACAAGCCTTATAAAATAACTGATGAAGATTGGCGTAATCGAGAAAAGTGGGATGTCTATGTAGAAGCAATTGATGAAATGATTGCAAAAACGAGTACTGAAAAAGCTCCTTGGACGATTGTATCCAGTGAAGACAAGAAACATGCCAGAGTTAAAGTCCTCGAAACCTTCATTCAGGAAGCGGAAAGAATTTTAGAAAATAATTAATCTGATAATTTAATAAAGATGATAGTATTTAAATGACAGCTATCATCTTTTTTACCGAAAAATACATTTATACTTTCGCCAATAATTCCTCTGCAGGATAAATAGACAGAATGCATTGATGAGGACAGACCTGGTGACAGGCGCCGCAATTTGTGCATTTTTCATAATCGATGACGGCACGATTGTTTTCAATTATAATACAATTTTCCGGACAAGCTTTTACACAACGTCGGCAAGCGATACACGATACTTGGCAAACTTTGTTGGCAACCGGACCGCGATCTTCATTTTGGCAGAAAACAATGGAATATGCTTTTCCCAAAGGCATCAGCTCAATAAGATTACGAGGGCATGTTTTGATACATTCCATACATGAAGTACATTTTGTTGCATCAATAAAAGCAACTCCATCAATAAGCTGAATCGCATCATATTTACAAATAGAAACGCAATCGCCGTAACCTAAACAACCATATCCGCATTGAGTATCACCACCGGCTACCAGATTAGCCATCTGACAGGATTGTGTGCCTGTATAATCCGCTCTTTTTTGCATGTTAAGACAATTTCCGCGGCACTTGACTACAGCAGTTGTTTTGATCATTTTATCCGCTTTAATTCCTAAATAAGCAGAGATTTGATCTACGGTCTGCTGTCCACCGGGTTTGCATAAAGTAATATCTTTTTCTTTACCGCTTGCCAAAGCCTGAGCAAAACCGTCGCAGCCTGTATAACCACAAGCACCACAATTGGCACCAGGCAGCATTTCTCTGATCTTTTCTTCTTTTTCATCTATTTCAACTGACATTATTTTAGAGAATACAGCTAAAATGATACCTAAAATAATTCCCGCTATGCCGATAATTAAACTTGCAAATAATATTTCTGACATGGAATCCTCCTAAGTAAACAAATTTTCTGCAATCCCAACAAAACCTTGGAAGGCGAGAGCGGCGATACCGGCAGCAATTAATGTGATCGGTAAACCGGATAAGAAATCCGGAATGTCGGATTTGTCAATGCGAGAGCGAATTCCTGAAAACATAAACATGGCAAGTAAAAATCCTAAACCTCCGCCGATAGAATTGACCATGGATTCGATGAAATTGTATCCGGATTGTACATTTAATAAAACTACACCCAATACAATACAATTTGTTGTAATCAAAGGTAAATATATGCCCAGTGCATTGTATAAAGGAACCATGTAACGTTTCATAAAGGTTTCAACCAGTTGCACCAAAGCTGCGATAATTAAGATGAAAACTAACGTTTGCAAATATTCTAATTGATAAGTTTCTAAAAGAAAATGATTGATTGGCCAAGTAACAGCTGTTGCTAATACCATGACAAAGATGACAGCAACACTCATACCCATGGCAGTTTTTAAATTCTTTGAAACTCCCAGAAAAGGACAAATACCCAAAAATTGAACATAAACGTAATTTTCAACGAGAATGGCAACAAATAAAATATAGAATAAATTCGTGTTCATTATATTGTCTCCTCTTCCGTATCGGGTTTAATATTTCCATCAATATATATAACAGAATCATCAGGTTTCTCTATGTTGGCATCTGACTTTATGTATTCATCTTTAATCTCGACGTCGTCCGTTTTTTGTAATCGTATCAGACCTTCGCCGCATAGACCGGCAACAGGACAAGTTTGACAATGTAATTCTGCTTTCGGTTTGCCTTGTAAAGCAGCCAATTTGTTCCACACAGCCATCAGAAAACCAAGTACCAGAAAACCGCCGGCAGGTAATGTTAAAATTAAAATAGTGTATTCTTCCGGTATAATTCGGAAACCGAATAATGAACCGAAACCGAATAATTCACGAATGAATGCGATAGAAAGTAAGGCTATAGTATAACCTATTCCCATACCCAAACCATCTAAAGCTGCATAACCAACTGAATTTTTAGCGGCAAATGCTTCCGCACGGCCGAGAATAATACAATTAACGACAATTAAGGGTAAATATACACCGAGCATATTATTGATTTCCAATAAATAAGCCTTCAAAAGCAATTGAACGATAGTGACGAATCCTGCTATGACCGTAATAAAAGCAGGTATGCGAACCATGTCCGGAATAACTTTGCGTAAAGAAGAAATAACAATATTTGATAAAACTAATACAAAAATAACGGAAACACCCATTCCCAATGAAGCAATCATTGTACTGGAAACGGCCAGGGAAGAACACATTCCGAGAACCAAACGAAATATCGGATTTTCTTTAATAAATCCTTGAAAAAACACTTCTTTCGATTTATTCATTTATTACCTCCGCAAATTAAGCTGAATTGCTCCAAGCTTTTTTGAACCGCTTCGATAAAAGCATTAGAACTGGTAGTCGCTCCGGAAATTGCTTGAACCTGATTATCACTCGGATTAGGATTATTAGCTGATACCGCTTTTAATCCGCGGGTTTTGCCGATAAATTGATCGGTAAAAGCAGGTTCTTTGACTTTTGTTCCGATACCGGGTGTTTCAGACAGATCCAGAGCTTTAACACCGGTAATTATTCCTGTGGGATCTACACCGACATTTACAATTACAGGTCCGCCATAACCATGTTTTCCGTTTTTAAAAATATAACCCACAAGATTATCATTCTGATCGTAGGCTTCATTGTAAATAAAATGTTTATTGCCCGAATACTCTTTTTCAACAAAAGTAACACCTTCAGGCATAACTAATTGTTTCGCTTCATTTTCACGTGCAAGTTCTTGGGCTTTAATCGGTTCTTTGGTGATACTATTTACTAAAGCTAACATCAATGCCGTAATGAAACATATTAGCCCTAAAACGATTGTCGGTTTTATTATTTTTGCAAAAACTGTATTATTCTTTTTCATATTAACACCTGTCATTATCCTTGATCTGTTGATTTTCTCCGAAAGGCTTTTCTTTAGTAAATCGATCAATATGAGGTGTCAATATGTTCATTGTCAGAATAGAAAATGAGACACCTTCAGGTAAATTACTCCAAAAACGAATAATTGAGGTTAGTATTCCCAAACTGATACCATAAATAATTTTACCTTTATTTGTCAGAGGGCTGGTAGAATAATCGGTTGCCATAAAAAATGCACCGAATAATAAGCCGCCACTCAGTAAATGGTAAAGCATAAATTGCATATCAAATCCGCCGAACAGGAAGGAAAGAACAGCTACAGTTCCGATATATGAAAACGGAATATGCCATTTAATTATCTTTTTAAATAATAAATATAAACCGCCCAGTATTACCGCAATAGCACATGTTTCGCCAATAGCAGTAGTTTTTTGAATGCCTAAGAATAAATCGCGCAAAGTACGTAATTTTTCAGGAGTAACCCCTGATTTTAATAAAACTAAAACGGTTGCACTGGAATAGGAGTCCATCGATGCACTTAAACCAGGATCAGGCGTGGAATTACTAAAAAGTAATGCTCTGGCCAAAGGTTCCGTATTTTTTGCAAAAGACGAGGCGAAAGCGGAAACCAATACAATTCTTGTCGTTACAGCAGGATTTGCAAAATTTTGACCGAGACCGCCGAAAGCAGCTTTGACAACAATAATTGCGAAAATAGTACCGATTATTAATTGCCATAATGGAAAATCTATCGGCAAGTTTAATACTAATATTATAGCCGTAACAATGCAGGACAGATCCTGAATTGTTTGTCTTTTTTTCATGGCTTTTTGGACTAAAAGCTCCGATAATATTGCAGTAGCGGCAGCGACAGCTATGGATAAGAGCACACGACAACCGTAAATGAACGCAGTAGCAATGACAATCGGCAATAGAGCTATTAACACATTTCCCATCACAGCGGTAGTTGTTCTTGGACTTCGCAGATGAGGACTGGAAGCTATGACCAAATGATTTTGTTCTTGTGATTTTGCGGATATCATAATATTTACCTCAAATGGACCTCTTCTTTTCTAGACTTTACTTTTGCCGAAACGCAAATACTGTACTAATGGAATTTTTGCAGGACATATATAATCACAACTGCCACATTCCATACATGTCAATAAACCATCTTCTTTAGCTTGAGCAATTTGATTTTTCTTAATTGCAGTGACAAGATTTGTCGGTTGTAAACGCATAGGACAAACATCAATACATTTCGCACAGCGAATACAGGCACTCTCATTTGATAATTGGAATTCTTTTTTCAACATGGCAATAATTGCATTATTTTGTTTGAGAATGGGATTTTCTAAACTGGAGAGTGTAATACCCATCATCGGTCCTCCCATCATAACCAGATCCAGGTTGCTTTTTAATCCCACAAAAGACAACAGATCCGAGATGAGCGAACCGATCGGAACTATCACATTCTGTGGTTTTGATACGGCACTGCCGTCAACTGTAATCAATTTACTGACTAATGGTATTCCTGTTCGCAAATATTTTCCGAGTTCAGCTAAAGAAGTTGTGTTCATAACTACACAACCAACATCTTTCGGTAATTTGCCGGCGGGAACAGTTCTGCCGGTGGTATTATAAATAACTAATTTTTCCATACCTTTCGGATAAACAGAATTCATTATGACGATGGTAATATTGGAATATTTTTGCGGCTCGTCATTTATTCTTTGCAGGAGAATGTTAGCAGCTTCCATTTTATTATCCTCAATAGCAATGATGCCGTTCGGTATACCTATCCAATTCATAATTGCGTTCATTGCATCCAAAATATCTTGCTGATTATGACGCATATTATAATCATCAACCGTAATATAGGGTTCGCATTCGGCTCCATTCGCAATCAATGTATCTACTTCACCATCTTCAAGGGTCAGTTTAACGGAAGCAGGAAAGCCGGCTCCGCCCAAACCGACTAAACCGCTTCTACGAACTTCCTGTAAAAATTCTTCTTTTGAATTTATTTGCGGCACAGTTAAATTTTCATACGGAGTCATTTTGCCGTCTGACTCGATCTCGATTATCGTTGTTTCTGATCCGCTATTATTTTCATCAGCGATTTGTATAGATTTTACGATACCGGAAATAGAAGCATAAATTGGACTGGAAACGAATGCTTTGGAATCGGCAATTAATTGACCAACTTTTACTTGATCACGAATTTTTACAGTCGGCTCACATTCAGCCCCTATATGCATTTTTAAAGGTATACGTACTTTATCAGGATATAAAGTGATTACAGTTTCAGAAAAAGCGGTTGCTTTCTCAAAATTCAAACTTATACCACCTCGATTAATTTTTACGGGACTCTCAAAGTCTTTTAATAATTTATTTTTCATAACGTCTCTTTTCATATTAAATAATTATAAATTATATAATAATAATTATCTTACAGATTTATATAAAAAACTCAATAATTTGGCCGCGAATAGTTGATTTGATCATATTTAATATACTTATATTTTGGGTTACATGGTAACTTGTTTTATTATTGACACTAAACAACTCAGGATCGGCTCCGATGTGACAAAATTTCCGGCCCTGTGGTTGGTTACTTCTCAGAGCCGTCATTATTGGCACAAAAGAACTCAGGATCGGCTCCGATGTGACAAAATTTCCGGCCCTGTGGTTGGTAGCTTCGCAGAGCCGTCATTATTGGCACAAAAGAAATTGTAAGGAGCCAAACATGTTGATAATTACGAATAAGGATATTACTTTATATGTTTCAGATTGGAAATTAGCTTTGCAATTAGAATAAAACAATTATTTACTTAAAAGCTTGACAAAAGATTTTACCATACCATATAATCTGATATGTCTTTTTACAGGGCATATAAAAAGAGGTCCAATATGGTGGAATTAGCTCAGTTGGTTAGAGTGCCAGATTGTGGCTCTGGAGGTCGTGGGTTCGATTCCCATATTCCACCCCATATAAAAAAGATGCAAATAAACAACTAAATATTGGGATGTAGCCAAGTGGTAAGGCACGGGACTTTGACTCCCGCATTCGTAGGTTCAAATCCTGCCATCCCAGCCAATGATCCACTAGCTCAGTCGGTAGAGCACTTGACTTTTAATCAAGGAGTCCGGAGTTCGAATCTCCGGTGGATCACCACTAAAAGCACTGATACTAATGTATTCAGTGCTTTTTAATATTTAAAATTTAATCCTACAATCATTTTTTATTGCGTAAACGATCATTGAATTGATATTACTTTTAACAAGGAAGCCCTTTACCGGTGAAAGATGGCAGGAACCGCGTTACTTAAAATCGCTTTGTGACCTGGGTTACACAATAGAGAAAACTTATTATTCACATCATTATCCGGCAAAAGCAATACAAGACTCTGAAGTTCCGCCAAAGTTCAGACAGAGATATAAAGAGGCTATAGGCAAAGGATATGCATTCTCAACTGCAAAGGGTAAGGATTTCAATGAAGTTATAATGGATATCTATGAGCTTTTGGTGCCTCTGTATGTTAATTTCCCGATAGGTAAGAATATTACAAAAGAAGCTTTTACTGCGATGTTTAAGCCTTTGCAACATCTGATAGACCCGGACTTATTGCATTTAGTCCGGTGGCATGGAAAGCTGGTCGCCGTACTCTTAACTTTACCTGATTACGGAACCCTACCATACGGAAATCCGGGTCTTTTAGATATCTTAAAGATACTTTGGCTTAAAAAATACAGTAAGCATTATATCCATCTATACATGGCTGTGGCGAAAGGCCATGAAAGTTTAGGTCAGGCCATTATGTATTTACAATATTTAGAAATTAAGAAACGTAAAGCCGGAACAACTGCAGCATTGGTTCATCAGGGAAAGCTAACCGGTATCTACGGGAAGGCTTTGGAGAACGCTTATACAGAATATCTGTTACTTTCAAAAAAATTAGAATAGATAAGCATGATAATAATCTTTCTTATTCTTTTTGTAAATCACGATTGATTTTAATAAACCTATTTCTATTTTGCGGAATTGACCATTTGTCATATTTCCTGTCATAAGTGATAAGTCCGTTAGACTCGCCTTCAACATCGCTAAGCTGTGTATACACTGTAGCGGCTAAGTGTTTGTCTTGAGTGATTTGTTCTTCGTGCAAGCGGATCACAGCCTCGTTATATTCGGTCTGGCTTTTGTATGTGCCATAGCCGAATTGAGCCATATCAAGGGTATGATCCGGTACCGTGAAAGTATAGCCACCATATTCACTAAGGGCAAAAGGTCTGCCGTTTTGCTTGGCTTTATCCCGGAATTTCAGGAAATATTTGTGTCTGCTTTCAAAGTCCGGACCGTTCTGATCATGCCAGCCGCTTGCGTGATCAATTAAGCGACTTTGATCCCAACTGCGGAATTCTTTGGCCACTTCTAAAGCGTTAAATTGTCCCCAGCCTTCGTTAAAGGGAACCCAGCAAACAATTGAAGGATGATTATATAATACATCGACTGCTTCTTTCATAATTTCCAAATGAGCCAATTTACCTTTTTCGGCAATAGTAATCCTGTCTTTTTTACAGATACCTTTTCTCTTGGGTCCGGATCTGCCTAAAAGTTTTCCGGTTGTATCTTTCATATTAAGACCGATAAAAGGGGATATATTAACAAAGAAACGAATATAGTCGCTTCCGCCGTTTACCATATCTTGCCAGACCAGGATACCTAAGCGATCGCAGTGATAATACCAACGCTGAGGCTCAATTTTGATATGCTTTCTGATCATATTGTAACCCAGAGATTTTACGAAGAGAATGTCATCAATAAAAGCCTCATCACTTGCAGGCGTATAGAGTCCGTCACTCCAGTATCCTTGGTCGAGGACACCGATGTGGCGCAGGACTTCACCGTTAAGCAAGATACAAGGATAACCGTACTTATCTTTACCGATGCTCACATCCCGTAAGCCGAAATAACCGCTGACTGAGTCAATTAAAAGCTCATCATTTTTTGCAGAGTTGTTGTCTGAATTTTTATAGATATTAATTGTCCAGTCATATAAAAACGGATTGTCCGGAGACCAGGCGAAACGATCTTTTAAGATATAATTAGTTTTACCTCGAAGATTCAGATTTTGTTTACCTTGCGATTCTCCTTTGGCAAAAAATTCTACTGTAGCATATATATCTTCAGCGAAATTGATTTCAGGTGATTTTACATAATCCAATTCAATTTCTATATTGACGGAAGAACCGGCAAATGAAGGGGTGGTTTTTACATTTTTCAGATAAGTCGCGGGAACGGATTCGAGCCAGACACTTTGCCAGATTCCGGAACTTGGCCTATACCAAATCATTTTTGGATTTGTACTTTGTTTGCCGAAGGGAAGCTGACCTTTATCTTGCGGATCGATGACCGCGACAACGAGTTCTTGTTCATCTCGGGACTTGTTGATCCGAGAACTTATGTCAAAAGAAAAAGGTAAATATCCGTCTCTATGAGAACCAACATATTCTCCATTAATAAAAACGCTGCAAGTTTGATCCACCGCACCGAACTGTAAAATATATCTTCCTTTATTTTCAAGTGACTTGACACTGAATTTTCGTCTGTACCATAAGACTTCGTCCGGCTTAACAGAACGATTTACTCCGGATAAAGCCGTTTCAGGTGAAAAGGGTACCAATATTTTTCCTTGACTTGAAAACTTTTTATACGCACTGACAGGTTTTTTTATATCTTCCGAGAATATTGGAATATTTAAGACCGGATCAAAACTTCCGTCCGATTTTTCTATCGCATAATCCCAATATCCGTTCAGATTTAACCAATAACCTTCACGTTTCAATTGTGGCCTTGGATATTCGGGAAAAATTTCATAATCAGGATTTTTTTCTATGTTTTCCAATAAATTTTCACCATATTTTGTGTATAGAATATCATTCATTCTTGCTTCTCCTCTCCATATGTTTTTTCGATATTAATGAAATAGCCAGAGGGATCAGCAAAACAGCAGCCGCACCCAAAAATATTTCCGGACCGGGTACTTGTTTAACTTGTCCTAAGTCCGTGTAGGTCAGGCTTTGCTTGGAAATAATCCTTGCACCGATAAACGGACCGATCAGCATAGGCAGTAAAACAGCGAAAAACATGCGTACACCTTGAAAGCGACCGGCCATTCCTTCCGGTATGTTTTCTCTGACCATGGCGGTAGTGATGCTTTGGCTTAATAATGCACCGGTCATGAAAATCAGGGCGGCCAGAGCACATACAAAATATTTTCTGGCAAAAAACATAAAAACCAATCCTGTCATGCTGAGAAGAAGTGTGTAGGGAAAGAGCCTCATTTTACCTGTTTTATCAGCCAGACGACCACCTAAAACGGAGAAAACGGAAGCACCGATTAAGACAATACCCAATAGTGGAACATAGTTATCAAAAGCCAGGTGATGCTGTACATAAATTAAGAGGTAAGGCAAATATACCTGAAATGCGATCGAAACAAGCAAAAGCAGAAATAAAGCAAGTAAAAGAGGAGGATTTCTGATTAAGACATTCGGCCTGAAACCGTATAACACATCGGCCATACGGAAGTTTTTACTTGGTGAAAGTTTGTCTTGCGGAATGATAAAGAAACCGATGATTCCCGTCAAGATAATGCTGATACTGATATAAATGAAAAACTCTTTCCACTTACCTGCTTGTGTCAGAGGATACAAAACTCCGAAAATAATTAGCATGGAAACGAGCGGAAATGCACTGAGTAAGCCTTCGATCATGGTTCTTTTATTTTGAGGAGCATTTTCTGTGACATAAGCATTAAAAGCGGCATCGTTGGCACTGGAGCCGAAGAAGGTCATGACACAATCCATAAAGATAATAGCAAATGTAGTCAGGGCAACAATGTCGTTGGTTTTCGGAAAAATTTCCGCCATAGAATTTGTACTGATAAAAGCAAAGCTCATAGTAGACAGTCCCCAGAGAATATAGCCCCACACCATGAAAGGTTTTCTCTTACCAAGCTTGTCCGACAAGGCTCCGATCAAAATTGTTGTTACGGTTGCGACAATCGCACTTGTGCCAACCATTGTTGCGATAGCATCGGGATCAGTGGTAACAGTGTTATAAAGAAATATGTTGAAGTACATATTTTCTACAGTCCAGGCGATTTGACCTGCCAGACCGAATAAAACGATTACCAGCCAAAGCTTTGTTTGTTTTTTTACCATAGATTTCACCCTTTATGTTTTATATTATGTTTTTAACATGTTTAAAGATTTATGATAAAGATCAAATTGTATTGGTTTTTATAATACAGCATTTTTTGTTGTTTTATTAACACAATTATAATTTTATTATGATAATCAATAATTTATACTTACTAAGACAGATAGACATTAATAATTATGATTTTGAAAGAGTATATTATGTTGAAGAAATACAAATTTGGTCTCGATGTTTGGTCATTAGTGTTGTTCCTATTAATTATGATACCGAATTTTATTTGGGCGTCCATTCCCGCGCCAAATGATATTTTAAGAGCGGAGTCAATCTCAAAAACGATCGATTTAGCTACTTTTATCTTCCGGATATTGATGATTGCAACATTATGTTGCTTGAAAAATAACGAAACTCAAAGAATAAGTTTAACACCGCTGATTGTATTCACGGGAATAAGTTGTCTTCTGTATTATTTCAGTTGGTTTGCTTACTATCAGGGTTTAGTAGATACAATTGTTATTTTGGGATTGTCTGTTACGCCATGTTTATCATTTCTACTATACGCAATTGATAGGAAAAATCTAATCGCAATTATTCCGATTTTATTGTTTACAGTTGGCCATTTAACTTATACAATCGTAAATTTTATCATTTATTAGTTTTAAATTTTAATTAATTCTTAATTGTGGAGCGTACCGAAATTTGATGTTAGTTCCGATATTAATTTAGAGGAGTTTCTGTCAGCACTAGGTATCATAGATATATTTTCAGCGGACACAGCCAATTTCAGTCCTTTGACGGATGAAAAAGATATATTTTTGTCGGAAGCAAAACAGGCTAGTCGAGTTGCGATAGATGAAAAAGGTTTAAATTCTGTCAACTTTACGATATTGCTTCTAAAAAAAGAATGCATGCCTTTAGGAGATGAAATTGATTTTATTTTCTATAGACCTTTTGTCTTTGTGATTACAGGCTTATCTGATTTACCTTTATTTGTCGGAATAGTTAATCAATTTTAAGATTTTGAAGTTTCGATCAAATTTATTCTGACGACATCTGAATATTGGAGTTATTTCTTGTAACATTTCGAATAATCTTGATAAGATTAGGTTAAATATATTTTGAAAGAGGTTAATTATGGGCAAAAAATTAGTTGCATATTTTTCTGCGAGCGGAGTGACCGCAAAAGTAGCAAAGACATTATCGAAAGTTTTAGATGCAGATCTCTATGAGATTAAGCCGGAAGTTCCTTACACAAAAGCAGACCTTAATTGGATGGATAAACAGTCACGCAGCAGTATTGAAATGAATGATCCTTTATTTCGTCCTGCTATTGCCGGTAATAATGACAAGATGGATGATTACGATACCATCTTTGTTGGTTTTCCTATTTGGTGGTATATTGCACCGACGATCATTAACAGCTTTCTTGAGAGCTATGACCTTACAGATAAGACTATTATTCCTTTTGCTACTTCCGGTGGTAGCGGTATGGGAGAGACCAATAAAAAACTGATAGCGTCTTGTCCGAATTCCAAGCTTCTTGAAGGGAAGGTGTTCAAGCCTTATGTGAGTGAAGCTGAACTTACTGCATGGGTAGAAGGGTTGAAAATAGAGTAAGAAATCTTAGCCTTAATATTTTAAAAAAATTACTAACTAAAGGTATGTAACGCTTAATATTTCAAGGGAAAAAGTGACATACCTTTTTTGTTTGGGAGAATTTGCGAAATCATTTAATAAAAATAAAATCAAAGACATTTCATAATACATATGAAAAATAGCTGCACATAATATCTGCATTAAAAATGCAAAGAATCAATTTGTATGCTTTTTGCAGACAATCAGGTATCGTTTTAGAATTATCATAATTAAGAACTAAGAAAAAAGAAGAACAAATATGAAGCTATTACTAATTCTCAAACGGATGATTATTTTATTTACTAAGGAAAACCAAGTTTATAAAAAAATTACGGATATAAATAAAAATTCAGGCAATGGTAATAGAAAGTGAGAGGGTATAATTATGATTAATTACGCAGGACAAAAGGTAGTCGGCTACAGCGTAACGCGTAAATCACAGATGACATTTCGTTACCGTTACACTTGCGGACATTGCGGAAGGCAAACCGATATCTATGAAAGTATGATAGAAATGGAATCTACTATCACAAAACGAGGTAGTAATAACAATAATTTTACTGTGGACGAAGTAATGACAACACAGAAAAAAGCCAATGAATATCTGCTTCAGTGTATTCAGGAGATACAAGAGGAAAAGCAGCGTTTAGACAATCATTACTATAACGGATCTTTACCATTTGAATCATTGAAATATTTGAGCGAATATCTTAAAGAGGCTGATACCTGTCCATATTGTGGTGCGGTTCAACCGTGGAAAAAACGATATTTTGCCTCGTCGGGAATGTGGACGGTAGGTTTTTTCTTTATCGGCTTACCCGTGTCTTTCGGTGTTATGAAGTTGTTTAACTTGGAAAACATGGGGATTCCCGGGTTGATCAACGCAGTTGTACCCTTAGTGATTACAATGATCTTAGGATTTTTCCTTGCGAGATTTCGGCGCAAAAAACAAATAGCAAAATACTTGCAGGATGTGGCGGCAACCGCGAATGCTACAAAGTTGGAAATATATTGGAATTATTAAAGTGCGGAGGACATATTATGGGATTATTTAATAAAAAAAAGATATGGATGACCGAAAATCCTAAAAAATATGAGAAAGCAATAAAGGCAGTGGAAAATGAAACAGATTCGGTAATCTTATTGGAAATAGCAAAAACGGTACCACTACCTAAGGTGCGTTGTGCGGCGATTGAAAAAATATCCGATCAATCTATTTTAGCCGATATTGCACGAAATGATCAGGATAATATTGTTCGCCGTGCAGCAGTTAAAAAACTGACCGACCAATCACTTATATTTGAAATTATGTTCAATGATTCGGATTCATTTGTTCGAGAAACTGCAGAAGAAATGTTAACGGACCAATCACTAATTGCTGAAATAGCACAAAATACGGATAACAAAGGTTTGCGAATAAGAATGGTTAAAAAATTAAATGTACAAACCGCATTAGCGAACATTATACTGACGGAGCGTGACAGATTCATACGCGAAGATGCATTTAAAAGACTGAATGATCAGAAGTTATTGCTTGATATAGCCATAAATTCCAACAATCCCGTTTTATGTGTCCCTGCGTTTGATAAGTTATCGAGCCAAAGCATGATTCTGGACGTTGCAATTAATGCCCGAGATTCCTTTGTACGGCGAAGAGCGATGGAAAAGTTAACTGACCAATCCATTCTTGTAGACATTGCTTTGGGCGATAAGATCAGTTCTGAAGACGCAATACTTTTAATTTCCGATAATGATGCGCTTACAACTATTGCACGTCAGGCAAAAAACACTAAAGTGAAGCAAATGGCATTTAAAAAATTGGGCGGTTATATCTGTACCTCGTGTGGTGCGGAAAACTGGCCGGAAAACGGAAAAACCATCTCCTGCATCTGCTCTCAATGCAATGCGGAAAACCATGATTTTATCCATATTGATAAAGTTATTGATCACAGGGATTATGAAAGCGGAAGCAGGTGGGACGAATGCACTCGCTGCGGACTGCAGAAAAACTTCGAAATCGTCGATACTTTTTATAACTATTGATCTGCAATTGTATTTTTGTTTGACATATATTCTCTTAATGAATCAGATTTTCTGAAGTAAATCAAATGACATATGCAGAAAAACCCTATTTTATAAAATGTATATATTAAAACAACTAAATAACCGACTTTTCTATTTTAAAAATTATACTGAAATTATTATTATTTTACTTTTACAAAAAGATTTCTGCTTAAGGATGTTCTAAAGTATTAGAGGTGTGTAGTCATTTTTAGCTAACACAAAGCGGATATGTAGACATGCACCGGTAGAATCAGATCCGGAAAAAAAGAATTTGCGGAGGTTTGGCAGATGGTACTTTTAGAAGGTTTGGTAATGTCATTTTGGCTTCTGCTTATATGTGTTGTAGGTATAGCAAACGGACCGGTAGGCTTGGTTTTTTTCTATGAGCAGGATGTACAAGACAGAGTAATCGCATTAGGCCTGACAACAACGGATAAAATCAAGAAAGATACAATTATAACGATTCTTGCAATGTATATTCCTACTTTGATAGTTGTTCCCGTACTTGTTTATTTTGTTAATGGCGCAAGGGGATTTTGGGATGGGTTTACCCAGATGACTTGTGTCTATTTGATCATGAATCTTTTTGACAGATTCTTTATTGATTGGTATTGGGTTGGTCATACTAAAGCATGGGAGATAGAAGGTACTGAAGATTTAAAACCATACATTCCAAAGAAGACACTTATAATAAAGTGGCTTGGTACTATTGTAGTATCGCCAATGATGGCAGCTATCCCGGCATTTATCTTTCATTTATGTGGAATGTAAATTCAAATTTGTGAAACGAAACTTATAAATTAGAATTTGGCGAGGATAGGAAATGAATAAAATAACACTTAATGCAAACCAGCTAAAATTAATAGCAATTTTTGCGATGACCATAGATCATATTGCGGATCTTTTTTATCCGGGATTTCCGGCACAGCCTTTGCCGATTGCATTGCATTTGATCGGCCGGCTGACAGCTCCGATTATGTGGTTCTTTGTTTGCGAGGGATTTCATTACACAAGAAATGTGAAAAAATATATGCTTAGAATGTTTATTTTTGCTGTCATTTCACACTTTGCCTATTGTTTTGCATTCGGTATTAATCCGATTCCGTTCAGTACCGGGATATTTAATCAAACAAGTGTTATGTATCCGCTGTTTATTTCTGTAGTTATATTGTGGTTGCAATATGAAGAGAAAAGTATGAACAAATACTTGAAATTCGCAATTGTTTTCGTGCTTATTTGGAGCGCATTTCCTGCGGACTGGAGTTGTATTGCAGTTTTGGCAATACAGCATATGTACAGAAAACACGGAGATATGAAAGGACAGATGATAGCAATTGTTTTTTGGGTGTTTTTCTATGGAGTAATATCGTTTTTCTTTGTCAGTAAAGTATACGCACTTGTGCTGGTAGGTGTTCTTATGGTTTATCCGTTGTTAAAAATGTACAACGGTGAAAAAGGAAAAGCCGGCTGGCTGAAAATGTTTTTCTACATCTATTATCCGCTGCATCTGATCATCATTGGAATTTTACGTATATTGATGTATGGGAATGTGCCGTTGTTGTTTTAAAAATGAAAAACCTGAAGTTAAAGCTTGAAATTTTTTATCAATATATTGAAATCAGATTTTTTGAAAAATATTGATGTATTAATTAATTTTTTATATTTTTATTACTTTTTCCAAAAAATACTTACATATAATTACTAATAATATCGTAAAGTTAATCTGAAGTCGGAATAATCTTAAAAATCAAATTTAATTATCGTGTTTGATGAAAATTAGATGGCTATTGACAATATGTCGCATTAAACATATTATTGAAACATAATAAAGAGGATTATAAATGTACGAAATTATTCTTTATGATACGGAAGATGACAAGTGTCCGGTTCAAGAATTTCTTGATTCCTTAGAGCCAAAGCTTTTGGCTAAGACACTTAGAACAATTGATTTGCTGGAGGAAAACGACCCTAAGCTTAGAGAACCTTATTCGAAATTCCTTGAACATGGAATATTCGAACTTAGAACAAAACAAGGAACTGACTTAACAAGAATATTATACTTTTTTGTTATCGGACAAAAAATAATATTAACTAACGGATTTATAAAAAAGACACAAAGAACACCAAGAAAAGAGATTAATCTTGCGAAAAAATATAAATCTGATTATGAACGGAGATATGGCAATGATAAAATATAGTGAATATAAAAATAAAGTTCTTAAAAATCCTGAAGTGAAAGCTGAATATGATGCGTTGCAACCTGAGTATGATATTATTCAAGCAATGATTGATGCAAGAAATTCCTTGAATATTACGCAAAAAGAATTGTCAGAGCGAACAGGCATTACTCAGGCAGATATTAGTCGAATTGAAAACGGAACAAGAAATCCAAGCCTTAACATGGTTAAGCGACTGGCTAAAGGTTTAGGAATGCAATTGAAAATTGAATTTATTCCTATGCAGTCCGATAAATAATTTTACAGATAGGAAAATCACATGAAGTATGACGAAGATTTAGAGCAGTTTATATATGAATATGAAGATTTGATTTTTTCTTGGGAGAATAGACCGGATGATAATTTTAAAGAGAGAGTAAAAACAATAGCAAATAATTATCATGATAATTTCGATAAGATCGTTATTTTTATTAAGTCTAATATTGAAGACATATTTGATAATGTCACGGAAGAGACCGTAAAGAATAAACTGGGAAAACCAATAATCAATTACGAAATTGGAATGGTGACATATTGTGAACAGGCATTTGATTCTATCCATATATTCGATTTTGAATTTATTGACGATGATTTTGAAGAAATATATGGTTTTTCGATGGACAGTTAAAGTTATCCGGCATCATAAACGCTTACTCCGAAAGATACAATATGTAGCCCTGAGATGAGGTCTCGTGTCATAATTATGATAACGGCATATAGAACTCTGGCTTTATCTAAAAAAAGAACTCAAATTTTATGAAAAGATTTACATCAGATTTCAAACGATAAAACAAACGAAAAAACTACCGTTTGTTTTATCGTTTTTTAGATTAGATATTATAGAAAGTTTTGGTACGGGTATAAGAAGGATAAAAAATTCATATAGAAAAAGTAAGAAAAAACCGATATTTAAGATATATGAGAATTCTGTAGAAATTACCTTGCCGGTCATTTCAGGACTAGAAGAACTAACTGATGATCAAAATCTTGTATACAGTGCATTAGAGAACAAAGAATTAGCAAGTTCTTCATTATCGGAAATAACGGGGTTTGGAAAAAATAAAGTATTAGAACTACTTGAAACATTGATTGAATCAGGATATGTAGAGAAAACCGGAAGTGGACGAGGAACAAAATATACGACAAGATCAAGATAGTGACTATTATAAAATCCTTGCTAAAGAACAAGATGCGAATCTTATAGGATTCCTTATGTATCAACATTTCCGGAAGAAAAAACCATGGAAAAGGAGACGTTGTCTTAAAGAATTATATGAAATAAGCTGAAGAATCTTTTTCTTTTAAATAATTAATCTATAGCCTTTAGGCGGTAGAGTCATTGCTTAAATTAATTTAACATGAAATATTATATGTCATGTTAAGTTGAAGATATGTCAGGTATTCTGTATAATGTTATACGGAGGTAAAGGGGATGTCAAAACATGTGGAGTCGGATACTCTTGAGTTAAAAGAAAAATATACAGACTCTATCGTGCGAGAAATAGTTTCGTTTTTAAATGCATCAGGCGGCACCATTCTCATTGGTGTCAAAGATAACGGAGAAGTTGTCGGGGTGAATAAGGTCGATGAATCTTTAAGAAAAATATCCGATATCATCACAAACCAAATAGAGCCAAATCCTCAGGATGAAATAGCATCAGAGCTGAAATTTGATGATGGTAAGACTATTGTGGTCATTAATATTTCAAAGGGCAGAAAAAACATCTATTGTCAAAGAAAATATGGATTTTCATCAACCGGTTGCACCATACGCATCGGAACAACTTGTAAAGAAATGACCCCTGAACAAATTAAAATCAGATATGAAAAGAATTTTATCGATACAGAGTATATGTTGAAAAAGAAGTCCGGTTCAATAGGTTTAACGTTTAGGGAATTGAAAATTTATTATGCGGAAAAAGGTTATCATTTAGACGATCGATCTTTTGAAGCGAATTTTAACCTTAAAACGGAAAATGGCGACTATAATTTACTGGCGGAACTTTTGGCGGATAGAAATAGTATCCCCTTTATTTTTGTTAAATTTCAAGGGAAAAACAAAGCTGCCATATCTGAGCGTAGTGATTATGGTTACGGATGTTTAATAACGACTTATATAAAGATAAAAACAAGGCTACAAGCAGAGAATATTTGTATATCAGATACGACAGTCAGACCGAGAAAAGATACTTATCTCTTTGATCATGATGCAGTCAATGAGGCTGTCATCAATGCTTTGGTTCATAATGATTGGACAATTACAGAACCTCAAATATCGATGTTCAGTGACCGTATAGAAATCTTTTCCCATGGCGGACTACCAAGCGGAATGACAGAAAAACAATTTTTCGAAGGAATTAGTAAGCCGAGAAATGTAACGTTAATGAGGATCTTTTTAATGATGGGGCTTACTGAGCATACGGGTCATGGGATCCCCACTATCGTCAACAAGTATGGAAAAGATGTATTTGACATAGATGACAATTATATACGATGCACCATTCCTTTCGACAAGGAAGTTTTATCTCAAACTGAACAGAATCATCCAAACGTTGAAAAGGGAATAAGGTTAAACGATACTGAAAAGAAGGTGTTAGAGCTTTTAATAAGAAATTCAGATTTGATTGCAGACGATCTTTCAAAAGAGATAGGTGTTACAGTCAGAACGATATACAGAGCATTTGCTAAATTACAAGAAGAGGGGTATTTGGAGAGAATCGGATCCAAGAAAGATGGGAAGTGGATTGTAATTAAATAAAATGACTCTTCAGATTAATATATTTAACCTGACGTTTTGAATGTCAGGTTAAATGTCAGGATAAAATTTGCCTAAGGAATAACTGATTGCAAAGGAGAGTAGATGAAGGATAAAAAAGGAAGTAAAGATGCTGACAGGTGAATTAAGAAACAAAGTAGATGCAATCTGGACAACCCTTTGGAATGAGGGAAGTACCAATCCGTTAACCAACATCGAGCAAATCACATATTTAATATTTATGAAAAGTCTTGATCAAACTGAATTGGTCAAGGAACAAGATGCTAATCTTTTAGGGCTTCCTCATGTATCTGTATTCCCGGAGGACAATCCGGAATTTCGTTGGCATAAATTCAAAGAATTGGGTTCTGCGGAAGAAATGTTTAATCTGATGCAATTTGAAATTTTTCCCTTTATTAAAAATTTGCAGGGTGAAGACGGCAAAACTTCTTTTTCCAGATATATGAAAGATGCAATTTTCCAAATTAATAAACGGAG
>DUOO01000030.1 GCA_012838795.1 Clostridiaceae bacterium | reverse complement strand
GTTTCTTCTTCATAGGATTCTCCTTAGTCTTGGATTATTTAATTTTAAATTGTAGAAAGAGATTCTATTAAACAGTTGATGCAATTGTTTCGACAAGTCGAAAATTTTGACAGATTTGATACTTTTCGTTTTTTCAAAAAATTAGTTCAGTTTGATTTGTAATGTAATATAATACTGTTCAAATAATTACATTTCTTACATTTCTATATTAAAGTAAACCTTATTTCGGGTCAACAACGGTCAAAATACTTAAAATACAAAAACAGATTTCTCAATCACAATATGGTGAAAGAGAAATCTGTTATGACTTTTTAATTCAATTTGACATTTATCTTACAGGATTCTTTTCCAGTAACGAGGCATACACATAACTTGTCTTTCCGTTATACGTTGTCTTTACCATGTTTCCTACAAGTACACCGCTTACCTTATGTCCTCGCGGAATCTTTCCAATTATTGAGCATGTAGATGTATTTCTCAGACTCAAGCTTTCTTTAGCATATCCTGTCATCGTGGATAACTTGTCCTCGTTGAAACCATTGCTACATAGGCCGGTTTTTTGTTATAGGTAAACTTGAGCCAGGCTCCTTGGATTGTACCGCTCACTCGAATCGGGTACGACAGTCTCGTTATTATACTGCCGTTCGGTCTGCTTCTGATTATGGCATTTGTTACTATGTATCTGGTTACTCTGACACGATTCTTTTGCAGTAACGAAGCATATACATAACCTGTCTTGCCGTTATACGTTGTCTTTACCATGTTTCCGACCAAGACTCCTTTAACCTGACGACCTATTGGGATTCTGCCGATTATTGAGCCGCTTGGTGTGTTTCTAATATTCAAGGTTTGTTTGGCATAACCTGTCATCGGTGGATTTTTCGTCCTTGTTGAAACCATTGCTACATAGGCCGTTTTTCCGCCATAGGTGAACTTAAGCCAAGCTCCTTGGATTGTACCGCTCACTCGGAGCGGACGCCACGGTCTGGCTATTACACTGCCATTCGGTTTGCTTCTGATTATTGAATTAGCTACCAGATATCTCGTTACTTTGACCGGATTCTTTTGCAGTAATGAGGCATACACATAACCGTTTATTCCGTTATAGGTTGTAACTACCATATTACCGACAAGTATTCCATTAACTTTACGACCGATTGGAATTTTTCCGATAATTGATCCGTTAGGTGTACTCCTTATGTTCAAGGTTTGTTTGGCATAGCCGATCATGGGGGGTGAATTGGTTGAAGTTGCAATCATTGCTACATAGGCCGGTTTTCCGCCATAGGTGAACTTAAGCCATTTACCTTGGCTTGTGCTTGTGCCGGTTACATATAGAGGACGCCAAAGTCTGGTAATCTCTTTACCATTAGGTGTTTCACGAATGATCGACTTCGCTTTGATGTAATGTTTTCCGATTAAAGATACACCTTCATCAAAACAATGCTCACCTACTTGTTCGATGGTAGGTAAGTAGACAAGTTCATTACCTGTCATGTCCATAATGAATCTAATCCCTTCCGGAATGGTAGCCCGGCTTATTGGATTAATAGAAAAGGCTTTTTCTCCGATATTCATAACACTGTCCGGAATCGTAACATTCGTTAGATTATTCTTATCAAATGCACAATAGCCAATAAACCGGACACTGTTCGGTATCGTGATGCTTGTGAGTCGATTATGTGAAAATGCAAGAGCTTGAATAGATTGGACACTATTCGGAATCTTTACCTCTGTGAGATAGTTGCCGGTAAACGTATTAACTGCAATCTCTGTGATGTTGTCCGGAAGCTTTACGGTTTTAAGCCGATTGTTGAAAAACACATGAGTTCCAATCTCTATGACACTGTTTGGAATCGTGACATTCTCGAGTCTATTATCCCTAAATGCGTGATCGCCAATTTTTTTGATGCCGTTCGGAATCGTTACACTTGTCAGTCTATAGTTTTCAAAAGCAGAAAAACCGATGTGCTCTACTTTTACGTCGTTTATATAGGGCGGAATGTTAACGACCTTCGGACCATCATAACGATAACCCGTAATTGTTCCGGTCATCGGATCAAATTCAAAATATTTCTCATCTGTATAGGCGGCTCTTGTGCCGATATCGCGCTCGGCGGGATCCGGCATCTCAACATCTGATTCTTGATCTTCTGTCTCATCTGCAATAGCATCTTCCGCCACTTGTTCCGCTTCAAGCTTTTTGATTTCTTCTTCGTCTGCGGTAGCTTCTGTATCAGCCAGAGTCTTCTGAGGAGTGATAACAAAGGTAGTTAATATAAGTAATAATATCAGGACGAATGCCTGGATTCTCAAAGACAATTTCTTCTTCATAGGCTTCTCCTTTATCCTTAGCTCGGGATTGTTTTATTTTGAATTGTTGAATGGAAGTTTGTTAAATAGTTGATGCAATTGTTCCGACAGGTCGAAAGGTTTGATAGATTTGTTGCTTTTCGTTTTTCCAAAAAGTCAAGTTCAGTTTGGTTGCAATTAAGATATTACTGTTCAGAAATTTTATATTTTTATAATAAAACTAACTTTATTACAGGTCAATAAGGTTCAATTAAATTTAAGAAAATATAATCATTTGCTAAAGATTTTGCCGGAAAACATTTTAAATGCTTAACAAAATCATCGTTAGAAATAACAAGCATCCGAGACTCCAACAACTCGCAAGATCAGAGATGGGTCTTAGAGTAAATTCATGTTTTGAAGTTTTTGCCTATGTTTTTGAGTTTTAAAAAGAAATTAACCTAGATTTTCAAAATAACTTTGAAAGTACTGCCAACATTCGGTGTGCTTTTAACACTTGCTTCGCCATCGTACAATAGTGCAATATGCTTGACGATAGATAAGCCTAAACCGGTGCCGCCCAGCATGCGAGAGCGGCTTTTATCGACACGATAAAAGCGTTCAAAAACTCTTCTTGCTGATTGTTCATCAAAACCGTAGCCGTCATCTTTAACTTTTATCGTCACAAATTTGCCTTGACGTTCCATATCTATCCATACATTGCCATGTATGCGATGATATTTAATCGCATTATCCAACAAATTAAGCAACACTTGTTTGATTCTATCTCTATTAGCTTTAACCGGTAAAAATGTCGGCTCATCACTCGGAATTAAATTAATTTGTTTTTCACTGGCTTGATCATCTAATTGAACCAGACATTCATCCACCAATTCAACCAAATCAAAATCTTCCAATTCAGAATCATTACTTAAGCGTTCAATATCGGAAAGTCGCAAAATATCATTGATTAAACGTTCCAGTCGTACGGCTTCAACATCGATAATATCCAAGAAATTATTTGCTTGCTCCGGAGTGGTATTATTGCGATTACGCAAAGTTTCAACAAATCCGCGTATTGATGTCAAAGGTGTTTTTAATTCATGAGTCACATTCGCCACAAAACTTGAGCGCAATTGACGGGCTTCATATTCATAAGACATATCATTGAATAATACGACTACATAGTTCACATCTACCGGAGAAACCATGACTTGGAAAGCATTGTAGCTTCCGGTTACCTGCAGCCTGAACTCTTCACGTGTAGTTTTACCGGAATCAAAAACCCGTTGGCAGAGTTCATCCAGTTTTGCATCGTGAGTTAACAGGACAAATGGATATGGAGTTTCTTCAGGATCAATATTCCTATTGAACAAAGTTTTAGCATATTTATTGGCAAAAACTACCTGTAATTCCTGATTGACTACGACCAAAGGCTCCATGAGTGAGTTAACTATTGCATTGAGCCAAATTCGTCCTTCCTGCATTTCTTTGAAAGTCTGTTCAAAATTCGATATCGTAAGATTAAAATTTTCAACAAATTTTCGATTATCAACAGAGGCATGACGATCTTCTTCCATGCGAGCCGTCAAATCTCCGGCATCAATTTTCGTCAAAGCTTGTACTAAATCTATTTGATGTTGATCTTGTTTTTTGAATATCAGACTTAAAATCAAATTGAATATAACTAAAGATACACCACCGATAATTAAAGCATATAGGGTAATTGTCACTTTTGCGTCAATTAGCGTATCCATTAACACTGCAGCTCTGACAATCATATTATTGTGGTCTGATCTGGCAGAAAAATATAAACGTTCGGCAGATTCAGTATCCGAATAACGCACATTAGAATAGTTCTTTGCACCGGAAATTACTTTCCAGACCTCAGGTCTGGCACGATGATTATTCAATTCTTTAACAGGAAAAATGCTATCTGCAAGTACTTTACCGGTTTCATCCATCACAGTAATTCTTAAATCCGATGCCAAGACATTAAACACTTCCATTGTTTCATCAATTGTTTGTTCAAGCAGTTTTTGAAAATCACCACTTTCTTCAGAATTGATTTGTTCAATAATTTCCGCCTGACTTATCAACTTTGTCTCGTCTGTTCCGTCGATTGAATTTAATAAAATACGACTCAATGCCTGATCAAAATATGATGTTACGTTACCTAAATAGTTTTCAAAACTTTGAATATGTTTAGACCTTAATTCTCGATAATTTAAAGTTGAAACAATAAAAATTATTAAAATGATTAGAATATTGCCAAATATTCTTAAGCGTTTTTTCATAGAAAACTCTCTTGGAAAATCTATTTACACATCATCATATATCTCGGGTTAAATCTTAACTTTATTTTCATCACATTCTGCAAAACGATATCCTACTCCTCGTACCGTTTGGATATAGATTGGTTTTGAAGGATCATCCTCAATTTTGCGTCGTAATTGACGAATATGAACATCAACCGTTCTGGTCTCTCCGCTATATTCATATCCCCAAACACGATTTAATAAATCATCTCTGGTAAAAGCCAAGCCGTTATTAATCATTAAAAACTTAAGGAGCTCATATTCCCGATGAGTCATTTCAACTTCATTATTATTGGCATAAACACGATGTCTCGCATCATCTAAGGTTATCCCGCCAATGCGGATAATCTCATTAGCTGATACCTCTGTTTCGCTGGTGATTTGGTCAGATTGAAAAGAAGTGCCTTCGCTTAACGCTAATCGTTCTTTACACCGCTTAACCAAAAGTTTAACCCTTGCCAATAACTCTCTCATACCGAAAGGTTTAGTCAGAAAGTCATCCGCTCCGGCGTTAAACCCTGCCAACTTATCTTTTTCCGTTGAACGTGCGGTTAAAAATAAATATGAAGACCACAAATATTTCTTGTTTTTCTGCAGAATCTGACAAATTTCAAATCCGTCCATACCGGGTAACATCACATCCAGTATAAATAAATCGACGTTTCTGTTTTCATGACTGAGTTTACGAAATAACTCATCACCGGATTCAGCTTGCAAAACTTGATAGGCTTCACTTTCAAGATTATAACGTATTAATTCGGCTATTGATTGATCATCTTCTACAACAACGACAAATGATTGCTCACCCACTGTTATTCCTTATCTTTTTCATTTTTTTCAACTTCTCTTCGAATTTCGGCAGATGTTACATATTCACCTTCAATAAAATATACTATCCATTCCGCAATGTTTTTCGCATGATCGCCTATACGTTCCAAATGCTTGCAAACCAGCAACATTTCAACCATTGCAGGAGCCATATCCGAATCAAGTTTCATTTGACGTACGAGATATTTTTTTAATTTACTGTACAATGCATTAACACGAATATCCATCATGACTATTTGTTTTGCTTTTTCCAAGTCGGTTTCGACATAAGCATCTAAAACCAAATGAACCATTCTCAATATATGATCGGTCAATTTAACAACATCATGCGGGACAGTAACGTTATAATTTTTTTCGTTCAAATAAATAACATGCTCTGCAATATCTTCAGCATGATCGGCTACTCTTTCCAAATCGGTAACCAGCTTCATATTTGCTGTAATGTTACGTAAATCACTTGCTACCGGTTGTTGTCGGGCTATCAGCATAATACATTCGTGAGTAATCTTACGTTCCTGATCATCAATTACATCATCACGCTCGATTACTTTTGATGCCAGTTCAATATCATTATCTGTTAAAGCATGCACTGCTGAATGAATGGATTCTTCTACATCAGAACCCATATGAATCATACTTTGATGTAAATTCTCTAATTCTTTTTGATAATTCACGCGTTGTGCCATATTATTATTCCTTTCTTCTGTTTTTCATTCTTGCATAAAATAAGAAATTTTACCAAAGTTTTCCGGAAATTAACCGAATTTTCCGGAAATATAATCTTCGGTTCTTTTATCTTCCGGATTATGAAAAACTTTTTCCGTAACATCATATTCGATCATATCTCCCAAAAGGAAAAATGCGGTCCTGTCACTTACACGTGCAGCCTGATTCATCGAGTGCGTTACAATAATTATTGTATAGGAATCTTTCAATTCTGTAATTAAATCTTCAATTTTATTTGTTGCAATCGGATCAAGTGCCGAGGTCGGTTCATCCATCAGAATTACTTCCGGGGTTAGAGAAATAGCTCTGGCAATACATAACCTTTGCTGTTGACCACCGGATAGTTTTGTCGCATTACGATTGAGATGATCTTTTACCTCATCCCAAAGCGCAGCTTGTTTGAGTGATGTTTCGACAACTTCGTCTAAAATTTTACGATCTCTGACACCCTGGCAACGCAGCCCATAAGCCACATTATCGTATATTGACATCGGAAATGGATTCGGTTGTTGAAAGACCATTCCTACATCAGTTCTTAATTGAACAACGTCAACTTCTTTACTATGAATTTCAACATTATGATGATAAATTTCACCCTCAATTCTTACACCTTCAATTAAGTCATTCATACGATTAAAACAACGTAATAAAGTTGACTTGCCGCAACCTGAGGGACCTATAAAAGCAGTTACTTTATTCAAAGGAATCTGCATATTGATTTTTTTCAAAGCATGAAAATCCGTGTAGTAAAGATCAAAATCTCTAATATCGAACGCATTATCATTATCAGTTTGTACTTGTATTTGTTGTGTCATTTAAATAATTACTCCTTCAATAACGACTTTAGAATAACTTTAATTGCGTGAAATCACGTTATATTAAAATACATTCTCGTGCTGATCAGGGATTTGAGAATGCCCTATTATACTAAACTCATGTTTCAGTTGTAGCTTTTACTTTTTCTTTTTTATTGTTCTTTTTTTGTTCATCTTTATCTCTTGTCATGCGATAAGTAATGTATTTTACGCTTACATTCAAAATCAAGACGATAATCAAAATAACAATTGAAATTGCTGAAGCAAGTTCAAAGTTCGGTTGTTCTCCACTCATCACTGTCCAGATATGTACTGCTAAGGAAGTACCGCGTGTATTCCAAGCCGGATTATCCATGATCGCTGTTCCCATAGTGAAAATCAGAGCTGCCGACTCGCCGATAATTCGACTGATCGACAAAAGTGTTGCACTTAAAATACCCGGCAGAGCATTAGGAAGGATGATTTTATATATTGTTTGAAATTGAGTAGCGCCCATTGACAAACTAGCCATTCTATATCCGTCGGGAACATTGATCAAAGCTTCCTCGGTTTGTCTTATTATAACAGGTAAAAGAATAACTGCTAATGTTAATGCGCCTAACATCGTACTTTGTCCGGTTATACCAAATAAACGAGTAACTTGGAATAACATCGTCATACCCATTAAACCGAAAATAACACTCGGAACACCCGACAATAATTCAATCGAAGATCTGATCCATGCGGTAACCTTGTTTTTCGGGGCTAATTCATGCAAATAAATTGCAGCAAATACCCCGATCGGTAAGGCAATCAGCAAGGTAAGGCCAATCAGAAGTAAGGTTGTAATAATAGAACCTTTAAGTCCTCCGCCTTCAGTTTGAGCATAAAAGTCAACTATTTCTGTAGAATCATTGTCTAATACTGATACTAATTCTTCAGATGTTTTGCCTTGAGTAGCAGTTAAACCGGCAGATTTTTTATCACCCTCAAGATTAACGTATGATATTTTCTTCAAATACAAGCCTTCTTCTAAACCAAGTTTTTCACCTTGTCTGGGTCCGGCAGTAGTAATTTTTCCATCTTGCAACGGTGATTCAGGATCAAGAAAAACAACTTCCATTTGTGGTGCTTTTGCCGCACTGACGCTGTCTACAAAAGCTACACCGTATTTTTCCGAAAAAAATGCATCATCCGGAAGGCTGCCAGGAGCTGTGAAAGCACCATGTTCATCCCAATCGATATGATCATAACCGGCCATCAAATTTTCTGAATTGTAATTGTTTTTCAACAAATCCCAATTTAAGGTAGACCAGCCACGTTTAAAAATAAACACGAATATCGCAATCAGCATAAGAGCCGATATACCGGATGACAGCCAAGTTAAGCCTTCAGCTATTCTATCTTTTATTATTCTTATTCTATTCATATTATTTTCTCATATTTTCTCACATAGATTACAGAGATTAGAAAACCAAGCAAACTGATCAGATAAAAATGATAAAATTCATTTGCAAAAGATTTTAAAATCTACTAATCAAGCGGATAACTAATCTCCCGACTCCATTTTTTTACGTAAAGCATTGATCGTTAAATTGGTGATCAGAATAATGATCATTAATACAATACCGACCGAGAAGCGCACGTCATAATCGACACCTACTGTTTCATGTAAGCCTGACAGCATTGTTGTAGTTAATGTTCTGGTCAGGTCAAACGGATTCCAAGTAGGCCCTTTCATGGCATTACCGGCAACCATTGAAACAGCGGTCGCTTCACCGAAAGCTCGTCCTAAACCCAGAATAAGTCCGGCAAATATACCTGATTTTGCAGATGCAAGTACTACCTTAAAGTTGGTTTGTGTTCTGGAAGCACCAAGTGCCAAAGAACCAAGCTCATGACTTTCCGGAACTGCTCGGATTGCAACTACTGCCATTGAGGTAATAGTCGGATAAATCATTATTGCCAACAAAAGAATTACCGCCAACATCGAGTTGCCGCCATAGGTAGTATAGTTAAACCAACCTGCCATTTTTTCAACAATATCGGTAATGGCACCTGAGGCAAAAACACCGTAAACAACTGAAGGAATTGCCGCCAGCAATTCAACAACCGTAGTTAAAACATTGCTTAACCTTTTCGGAGCAATTTTCACGATCATTAAAGCTGATAATACAGATAAGGGGAAAGCAATTAATCCGGCAAAAAAAGCCGTGATGATTGTATTAATTACGATAAAAAATACGCCGTAAACACCTTGATCACTACGCCATCTCATACCCGTCAGAAACTCTCCCAATGAAACGGGATTTTCATAGCCCGGTAAGAAAACCTGAACACCGCGTGCAGCTACGAAAAATACAATCAGAATAATCATCAATGCAGCAATCAATCCGCATAAGCGGAAAATAAATTGCATGGTACGATCGACGGACTTGTAAAGAGAACGGCGCTTTGCAGACCGTTCTCTTATTAAAGTTTTACTTTTATTTTGTTGTTCAGTAGTCATAGAAACTCTCTTTTATTCTGCTGTTTCAGCAGTTATCTAAACTACTGAAACTTACTTTATTTATCTTGTTCCAGTAATTACCGAAACTTACTAATTATAAAACTTTCTCTGCCAAATTATATTATTTAGCAATATCTTCCCAATTGGTAATTGCACCTGTGAAGATATCAAACAGATTTTGTTGTGTGAAGTCTGTTACAGGATTGTTCTTTTCAACAACTACTACGATAGCGTCATCACAATATTTTGCTGCACTGATAGCATCTTCTGTCGGTTCTTCATCTTTGAAGTTACGTGAAGCAAAACCGATATCTGAAGCGTTAGGACCGTCTTTATCATCACCTAATGTACGTTTCCAGCCGTCACCTGAACCTGTTTGGTTTACAACAAAACCAAAGTTGCCTGCTAACGGTTGGAATGCTTCCAAAGCAGCAGTTAATGATTTTTCAACTGATGTTGAACCACCGGTCGTAATCTCAATACCTGAATTATCTTGATCTACAATCGGATAATCTGCCTTAAGCTCATCCCAAGGTGTGCTATCATCAACATCAACGATTCCACCGGCACTTAAAACAGCTTCTTTACCTTCTGTTGATTCAGTCATGAATGCGATGAAAGCTTTAACTAATTGTTCTTTTTCATCACTTGCATAATCACCTTCAGCACGTGTTGTATAGCAGAAAGGACGACTCAACTGATATGAACCGTCAATTACGGTTTCAACTGAAGGTTCTACGCCTTCATAATTTGCCGGATGCAGATTATTGGCTTCAAAGTCTGTTGTTAATGAGACATAACCGATACCTTGAACGTCTTCACCGACTTTGGTTGCCATATCACCGTTAGAGGAAACTTCATTAGCGTCATCGGTTAACTGATCTTTAAAACCTACAACACTTTCAAAACCTTCACGAGTTCCTGATGCCGCATCACGGGTATAAATATTAATTTGTCCGGTCATTTCGCCGGCAGGAGCTTCTTCAACTTCAGCTTCGGTTTCTTTTTCTGTTTCTTTTTCTGTCTCTTTTTCGGTTTCTTTTTCGGTTTCTTTTTCTGTCTCTTTTTCGGTTTCTTTTTCTGTCTCTTTTTCTGTTTCTTTTTCTGTCTCTTTTACTTCTTCTTTTTCATCTTTCTTGTCGTCGCCGCCACATGCAGTAACAACTAAAATCATCATAACTAAAGCAAGTACCAGAACTAAGATTTTCTTTAAATTTTTCACTTTTCTACCTCCCGATAGTATTTTAATATTCTTGGTTTGCCGGATACTAATTTATTATCATTAATGAAATATTGTTCTATGTCTGACAGTAAATCAGTAATGCAAACAGTTCCTTGGTTATACAAAGAATTAATTCTGATTTATTTTCTATAATAACCATGCTTAGATTATCGAGAGTTTGTTATTACAATATAAAACCATTGTAAAATCCATGTAAATCGAGTGTCATTGTGTAATTTTCGGATAAACACACAATTTTCGAGCTTTATATTGTTATTCTCTTCGGGATATTCACAACTCATATTCAGTTGTGGTTCTTCTTATCGAAACGAATTCTTCAAATTTATTTTGTAAAAAGAGATTCAATCATTAAATTATTTGAGTTATACTTAAATTATATTTTAAATAATTAAATATTTATTAATCTAATTTATAAAATGCAAATTACATTTATTAGGGAATTAATAGTTTAAAAAATTTTGAAAGTGCAATGTCAGCAGATATAATGAGAAAGGTTGGCAGCTTGATTGCAGCAGGTCTAATGATATTTTTAATTTTATCGGAGTCGGTTCGTTATATAATGCCATTACTCAAATTGAGGAACTCACAATAACCCCGGATATTTATAATAAAATAATCACAGGAGAAATCGAGGTTTATTAATAAATTCTGTATTTTAGTAAATGTTAATCTTCCAGTTGGCAGGCTGAATACAATTCAACCCGTTCATCTTCCGTAAGCATACGGATTTCACCCGGTGCCAAATCAGGATCCAGTTGTAAATTGGCAATACGGATTCGTCTAAGATATTTAACTTCACGTCCGGTAGCTTTTGCCATCCGTTTCACTTGATGATATTGTCCCTCACGGACTGTAAGACAGGCTTCAAATCCGTCAACCAATTTCAGTTTAGCCGGTTTGAATTCAGTTCCGTCAAGAGTCTTAAAACCTTGAGCAAATCTTTCAATATCTTGTTGATCAAACGGACGACCTTGAGTTATTAAATGGTACTCCTTTTCAATACCCCATTTCGGCGAACAAATACGATGCGACAATTGACCGTCATTGGTCAGTAATAACAACCCCTCGGTATCTTTATCCAAGCGACCGATCGCCACAAGACCTTTATTTTGCCATTTCCGAGGAATTAATTCAGCAATAGTATCATGACGTGTATCAGATAAAGCCGTAATAAAACCTGCAGGTTTGTTTAGCATAAAAATTAATGAATTATGAATTTCTACTTCGTAACCATCAACTGAAATTTGCTTGATCGATTGCAAAGAAATTTTGAAACCGACATCAGTAATAACTTCACCTGCTAATTCAACTCGCCCCTCTTTGATTAAGTGTTTAACTTCTTTACGCGTTCCGTAACCGGATTTCGCCAAGATCTTATCCAGACGTTCCATATTCAGATATTCCTCTTTTATTTGCCATATGTTTCTATGCTCTATTTCACATTCTGTTATCTTTATTTTATACTCTATTATTAATTAGTTCTATTCTCAGATTCGGAATTTAATAGTTTTAATCATTGATGAAAGCAGTTTAAGATGTTAGAAATTAAAGGAAAATATAATACAGCAATCAGTTTTGCCAAAGTGATTGAAGAAGACGCTGTCAAACAGATTCAAAGAATGTGTGACTACGAATTCACCGAGGGCAGCAAAATCAGAATTATGCCTGATGTACATTATGGCAAGGGATGTACGATCGGCACCACAATGACTATCAGAGATAAAGTTGTACCTAATGTTGTCGGCGTTGATATCGGCTGCGGTATGTACACTGTCAATTTAGGCAAAAACGATATTAACTTGAAAAAATTTGATGAAGTTGTACATTTTATTCCCTCAGGTTATAATGTTTGGCCGGTCCGTACGGAAAAATTTGATTTAACCGTTATGCGGTGTTATAGGGATTTATATAACACTGAAAGAATTGAGCGTAGTATTGGTACTCTCGGCGGCGGTAATCATTTTATTGAAATTGACCGGGCTGAAGATGGAACTAATTATTTGGTAATCCATAGCGGGAGTAGAAATCTCGGTAAACAAGTTGCAGATCTGTACCAAAAATTGGCAATCGACTTGCACAAAGGCAAAGAGAGTTATTTTAAACAAAGAAATGAAATTATCAAATATTTCAAATCCCAAGGCAGACACAAAGAAATTCAAGCAGCCCTGAAAAATTTATATTGGACAGAAAAAGAACCTAGTGTACCGGAAGATTTATGTTTCTTATATGGCGAGTATATGAACGATTATTTGCATGACGTTGAGATTTGCCAAAACTATGCGAAAAGAAATCGAGAAAAAATGGTTGAGATCATTTTAGATAAATCAGGTCTTGCCGGAACAGATGCTTTTCACACAATCCATAACTATATTGATACAAAAGAAATGATTTTACGTAAAGGGGCAATTTCTGCCCGCAAAAAGGAAAAGGTCCTGATACCGATCAATATGAGAGACGGCTCTATTTTAGCATATGGCAAGGGAAACCCTGAATGGAATTTCTCCGCACCACACGGTGCAGGCAGAATTATGTCAAGAACTAAAGCTAAATCAGAAATTTCTTTAGCAGAATTTAAGAAAGAAATGAAGGGTGTTTATACCACTTCGGTCAAAACTTCAACACTTGATGAGGCCCCGATGGCATATAAAGCATTGGAAGATATTATTGATGCAATTCAAGAATCTGTTGATATAATAGACATCATGAAACCGATTTATAATTTTAAAGCTTGAGAATACGGAATTTTTCAGGTCAATTTTTCATTGCAAAACAAACTACTATATAGCTTGATTTTAAACGAAATTACTGAAAACTCTGTTCTATTCCCAAGTTTGCCAAATCTCGGGTTGATAGCCCACAGTTGCCTGGTGCCCGTTGCGGACAACAGGCGTTTTGATAACTTGTTGATTTTCCAGAATTTTTTCTTCTTTGTTTGCAATATAAGAAATAAGTGCTAAAGCATCCTGATCTTTACAATTTTGATCTATCAAGTTATCTAAGCCGCCAACAGCTTGTTTGACACTATTGAACTCACCCTTGCTCATGCCTTTTTCTTTCATATCAACAAACTGATATTTAATTCTGCGCTCTTTGAAATAACGCATTGCTTTTTTCGTATCAAAACATTTCTTCGTTCCGAATATTTGTATGTTCAAAATTATCAGCTCCAACTTCTAAGTCAGTCGTTAATGTAAAGTAGTTTTAATACAATTTTGCGCCCGCAGGTATATCGTCATCCAAGATGAGAAGATTTAATCCTTCTTCGCCATCATATTCGTAGACTGCAGAGATAATCATTCCTTGTGAAGGCAGACCCATCATTTTTCTTTCAGGCAAATTGGTAATTGCTACTAAGGTTTTTCCTATCAAAGATTCAGCTTCATAGTATTCTTTTATGCCTGAAAGAATTGTTCTTTCTTCACCTGAACCATCGTCTAAAGTGAATTTCAATAACCTTTTACTCTTTGGAACTTCTTCACAATTTAATACTTTTACTACTCTAAAGTCAGATTTTGAGAATGTTTCAAAATCAACCATGTCTTCGAACAGAGGCTCAACTTTAACTTTAGCTAGATCCAGCTTCTCTATGTCTAAAGTTTCAACATTCTCATCAGGATAAAAAGTTGCAGAATCTTCTTGACTGACAACCTCATTTTCTGTCATTTGTTTGCCTAACGGTCGCATTGTCGGGAAAAGCAATACATCACGAATCGAGGCGGAGTTGGTTAAGAGCATGACTAAGCGATCAATTCCGATGCCAAGTCCGCCGGTTGGGGGTAAACCGTATTCCAGCGCTTCAACAAAATCCTGATCCGGAATGTTTGCTTCTTCATCCCCGGCGTCTCGCTGTTTTTGTTGTTCGATAAAACGTTCGTGTTGATCTCTCGGATCGTTCAGCTCGGAATAGGCATTACCATATTCCGCACCGCAGATGAATATTTCAAAACGCTCTGTCATACGAGGATCAGATTTTTTCTTTTTGGTTAAAGGAGATATTTCGATCGGATAATCATATATAAAAGTGGGTTGAATCAAATTATTTTCACAAAATTCTTCAAAGAATATGTTGATTATTTCACCTCTGGTTTTACCGGCAACCAGTTCCCCTATTCCTTTTTCTTGAGCAGCAATTTGTGCAGCTGTATCGTCTTCGATCATCTCAAAATCAATTCCGGTATACTTTTTAATTGCTTCCAACATTGTCATTCTGGCAAAAGGCGGTGTTAAATCAACCTCATGTTCCCCAAATTGAATTTGCATAGTTCCGTTAACTGCCGTACAAGTCGTACTGATCAAATGCTCACAGATTTCCATCATACCGTTATAATCGGTATATGCTTGATAAAGCTCAATCATCGTAAATTCCGGATTGTGCTTGGTTGACATTCCTTCATTTCTGAAATTACGGCCTATTTCATATACTTTTTCAAAACCGCCGACAATCAGACGTTTCAAATATAGTTCGGGTGAAATTCTTAAAAAGAGATTTAAGTCCAATGTATTATGATAAGTCACGAAAGGTCTCGCAGCAGCTCCACCTGCTATCAAGTTGAGAAGAGGTGTTTCAACTTCAATAAAATCCATTTTTTCCAATTCACGTCTGAGCGTAGTTATGATTTTGCTGCGTTTTTCAAAAACCTCTTTGATTTCAGGGTTGACAATTAAATCCAGATAGCGCTTGCGATATCTGGTATCGGTATCTGTCAGTCCATGATATTTTTCCGGCAAAGGGCGTAAACATTTTGCAAGTAACTGATAGCCTTGATTGCGGATGGAAATTTCACCTTTTTGTGTAGTAAAAACTTCACCTTTAACACTGACCAAGTCACCTATATCCAGATTCTGCCAGGCTCGATAATCTTCCTCAGTAAGTGCATCAAATTTAGTAAAAACCTGAATATTGCCTTGTCTGTCATGCAAGTCTACAAAACTGACTTTCCCCATGCCTCGCTTTGCCATGATTCGACCGGCAACTGATACTGCTTTACCTTCAAATTGTGTATAATTACTTATTATTTCTTTACTATGTTCAGTTTGTTCAGCTGTAGTAATCCAAAAAGGATTTTTGCCGGCTTGTTCTAATTCTTCTAATTTATTCAATCTGTTCAAAACTTGTTCCTGAACGTCAGTTCTTGAATCAGCAGATTTTTGTTGTCGATTTTGATTGGTCTGAGGATTTGTTGCCTCGTTACTCATATGCTCCTCTATTTCTTTTGAAAATTTGCGCGCTTGATCTTATTCATTATCATCTCTTAAATATTCTGTCTCTTCGGAACCTGATAATTTATCGCACTAAAAATTAATTATTTATAAATTTCTAATATTTTGTATTCCAATTCGCCGGCTAAAGATCTGACTTTAACTGTATCACCGGCTTTGCATCCCATAATTGCATTTCCGACCGGAGATTCATTCGATATTTTATTTTTGAAAATGTCTTCTTCAAGTGAACCGACAATTGTGTATACCAATTCTTCATTATATTCAACATCCAGCAGTTTAACTTTTGACCCTAAAGTTACTTGATCACTTGAAATGTCAGTATCTTCAATCACCTTGGCATTTTTCAGAATAACCTCGATATCAGCAATTCTGACTTCGTTTTTGGCTTGAGCATCTTTGGCATCATCATATTCCGAATTTTCAGAAAGATCTCCTAAGGCGCGAGCTTCTTTCAATCTTTCAGCTATTTCTATTGAAAGCTCGGTTTTACGATATTCAAGTTCATCTTGTAATTCTTTTATTCCTTCGTAAGTCATTTCATAAACTTTTTGTGTCACTTTGTAATTCCTCTTTTCATGGTTAATCGTTAATCATTGTTTAGGCAACGCAACAGCAATGTATATTTAACTGATAGCTATCCTTTATATAAGAAAAAACATAATACTGCAAGTTTAAATAATATCTTTTCAAATAAATATCAAGAGCGATCACTTTCCTTGCGAATAACATCATGTGCTCCGCCTTCAACTATACTGGTCGGAGAAACTACGACCAAGCGGGCTTTTTCCTTAAATTCATCAAGCGTAAGCGAACCACATGAACACATGGTAGATTTCATCTTGGCAACGGAGTTCTCCAAGTTATCTTTAAGCTTTCCGGCATACGGCACATATGAATCAACACCTTCTTCAAACAGCATCTTGCCTTCATCTCCGCCTTCTCCGTATCTTTGCCAATTGCGTGCCCGATTCGAACCTTCACCCCAATATTCTTTAACGTAAGTGCCGTTAACTACAAGTCGTCTTGTCGGACTTTCGTCAAATCTGGCAAAATAACGTCCCAACATTAAGAAATCTGCCCCCATCGCCAAGGCTAAAGTCATATGATAGTCATATACGATGCCGCCATCCGAACAAATCGGTATATAAATTCCGGTTTCTTTAAAATATTCATCACGAGCTTTCGCTACTGTAATTACGGCTGAAGCTTGCCCGCGTCCGATCCCTTTTTGTTCACGCGTAATACAAATTGAGCCTCCGCCGATACCTACTTTAATGAAGTCAGCTCCGGCATCTGCTAAATAACGGAAACCTTCAGCATCAATTATATTACCGGCACCGATATATACATCATCACCATAATTATCTCTGATCCATTTGATTGTATCTGATTGCCATACAGAGAATCCGTCGGATGAATCAATACATAGTACATCGACACCTGCGTCAACTAAGGCCGGGACTCTTTGTTCATAATCACGTGTATTTATTCCGGCACCGACCATTAAACGTTTGCGATAATCCAACATTTCATATGGATTTTGTTTGTGTTCATCATAATCTTTCCGAAAGACCAAACTGGTTAATCTGCCATTTTTGTCAACAATCGGTAATTGATTTAATTTGTGATCCCAGATAATATCATTCGCTTCGCTTAAAGTTATACCTTCTTCTGCATAAATTATATGTTCGATCGGGGTCATAAAATCTTTGACTTGTTCATCACCTTGGATCCTCGAAACACGATAATCTCTGCTGGTGATGATACCTAATAGTTTACCGGTTGAACTTCCGTCAGAGGTAATCGGCACAGTTGAATGCCCGGTTTTTTGTTTTAACTTGATCACGTCAGTCAATGTCGCATCAGGCGGTAAATTGCTGTCACTCGGTACAAATCCTGCTTTAAATTTTTTGACATTGCGAATCATCTCAGCTTGATTTTCTATAGTTTGTGAACCGTAGATAAAGGACAAACCGCCCTCTCTGGCTAAAGCAATTGCCATTCTGTCATCTGAAACAGATTGCATAATCGCTGAAGTATAAGGAATATTTAAACTGATCGGACTCTCTTCTTCACCTTTACGATATTTAACTAAAGGCGTTTTCAAGGAAACATTTGCCGGAATACATGTTTTTTCTGTCAAATTCGGTATTAAAAGATATTCACTAAATGTGCGGGATAATTCTTCATAAATAATTGCCATATCAGCCTCCTTTTATTCACTTGGTTTTGTTTTTTTATATTTTAACGCAGCTTCAATAAATGCATTGTAAAGCGGATGAGGTTTAATCGGACGAGATTTGAACTCAGGATGCGAAATAATACCGATATAAAACGGATGATCCGGCAATTCCACCGCTTCAATCCATTTCCCGTCAGGTGAAGTTCCGCTGAAAACCAAACCGGTTTGCAATAAAGGACCTTGCCATGCCAAATTGAACTCTCTGCGATGATGATGGCGTTCAGAAGCTTCCATACTGCGATAAATCCTGTACAACATTGAGTTTTCTTTGATTTGCATCGGATAAGCACCTAGCCGCATAGGTTGATCCGGTAAAGGAATTTCTGACAATGTAGCAGCTTCTAAATTGTTTAAACCCGCATAATAAAAAATGTCTGAACAGGTTTTTTCACATTCATCTGTATGAGCATCATCAATATTAGCTAAATTACGCGCAATCTCGACAACTCCCATCTGCATGCCCAGACCGATGCCTAAAAACGGCAACTTGTTTACCCGGGCATATTCTGCCGCTCTGATCATTCCTTCCATGCCGCGCGGACCAAATCCTCCGGGAATGATCATCGCATCGATGTCTGCAAAAGTTTCAATTAATTTTTCTTCAGAAACTTCTTCTAAAGGATCACTGTCCACCCAAATTATTTCCGGTGAAACTCCGTTTGCAATCGAGCCGTGGTTAATTGCTTCCACCACAGAATAATATGCATCTTGCAAAGAAACATATTTTCCGACTAAAGCTATCTTTAATTTACGTGTAGTATATTGAATTTGTTCATTTAAACGGTGCCATAACGATAAATCCGGTTCAACAAATTGGGCGATACCAAGTTGTCTGCAAACAACCTTTGCCAAACCTTGTTTTTCAAAATACAACGGTAATTCATATACTGTAGAAACATCGAGATTTTCAATGACATTTTCGTACTTCACATTACAATACAAAGCAATCTTGTTCTTGATTGATTCGTCTAAAGGTACTTCGGTTCTGCAAACTAAAATATCCGGTTGAACACCATAAGATAATAATTTCTGTACACTATGCTGAGTTGGCTTAGTTTTGATTTCTCCGGGATTATTCAGATATGGTAAAAGCGTTACATGGATAAAGAGGCAATTCTCGCGACCGACTTGATAACTGACCTGGCGAATCGCCTCAATAAACGGTGTGCTCTCCATATCGCCGATTGTACCGCCGATTTCAGCAATAACAACATCTGTCGGTTCATTGCGGGAAATCCGGAACATGTGATCTTTAATTTCATTAATTACATGAGGCACAACCTGAACCGTACCGCCATTGTAGCCACCCTCACGCTCACGCTTAATAACTGCTTGATAAATTTGACCCGACGTAATATCCGACTCCGATGTTAAATTAACATCAATAAATCTTTCATAGTGTCCGATATCCAGATCGGTTTCAGCGCCATCTTCGGTAATAAATTTTTCTCCATGTTGAGTAGGACTCATCAAGGCAGGATCCACATTGATATACGGATCAAATTTTTGAGTTACAACGCTTAAGCCACGTGCTTTTAATAAAGCTCCTAATGCTGCAGCCGTTATTCCTTTGCCCAGGCCCGATACAACACCTCCGGTAACGAAAATGTATTTTGTTGCCATAAATGCTCCTTATCCGATAGATAAATGTTTCAATTCATTTCACTATTCTAATTATTGCCTTTAACTATGTCAATTTAGTATCATGGTGATATATAATTTTAAGAATATCTTTTTTGGAGGCAAATAATGCAGACCGTAATCAGCAATATCTCTCTATCAGTTTTTGAATTGGTTTTCCTGGCCGGAGTACCCGCACTGTTAATATTGATTGGGCTTATTTATATCATAATCAGCAATCGACAATTAAACAACCTAAAACATTCATTACTGGAATTTATGGAAAAATTAGACCTGCTGCAAGGATGTAAAATCAGCCATACAGCTGAATTGGAAATTTATGCCGACGAATCAAATTGTGAACAGCTTAAAGAAAGTGTTCATAATTTAATTGAAGACAGCAGAGAAAAATACGATGGAAAATGGCTGCCGGATCTGAACAATGAATTCAACTTGGAAAATTTAGCAGAACCGCAATTGAAAACCTGTTTACAATATACATTAAGTATTCTGGTTTTTACCTGTGGGATTATCGCCAGTATGGTCTTGGCAATTGTGCCGGTAATCAATTCGAATCAATTCCTAAACAACCCTTTTATGATTTCGATTCCTTTGATCGTCAGTATTTTAGTCAGTCTTTTCTTATTGAATCAGCGTAATATTCTGTTGCATGGTTCTGTCAGCATCATTAACCGATTAATCAAGAAAACTGAACGTTATGTTCCTGTATATACCGATAAATCAGGTCTTGCTCTCTTAGTTAATGAAATGACTGAACACGAAAATTCAATCAGCCAAGCCATGGACAAGTTCAATGCTAATTTGACAGATTTTGTTTCGGAAGATTTCAATGAAAATCTAAGTGCTGCAATTAAAAATGTAATGCAGAACGACATTGCACCGCCAATAAATAAATCAAGCGAAACATTGTCCGCTTTAGCTGAATCATTGAGCAATAAACAAATTGAAGGAATGGCTCTCTTGGCTCAGAATTTCTCTGATGAATTAACTCTTGCAATGAAAAATAATTTTCAATCAATTCAAGCTGAACTCAACTCGTTTAATTCTTTGATGGATGATACAAAAAATTTCATTCAGGATTCTATAGCAATTTTGGAAAATTCACGACAGCAGAATATTTTGTTAAGCCGTGAAGTTTCAGAATCTATTGAACTGATGACTGTTGCCAAAAACGATATCGCCAACGACATGGCTAAAATGGCTGACAATCTCGAGGTAATTTCAAGTGTAACCGAAAGGATGACGTCAGTTTATGCCGGAGAAGATGCCAGCCTGAAAGAACAAATAAACAGTTTAGAAACAGCCTTGAACAATTCTTTGACAACAATTAACAGCAGTATTGAGCAATCACAGGCAACTATTTCAATAAGTGACAAGTTGCGCAATGAACAAGCCAACCAATATGAACAATTAATCGGAAAAATGAATTCAGTCATTGAAGATCTAAGCAGGATTGATACTTCAATTAATACTTCAACAGCAAACTTTAACGAAAAATCCGATCAAAAGGTTCAAAAATCATTGACCGAATTTGAATCTGCTTTAGCTAATATAGTTGAACGATTGATTTATACTACAGCGGAAATCAGAGATGCAGTTGAAGCTTTACCTTTTGCTTTAAGCACTGATTTTAGAAAAGATAAGCAATAAAATGTCGATAAGAAAAATCAATTTACCCGCAAATACTGCTCCTGAAGATTTCAATAAATCTGTTGATTCGGGTGACTCTCCTGACACAGTCGATTCCGGCGATTTTATTGATTCTGTTGATCTGACTGATTCTTCTGATGCACTTAATTCCGTGAGGTCGCATATCTTAAATAAATCTTTCAGACCGGTTAAGATCAATCAAAGAATTGGTACAGAAGCTTCGGAAAAGTCCCGATCTGATAAAAAAGAATCAGTACTTAACAACAAAAACTTTGATCAACCTTCGGAATTCACTTTAAACGTCAGAAGAATTCAAAATCATCAGAAAAAGAATTTTAAGCTAAGACGTCCTGCAAAATTTAATGCGACAAAAACTACTTACGAAAGATTAAGTGACTTGAGTTTAAGTCAATTAACTGTTAAAGCTAAAGAATTTCATGCATTGCCTCGCGAAAGACAAATGAAAATTAATCCTGCTCATCGTAACTGGATAATTGCTCAAATCCGCAAAGCAAACAGTGAAGATAAATTGTATGATTTAGCTTTCAGTCTTAACCATAAAGAATTGTCATTGCTCTTTCCGGTACTGGCTACTACCAGCAAACCCTCAACTCGAGATAAGCTCAAGACTCTGATTTTATTAAGAGCTAATAAATCTTTGTATTTTCACGGTTGGTTGACTTGGCAATTCATTTATCCTGATAATCGCTTAGCCAAAACCATTGCGGAATTATGTAAAATATTGTCTGAACAACAATTCCCTGCTCAAAATAAAATCGCCGGATCTTTGATAAAAACTAAAAGAAAAATCAGCGTTTTACCTTATCCTCACTTTAACTGGCCTCAAGTAAAAATGATTTCTGAAATCAGTATGCCTGACAGCAGGCGCTTTATGAATAATGTTCTCACATATCTCTTGCAAAACGATATCAGTCTTGAAAAGTTTTTCAGTGAATATGCCATTTATGATGATTTAGCCCTTGGAGAAGCTTTCAAGGCAAATTACGAAGTTGAAAGAATCGAATACAAATTCAAAGCGCAAGACGAAAAGTTCTCCTGGCAAAGTTTGCTGAGGTTCGGAAGCAAAGACAATGTACTGGAAGAATAATATTTGCTATATTTTAATACATTATACAATAGTGTTGCGCTACAAATTGAAATCCGCTGATAAAAAACTGATCATTTATTTTAGTCATTATTATTAATTGTAAAATCATCCGGGATTAAGAAAATATCCATTTGATCGGGAAAATAATTTTTCAAAGCAGAAATTACTACTTGCGATTTCAGTTGATTGTTCTCAAAAGTTCTATGACCGTAGACAGAATCTTCATCGAAATAATATCTCACAAAAGTTTTATTGTCTTTTGTATATTCTTCGAATTCAACATCACGATTTTTAAAAGTCGCTTTTCCGGAACCGACATAATATAGTAATTCAGCTTGCTCATATATTTGTTCAAAAACATCTTTTGAAATAATGTCGCCTTGAGCATCTTCTTTAGAAATAGAATATGCTATTTTATTTTCACGATCTAACTCGTAATAGACATCTTTCGATGTTGATACAATTTCTACGCTATCTGTTTTACTTTCGATCTTTGTATATGTACGACCGATCTCATCAATTGAAATAATTACATCTTGTGATTTGTTTTCCGGCAAAACCGTTGATGTATATGCATAATAAACCGGAATTGTAGAAAATGTTTTGAAAAAACGAATTGCTTCACGATCTGAAACTCCTTGCTCTGCTTGAGAAATTGCTATCTCTTGCAACGGACTGTCCGGTTCTTCTTCATATTCAAAATCCGGAGCTATTGCCGGAATACTTTCTAAATTTGTCGAACTAATGCTTTGATTTGTTTTATTATCAGTCGCTTTTTCATCAACATCGTCTTTCTCAGACAAGTCTTTTACAGAAACTTGTTCAGAAGAATCTGTTTTAACATCAGCACCTGAAGCAATGTCAGTCTCATCTTCAGCTTTGTCTTCAGACTTTCCACAAGCCGCTAAGCACAATACTAAGCTGAGAATTACTATTATTTTAACTGATATTTGTATGCTTTTCATAATTACTCCTATTAATCAATTGTACTCGTTTGATTCGGATCCACTGATTCGGGCGGTGAATAAGGTCCGTCAGCATAAATCGTTTCATACATCAGTTTTGTGGTTAAGGTACCGAAACCTACACCGTAATAATGTGAGTTAAAATCAATTGTACACAGTACCATATTGCGTTGATTTTGATCATATGAAACAAGCCAGCTATTCTCTTTCATGCGACCTAATTCATAGTCTTCGCCCACTTCAGCAGTACCTGTTTTTCCGGCTATTTTCACATTGGACAAATTTAGATTCGGATAAGTTTCAGTCACAACTGAACGCAAACTATTATCCAGGTATAATATATTGTTATGATTGGTTATATTTTGAGTAATTAATTCCGGTTCGGTGGTAAGTAAAATTCGAGGTCTGTACCAAATACCGTCATTTGCCACCGCACCGTAAATTGAGGATAAATGAATCGGATTAACCAACAATTCACCCTGGCCATAACCGGCATCAGCTAAAAGGATAGTATTATCGACAGATCCTTCATTAGTAGTTTGAGAAATTCCGAAAGGATAATCTTTTGCAATAGGTTCACCGAACAGTAAATTGCTCATTTGTTCGTTAAAAGCAGCAAAACCCATATCCAGAGCTACTCTGGCAAAATAAATATTATCAGAAGTAACAATTGCATTATCCAAGTCCATAATTCCGTTAATCGTTTGATAGCGAATAACCTGGTAAAGACCCCATGATTCATCATAAGTCCAACCTTTACCCTGAATATCATAAGTTGTATCCAAGGTTAACGTTCCGGCATTTAGGCCGGCAATTGCCGTAACAATTTTTTCAGCTGAACCAGGTATCATTGCTTGGTTAAATTTACCGTATAAAGGATTCAACGGATTATCCAGCAATTCCTGGTATTTTTCATAACTGATCCCTAAAACAAAATCATGCGGATCGTAAGAAGGAGTACTGACTAAAGCAAGGATATCTCCATTTCGGGGGTCTAACGCACTAAAGCACGCATCTTTATCTTTTGCAGCTTCATAAATGGTTTGCTGAAGTGTTGAATCAATCGTTAGGTAGAGATCTTGCCCATGTACTACCTCTTTTTCCAGGAGAATTTGCTCATAATCACCGGTTACTACTACTCTAAATCCATGTTCACCTCGCAACTCTTTATCGTATATCGCTTCTATGCCGGTTTTACCGATATAATCCTGACCGGTCATTCCGGCATATTCTTCCTTTTCCAAGTCTTCGGCAGTTACACAACCTACATAACCTATTAAATGAGCCGCAGCTTCGCCCAAAGGATAAGACCTGGTTTCTACCGGTTCGATTATCACTCCGAGATCTGCTGCTCCGGTCTTCTGTTCTTCAGATAAAACCGTCATGGTTTTCAAAGGCACAAACGTATTATCTTTTACCCATTCAAGTTCAAGCTGAGATTGGATAAAGCCTTCTGATAGTCCGTATAATTCTTCAATTATCGGAATATTCGACTCTTTTAGAGTATCCGGTACGATTCCGATCCGGTTGATATACCCCTTAATTGCTAAAGGATTGCCTTCACGATCATATATGTTACCGCGTGTTGCACGGATCGGTTGTACTTGAACAAGACCTTGAGCATGCAAACCCGGTAAAATAACACTCGGAGTCCAATCTAACTGCCAGCGATTGGCATTAGGATGAAAAATAAAGTTATAGGTTACCTGTTTTTCTATGTCGCCATAAACCGTTTTATAAACAGCATTGCCCTGATAGGATACGGTGCCTTCTTTTTCAGTATCACCCAGAGCACTAAAATCCGATAATTCAATACTTTCCAATCCTATTCCGCTATGAACCTTATTATTTCTTTCAACAATCTGATCCCTGCCATATTTTTCTATGGCGTTCGGATGAACCCATTCCATAAGCAGTTCAGGATCATCAGCTTGGATTAATTCGATTATTCGATCAACCTGAACTTTCGATCCGGAGATTTCTGCTGCCGATCCGATATTACTTTCAATATCCGCATCATCATTCGAAGCATCATTTTGAGCCTGATTATCAGTCTTGTTTTTGTCTGAATCTCCGCCGAATATATTCAAGCTATCACAGGCAACCAAACTTAATAATATAATAATTACTATAAAATATGAAAGAAATCGTCTTTTCATCAAGTATCTCCTTTTCAGAAATCAGCAGGATACAGTGATTAGTCAAAATGCTGAAGCAATCAAGGCTTCAACTAATTTAACAGAGGGATATCCCGATTCAGCCATTAATTTAGGATACATACTGATACCGGTAAACCCGGGCATTGTATTTATTTCATTCATTAAGATACGGCCGGTCGTATCTTCCAGGAAAAAATCCGCTCTGCATAAACCTTTACCGTCTACTGTACGAAACGCCAGTTTCGCATATCTGGTTATTTCTTCAATTTGTTGCGATTCAAGTTCTGCCGGAACAATCAATTTTGAGCCATCGGAAATATACTTTGACTCAAAATCATAAAATTCCCGATCAGGGATTATTTCACCCGGAACAGAAATAAATAAACTATGTTTAGAATCATTCAATTCTAAAAGTGCTACTTCAATTTCTCTGCCCACGATTGCTTGTTCCAAAACAGCCTTATCATCATGTTCAAATGCTATTGCCAAAGATTCCAGTAATTCCTGATCCGATTTGGCTTTAGTAATTCCAACCGAAGATCCGGCATTTGCCGGTTTAACAAAAATCGGATAAATCAAAACTTCCTTGATTTTTGTAATAGCAGATTCGGGATCCTCATTAAACTTTCTCTTTTTTAACCAAGTCCAATTTGCCTGAGGAATTCCTGCCGTATCAAACATCTTACGCGAAGCTACCTTATCCATTGCAATTGAACTAGCAAGAACTCCGCAACCGACATAAGGGGTATTGATTAATTCGAATAAACCTTGTACAGTTCCGTCTTCACCCATTTTCCCATGAAGTACCGGAAAGAAGACATCAACTTCAATCCAAGATAATTCAGTATTGTCCCGAGAACCATTCTGAGTATCCGGTTCAACAGAATTACTAATATAAAAACCTTGTCCTCGATGTCCAAGCCTGAAAAATACTTTTTTATTAGATTCATGCTCCGCCCACGTGCCGTCTAAAATCAAATCTGCCGGGCCCTCATAATATAGAAATTCACCGTATTTTGTAATTCCGATTAAGTGTAAAGCTTTAACAGCAGATTGTTGCAGAACACTAATAATATAAGAAGCTGATTGACATGAAATATCATGTTCATTACTCTGCCCACCAAACAGTACACAAATCTTTGTCTGACTAATATCCATATATTGTCCTTAAATATATTAACACTAAAAAATATTTTGTTTTACTCTGCAAAATTACCATACGAATTCAGATTATAATTTCATACCTGTTATTCTATATCTTTTTTATTTTTTTGAATGTACATGAGCATCTCAGTCAACTGATCTTCCAAATCATCAAGATTATTTTTCACGTACTCCATCGTGCTAATCTGAATCTGACGACTTTGAGTATTTGCATCATCAATAATCCTCTGAGCCTCGATTTTTGCTTGATGTGTTATTTCATGCTCATCAATCATCCGTGACATTTGAATTTCAGCTTCATGCAGGATAGATTCAGCTTCCTTTCTTGCTTCCGCAATCAACTGACGATTTTGCTGTAAAAGCCATTTAGCTTGTCTCAGCTCTTCCGGTAATTGCTCGCGTAATAAATCAAGAAGAAATAAAATTTCCTCGCGATCTACCATGCATTGATCCGAAAGCGGAACTTTCCTGGCAGCATGCAAAGTTTCTTCAAGCTTCACCAAAACATCTTCAATGCTGTTATCGATCAATTGATCCGCTCTTTTACGATTCTGCCCCAAACGAGCTCTGCGCGGAGCAGATTCAGAATAGTCCTGATCGTAATCTCGCACATTATCTCCCGGGTTCAAATTTCCTGATCGATAATTCATCCTGTTTTGATTGTCCATAACATTCCTCCTACGCTGTTTCGAACATCTATTATCTCAGTTCCGCAAATCTGTTTTGGACAAATTCCAAATTACATTCCGGAATCATCTCCAGTAGATTATCTCCCAACCTACCCAGTTCGCGAGCATTTGAAGAACTGATATGATTCAGTTCATTACGACATAATAGAAATACAGTTTCCAATTTATTGTTTAGTCGATAATTAATTTCCGCCATAGGTGATTCATAACTAAAATCTCGACTATCTCGAATTCCTCTGACAATGGCCTCTGCTCCGACCTGATTATAAATATCGGCGATCAAACCTTGAAAACTTATAACTTCGATATTATCACAGTGTGCAGTTGCAAGTAAAATCATTTCCATTCTTTCCTGAACGGAAAAAACCGTATTTTTCCCACCTGCTCTATGTACGCTGATCACCAACTTATCACATAATTGAGCAGCCCGATTTACAATATCTAAATGGCCGGTAGTAAACGGATCAAAAGTCCCGCTAAAAAGCCAAATTCTTTGTTTTTTCATACTATACTCCCTTTTGTTCTAACACTAATAAAGTATTTTGCCCGTAATTTTTATGTTTAACTACCGACCATAATTGCGGATTGATTATCGGAGCAATTTTCTTTGCATGTTCGATCATCACTAAACCGTCATCTTCTAATAAGTCATAGAGTTTAAACTCTTCTTCCCGCCAATAATCCTGCATTTCAGGCCATGGCGGGTCAAGATAAATTATATCAAATTGTCGTACCTCATTCGACAATTGACGTAAAGCTCTTTTGACGTTAAAAGGAAGCAATTTTACCGTCAATCCGGTTTTCGCAATATTCTTGTTAATCGTATTGATAGCTTGTTTGTTCTGTTCGACCAATACTACGTTTTCTACACCTCGGCTCTTTGCCTCCAGTCCAATCTGTCCGCAACCTGCAAATAAATCTAAAAAACTATTCAGTCTGCCGGATTCCATTTTGCCTTGAAGACCGGAAAACACAGCTTCTTTAAAGCGATCCGTAGTAGGTCGCATCAACTCATGCTGATTGGTTACTAAATGAATTCCTCGGGCAGTCCCGGTAATGATTCTAGGCATAAAAACTCCAAACTATAAAGTAATTCCGCTTAATATTTCCGGATAACGCTGCTGTATTGCTTTAACAATATTTTGATTATCAGGAAAACTAAGTTCAGGATCATTTTTAACTATTTTCATAAATGCATCATTCACAGTTTGAATGATCTCATTGTCTCTGTATAAATTGATTAATTTAAATTGTGGCAAACCATGTTGTTTTGTACCGAAAAAATCGCCCGGGCCTCGTAATCTTAAATCTTGTTCAGCCAATTCAAAACCATTTTGAGTTTTGCAAAGAGTTATTAGTCGTTCTCTTGCTAATTCTTCTTCTGAATCACTCAACAAAATGCAAATTGAATCCAGATCACTACGCCCGATTCTGCCCCGTAATTGATGAAGTTGAGCTAACCCGAAACGTTCTGCATTTTGAATCAGCATTAACGTAGCTCGGGGATTGTCAACACCTACTTCAATCACTGTCGTGCTGACTAATATATCGATTTCCCCGTCAATAAATTTTTCCATTACTTGATCTTTCTCATCAGTTTTTAATGAACCGTGAATTAAGCCAATCTTCAAATCCGGAAAAATATTTCGTGACAGCTTTTCATAAGTTGTTTCTGCTGATTCCAAATCCGACAATTCAGAATCTTCGATTAGTGGACAGACCACATAAACTTGTTCTCCACGTTCGACGGTTTTACGCATTAACTTATATATTTTTGCTGTATCTTGGGAAGTGGCTGTATAAGTATTAATCTTTTTTCTGCCAACAGGCAATTCATCCATAATTGATAAATCCAAGTCGCCGTATAAAATCAAAGCTAACGTTCTCGGGATTGGTGTCGCTGACATTACTAAACGATGGGGCAAATAATCATTTTCGTCAAAATCTGCTAAAGCTGATCTCTGGGCAACTCCGAAACGATGTTGTTCATCCGTAATGGTTAAGACAGGTTTTTTCAAAATCAAATCTTTCTCCAATACTGCATGAGTTCCGACAATCACATCAACCTCATGGTTTTCTGCAGCTTCAAGAATATCACGTCTTTTTTTACCGGTAGTTTGGCCGGTTAACAGTTCTATCTTGATTCCGACAGGTGCTAATAATGTAGTAAGAGTATTCATGTGCTGACGAGCTAAAATGGAAGTCGGCGCCATAAAAATACATTGGCCGCCCGACCATACGGCATATGCTAAAGCAAAAGCAGCTACCATTGTCTTGCCGGAACCGACATCCCCCTGGAGCAATCTGTTCATCGGTTTCGTCTGACGCATATCACGCAGAATATCATTGATTGCTTTGATTTGAGCATTAGTTAAAGTGAAAGGTAAACTATGCCGCAAATCATTCATCTTTTGTTTAACTGATTCAGACGATAACAAAGCTTTGGCTTTCGATTCCGCTTGATTTTTTCGTTTCAACAAATAAAGAGCAGAGCGAATCAAAAATAATTCTTCAAATGCCAAGCGGATTCTGGCAATCTGATGCTCATATTGGGCTTGTGGTTGATGGATTCTTTCTAAAGCATAATTCAATGTGCATAATTCATAATCTCGCCTGATTTGATCAGGTAAAGGATCGATCAGATAATTATTATAAAGCGCAAGCACTTGATCTACTGAATTGCGTACAATTTTTTGGGTTAAACCGGCTGTCAGAGGATAAATCGCTTGAATTTTTTGCTTTTCATATTCTGTTTTATCAAAAAACAGCGGATTCTGCAGAGAAAACGATCTTCCCTGGCGCTGGACTTTACCATGAAAATAATATTCAAAACCGGCATGTAATTTTTTCGTTAACCACGGCTGATTAAACCAAATAGCAGAAATTACATTCAGACCATCCGTCAGCGAAGTTCTAAGCCATAATAATTTGCCTTTATACTGCATAGTCGGTGCCGCAACAATTTTTGCCTGCACTGTAACCACAGCACCGTCCTCTATAAGATGTAACGGTGTAATCTCAGTCCAATCTTCATAGTCACGCGGAAAAAACAATAATAAATCTTCAAGATTATTAATATCCAGTTTAGCAAAAAGTGCCGAGCGTTTCTCGGAAATTCCGTTCAGTTTTGTTAATTCGGTTCGTTTGAAATCCATCAGAAACAACCATCTTCCTGATTTTGTTGACGTGCAGCAATCAACTCTTTTTGCACTTTCTTGTGTTTCGGATACCGGCATAATTCTGCCAAAGGACATATCAAACAGTTACGACAACGTGCCTTGCAATATTCTCTGCCATGAGTAACCATGAAATGTCCCCACCTGATCCAATCGTTTTCCGGTAACACTTTCATCAATTCCAGCTCGATATCACGCGGATCTGTTTTAGTCGCAAGCCCCAAGAGCCGGCTGATTCTGCCGCAATGTGTATCCACTACTACAGCGGGGATTTTGTAATAATCACCACGAACTAAACTTGCTACCTTGGGACCTACTCCGGGTAAACTGAGAAGGTCTTCTCTTGCTTGAGGTACAATACCGTCATATTTATCAACAATAATCTTTGCACTACCATGCAAAAACTTGGCTTTATTACGATATAAACCCACCGTACGGATAGCTTTCGTAATCTGATCCAATGATGCAGCTGCAAAATCGTAAACTGTAGGATAATCCACAAACAATATTTTTGTTACGCGATTTACTTGTTCATCCGTAGTTTGTGCTCCGAGAATACCGCCGACCAATAATTCCCATGCATCACTGTACTTCAAGGTCATTTCTAAATTTGGATATGTTTGCTCCAAAGTACTAATCAATTTCAAAGCTAATTCTTTTTTTTCTTTCAAAGAGAGCCTTGCCATATTTTCTCCTCAGTCTCAGGTTTATTTTGAATCTAAATATAATGTTTTAATGAATTCTTTACTTAAATTGGGACGATAGACTTTGATTCGCAAAGCATCTCCCGGCTGGTAATTCAGAATCATTGATCGAAATTCGCTGCCCGAATTAATCACGTGATCATCTATCGCAAGAATTATATCGTCTTTTCTAATATCACAAACATAGGAAGGTCCGTCAAAAAACACATCAAGCACGTAAGCACCGGTCGGTAAATTATAAGTTTGAGCTAAATTATTATAGTCAGTATCCGACAATAAGGTTATGCCTGTCCAAACTACTTCTTCATTAATTTTGCCCGACAGGATGTAGTTCAAGCGCATTGTGACTTGATCAGCCGGATAAAAAACACTGAAACGATCACTCACGGAACGGATGCCTGCAGAAGAAGAAATGCCGATTGCCTGACCACCTGAATTTACTATTAAACATCCGTTAGAAGTGCTGGGAATTGAAGCATTTGTTTGAATTTCCGTTATTCCATATCCTGATTCAAGCATTTTCGTCATACCGATTTGGGTGACAAATCCGGGAAACAAACCTCCTTCAACCGCAAATTTATCGGGGAAACCTACTCCGAACACCGCATGTCCCATAGCAGGATGATAATTGGCAAACTCAACATATGAAACTTCACTTAAACCGCTACTATTCAAATCAGCCTGAAAAACAACCAAATCACCTTCCGGATCAACAGCAACTAAATTTAAATCCATTAATTGCAAACTGTGATTTGTCCGCAACTTTAAATCAATTCCGAAGTCTATCTGATTATAACTTGTAAAAATGTCCTTGATTCTTTGATATGTAGTCAAAAAGTAGCCTTCAGAATTTATAAAAAAACCGTTTGCGATGACTTTATACAGAACAGAATCTTGACCCGGGGAAACTTTACCGGATAAGATCGCTCCTGTTTTAGATGAAAATTCTGCATATATTTCACTTAATGGCCGCTCTGAATATATCGACCACGAAAATCCGACAATCGACTCGAAAGGAAACTCTCGTAATAATAAACGTTTTTCTTCCGACATTTGATATTCTCGGTCATCCGTTTCTACCGGTTCCGGTTGTTGCTCTTCTACCGGACTTGGTTCACTCTGTTCAGACTCAGTCTCGGATTCCGATAAAGATTCGGCGGGAGCACTTTGTTCATAAGTATTTTGTTCAGTGGTGTTTTCGTCAATTGATTGATTCGTATCATCCTGTTCAGGATCAGAGGATGAATCTGTGAGATCCGATGCAAATACTCTTTGTTCAGGACAGTGCAAAACAAAAGATAAACTTAACAACAGAACAATAAAATAAACAAAATGTTTTTTTGAATTTCGCAAAAGAGATTGCATTGTTAATACCATCCTAATATATTTTCCTGGCTTTAGTTTTATCTAAAGTAAAAGTAAAACGGGCACCGCCCAGGGAGCTTTCACCAACAAAAATACTTTGTTCATGCATTGAAAGCAAATTACGAGCTATATACAGACCCATTCCTGAACCTTCGGAATTTCTGCTTTTATTAACTTTGTAAAATCTTTCAAAAATATGCTTGCGATCTTCCCGGGCAATTCCTTCACCGTCATCTTCAATTGAGATCGTGATTCGTTCATCATCTTTCGGCAAAATACCTACCCGAATAAAACCTTGTTCAGGAGTAAAACGAATCGCATTACTGAGAATATTATATATTACTCTTTGAATTGCGTCGCGGTCTGCAACAACAGATAATTCAGAATCACTAAGTTGGCAATCAAGGTTAATATGGATTGACTTCTGATTAATCATTGACATCAAACTGGAAATTACTTCATTAATCAATACTTCAACATCAAAAACTTCTTTACACAAATCTTTGTGTTGCTCAATTGTTGTTGTATCAAATAAGTTGTCAATTAATTTTTGTAATCTATCTACTTCCTGAAATACAATATTCATATAGTGTTGTCTGTTTTCTTCATGGATTGTACCATCTTGAATCGCACCTAAAAAACCTTTGATTGAGGTGAGAGGTGTTCGCAAATCATGAGAAATTGAAGCTGTAAATTCATCACGCTCTTTTTCCTGTTTTTCCCATTTTGAAATCAGAGTATTCATGGTACGAACTAAAATCATAATGTCATCTTCCCGACGATCAATAGATTCATGAATATAATAAGGTTCTTTTTCTTTATGCAGAATAACTCTGGCTTGGAGATCACCGTGATAAACATCCTCAGCAGTTTTAACCACTTTGTTGATAGGTCTGGTGACATTTCTGGATAAAAAAACAATAATTCCTATAGCAATTACAAAAGCAATCAGAAAAGAAACCCAAAGGCTCTTCTCACCCCAAATCATTGAAAATTTACTTTCTCCCATCGAATAATGCAGTAAAACTTCACCACTGTATCCATATCCTCCTGACAAAGGATAGGAAACAGTAATCCACTGTTGATTGGCAGGTAATAGATCATGGAAATTTCCGATATCAACAAATCCGTCAACATCAATTGCACTTGTATTAAGCATATCTTTGGTTAAAACAATATTATTATCTTCATCTTTGAGCAGATTTTCTCTTGCTGTTTTAGGCATTGACGAATAGTATATGACTTGCCCTTTGCTATTAACTAACCAAACGATACTTTCAGTAGATTTTGCCATAAACGCCAAATAACTTTGTTCACGTGTAGAATTCAGACTGGTATTATTTTCGTCCATGTTGCTTTCAACCCGCTCGGCAGCAGCTTGAGCTGCACTTAATAATTGAATTTCCATTTGTTCAATTTTTGCTCTGGAATATAAAAATGAATAAATAACTGCCAAAATAATAAAGACAATTAATATCATAATAATCATCCATAACAGAGTTTTACGATAAATGCTTAACTTATGAAAAGGTTTGCCGCTTTGTTTGGTCATTACTGTCTAACTTCAAATTTATAACCTACACTCCACACAGTAACCAAGTCCCATGCTTCATGTGGAGAACTGTCCAATTTTTCTCTTAAACGCTTAACATGAACATCAACTGTTCGTGATTCACCCAAATAGTCAAACCCCCAGATATTTTCCAACAATTGTTCTCTGGTGAAAACACGATTCGGATTCTTTGCAAGAAAAAAGAGTAATTCCATCTCTTTTGGCGGTAAAGAATAGGTATTATCCGCTAAGTGTAAAGTGTAATTATTTTTGTTGAGAACAAAATCCGGATATTCGATTATATTTGAATCTTTTTCTTTTTTATTATTTTTTTGTCCCAAAGCACCGCTGACTCTACGCAAGATTGCTTTTGCTCTGGCTATCAACTCCTTCGGTTCAAACGGCTTTGTTACATAATCATCAGCTCCTAATTCCAGACCCACAACTTGATCCAGAGTATCGCTTCTCGCCGTCAACATAATTACCGGAATATCGGAAGTTTTGCGCAATTCTCTTAAAACATCAAAACCGCTTTGTCCCGGTAACATTAAATCCAAAATCAACAGATCCGGTTTAATTTTTTCCAACTTAACCAGAGCAGCATTCCCGTCCAGACATGTATATGTATCAAACCCATCCGCATCAAAATATAATTTCACTAATTCATTAATATGCGGATCATCATCAACTATTAAAATTTTCGTCATATTATTTCCTTTTCAAATTTTATTTTCAGATCAAATCTCATCTTCAGGTTCCATAATATAATGCAGTTCATTAATAAAAGATTGTAAATCGTCAAAATCTTTATAGACGGAAGCAAATCTGATATATGCAACTTCATCTATAGATTTTAATTGTGCCATAACTTGTTCACCAATTTCGGTTGAAGGAATTTCCTTGCGCAGCAAATTACTGTTTTGATTTTCAATCTTATATACAATACTTTCTATTTGTTCTAAAGTCACGGGCCGCTTAATACAACTTTTCAAAATACCTTGAATCAGTTTATCACGATCAAATTGTTGACGGCTACCATCTTTTTTTATCACGACCAGTTTTACATCTTCAACTCTTTCATATGTGGTAAAACGTTGTTTACATTGCAAGCATTCACGTCTCCTGCGAATACTCTCTCCATCATCTACTTGACGCGAATCACTTACTCTGTCTTCAGTATAACCGCAAAATGGACATTTCATAACAATCCTCCGTAAAAAGTTAAAAGCCGGCCAAGATAAATCTCTGACCGGCGAATAAAAACAGCATAGCAAATTCCTGAAAAAATTAATAATGCATCTTATTCATCAAAATCATCATCATCTTGTAGAATCCATGGTAATATTCTTCCGCCGCGTGACGATTTATCGGATCTATCTTTCCTGGAACGATTTCTGCCGGAATCATCAAGCGATTCCGTACGGTCGGTTTCAGTTCTGAGGGTGTCAGCGGAAACTTGGTGAACCAGATCCGCTACAGCTTCTTTATCACGTGACGGAGCCGGTCTGAAACCCTTATCCGGACTAAATCTCTGATTAACAGAAGGATTGACACTGCTTGCAGAATCCTGATTCATCCCCGGTAATCCGAATCCGCCATCCGCACGCTCTTCAACAGGTTGTATCTTTTGACGATTAATCTGGTCTTTTCTTTCAGCAGTTCTCAAAAAATCTAAACTATCCGAATTAAACGCATTTGCGGAATCAGTTCTATTCAGATCTGATAAATTTCTTTTTTTGTCTATACCGCCATAACTTGGTTGTTGACTTATTCTGCTGCTTCCGCCACCGGAATGAGAAAAACCACTGGCGATTACTGTAATCATCATTTCATCTTGCATGTTTTCGTCAATAACGGCACCAAAAATAATATCTGCATCCGGCGATGCCGAATCACGAACCTGAGAAACAGCTTCATCAATTTCCTTGAGGCGCATGTCCATACCGCCCGTGACATTTACGATAACACCGCTTGCCCCGTCAATTGTTGTATCGAGTAAAGGACTGTTAATTGCTTGTCGGATTGCGGTAGCGGCCCTGCTTTCACCTGTTGCCGATCCGATGCCCATATGGCAAATACCGGCATTGGTCATAACTCTTCTTACATCAGCCAAGTCCAAGTTAATTAATCCCGGAACTGCGATTAAGTCTGAAATACCTGTTACACCGAAACGCAACACACGATCAGCCAAACCGAAAGCCTCATTAACGGTTGTATCGTCACTAGCTATATCGAGTAATTTATCGTTAGGTACAATCACCAGAGAATCCACATATTGTTCCAATTCTCTGATACCGCGTTCTGCATTTTGAGAACGTCTCGCACCTTCAAAACGGAAAGGACGTGTTACAACGCCTACCGTTAATATCCCCAATCTCCTGGCAATTTGTGCTACAATAGGAGCAGCACCGGTACCGGTTCCACCTCCCATACCTGCTGTTACAAAAAGCATGTCCGAACCTTCAATCGCTCGTTCAATTTCTTCAGCTGATTCTTCGGCAGCCTTCTGTCCCATTTCAGGATTCGCACCGGCACCTAAACCGCGGGTAACTTTTTCACCGATTTGAATCACTATCTGGGCTTTTGATCTTTGTAAAGCTTGAACATCTGTGTTCACAGCAATAAATTCAATCCCTTGAACCGCATTTTCAATCATTCGATCAACGGCATTACATCCACCACCGCCAACACCAATAACTCTGATTATTGCGCCTTGGCTGTCTTCCATTCCAAATCCCATACTATAATCCACCAAGAGAACAACTCCTTTCGAAATCAGCATGTAATGACAAGCTAACTTCTTATATTGTTTTATCCATTTATTAATTTTGATAATTTAAATTAATATATTCTTTTTTTAATTTTACACTAAACAAATTCCAACAACAACTGAATTTATTACGTTTTCATTGCAGTTATTACAACTTTATTATGTAGTACTTACAACTTTACTCTTATCATAATTTACTATAAATTGCGAACATTTTGCAAGCTATCAACTAAATTTCTATTTTTTCTTTACTTTATTTTTCTTCTCTTCAAAAATAATGATTAATTGACGCCAAATTCTATTTAAATTTTGGAAAATCTGAATTCCCAAACCGAAATATACAACATAATTAAGAGGAATATTTATCTGTTGACCTAAAGCAGTCAAAACTAATGAGATCAAAGTATTACCCAGGAAAGACAGAACGGTCAACTTATTGTTGTAGTTATTTTCCAGAGAATCCCCGATTGTATCGGTCAAAGATGTTAAAGCAGAAATAACCAAAATAGCTACATACATGCCATAAGCTTGTGGTATCGGAACATTTAACAATAAGCCTATAATTAATCCGATGATCAAACCGATTAAAGGTATCATTCTTTTCCTCCGTTCGTGTTCGTATCAGGTTTAAAGGTTCTGGTTTTTCCACGCAAATCTATCATACCTGACCCCTTGTCAGCAATCACTTTCGTATTCAACACTTGTTTAAGCCACATAAAATTACTTTTTAATTCACGTGAATTGTCACAGATAATTAACAATTCCTGGTCTTCAATATTTAACCTTAAGTATATGTTATTGTTAATAGTCGGTTCAATAACATCTATGTGATATAGCAGCTTTTCACCTCCAAAATCCAAATCAGCTTCAATTAAAGCTGACATTGCAAACATGGCATTCTCCAAATATTCCCTTTGTTCGACTTCTACCCGTTTCCCCAAAGCAAGATTCGTAATCGTAATACCCTCAATAATTGGTAAGTTTTGAGGTTCCTGATCCAGAATTTCAACCACGACTCCCTGACCATCAATTGTACAAAATCCATCCGGTATTTTGACCCAGCCGATTGCAATTCGTTCTTTTACGTCAAATACTATTTTGTTTGGAAAGGAATAGCTGATTGTGATATCTGCAACTTGAGGAATATCTCTGATCACTTGTTGTTCGGCTTTTTTATAACGGCCGTTAAAAAAATCGGATAATGTACCTCCCATTCCTTGTAAAAAATGTTGATTTTGATTTATTCCGGCAGATTGAATGAGTTTTTCCGGAGCTATAAAATCAGCATTTTTAATCTCAATCGTTTGGATGTGAAAAACCGGAAGCAAAAAAAACAACAAGAATAACAAAACCAAGCACATCATAATAATAATTAATCTATAATGCTTGCTCTGTTTGGTTTTTGCATGGCTATTATGTTGTTTTTTTTGCTTTAAGTAATCCATTAATCTAAGTTTACAGAAACAATTTTTTCTAAAATATCAACAATCTCAGAAGCTGCATTCGGTTTTGCCAAGCTCTTGGCTTGTTTGCTCATACTATGTAAAACCTGGCGATTTTCGATAAGGTATTTGATTTTCTCAACTAATATCTTTGCATCAAAGTCTTTTTCTTCAATCAGACCGGCTGCTTTCCGTTTCACAAATGATTGAGCATTAAAGAACTGATGATTGTCCGCAGCATGTACATACGGAATGAAAATTGCCGGTTTTGATGTTGCTGCAGCCTCAAAACATGCCGAGGCACCGGATCTGCCAATATACAAATCTGATGCCGGTAGCCACAGCGTGGTATCCAAATAAGATTTCATAATAAAATCTTCATTCTCATAAGAAGATAGAGTATTGTTCAAAGCATTGTAATTACGACTTCCTGTACTCATGACCAACATCAATTCCGGAAATTCAGCTTTCACTTCCTGCCACATATTTGTTTCGAACAAATCAATTATAGCCTGGTTAATTGAATTTGCTCCCAGACTGCCGCCCATTATTAAAACTATAAATTTTTCCGAAGAAATATCAAGACGTCTTCTGGCCTCCTCTGAACTTATTTCAAAGAAAACTTTACGCACAGGATTCCCCGTGAAATGAATCTTTGCAGTATTTTTGAAGTGTTCTTTAGAAGAATCAAACGAAATACAAACCGCTTGTGCTTTTTTTGCAAAAAAACGATTTGCCTTACCGGGAAATGCATTCTGCTCATGAATTAAATAAGGGACTCTCAGACGCATTGCGGCCAACAATAACGGAGCACAGACAAAACCGCCTGTTCCGATAACAGCAGAAGGACGTTCTTCATGTAAAATCCGTATACAGTTGCGATAACCGGAAAAAGAAGTTTTGACAAATGAAAATAATTTTTTGGCAGAATTCGGCAAGCGACTGGCTTCAATTACTTTATATGGAAATCCGGCATTTTGGATCATCTCATATTCAACACCGTCTCTTGTAACAAAAAATACTATTTTGCTGTTCGGATCTCGCTCTTGGATAGATTCCGCAATAGATAAAGCCGGATTGACATGACCGCTTGTTCCTCCGCCTACAATATAATACACTCTTTGTTTCATCTACCGTTCTCCGATACAGGTGTTAATTTTCGAATCAATGTTTTATTTGCCGTTTGTCCCGTACGTGATACACATAATACCATACCAATTTCAACTAAAAATACAATATTGGAAGTTCCGCCATAACTGAAAAACGGAAGTGTTATCCCGGTCGCAGGTATTACTTCGGTGGCTACCGCAATATTTAACAATACCTGAAGTATGATTAAAAAAGAATATCCCCAAGCAATTAAAAAAGCAAAAACGGAATTCGCATTTAAAGCGATTTTTACACCTATGAAAAATTGGATTGCAAATAAAATCAAGACACTCATCGTACCCAGATAACCCAATTCTTCAGCAATTGCCGGGAAAATATAATCATTATGAATTTGGGGCAAATAATTGAATTTCTGCCTGCCTTGTCCCAGACCTACACCTGTCAGACCACCGGTACCCATGGCTATTTCAGCCTGTCTTACCTGATATCTTTGATCTTCTGATACTTCATCTTCAGCTTCAAATGTTTCAATTCGTTTTGCCGAATGAGCAAACTTATCTTCAATAAACTCTGTTAAAGTCACACCTTTTGTTGCAGGTATAATTAATGCAGCCAAAACTATTCCAACCAAAACAATCGGCAATAATTGAATAATGCCGCTTAACCATGATTTCCAAGGAATTCGAGCCGCTAAAAAAACTGCAAAACAAAGTGCCAGAAAAATTATGGCACCTGATAAGTGAGGCTGAATCACGATTAAAATAACCCACAACCCCAATATTAATACCGGAAACAGAAAATCTATCCGGCCATCTAACCAAAACTGTTGAAAAGGAGTTTTCGCTCTAAATTTTCCTTTCGCTCTTTCTCCTTTAGTATAAGAAAAATAATGTGCCAAAAATAATACTGATGAGAATTTCGCCAATTCAGAAGGTTGAAAACTAACAGGACCAATATTCAGCCATCTGGTTGCACCCATTATGTTTCTTCCTTTAATAATTACCAAAACTAAAAAAATAGTAGTAAAGATATATGCACCCAGTACGAGCCATTTATTATTGACACTTTTTATTTCAAAAAACATCGCAAAACACAACCCTAATCCTAGGCCTAACGCTACCATACTTGCTTGCCTGATAAAGTAATATTTGGTATCATCACCTTGGGTTGCAAAACTAGTACTCATACTTGCCGAAAATAACATAATTAAGCCAAAACAAACTAAAACAATTGTTATTATCAGCAAAGGTGCATTCAATCTGCGAAACTTCCCTAATTCTCCCAAGAAATCCTTTTCTTCTTCAGAATCGTGATCTTGATTTCCCAAAGTCAAATCATATTGATTATTTCGGTTTCTTTGTATTTTTCTCATATTGTCCTCGCATGTTTAGGTTAATTAATCTCTTTAATACACGTTAACAACAATTACTAACTTCATTATCTGCTAACGACCATTTCTTCATTCATTTCATATAACTACTAATACTCCAAGCATTCCGCAAACAATCCCGAAAATCACAAAATTTGTGACAACTTTTTTTTCATGCCAGCCTATTAATTCGAAATGATGATGCAGCGGAGCCATCTTAAATAATCGTTTACCGCCGGTAGCCTTAAAATAAAACACTTGCAACATGGTTGACAATGCTTCCAAAATATAAACTAATCCGGTTATTAACATCAGCCAAGGCATTCCGACTACTAACGCAATTGCTGCGAAACCGACTCCCAAAGCTTGCGATCCGGTATCTCCCATAAAGACTTTTGCCGGATAAAAATTATAAGCTAAAAAACCGACAGATCCTGCAGCAATAGCAATACATGCACCTATCATAGGTTTTGTAGTTGCATTACTTCGATATACAACATAGATACTTACTCCCAAAGACAAAGCTGATACTGTCATTAAACTTGAAGCTAGTCCATCCAAACCGTCAGTAATATTAACGGCATTTGACATGAAAAATAAATACAGAACAATAAATATCAAGTAGAGATATTTCCAGTTTCCTACTATCAAAACTTGTCGGGATATAAAAGGAATGTAAATAAACGGTTCGAAATCGGAAAACCATAACAGCCAAACCGCAAACACTATGCAGATTATTGCCAAGCCGATTGTTTTCTGGCTTACTGAAAGCCCATCTTTTGTCACTTTGACTTTAGTATAATCATCTAAAAATCCAACTAAACCGAAAAGCAACATTAAGACGATAATCGCGCCGTAACTGATCCAATCCTGATTGATTAACGGCAAAACGACAGCAGATATTGCTAACGGTATTAAAAAAAATAAACCACCGAAAGTCGGTGTTCCGCTTTTAACAAAATGGGTCGCCGGCCCGTCTGAACGAACTGTTTGTCCTAATTGCAATTTGTGCAAAAAGCGCAAACCGAATTTACCCAAAAATAAAGTCAGCAAAAGAATAAAAATTGCATTGAGCCAAATTAAATTATTCAAAACTTAAACTCCTGTACTTCAATCTTTTGAGAAATTTTTTCCATAGCAAAACTTCTGGAACCCTTAACCAATATACAATCTCCCGGTTCAATAATATCGATAATATCTTCAGCAATTGAAGCAGAATCCGGAAAAGTTTTTATTTTTAATGCCGGATTAATCTGTCTGACACCGGCTTCAATCCATTTGCTTTCTTCACCGACTAAATATAAAATATCAATTCCCAAATCTGCAATTCTATAACCAATATTCGTATGTAAATCTTCTGCATACTTTCCCAGTTCACGCATCGCACTGATACAGGCAATTTTTCTTCTGGGACCGGCAATCATGGATAGAGTGTCCAAAGCAGCGGTATTTGATTCAGGTGATGAGTTATAGGAGTCATCAATTAATATCAATCCGTCTTTTTGGACTATTCTCTGTCTGTTTCCGGTATTGGTAAATTTGAGACAACCTTCAACTGCCAGATCCATATCCAAACCCAGGGCATATGCACTGGCCAGGCCAAACAGAGCCGCTCTGATCAAATATTTACCCGGAGCTTTTATTTTTACGGGCCAGGCTACTTCAGGATCCAAAGTTGTTTTTGCGATAAACGATGTTCCACCGGTTTCTATTTTCAAATTTTCCGCCCAGAACACCGGGAAATTTTCAAAATCCGAACCGATTTCCTCATATTCATTACATATACGCCATACAGTCGTTGTACCTTTGAATGACGTTGCCCATGCATTAAGATGAGTGTCTTGGCCGTTGATCAGAACGATTCCGTTGCTTTTCATACCACTGATTATATCGGTCTTTTCTTCCAAAATATTTTTCCTGCTGCCTAAGTATTCCGAGTGACTATAACCAACACTGGTTATTATTGCTATATCAGGATGTGCAACTTCACTTAATATCTTAATTTCACCACGACGATCCATACCCATCTCAGCAAGTATTACTTCATCCTCATCGTCTGCTTCTAATAAAGTTAAGGGTAAACCAATCTGATTATTTTCATTATTTGAAGTCTGGTGAAGTTTCATCTGAGTATTTAGAATTGCCCCTACCATTCTTCTCGTGGTAGTTTTTCCAACACTTCCGGTAATTCCGATCACCGGGGCAAGCAGAGTCAACCGATAACCTTCAGCAATTTTTTGGTAAGCTTTTAAAGTGTCTTGAACCAGTAATAAATCCGGTATTTCTTTACCGTGAAGCAAATCATAGTAGAGCTGCATTGCTTGTTCGCTTTTTTCGTTTAATATCAACATTTTGCATCCTTTGGCTATTGCTTGATCTACGAATTTATGTCCGTCAAAATTCTCACCTATCAATGCCAAAAAAGCTTCTCCCGAACGCAAAGTTCTGGTATCCGTTGAGATCCCGCGATAAAATCTTTCACTATGCTGTTGGGCTTCAGGTGTTTGTAATAACAGCCCGTCAGTCCATGTTTGTAATTGGGCAGGTATAAATCTCGCCATATTCCCTCCTCTTTATTCCGAAGACGCAGATCCGAGTAGAACTTTGATTATGCTGCCTCTTTGAACATAATTAATCTTCTGATCCTCATCAGTCATTTTATCTTCACCTTGATTATTTTCAGACACATCTTCTGTTACTTCATCGTTTTGCAGTTCCGAAGCTTCATCTATTTCGTTTAATTCTGTTTGATCTGTTTCGGATGAAATCGTTTCATTCAGATCTGTTGTTTCAACATCTATTCCATCCTGATCTGTTTTGTCCGGATCAGTTTGATCCGGATTTATCATTTTTACTTTCTCTTTCGATGCGACTGATTGACTAATCGCCAATCCGGCAAAATCGCCTTCAAATTGAACGATAATACCGGCATTTTCGGCAGCTATCATGCATTCATTATAATTTTTACCCGTAAAATCAGGTATAGCCACCAAATCTTCTGCTATTTCCTCTTCCGGATAAACAAAAATCGTTGAACCGTTGTGTAAAGCTGTTCCGATTTCAGGAACAAATGCCATAATTATATCATCCGGATTCATATCTTTGACACCCGGCTTAACGATAATCGAATCATAGTTTAAGTTATATATTGCTTCTTCCAAAGTTTGGCCGTAAATATCCGGCATTGCAACCGTTTCTTGCATGTTTTGCAACTGATTATCTGTGTAATTTCTCTCAATATTCAGATAATCCAACACCCAATTCGTTAATCCGGAAACCGGACTAATTAAATCCGTACTGTAAGAATCTTTTCTGCCAATATTTTGTGTAACAATAATTGTCATAATTCGCGGATTGTCTATTGGTGCAAAACTCACATAAGACATTGTGAGTTCATCAGTTGTTTCATCAACCGATGTAGAAGTTTTGCCACCTAAAGAATAGCCTGCACTGACTTTATTAATCCCTTGCATTACATCATTTTTCTGCATCATTTTATTCATTCTCTGCGATGTATTTTCCGAGATTACCCTGCGTTCAATAACAGGTTCATAATTCTTTACAGTCCGACCATGCTGATCGCTGATCCTTTTGACAATTGTCGGTGTAATCAAATTCCCCCCATTGACTACTGCAGCTAAACCTTTTGCGTAACTTACCAAATTAAAACCGGATTGTTCACCAAATGACAAGGTGGACAGATCAATCAAAGACGGATCCTTGTGGATTAAATTTTTTGCTTCGCCCGGTAATTGAATGCCTGAAGTTTGATAAAAGCCAAATGCATCAATATAATCGTAAAATTTTTCAACTCCCAAATCTAAAGCAATTTGAACAAATGGCGGATTACATGATCTGGTAAAAGCTTCTTCCAAAGTTTCCACGCCATGTCCATCACCTGAATAACAATTAATTGTATAGTCCAGGACATCAATCGGATCATCACTATAATACTTATCTTCAGAAGTAATATTCTCTTCAAAACCCATTGCAGTTGTAATGATCTTAAACGTGGAGCCAACTTCGAATAAATCAGAAACAGCTTTATTACGCCATACATCTTCCATCAAATAGTTGATTGTTTCCTGGTCTGCCGGATCCCATTCTTCTTCATATGTTATCCCGTTAACTTTTGCCGTAGGATCAGAACTTGAAAAAAACGGATAGGAAGCCAGAGCCAGAATTTCTGCGGTTTGAACATCCATTATCAGTCCCATGCCTGCATTTTTTGCATCAAGAGCAATTACAGCTCGTTCAAGATAATCCTGTAATTGCTTGGTTATCTCATAATCAATCGTTAATGTCACATTATATCCATCCGTAGCAGACTTCTCGGTAGATTCTGAAAAAGGCAGTAAGCCTGAATTGGCATAATTATCTCTGGCTCCAAAAGAGAAACCTGCCTGACCGGACAGATAACTATCCAGTTCATATTCGATCCCCAGCCTACCCTCCAACACATCACCATTCAAACTGGCAAATCCGATAATCTGGCTTCCTACATTATCATTGTAAAAGACTCTTTCCGGTTCGGGATCAAGTCGGACACCACCAATTCTGTTAATACTTAAATATTTATCTAAAAGATCCGCTTTTTCCTGTGATACATCTTTCGCCAATTGTATATAAGTCTGATCTTTCTTTTGCATTTCTGCTTTTACCGCATCTGCTTCAAGATTCAAAACTCCTGCTATACTTTGAGCTATCTCATTTTCATCTTGTGTGTTGATTAGAGAATAAACATGTTTCGGTGTAATGCCTACCCGATAAATATTAGTTGTAGTCGCTAATACTTTTCCGTTACGATCATAAATATCTCCACGTCTGGGGACAGTTTTTAATTTTCGATAGTATTGATCATTTGCCAATTTCGACATTTCGTCATGTTTGTTAATCTGAAAATCGTATAACACTGTTGAAAGGTAAATAATTACAAATAATATTAAGGCAGATACCACAACTATTCCCATCTTGTTAACTCTAATTCGATAATGAACCTTTTTAGATTGCGGATTATTTTGATTAGAGTTTTTGCGAGAATTACCTTTGAATATATCTGTGAATAGTTTCTTTTTCTTATATTTAAGAGCCTCTTCTTTATTTTTATATGTTGTATTTACATCTTTATGTATAATCTCATTTTGTTTTAAAAAATTTGTTCTTTTAAGGTTTTTACGACTAGACATTACTTCGTTATTATTATGTGATTGAATGGATAATTTGCTGTAAGTATTATTATGACGACTTGAATTAAGGACTTGAGAATTTTGATCTGTTAATCTGTTTCTTCTTGTCCTTTTTTTGTTACTGCTTTCTGTGAATTGAGGATTTTTTTTATTCGGTCGTCTTTCTCTCATCTCAATTATTCCTGCAACTTAAGTTTTTTCATATACATTTCAATCTGAGTAGCATCAAATATTATTGTCTCTGCTTCAGACTCAAAATCAATTTCTGTTCCATCATTGTTATAACGTACAACTCTATCAATTTCAGGTAGTGTCATATGAATTATTTGTGATTGTGCAGGTTTTCTGAGACCATGCATTTGATATGCCTGTTGTTCGATCATATTCAAATCTATCTCTGATAATAATTTCTCATAATTATCAGAATTAGCAGAATTTAATTGATTTACTTCATTAGCTAATCGAGTATTGGAGAAGTTCTGTTCAACTATCCGAGATTGACGTGCCATTACAAACATAAATAAGCCGGCAACAATTAAAACCATAAACAAAATACCGATAATGCTTTTGAGACGTTCAATTCCTATTGCACGATAAATTGACTGGATACGAAGTGCTATCTTTCGTTCTTCAATTCTACGCTTGCGTTGTTCACGTTCTAATTCTTCTTTATGCCACTCATCCGGCATTTCGCGAGGAATTTTCGGAACAGCATCAGATCCGCCATTATTAACATAATAATGACTATTTAATTCTCTATCCGATAATTTATATGCTAAGTTAGTAGCTTGACGATTATTCATAATTGTCTCATTTCATATGCAATCAGTTTAAATCATTTCAAATACTCGCAATCTGGCACTACGTGCTCTACTATTCTCAGCTATTTCACGATCAGAAGGAGTAATACCCTTTCTGCTGATAATTTTACCCAAAGGTACATTGCCGCATACACAAACCGGAAAATCATCGGGACAGGTACAAGGATTTTCCCACTCTTGAAATTTATGCTTAATTAATCTATCTTCCAAGGAATGAAAAGAAATTAAATCGATTCTTCCGCCGGAATTAACACATTGCGGCAGAGTATTCAGTAAATCTTCTAACTCTTTTAATTCTTGATTAACTGCGATTCTTAAAGCTTGAAAAACTCTTTTTGCAGGATGTTTCTCACGTTTACTCTTAGCAGGGACAACTTTTTTTATCAGATCGACCAGTTCAAAAGTCGACCTGAACAATTTTGTCTTACGTTCAGTTATTATCGCAGCAACTATTTTTCGAGCATATTTTTCTTCTCCATACATTCGAAAAATATAATTAAGTTCTTCTGCACTTGAATTATTGATAATATCCGCAGCATTTATTGAATTGGCAGGATCCATTCTCATATCCAGATTTCCGTCTTTCTGAAATGAAAAGCCACGATCCGCAGTATCAATTTGATGTGATGACACTCCTAAATCCGCTAAAACACCGTCTACTTTATCAATATTCAAATCATTTAAGATTTCTCGTAAATGTGAAAATTGATTTTTCACCAAGATAAATTGAGCATTATTTTGATTTAAACTTTCAAGTTTCAGTTTTGTTGCCTTTAAGGCTTCGGGGTCTTGATCTATTGAGATTAGTACTCCTGCGGAAGACAGTTGCTGCAAAATTCCTAAGCTGTGACCACCGCCCCCGGCAGTACAATCTACATAAATACCTTTTGGCTTAATTAACAAGGTCTCTAAGACTTCTGTATAGAGAACCGGTAAATGATAATCATAGTCCCTGAACATTGAATCTTGTTAAATCCAAATCGCTCAATGAACTTATATCCGCCATTGATTTCTCGTAAAATTCTTTTGAACAAATATCAACTTTGTCATACATGTCAATGAAGCAGATTTCTTCACCCGGATCTACCCCTATCCATTTCCACAGATTGTCCGTCAAGCTGATTCTTCCTTGAGAATCAATCTGACATTCAATCGCTTCACCGATGATAGCTCTTTTAAAGAGGCGAACATCAGGATCCGTACCGGATAGATTTGAGATTTGTTCACGTATTGAGTTAAATTGTTCCGGAGTATAAGCCGATAGATAATTTTCATCTAAGCTTAGAGTCACAAAAAGAACTCCGTCAAGATTTTCTCTTAATCTTGCCGGTACAATAACACGACCCTTTCTATCAACTGTATGTGTATAGCGTGCCATTTGCGTTCACTAAGTAATGAATTTACCACTTTCCACCATTTTATTTGATAAATTCGCTACTTTCCTCCACTTGAATTGCATTTTAAACTATTTTCATCACTTATGCAACCAAAAATGCAGATAAAAACGCAGATTTTTATTAAAAACTGAAAAATGAATTTTTAGTATTCGAAGATATTATAGATAGAGATTTAAGAAGATATTTTTTTGCATAGTTCCTCTAAGGGACAGCCTATACAAACTATTTGCTTTTTACAGTATTTCTTGCCGTTAGACACAATCATGGCATGGAAATTATTATAGAGATTCACATCCTGCGGAAGCATATTTTCACAATAGTTCTTAACTTCCTGATAAGTCTTCCCGGCATTAATCGGAAAACGCTTGAATAACCTCATTGTATAAGCATCCACGACAAAGGCGGGAAAATCGAAAGCATAGAGAAGAATCGAATCTGCCGTTTCATTGCCTACACCCCTAACCTGTAAAAGTTCGGAACGGATGACTGTAAGAGAACACTTTTTTATTAAACTAAGGTCGCAGTCATAGCTCATAAACCACTCGGTAACGGCTTTCAGATACTGAGATTTTTGTCTGTAAAAGCCTGCAGGACGGATGATTTCCTGAAGTTCTTCTATGGGCAAATTCAAGATTCGCTCAGGTGATAATTGTCTCTCAAACCGCTCGAGTGCTTTTTCTACATTTATCCAAGATGTATTCTGTGTGAGAATTGCTCCGACTATCACCTCAAAAGCCGAGTCGGCAGGCCACCAATGGAGATCACCGTAATGGGAATATAAAGCTTTATAGATTATTTCTAATTCACTCATAATTTAAATTCTCACAATTTTCTCACAATTAAGGTTAAATAGATTGATTTCATACTTAATATAATGCATGGTGTGATTTTTTTAGCGACATAAAATAAGAATTGGCAAATTAATCGTTTTTATCTAAGTTTTTATCTATAAAAGATTATTGCATCTTGTTCTTTATATCTCTCATTAAACTTCTTTGTTTCAAAAAATCTCATAAATAAATTCTCAACAGGACAAGTAAACTTGATATAAAAGCACTTCTCGGCTTGGATTTACTGATTGATTCGGTTAATTCCTTAGCTACATCAGAGGAAAATATCGCAGAAAGTAACGTGCATGGTGTCTCTTGAAAATCTGTACCACTTGACATTCCTCTATCTAGAGCGACTTCGAAAACCGGATAAGTTGAAAATATCTCTTGGGAAATCCATCCGAGCAACAACATATTTTTTTCCTTGAAGTTTTTACACCTATTCCGCTAAAAATGTCTATTGTCCTTGGTATGTCCCGGGAAAATTGGTTGTCTCCGGTGTAATAAAATGTTCGCTTTAAATTAATTTTCTTGCCGCTATATAATATCTATGAATTCTTCCTTCTATTGCTCCATCTCTTTCTAAAATTTCTTGTGCTTTATATAGGTTATCTAAATATTTATCCACTTCGAAACCCTGAAATTCCCATTCTATTATTTTAGCAAACCACACCAAGGCACCAACATCAAAAAATTTGATTGGTCGGAAAACCTCATCACTCTCTAAGATTTCAAATCCGTTTTCTTCCAGCTCTTTATTTCTGATACCTAAATATTGTTTAGAATAAGCCGGTTCTTTAATTTCGGGTTGTAAAAGTTTGATCAATTCCCTATCATTTTCTGCACCAACTTGTTGAGTCAAAAATAATCCATTTGTTTTTAAAATTCTTTTTAATTCTGAGCAATTATAATCGCCATGCCTATTAGTAACTATATCAAATTGTTGTTCATCAAATGGTAAAACATCTGCACCATCAGCTTCCCTGAAATCTATACCTAAAGGTAATAATTTATTATTACAAAACTCAACATTGGGTTTCCAGCCTTCAATTGCAGAAGTGTTTGAATAGGGATGATTCAATCCAAGTAAAAATTCTCCTCCACCTGTCTCCATGTCTAATAGTTGCATTTCATCAGTTAAATAGTTCTTAATGACAGATTTAAAATTCCACGGCAAACTATCTTCTTCAACATATCTATCAGCAATATGTGAAAAATCCCACCCTTGAATATGGGCTATCTTTTCTTCGTTTTTCCATTCCTGATACAATTTTTCGAGTGTATTATCCATATTACTATCCGTATTATTTGATTATATCTGATAAACCATGAAATCTGCTCATTATTTTGAGCACAGATCGATTTTTGAATGAGAAACAGTTGTGTCAAAATTTACGTTTCTGCGGGTATGCTATTGGTTTCGATACACAGAGCCGGCTTTTTTGGCACAGATTATCCGGAAAACATGTCAGTTGTGTCAAAATTTACATTCCTGCGGGTACGCTATTGGGTTCGATACGCAGAGCCGGCTTTTTTGGCACATGATCGTATATGATTCGAATATAACAAGCTAAAATTTCAGATCAGTGGATCCTAATTTGCATAGCTCGAGATTATGAACGGAAACCGGACCTTAACCTTAAAATCCACTTCGCTTTTTAAAGATCTGTAATAAAAATTTTCACATCTCGAAATTATGAAGAAAGTTATAAATCGTTTTGTTGCATCATTTGATAATTGATCGAAACATTCAGCATTAAGCCGAACATAAAATAATTAACAACCATGGAACTGCCGCCACTGCTGATATATGGCAAAGGTATACCTGTAATGGGTAAAACACCGACATTCATACCGATATTTTCCACAAAATGAATTCCCTGAACAGCTATTAAACCCATCATCATATAGGAAGAAGCTAAATCAAATTCAGTCATTTTAATAGCAACATAAATCGCTCTGAGCAGGAAAATTACAATTAAAATAATAAGCAGAGTAGTTCCGATAAAACCGGTATATTCGGAAATTGCCGAAAAAATAAAGTCCGATTCTTTTACCGGTACCGGAATGTCAATATTACCTTCACGTCCCGTAATACCACCGGAAGCTACTGCTTTCAAAGATTGCTCAATATGATAATTCGAGTTAGGGTCGTGTCCGGGGAAAAGAAAAGTCATGATTCTGTTTTTTTGATATTCATCCAGATAATAATTCCAGGCAAGAGGTATCGCAATAATTCCGGTTATTCCGCCGGCAAGAATATAACGCCATTTCAAACCATAAACAAAAACCATCACTAAAATCATGAATAAAATTACAAAAAAGGTACCGAAGTCCGGTTCCATTGCAATCAGAAACATCGGGATACCGGAAATACAAACAATATACAGCAAACCTTGCCATAAACTAATCTCTTCTTTTTTGATTTTAGCAAGATATGTACCTAGCAACATTGCTATCCCGACCTTTGCCAGTTCTGAAGGCTGAAATGTGCCGAAAATAGGAAAACGAATCCAACTGTCGGCACCGGTCAGATCATACATAGAGAAGCCGTCAATATGAACTATAACAAGCAAAACGAGACTGATAAAGTAAGTAATATATCCAATCAAGCCAATAACCGGTAAATCCGCTAATGAAATCAATAAGGCCAAAAGAATACCAATCATGATTGCACCGATATGTTTAATTAAATTGCCCGGGTATTCGCCTGCCCCATATCCTGCTTTAAATACGGAATTCAAGACAACAATCCCGATAATCGTCATTAATAGAACAGGGATAATCAGCCAATAATCTAAAAGCTTAAAATATGATTCAGATTTTGATTTTAATTGTTGTCGTTTATGCACTCTTTTTCCTCATTTAGATTTGCTTTTAAAATCATTGCTTGGTTATTCATAATAAAAAATTTGTTGTTCAGCCGGACTATTATTAATTGTCTGAAGTTTTGTCTGCGATGTTGTCTTCCATTGATGAACTAATCTTCTGAAGCGGTACAAAATCACTTGTAATCTCTGCTGAAATATCCGAATCGTCATTTTCACCGGCTGCCGTTAATTTTTTCGTCTTTGCACGTCGAGTAATAAATACGAGTGTCACTATGCCGAATAAAACGAATAATAAGGAAAGTGCCTGTGATACACGGATGTTTGTATTACCGATGAATAATGAATCTGTACGCAAACCTTCAATACCAAATCTGACTAATCCATAAAGAATAAAATACCAAGCAGCTGTTTCTCCGCTTTTTTTAGAATTTTTCCTGATTTGATACAAAATCACAAATATTAAAATATTCGCAATGCTTTCATATAAAAATGTCGGATGAACCGGAGATAATGGAGCATATTGATTGCCATACTGTGCAAGATATCGATATGTTTGTTCGCTGTACATACCCCAAGGCAAATCCGTATTGGTTCCGAACGCTTCTTGATTAAAGAAATTACCCCAACGACCTATTGCGTGACCCAAAGGAACATATACCGCCAAAAAATCAATCAAATTAATCAATTTGATTTTCTTTGTTTTTGCCGTAAGAATCACTGCAATAATACCGCCGATCAGCCCTCCGTAAAAGGCAAGTCCGCCATGCCTGGTCTGAAATATTTTTATTAAATTATCTGAAAACTCATCCCATGAAAAAATCACATAATAAAGTCTTGCTCCGATGATCGCAAAAATCATAACCCAAAGAAAAGTATCTACTATATGATCGCTTTTTATACCATATTTCGGTGCTTGCTTAACTGCAAGCAAAAAACAAACTAAAAATGCCATGGCAATAATAATGCCATACCAATATATATTGATTTCCCGATCGCCTATGTTAAAAGAAAAAGCGACTCGTTCAACCGGTAATGAATATATACCCAAACCGGGAAATGAAACATATGATGTTTCCATCTTTACCTCCTAGAATAATGTTATTGCACTTGTTAACAGTTTATTGAACAAAAACAATCTGCGATAATGTCAGCATGTAGTGTGAGTGTCGCCGTTCCTTACCTTGAGGTTATTCCTCGTATTGGAGAGT
>DUOO01000029.1 GCA_012838795.1 Clostridiaceae bacterium | reverse complement strand
TGGAGTTTGCGATATTGGCATAAAATGTGTCTGCCGAAAAGATCATCGGAAAATAAGAGGTAGCCATGATAACAGCATAGAAGGCATAGCCGAAAAGAGAGTGCTTAAAGCTACGGTAATTTCCCATTCGGCAGAGAATATCAGCAATTAGACCTAGTATGAAAGCCGCTAGAAGTGAATAAATTCCGTGTCCTGTGATTGCCAGAAAAGCACCTTGCAAAGTACCGACAGCAGTGATCATGCCAAAATGTCTGACCTTGTTTAAAAAAAGGAAAAATACAGGACCACAGACGATTGCAATTACAAATGGAGCAGCAGGATATAAAACAGGAACAAACCCGATACTGCCAACTAAGCCGCTAAGGAAAAATAATAATGCTGCATGAAGACCGATTTGGATAGCGTCCCGTGCAGTAAATTGTTTATTTTCCGGTATGATTGCTTGTTTTTCTTCTTTCTTTGTTTTAGGCATGTTTTTCTCCTTTTCAAAAAATTACTCTTGATTTCTCAAATTTCCAATGAGTTTAAGTTTTAAATACTGTATTAATCAATACATATATCTTGAAAAATTTATATACACTTGCCCCTTGACCGAACGATTGCAAGGAGTACAATGGAGTTAGCCTAAGCTAACAACAAGTATTGTATCAGAATAGATTTTCTGCAGCAAATTCTTTTTTTTATTAGTCTTGCAAAAAAGAAGAAATTGGTGTAATGTAAGGCTTGCCTAACATTAGTTAACAGAAGCTAACTTTTTGTATATTTGCATATTGGATTTATCCTATGTTTTAAAAAGGATAGAGAGGAGAATGAAGCAGGATGTTACTTGAAGTAAAGAATATTTCGAAATCGTTTCATATCGGAACTCATACTATAGATGTCTTGAAAAATATTTCTTTCCAAGTAGAGCGAGGAAAAATTTGTACTTTGCTCGGACCGTCAGGCTCGGGCAAATCCACCTTGCTGAATATTATTGGCGGAATCGAGATACCCGACAGAGGTTCTTTTTATTTCGATGGAATTGAAATCAGCGGACATAGCGAAAAAACCTTAGGATGCTATCGTCGCAAACGACTGGGCTATGTCTTCCAATCATATAATCTTATTCCCAATCTGACCTTAAAGGAGAATATCGAAAGTGGTGCTTATCTGAGTGATAAACCATTGGATGTCAATGACTTACTTTATACTCTGGGTCTTTGGGACAGACAGGACCAGCTGCCTTCTCAATTATCCGGAGGTGAGCAGCAACGTACTGCTATCGGTCGTGCCGTAATAAAAAATCCCGATCTGCTTCTTTGTGATGAACCCACCGGGGCCTTGGACTATAAGACATCCAGAGAAATTTTGGCACTTCTGGAAAAAGTTAATCAAAAATACGAATGTACCATTATGATTGTGACTCACAATGAGGCCATTCAGAGGATGGCGGACCAAATTATCCGCCTGCATGATGGTGCAATACGTAGTAATGAAAATAATACGAACAAACAAAAAGCAGCTGAGATTGCTTGGTAACGACCAAACAGTTGAGAACAGTTTTTCTTTTGCTGATAAGTAAAAACGGAGCAAAAAGTATTTATGAAAAATCCTTTAAATAAACGCATACCCAGGATGTTGACCGGTAACGCCGGTAAAATGGTTGCCGTTTTGTTGTTCCTTGTTCTTTCGATTAGCTTGGCGTCCGGTTTTTTAGTTGCTGAACATTCTTTGAGGATTGGTTATGACAATACTTTTGAGGAATATAACATTGAAGATGGACATTTTGAATTGCTTAAAGAAATGTCTGATCCGCTCGCTGAAGTGTTAAAAAAAGAAAAACTTTCGATCTTTACCTTGTTTAACAAAGATTTGGAGATAAAAGAAAACCGTGTTCTTCGCATTTACCCTGTTCGAGAAGAAATTAATCGGATTGCTTTATTGGAAGGAGCTATGCCCGAAACTGATGAAGAAATTGTTCTGGAGCGTTTGTTTGCAGGCAATAACGGATACGAGGTCGGTTCTAATGTTAAACTTGGCGCAAAAGCTTTTTGGGTTTCCGGCATTGTAGCATTCTCGGATTACAGTTCTTTGTTTAAGAATAATGCGGACGGTTTGTTTGACAACATACGTTTTGGCATAGCAGGAGTAAACCAAAAAGCTTTTGATGTATTAGAATACAACGATCTGCACTACACGTATGCTTGGAAAAATCATGATCCGGATTTGACGCCTGAAGAAAAGAATGATTTTGCTGATAAGATTCTTGATATTGTCAAAGAACATGATTTGATCAAAGACTTTGTCCGTCGGGCAGATAATCAGGCAATTTGCTTCGCAGGTGAAGATTTTGGCAATGATCGGGTTTTTATGATGGTTTTCTTTTACATCACAATTGTCATTATTGCTTTCTTATACGTTGTTGTGATGCGAAGTACCATTGAACTGGAAGCGAAATCCATCGGAAGCTTACGTGCTTTAGGTTATACTAACGGTGAGTTGATCTGCCATTATTCGCTCTTGCCTTTACTGGTAACTCTTATGGGTGCACTTATCGGTAATGTGCTGGGATATACCCTTATGAAAGATGCTTTCATTTATATCTATACTAAAAGTTATTCGCTGATTCCTGCTCCGGTCTTATGGAATGCAGAAGCTTTCGTCTTGACTACGCTTGTTCCCGTTCTTATTATCTTACTGATTATCTACGGATTTTTACCGGCTTTGCTATCCTTGCCTATACAAAAGTTTTTGCACAATGATTTGAGCAGACGTAAACAGAAGTATGCTATTCATTTAGGCAAATTATCATTTTTTACCCGTTTCCGGTTGAGAATTATTTTTCAAAATGCATCGGCCTATCTGGTTTTGCTCGTAGGTATTCTTCTGGGTTCTCTACTGATGAGTGCCGGTCTGATGTTACCGCCTTTACTTGAGAATCATCAGCAAGAGGTTTTAGATAATCAAATCTGTGCCTATCAATATATTTTACGTATGCCGGTAGAAACAGCAGATGAACAAGCAGAGAAATTTGCGGTTCAAAGTTTGGAATTAGGTGAAGGAACAGTTCAGGTGTTAGGCATAGAAGATGGTTCTAAGTTTTTACCTGTGGCCAGCCAAGGACTACAGACCGGAGAGGCAATCTTTTCCAATGGTTTAACTAGTAAATACGAGATTGAAAAGGGAGAACAGCTGGTACTAAGTAAAAAATATACGGATGATACTTATAGTTTTGAATTGGGCGATACGGTTTATTATCCTGCCGGTTTTACCATATTTATTTCTTTAGATGATTTTCGGACGATTTTTGATTGTGATGACACATATTTTACCGGCTATTTCACCGACCATAAACTCGATGACCTGGAAGATATTTTCGTTGCATCAATCCGTACAGAAGGAGATTTGACTTTTGCTTTAGATCAACTCATGGACTCGATGGGACAAGTTTTCAAGGTGATGGCCGTTTTTTCTGTGATCTTGTTTTTTGTATTAATCTACGTACTTTCAAAACAGGTAGTGGAACGCAATCAACAGTCGATCGCCATGCTCAAAATATTAGGTTACGAAAACAGCGAAATCAATAACCTGTATCATGTGACGACCGGACTGACGGTAATCTTTTCTTTCTTGATTAGTATCCCCGCTTGTAAATTTATATTGAAGATCATTTTTAAACAAATAATGACCAAATATATCGGTTGGTTTGATTTTTACGTAGCACCTTGGGTTTATCCCGCAGTGGTAGTTAGTGGTTTAGTCAGTTACTTGATTATTTATGTCATGCAAAGCAAACGAACAAAAGGTATATATACGGCAGAATTTTTAAAAGAGATGGAGTAAAGAATGAAAACAAAAACTTCAACAGCTATACAAAAAGGACGAAATCAAGAGCAACAAGAACAAAAACAAAAACAAGAGCAAAAAGATCAAAGTCAAGAACAAAATCGAACAGCAAAAGAAACTTGGAATATTTTACTGGACTATGCTGGGCGCTGGCGCCCGCTCATTTGGGTTTCCATGATTGCAGCGGTCTTAAGTACAGTTGCAGGTATTATTCCCTACACCTATATCCATCAAATTATCAACAATATCTTGCAAGAAGCTCCTGATATAAATCGTATTATCAGTATGGCTTGGCTTGTTGTTATCTTCTTTGTGATAAGTGTTTTGCTATATTTTATATCTTTGAGCTTGTCTCATCTGGTGGCTTTTCGTATTGAAAGCGGTATCCGTAGTAAGTCGATGCAGCGTTTTATGGAGATGCCCCTGGGCTTTTTCAAAGAACAAGCGTCAGGTAAATTGAGAAAGACGATTGATGACAATGCCGGTTTGACCCATAACATGGTTGCCCATAATACTCCTGACCTGGCGGCTGTAGCAATTTTTCCGGTCGTGATGCTGATAATATTCTTTTCTTATGATTGGCGGATGGGGTTAACTTCTCTGTTTACGCTCATTGCAGCGGTATTCTTGATTTTTCCTATGTACTCGGGCAAAAATCGCGACTGTGTTCACAATTATATGACTGCTCAAGAGCAGATGAACGCATCTGCCGTAGAATATGTCAGGGGAATTCCTGTAGTTAAAGTTTTTCAACAAACTATTCATTCGTTTAGAGCGTTTCGAGAAGCCATAAAAAACTATTCGCGTTTTTCTTTAGAATACACTTACATGGCCTAAAAATGGATGCTTTTAGCCAACACAATGGTTCGGGCCGCAGTATATTTATTGATTCCCTTTGCTATTGTTATGATCAATCGAGATTCCAATCCGATTGAAATTATTTGCAATTTGGTTTTTTATGTATTGTTTACCGGCTATAGTGCCACGCAAGTCATCAAAATAATGTCCATTGGTCAAGGAACTATGCAAGCAACAGAAGTAGTGAACAGGATAGAAAGTCTCTTTGTTCATGAACCGATGTCCTACGGTAATCTGGGAGAAGCAGCAGAGCATACAGTACGTTATGAAAATGTTTCTTTTCATTATCCCAATACGGAACGGGACGTTGTTTCCCAAGTATCTTTTGACATTCCCCAAGGCAAATTTGTAGCTCTGGTAGGAGAATCCGGCGGCGGAAAAAGTAGCTTGGCTTCCTTATTGCCTCGTTTTTATGATCCGCAACAAGGTTTGATCAGTATTGGCGGAATTCCGGTACAAGAGTTTAGCAGAGAAGCCTTGATGAATCAGATTTCTTTTGTTTTTCAAAATCAATCTCTTTTTAAAGAATCGGTCTTTGAAAATATAAGAAAACCCAGACCGCATGCTACGGAACAAGAAGTGTTGAAGGCTTGTTATCAAGCACAATGTCTGGACGTAGTTGAAAAATTGCCGAAAGGACTGCACACAGTTGTAGGAGGTAAAGGAGTCTTTCTGTCCGGTGGAGAAGAGCAGCGACTTTTGCTGGCCAGAGCCTTTCTCAAAAATGCACCGATCTTAGTTTTAGATGAAGCAACTGCCTTTGCCGATCCGGAAAATGAACGGCTGATTCAAGCCGCTTTTCGCAGATTAATGGCTGATAAAACAACATTGATGATTGCTCACCGGTTAAGTTCCGTCGTCGATGCAGATCGTATTATGGTCATGGAAGCAGGAAAAATTGTTGAAGCAGGTACACATCAAGCTTTAATCGAGCAAGGCGGCGTTTATGCCGGTATGTGGGAAGACTTCAATACTGCGGCAACATGGCGGGTCTGATTTGATTCCGCGCTGGCAGAAAAATTAAGAAGGGATAATATCATGATTAATTATTTACAAAAACATCTTGCAATGGGTCGTAAGTCTGCCCAAGGCTTAGCAAAGGGATCAATATATAATGCACTCTATTTTATTTCGCTGATGGTGCCGATGTCTTTGGTTTACCATTTTCTGGAAGATGTATTACCGCAGATTGAAACGGGGCAAGAAGTTGTTTTTCGCTATACCGCCTATATCATTATCACAATTGTATCTCTGTTAGTCTCAGGATTCTTTTACTACAAACAATATACAGCCGTTTTTGTATCCACTTATGAAGAAAGCGAGGAACGCCGGATTCGTCTGGCAGAAAAACTGCGTAAATTACCGCTGTCTTTTTTCAGTAACAAAGACTTAAGCGATATCACAAATACTATGATGGAGGACATCAATATTCTGGAAGGATTACAATCTCACGCTGTTCCTCAGATGGTCGGGGCTGTAATTTCCACCATTGTTACCGCGATCGGAGTCATTATTTGGGATTGGCGCATAGGGCTGGCTGTATGCTGGATAATGCCGGTTGTACTCATTGTTACTTTACTTAGTTCTCATTTCCAAAAAAAGCATCTTCGGATACATTTTGAAACAAAGCGTCGGGTGTCCGATCAAACCCAAGAAAATATTGAGCATATGGCTGACATCCATGCCAACAACCGCACGGAGAGTTATCTGAAAGAATACAGAGCCCTCTTAAAAGAGGAAGAAGACATGCATAAAGCTTCTGAAATAGCCATGTCTATTTTCGTTAACGGCGGACAAAGCTTGTTGAAGCTGGGTTTTGCTACTACGGTAATTGTCGGTACGATGCTGTTTGAGCAAGGTTCTTTGTCCTTGTTGAAATTTTTGATGTACCTTGTTGTAGCGGCTCGGATTTATGATCCGGTCGGTTCTGTGGTCTATAACTTGTCTTATCTTTACTATGGTTCTGCCCCTTTAGAGAGAACCCGGGAACTGGAGAACAGTGATGAAATGATCGGACGAACTGACGTTCAATTTGACCGTTTTGATATCGAATTTGATCATGTCAGCTTTGAATATTTAGAAGACACTCCTGTTTTGCACAATGTCAGCTTTACGGCTAAACAAGGCGAAATCACGGCTTTGATCGGACCTTCCGGATGTGGAAAAAGTACGGCTGCCAAACTGGCTGCCAGATTTTATGATCCGACAGAAGGATCTGTCAGAATCGGCGGACATGATCTGAAAGAAATTGATCCGGAAACGATTATGACCCATTTATCCATGGTATTTCAAGATGTAATCTTATTTGATAATACCGTGTATGAAAATATCAAGCTGGGTCGGAAAAATGCGACCGAAGAAGAAGTCATGGAGGCGGCCCGTTTAGCTCATTGTGATGAATTTGTTCGCCGCCTGCCGGATGGTTATCAGACAATGATCGGGGAAAACGGTGCACGCTTGTCCGGTGGTGAACGCCAGAGAATTTCGATTGCCAGGGCTTTGCTGAAGAATACACCGATATTACTTCTGGACGAAGCTACAGCTTCTCTGGATGTAGAAAATGAAAGTAAAATCCAGGCAGGTCTCAGTGCTTTAATCCGTGGCAAAACAGTCCTGATGATTGCCCATCGTATGCGCACTATAGAAGAAGCAGATCATCTTGTCGGTCTGACCGACGGCAAGGTTGTAGAATCCGGGTCTCCGGAAGACTTGATCAAGGATCCGTGCAGCCTTTATCGCAGACTCAGAACTTTGCAGTTGGGCGAGTAGACTCAGTACGGAAGATTTAATAATCGCAACAATGCTCAGAACTTTGCAATTGGTCGAGTAGAAAAGAGAGGATTACATGAAGAATACAAAACAATTGAAATTAGGAACCTTTATTTATGAAAACGAAAAAGTAAATGAAATCAATGTTCAAAGCTTTCTTGGTATTCCTTATGCGACAGCAGAACACTTCGGTATGCCGACAATGATCGAAAGTTATCAAAACGATCCGGTCAATTCGGGGCAGGGAATGTGCTTCCCTCAGAATAAAGTGCCGCCTCTGATTAACGTATTTCTGAAAAACCCGATGATGCGCAAGGAAATTTTAACAGATACTGACAAAACATCCGAGAATGCTTTTGTGCTCAATATCTGGACAAATAACACTCAAGGCAAAAAACCGGTGTTGGTTTTTATTCACGGCGGCGGTTTTACTTACGGCTCCGGAACGACACCTCTCTATAACGGCAGGTATCTGGCTGCTAAAGGCATTGTTGTTGTAACACTCAATTATCGCCTGGGTGTTGAAGGCTTTATCCCTGTTATGATTAATGGAAAACTCTCCGTCAATCGCGGTTTTTTTGATCAACAATGTGCCCTCAAATGGGTTCGCCGCAATATTGGGGAATTTGGCGGAGATACGGCCAATATTACGTTAATGGGGCAGTCTGCAGGCGGACTTTCAGTATCAACTCACATGATGAGTGAAGAAAGTTCAAAATGTTTTGATCAACTCATCGTGTGCTCTGCCGGTGCAAATGAATGCATGACATTAGAAACGGCAGAAAAAATTGCGAAAGGTTTTTTGACAAAAAATCACTTGTCGAGCACGGAAGAATTGCTTTCTCTTTCTACAAAAAAACTACTCAAACTGAAAATGCCGCTTGAGCTTTTAGCCTCGCCTGTCATTGACGGTGTACTACTCAAAGATGATGCAAGAATCTTGATGGAGAAAGCTGAATTTTCTCCCAAGCCTGTTCTGCTTGGAACGACGGAAGACGAATTAGAGATGATAAATAATAAATCGTGGTACAGGGGATTAGGAATTACAACCAAGGAAACAAACTTCAGTGAGCAAATTTTGAAAAAATATGGGCAAGAAGGATTGTACTTAGCAGAAGAATTACGCAAAAAATACAAAGACATCATCAAGGTACAATTCAAAATGATGGAAATGTTTTTTCACGTTAACGCTCTGCGTGAGATGAAGCTATATTCCAAGTCAGCTCCATGTTATGGATACCGCATGAATTTCGTACCAAACATCTGGAACGGCTTACGCGGCGCATATCACTGTGCTGAGTTTCCGTTTATTTTTGGTACGCTCCATGATATCGATATGACCGTAACAGAAAAGAATCTAGCGCAAATGGAAATTTTACAAAATGACTGGATTGCCTTTATCAAAGACGGCAACATTCCCGGACGTGAACTATTTGATAAAAACGGAAAAATTACTCTTTATGAAGACACAGAAGCTCAGCTTATTGATTTTCCGCAAAGAGAAATAATTGAAAAGCTTCAAGATTCCGGTTTGTTCAGCAACATTATGAAATCGTTCATGCGAGGCAGAGATGAGAACTTTATTGCTTAGAAGAGCTGCAAATCATATCTGAGAAGATTCAAAGAAAACAAGAGGGAATTATGAGCCGGACAAAAACAGAAATACGTAATTGTCTACTATATGAAATGAAGTGACAAAAATAAGGGGAGATTATGATGCAAGAAATTATAATCAAAGAAGATATAAATTGGGATAGAGTTACTCTTTTGCTGAAGATAGGTATTGTGGGAGCTTTCATCAACCTTGCAGGTGACTTGCTTGCAGGTTGGGGTGTCAGGGATATGAATCTCACAGGGATAGAAGGACTGGTTTCTCAGTATCTTGCAATGTCTGACCGGAGGATGTTCTGGTCGGCTATTTTGGGATTGGTCGGTGCACCTGTTTCTGTCTTTGGCCATTTCGGCATCTATAAACTGATTAAACCCTATTCTCGGCAATATGCCAAATTGTATGGAGTAGGAATGCTTGGTTGTTTAGCTTTGGGCGGTTCCGGTGTCCATATGTCTTCCCTGGCTTCCGCCTTTTTTTATAAGTATATGACAGCGGCTGCTCCCGGGACTGCTCTGGCCGTTTCCATAAAATTTGTATGTTATTTTTCTTTACCCCTCTATATAGCATTTTTTGTATTCTGGCTTATAGCAGTTTATGCCCACATAAGAGCCATCGCCAAAGGCTTTAGCCCTTATCCTCGTTGGTGCTGGGTGTTTTCCATGCCGGTAGGCGGCTTGCTTTTCAGTCTTGTTAACGTCTTCGGTAACCATGCGCTTGTAAATGCCATAGCATTAGGTGCCTTAACCTTGGGAAATATATGGAAGATGGGAGGGCACTTGTTGATGCTGAATAAAGCCAAAGATAATTGGGCAAAGATTTCTATTTAGTTACTTATGAGAAATTAAGTGTAATTTTGTATAGTAAGGTCTCTGTTTCGTTAGATATATGCTGAAGAAAACAAAAAATGTTTCACATCTTACGATCCGGGACAGAGTAGCGAGACCATATGATATTTGTACATATTAAGGAAAACAATTATGTCAAAAAGATCTACTAATTTTCAAAAGAAGATCATGAGCAGAATATATAGGGGCAAGGAGATATTCAAGCCCTTGAATACAGGATTTATAGACGAACATGTGGCTTCTCTCAGAGAATGGGTTGCCAATATCTTTTTTTATACGAAAAATGGAAAAACCATCATGATTGATGCCGGCTATAATTATGACCGTCTGAAAGAAAAAATGTCGTGGCTCAATATCGATCCTAAAGACATTGATCATATTTTAATCACACATCAGGATACTGACCATATGGGAGCACTGGAAAACGACAGTGAACTTTTGTTTGAGCATGCCACAATTTATATCGGTGAAATAGAAAACAGATATCTTACAGGCGAGGTACGCAGAAAGGTTTTCCGAGGTTTATACCGGCTTCCTAAAGTTAAAACAAATAACAAGAAAATACTTCTGCAAGATGGACAAATCTTTTATGTTTACGATATTAAAATTGAGTGCATACTTGTTCCCGGACATACATGGGGACATCTGGTCTATTTGATTGATGATAAGTACTTGTTTACGGGCGATACAATTTGGCTTGGAGCTGATGGAGGTTACAGTTTTATAGGCACTCTGGCAGAGGACAACAAATTATCGGTGCAATCTCTTGCCCGTTTAGCAACAATAATAAAAGAAAAACAACAAGATATAAAAGTTATAACAGGTCATACAGGCTATACTGATGATTTGGATTTTGCTTTTGCCCATGTTGATAAAGTTTGTTCACTTTTTTCCAAAAGAGTTCCTAATCCTGATGCTCCTTACGACGGATACGACGAATCCGATGATACAAAAGAGAACGCTATACAGCGGATGAAGTTTTTAGCCGAGTAAAAGAATGTATCAAAGAACATGAAAAACTATAAATTGTGATTTCTTCTTTTATGTTGTTACTGAGGATGTTATGGAAGTAAGACATATCTTATTTGGGCGTTGAGACTGGGAAATCACTTGTAAATATCGTAATCAATTCAAGTATGAAAAATGGCATTTATTTCTTTCAGAGTACAAAACAAATATTAAATTATTTTTCTGAGCCATCTTCTTTATTCTTTTTAAAAAGCACCAAAGAACACACAAGAATTTGAGATACTGGTTTTTGAGAGAATATTATCTCAGATAGGATTTGCCTTGGATTTTATCATGCATTATATTCTGCCTGCACTACTTTTTTTCGTTATAGCAATAAAGAGCCCTTGATGGAGAGCTCTTTATCTGTGTAAGGTAAGGAGAGAAATTATAATAGATATCTCTATCTGTCTTATATGTTAGCATAGGCTAACTAGAAAATCAATCTAATTTTCAATAAATTTATGTACTATATTAATTTTAGATTTGGTTTTATTACAGAAATAGAAGATTATCTTGAAAGAATATTCGTTATAAGATATTGAATATATTACTATATGTTCAATCCACTTTTCAAAAATTCTGTTGACAAATGTAAGAATAAAGAATAATATAACTAAAGTTAGCTTGTGCTAACAAATGTTTTATCATATAAGGCGATAGTTATTAATTGAACACGGTTTATATGTTGAAATAATTTTAGAGAATACTTTTGAGGCCATTTATGACGTTAAAAAGTGCTGTTGAAGGTAGAGAATATACCATCCGCCAGATTAATACTAATGACGAAGAGTTGAATGCGTTTCTGTTTTCTCTTGGATGCTACGTCGGTGAAGCAATTACAGTAGTTGCTCATCGCAAAAGCGGCTGTACAGTTTCTATTAAGGATGCTCGCTATAACATTGACAATCACTTAGCTGAAGCTATTAGAATTTAAGTGGCGATAAATGTTCAAGCAGCTTTTTTTTAGACCCGGGTTAGTAACTGCTAACCGGAAATTTATAATCTTGATTGTGAAGCAGTATCAAGCAGTAAATTGTGAAGTAATAATGTGTAAGAAAGAATAAAGGAGGAAATCCATGAGAATTGCTTTAACAGGTAATCCGAATTCAGGCAAAACCACAATGTATAATGCATTGACAGGTCGTAGTGAGAAAGTAGGTAACTGGGCAGGAGTAACTTTAGACAAAAAAGAACACCCAATTAAAAAGATTTATGTAAAGAGTGAGCAGTCGATTTTTGCTGTTGACCTTCCCGGTGCATACTCCATGTCTCCTTTCACCAGTGAAGAGAGCATTACCAGTTCTTATGTAAAGAAAGAAAATCCTGATGTTATTATCAACATTGTAGATGCTACCAATCTAAGTCGCAGTCTTTTTTTTACTACCCAGCTTTTAGAGCTGGAAATTCCTATGGTTGTTGCTTTGAATAAGAGCGATATTAACGAAAAGAAAGGTACAAAAATTGACGTAAAAGCTTTGTCTGATAAGCTTGGATGTCCGGTTATTAACACGGTTGCTACTTCCGGCACAGGTCTTGATACTGTTGTTGAAGCTGCTTTAGCACATGTAAACAATGTTCAAAAGGCTCCTTATGTGCAAGGTGATATTGATTTGACTGATAAAGATATAGTTGAAGCTGCTGACCGTAAGCGTTTCGAATTTGTCAATAATATTGTAAATGCCGTTGAGACCCGTAAGGTTTTAACCAAGGAAAAGAACATCAATGATAAGATTGATGCGGTGCTTACAAATAAGTGGCTCGGTATTCCGATCTTTGCAGTTGTGATGTTTCTGGTATTTCAAATATCGCAGGTTTGGGTAGGCACTCCTATTGCCGATTTGCTTGTGGGTTGGCTGGAAACATTCCAAGAATGGGTAGGCGATCTTCTTGCAGATGCAAGCCCGCTTCTTTCGACTATTCTTGTTGACGGCATTATTGGCGGTGTAATTGCCGTTGTCGGTTTCTTACCTCTTATTATGGTTATGTACTTCCTGATTGCTTTGCTTGAAGACTGTGGTTACATGTCCCGTGTTGCCGTTGTACTTGATCCCATCTTCAAGAGGGTTGGATTATCCGGCAAGTCGGTAATTCCTTTCGTCATCAGCATCGGTTGTGCAATTCCCGGTATTATGGCAAGCCGTACCATCCGTAACGAACGCGAAAGAAGAATGACCGCTATGCTTGCCCCGTTTGTTCCTTGTGGAGCGAAGGTTCCCGTTATTGCTCTCTTTGCCGGAGCATTCTTCGATGATGCAGGCTGGGTGAGTACTTTGATGTACTTTACCGGTATTTTACTTATTTTCCTCGGCGCACTTCTGGTGAACAAGATTGTCGGCTATAAAGCAAGAAAATCTTTCTTTATCATAGAACTCCCCGAATACAAGGCTCCTTCCCTTTGGGGCGCTTTCAAGTCTATGTGTTTGCGTGGCTGGGCTTTTATCGTTAAGGCTGCTACGATTATCTTGCTTTGCAACCTGGCAGTACAGCTGATGCAAACTTTCACATGGAGTTTCCAAGTTGTTGAGTCGGCAGATCAATCTATTCTTGCTTCCATCGCATCACCCTTTGCATACATACTATTTCCGATCGTAGGTGTTATGTCTTGGCAACTTGCCGCAGCAGCTGTTACCGGTCTTATTGCGAAAGAAAATGTTGTAGGTACTCTTGCAGTTACCTTCGTTGGACTTGAGAACCTGATCGATGCCGAAGAGTTTGCCCTAATGGAAGGTGCAGGCATGGAAGTTGCAGGTATTATGGCAATTACAAAGGTTGCAGCTCTCGCTTATCTGATGTTTAACCTTTATACTCCTCCTTGTTTTGCTGCTATGGGGGCTATGAATTCCGAGATGAGGAGTGCTAAATGGTTTTGGGGTGGTGTCGCCCTCCAGCTTGGTACCGGTTATGCTGTAGCATACTTGGTTTATACCATCGGTACAATTGTGACCGGCGGAGATCTTCACATTGGCGCTGCAATTGGCGGATTGATTGCAATAGTTGCTATGGTTGCTATTGTGATTGGTCTCATTAGGAACACCAACAAAAAGCTGAAAGCCGAGTATGCTCTGTCCGGCGCAAGTAACTAAATTCAGAATAAGAGGATTTATATAGGATTTTATTATGATAGAAAACATTGTTGTTGTCCTGATAATACTTGCCATTGTTGCAGGTATAATATGGTATTTAGCAAGGCGTAGGAAAAAGCAAGGTACAGCCTGCACCGGTTGTCCCTATGCCAAACAATGCAGAAATAAATACTACAGCGGTTATAATTGCGACAATTAGAGACACCCATAATAATTGAAAAGTTATCGTTTTATTGGTCTTATTATGCGAAGTCATAATGAGACCAATCATATTATAAAGAATAGAAATAAATACAAAAGTGTAAGGTGTAGTGAATGCTTAATTTACTTCTGCTTTTTTCCAGGTAATAATCAGTAATCAGTGAAATTCCGTAATTAAATATACTTAAATGACTTATGCAGATTTTGAAATATATAATACCAACATTAATCAAGAGTTGTTTTTACTAATTATCTAAATAATATTCGAATAATTCCCATATAATATAGCGGTTTGCATGAAATTTGCTTTCAAATTTGTTAGCCGCACCTAACTGATGTTAAATAGGAGATGTAAGGTGTGCCTAACCAGTTTTTTATGTTTGCGAAAGCAGTTTTGATAAAGATAATATTTTCAAGTTTTACGATATTTTCCTTCCAAAACCAGAGTCTAAGTAAAAAGCTGTTAAATAAAATGAGAGAAACAAATAACAAACAATTGATTATATAAGCGAAGAATGGAGAAAAAACAATGAAAAAAATCAGTTTATTAGTGTCATTATTAATGGCTTTGGTATTGTTAGTCAGTTCATGCGGAACAAATTCAAATGAAACAACTTCTGAAGATTCAAAGGCAAAAGATCTGGAAATTGAAGAGGTTGATACAGAAGATGTGAAAGATGAAAATGCAGGCACTGAAGATGCAGAAAAAGAAAATGTAGAGATTAAAGATATTGAAACAGAATTCGAGAATGCAATTGAAGCTTATACCGGCAGCGATAAGCCAACTATTACCGGAACGACAACTTTTGTTGCAGATATCGTAAAAGTTCTGGCGGAAGATTTTGTAAATATTGATATGATTATTCCTGCGGGTGACGATCCGCATCTATATGAACCGAAACCGCAAGATTTGCAAAAAATTACAGATGCCGATTTGGTCATTTATCACGGACTGCATTTCGAAGGGAAGATGGTAGATGTTCTGGAAAATTACGGATACGCTTTAGCGAAGGATTTCCCTGCTGATCGTGTTGGGGCAATGGATCAAGATGGTGATTTAATTATTGATCCTCACTTTTGGTTTGATCTTGAATTGTATCAACTTGCTGTTACTAATACCGCAGATTATTTGAGTCAATTATTACCGGATGCAGCCGATACAGTCGCAAAGAATGCGGAAGAATACAATGAACAGTTAGAAGTATTATTTGAAGAATCTAAAGAGAAACTTGATTCGATCCCGGAAGATTCACGTTATTTAATTACACCGCATGATGCATTCAATTACTTTTCACGTTCTTTCGATATTCCTGTTATGGCACCTCAAGGCATAAGTACCGATTCTGAAGTTGCAAACAAAGATATTCAAAACACCGTAGATTTCATAGTAGAGAAAGAAATTAAAGCAGTATTTGCAGAAACGACGACCGATCCGGCCCGTATGGAAAAGTTGAAAGAAGCAGCGGCGGCCCAAGGTTTTGATGTAAAAGTAGTGAGTGGTGAAGGTCAGGAATTGTTTTCCGACTCTTTGGCTCCGGAAGGTCAACCGGGTGATAACTTTATTGATATGTTCACCCATAATGTGGATTTAATTGTAGAGAATTTAAAGTAAAAGTGGGAAATATGTCAAAGAATATAATTGTCAAAGTTGAAGATTTGACGATGGCCTATCACGATAAACCTGTCTTATGGGATAACGATGTCAATATTATCGAGAACTCGAGGACGGCAATTATCGGTCCGAATGGTGCAGGCAAGTCAACCTTGCTGAAAGGCATTCTCGGTTTGCAAAAAACTTTGTCCGGAACTGTTGAAATTATGGGCAAAAGTGTTAAACAAGTCCATAAAAAAATTGCCTATATCCCCCAGTCAAACAGTGTAAATTGGGATTTTCCGACAACAGCTTTGGATGTGGTTTTGATGGGGCGTTATGTCCATCTTGGCTGGATCAAAAGACCTAAAAAGAAGGATATAGAAACTGCAAGAAATGCGTTGCATAAGATGGGAATGCAAGATTATGCCAAACGTCAGATTTCGCAATTGTCCGGCGGTCAGAAACAAAGAGTTTTTATTGCCAGGGCAATTGCGCAAAATGCAGAAATATATTTCATGGATGAACCGCTTGCCGGTGTCGATAAAAATACGGAAAAAGTTATTATCGATTTTTTGAAAGACTCACAAAAGGAAGGCAAAACATCGATTGTTATCCATCATGATTTGAATACTTTAGCTGACTATTTTGATCATTTGGTCATTCTCAATAAGAGAATCATAGCCCAGGGCAAAATGTCTGAAACATTAACCCAAGCAAATCTTGATGCTGCTGATATGGGCGGAGGATTTAAAATAAATGCTTAGTGTTTTTCTAAATAAAATATTCAGTTTAAATTTTGCCAATCTGCTCAATGCAATCGGCTTAGATTTTGAAATCTTAAGCAGTTATACATTTATTGTAGTTTGTCTGGGTACGATGATTTTAGCTACAGTTGCGGGAATGGTTGGTACAATCACGGTCTTAAAAGGACAATCTTTGATAGGAGATGCAATTGGCCATTCATCTTATCCGGGAATTATTATAGCTTTTATGATCGGCATGAGCTTGGATTCGGTTTCTTTAATGATCGGGGCAATTATTTCGGGCACTCTGGCTTTTATTATCATTCAGTTTATTGATAAAAATTCCAAATTAAACCTTGATGCAGTTTTAGCTGTAATTCTCTCGGCTTTTTTCGGTCTCGGTATGGTTCTCAAAAGCTTTATTCAAGGACATCCTATTTATGGTAAAGTGCCACAAGGCGGTTTGAGCAACTATATTTTTGGCCAAGCCGCTTTTATCAGAACAATTGATGTTCAATTAATCCTGGCTGTTGCGATACCTTCACTACTAATCCTTTTTCTGTTTTACAAAGAATTTAAAATATTTGTTTTCGATGAAGTTTATGCAAAATCGATCGGTCTTAATTCAACAGTTATGTACGTTTTGCTGGTGTTAATTACAATGAGTGTTATTGCTACCGGGCTGAAATTAGTCGGTGCAATTTTGATTTCTTCATTTTTAATTGTACCGGGAATCACGGCTTTACAATGGAGCAATCGTTTCAGTCATGTCTTAATTATTGCCGCCATTGTCGGCAGTCTTTCGGCTTTTGTCGGCACCTATATTTCAAGTGTTTATGCCGGAATGTCGACCGGACCATGTATAATTGTGGTGATGTCCGGCTTGGCTTTTATTTCAATGTTTATTTCACCCAAAGGCTTACTCGCTAATTGGCTGCGAAGGAGAAAATATATAAATGATTTATCAAAATCTCTTATTGACTAAAATTTCAGATTTTCTCAATTACAATCAACAAATGTTATTAACATTGATTGTTACCGGAATCGCTTGTTCAATTCTCGGTTGTTTTTTGGTTCTAAATAAATTATCTATGCTGACAGATGCACTTTCACATTCAATATTGCTCGGTATCGTGTTGGCATATTTTGTAACTAAAGATTTGAATTCGCCGTTATTATTGATCGGAGCCGGCATCTTCGGTGTTTTTACAGTTTATGCAATTGGTTTATTATCTAAAACTCGCTTAGTCAAAAATGATGATGCAGTAGGAATTATTTTTCCTTTGTTTTTCTCGTTAGCCGTTATTTTAATCAGTACATTTGCTCGCAATGTTCATCTCGATACAGATATAGTCTTAATGGGGCAAGTTATTATGATTCCGTTAAATAACATGACGGTTTTCGGTGTAGAATTACCGAAAGCATTGTTTTATATGTTAATAATATTGTTGATCAATTTGATCTTTGTTGCGGTATTTTTCAAAGAATTAAAAGTCAGTAGTTTTGATCCGGAATTTGCAACTTTAGCCGGATTCTCTTCCGGACTTCTCTTTTATGGATTAATGACTTTGACTTCATTTACGGCGGTTGCCGCCTTTGATGCGGTTGGAGCAATTCTGGTTATTGCTTTATTTGTCGGTCCCGCGGCCTCAGCTTATATGCTGACAAAAAGTTTGAAGAAGATGCTTTTAGTATCAATTATCTTCTCAATACTGAATTCAACTTTAGGTTTTTATTTAGCAATCGTACTCAATGTTTCTATTTCGGGAATGATCGCTGTAATCACCGGAATGACTACCTTTATGACTGTTCTCTTAAACCGTCAGGGTATTATTACGGCGATATATTTAAGATATAAAAACCGTAAAGAATTCAGACTTGATTTGCTGATTATGCATTTAGGCAACCACGAAGATCAAGAAGATGCAGAGTTTGAGCTGGGTTTTGCCACGATTAAAGATCATTTATCTTGGGATAAAGAAACTGCTGAACGCAGACTTAATCGCTTAATTGATCAAGGCTTTGTTCAACGAAATTATGAGAAAAAAATATTCTGTCTGACCGAAAAAGGCAGATTGCGTTACGACATGATTAAAGTAGATTATGGCATGTAAGCGTATTTCCAAGCGATTTTGTTTGGCTGAAAATTTCGGTACAAATGAATAGAATCCCTACCTTGTTATCTATTTCTTCCAAGAACATCTGCCCCTGTATATGGGTTGGTGTTTATAAGTTATTTACTCAGAACACTCATAATAAAGAGATTCAGTGAAACCACTATGACAGATCTTAATCAGATACGCTAGATAAAATATTTTCCTTGTGTTAAAATCTCATTGAATATTTATGACAAAAAGGCAAAAAAATTCAATGAGGAGTAAGAATGAAAATTCAAAGGCCACATTACCAAACTAAATTAATCAACAAACGTGAAAATGGATTAATCAAAGTCATTACAGGAATTCGCAGGTCGGGCAAGTCGTATTTGCTGGATCCGCTTTTTAAAGACTATTTACTGGCTGAAGGTGTCCCTGGGGATCACATTATAAAAATAGAGTTTGATAGAATAGAAAATTTAAAATTCCATAAAGATGTGGAAAAATTAAATGAGTATATTCGCTTGCAAATTAAAGATAAGGGAATGCATTATCTTCTGTTAGATGAGATTCAGCTTGTAGAGCAATTTGAATTTTTGCTTACCGGTCTTTTATATGAAAAAAATATCGATATATATGTGACGGGCAGTAATTCTAAATTTTTGTCTTCCGATATTATTACGGAGTTCCGAGGTCGAGCTGATCAAGTTAGGGTTTTTCCTTTATGCTTTTCCGAATTCATGTCTGTTTTTCAAGGTGATAAGCTTGCCGGATGGAGCGAATACATTACGTTTGGCGGGATGCCGTTAATACACTTTATAAAAACGGACGAAGAGAAGTCTGCCTACCTGAAAGACCTATTTCAGCATACATATTTTAAAGATATTGTTGAACGGTATAAGATCCAACGTGTTGATATTTTAGATTCTCTAGTCAGTATTTTAGCGTCATCAATTGGTTCACTTACTAATCCGAAAAAAATTCATGATACATTTAAGAGCGAGGGAGAAAATGAATTATCGATCAATACGATTCACTCTTATTTATCCTATCTTGAAGAAGCATTTATTGTAGATAAAGCTAATCGCTATGACGTGAAGGGAAGGCGCTATATCAAGACGCCGTATAAGTATTATTTTACAGATGTTGGACTGCGTAATGCATGTCTTAATTTTTGCCAACAAGAAGAATCCCATATTATGGAAAACATCATTTATAACGAATTGATGATTCGTGGTTATAATGTGGATGTTGGCTTGGTGGAAATCCGAGAAAATGGTAAACGTAAACAAACAGAAGTTGATTTTGTGTGTAACCAAGGCAATAAGCGCTATTATATACAATCTTCTCTTCATTTAGATTCGCGAGAAAAAACCAGGCAAGAGACGCGCTCATTAAATCATATTGATGACAATTTTAAGAAAATAATTATTGTAAAAGATGTTGCCAAACATTGGAGAACGGAAACGGGTATTTTAATCTTGAGTCTTTTTGATTTTCTTGAAAAGTGGGATAGTATAGATTTATAAAGCCGAAGCTATAGTGAATATTTATGCCCAAATGGCGAAATAATTCAATCGTATTCTAAAGTTTCACGCTATTAAAATATGGGCCCCAATATCGATTTATATTCACCTGACAGATAAATTTCCGGGATATTTAGGTCATATGTTCTTTATCAACTATATGCCTTTTCTTATTTTTGGCCCATAAGGTCCTATTTCGATATAGTTTTGTATGGATAGTATGGGTTTTGTATAGCCGGTTAAAAGTTTTGTGTGGCTAGTTCAAAGTTGGTAGCAAGACCGTATAATAGAATATAGTGCATACAAATGGTTATAGAGATAAATTGAAAGTTTTGGTCATCATGAGGAATTTGTTAAATAGAAAGCGAACTATAATAATTTTAATATTTGTTGTAGTGGTACTTGCCGCAGCATTTCTGTTAGTTAATACTTTTATCAATAATTTAACCGAATCAAAAGATATTTCTGAAATTCAAAGTGCCGTTGCTGAATACAATGTTGAATATAAAAGTGAAAGAGGATTTGGTAATGATAGGTTCGACATCTATTCTTTTTCATTGAAAATCAAATTGGAAGACCTTGAATTTCTTCCGAAAGATAATGATTTACAAAAAATATATAAAACAAGTTTTGAGACTCTGTCTGATCTTGAACTTGGAAATAATGATGATGGTTTAAAAACAGAAATTGAAAAGTTGATAGAAGCAAGCGATTTGAAGTACAGATATATTCATATGGGCGGCACCGAAAAATTGTATTTATTCAGTGATGATGTAAATAAAGGTTATTGTTTGATATTAACAATCTGATACTTCGCCCTGCTACGTTTCCGGATAAAAAAGGGATTGTCTCAGAATCTGCATAGCTAAGAATTCTGAGCAGAATACCGGATGTTGTAAAACAGATGATTATAGAACTTTGCTCAGAACTCTTTTTTAGTATAAATTGCAGTCGAAAGAGCAAAAGAGATAATGTTCAAAAGAATGGTAACTCCCATAATAGCTAGTCCTATTATTTTCAAATCAAGTAAAATCAACTTATCCATAAATTTAGCTATCAATTCTTTATTGCTGCCAATATAGGAGAAAAGAGCAAATACAACAAAATAAAGAACAACAAAAATGAGTCTGGCTTTTTCTGCTCCGAACTTGTACATCAATGGAAGCTGAATTACAGAAATAATCGTGATCAATAGCGGCATGGTAACTGCAATCAAATACCAAGGAATCTCCAATAAAATACCATCTCTCAGAAACAGCTTTAGTAAGATTGTGAATAGTGTTCCTATGACTGCGACAATCCAGACAAAAACATAGCGGCTAAAAACAATGGTTCTTCGCGTAACCGGACCGGGAATAATGTATTGATCTACGTTAGACTTAGTATCTGAACCCCAAAGCATACCAAGTAAAATCAATGGAACAAGTATGAACATCAGGGGAAGGGTCATAATATTACCTTGTCGTACAGTAAGAAAGCCGACAATAAACATAATAAATATAAGTGAGAAGAGTGCTTTTCTCAGAGCAACCAGATCTTTATATATTAACGCTATCATTTCCGTTCCCCCTTTATCATATAGACCATAATGTCTTCTACACTGACTCTCTCAAGCTCAAGATCACTAGGTACCAGGCTTCTTTTCAGCATAACTTCGACACCGAATTGATGAGGCCTTTTGCCGACAATCGCTTTGTCGTCGATCTCTGCAAGCTGCTCCTTGCTCAAAGAGGTGATACCATACTGATCAACCAGCTCATCTTTTGTTTCCATAAATAGAAGCTGTCCTTTGTGAATAAAAGCAATATAGTCTGCCACTTTTTCCAAGTCAGATAGTATATGAGAAGAGACAAGTATCGTGTGGTCTTCATTTTGAATGTATTCTAAGAGAAGATCCAAAACATCATCCCTAATAACCGGATCCAGGCCGCTCGTTGCCTCGTCCAAGAGCAGTAGTTTTGCCCCGTGTGAAAGAGCTAAAGCCAAACCTAATTGCATTCTCATACCTCTTGAAAAGTGCTTGATAGTCTTGTTGTTCGGTAAACTAAATCTGGCAATCAGTTCTGAGAAGGTTTTATCTTGCCACGCCTGACCATAAAGTTTTCGATGAAAGTTTTGTACGTTTTTCAACGTCATATCCTCCGGTAAATAGAGGTCATCAAATACATAGGCGATATCTTTTTTCATCTGTGGCGTAAATTCTCGAATATCCTTACCAAGCAGTTTGATTTCACCTTGATCAGGTATCATCAGATTGAGCAGTAATTTAATAGTCGTGCTTTTCCCGGCACCGTTTTCTCCGATATAACCAACAATGCAGCCTCTGGGTACGGTTAGATCAATCGGGCCCAGTACAAAGTTACCGAGTCTTTTCTTTAACCCTTGAAGTTCAATTGCATTCTGCATTTTCATCCTCCAGTGTTTTAATCATTTCAATTAGCTCATCGTGCGAAACATCAGCTAATTTTGCATAACGTAAGATCTCCGTTATGTTGGATTCTATTTTTTTCAGAAATCTTTCTCTCATCAAATCTAAGTTTTGGGGAGCAACGAAGCTGCCTTTACCGTGTACGGAATGAATAAATCCATCTTTTTCCAATTCGTCATAAGCTCGTTTTGTCGTGATGACACTAACTCTAAGTTCTTTCGCCAAAAAACGAATCGACGGTAAAAGCTCATCGGCTTCCAATTCACCATTGAGAATGGCATCTCTGATTTGATTTTTAATTTGCAAATAAATCGGATCATTACTCGAGTTTTTGATCTGTATATTCACCGGCACCTCCACATAATCAACTGTTTATACTGTATATTAACAGTTGTAATGTGTCAAGGTTATTTTATTATTAGTTAATACTTATTAATAGTTCTGCTTGGGTACTTTGGGGTGCAAAACTGAATCCGGAGTTCCTTTCTAAAAATTGGATGCATCGCTCGGATCAGTCCAGGTTGGGTCAGTTTCAGTCGAGTCAGTCTCCTGAAATTAAGAAGGCAAAACGGATAGCGATCAAAATAACATTGCGATGTTGTTTTAATCGAAAGTGTTATTCCTGCTTCCGGAACAATATCGTTTTCGTAACGGAAAGTTTGGTAAGCCTTGTCCTTATCAATGTTTTCTTGTCCTGCTTCTTTAAGATGTTGATCGTCGTTGTCAACCATTTCCAGCTCGTAAGCAAATGAAGCAGGGACTTGCTTTCAGACTATGGTGTCAGGGATATGAGTCCCCGATATTGTGTACATGGCGTAATTTTGATAAAATTATGCTAAATGGGAGGTGGATTTAATGATTGTAATTCGTCCTGTATCAGATTTACGCAATCGGTTCACAGAAATCGAAAAAACCGTTAAAGAAGGTACGCCGGTTTACTTAACAAAAAACGGCTATGGAACAATGGTTGTCATGAGTTTAGAACAGTATACGGCTCTGACCGAAGATGTTGAAGCAAAACTTGATGAAGCTGATCGTATGGCGGCAGCGACAACAGAACGCTACACAGCGGATGAAGTTTTTGGTCGAGTAAAAGAACGCATCAAAGAATATGAAAAATAATAAATTGCGATTTCTTCCTCTTTTTGAAAAAGACTTAAACCAAATGGAAATAAGACGAATCTTATATGGTCGTCGAGACTGGGAAAACCAATTGTAAATAATGTGATCAATGTAAATATGCAAAAAGGCATACATTTTTTTCAGAGTACAAAACAAATTTGGATTATTCCGGAATTTGAAGGTCTCCGTCAACAAGCGTTCCCGTGTACATTGAATATGCTCCGTTGACTTCATTATTTTCAGAGATTTCACCGTTATATTTTACGATAACTGCGTCTCCGACTTTTATACCGCCAAACTCTACACATCTTCTGATTCTGATATCGTTGGTGTAGATCTTATATACCGTTCCGTCCTCTTCGTTGTTACAGAGAGCACTGTCATCAATCAACACAAAATCGTTGTCAATCTCTGTCAGTATACCGGATACCGTTAATTCGTAGGGAATTGACTCGGCTTCTACTGAGTTGTTTTTGGCATAGCTGATGATCTTTCCTGCAGCATCCTCACCGATGTAATAGATATGGCTGTAACTGAAAAGATTAGTTGCAAAATACCCGTCCTCAGAGATATAGACAACCAGCTTATAGGCGCCCAGAGCTTCAGATGTTGCAGTAAAGGTCAGATAGTTGCGGTTATCTCGCTCAAAGGAATCTGTTTCATCATACAAAACGCCATCTCCACATCCTCTGAGGATTTCCCGGATATACGCATCATCAGTTAGCTCAAACTCACCTTTGTCATCGTATCCCTCATTAATCGTGAAATGATTAAATGTCAAGTTCTGATCCAAGCCATAGAGATCCCAAACATCTCCGAAAGTAGCCGGTTTTGAGATGCCTTTCTGCATGTAAACATAAAACTCTCCTTCGGTACCTGCCGCAATAAGTCTATCTTCAGATACACCATTAATTCTATAAACCTTAAAAGTCTCGGTGTATTTCTTGTTAGTATATGAATCAACACCTGATGCTTCACAAGAACCAAGCACATCTCCAAGTACATTCTCACTAACAGGGTTTGATAATTTGATACCATACTCCTTGTCGTTAAACTTAACGCTAGTGTACTTTTCGGCAATAGTCATGTATTCCCACGGCCACTCCATAGCTATCTCAGCTCCGGAGATATGGTATTTATATTTTTCGGGATTAACATCATTACCGCCAAAGATCGATGACAGGATTACAGCACTTATAATGATCAGCAATGTAAAACAAGCGGCAATCGGAAGGAGTTTTTTCCAAATATGTTTTTTGTCCTTTCTTATGCTTTTTTCTGCTGAGTCAATATATTCAGGGTTGATACCACCAATGGCATCTAACAGTTCATAATTTTTCATAACGCATAACCTTCTTTCTCTAGATGTATACGCAGTCTTTCTCTCATACGAAGCAGCATGACTTTGACTTTACTTTGAGAATAGCCATATCTATTACAGATTTCAGAAATCGTATCAAAAAACCAGTATCTTCTGATGAATACATTTCGCTGTTCCTCTGAACAGGTATCCAGAAAAGCATTGATTATTTCGCTTAAGGCACCGGCTTCAACTTCCTCCTCAACATAACTTTTTCCGGGAATACATTCTTGCATTTCCTGTGTAAGTTCGACAAACAGAGCTTGTCTTTTCTGTGCAGAATTTCTTCTGCATATATCTATAGCAATATGCCGTATGATTTTCCCGAGAAAAGCAAAGAGATATGTCCTTGGCTCATGCGGCGGTATCCGGTTCCATGCTTCAAGGTAAGTATCATTTTCACATTCTTCAGCTGACTCCTGATTACCAAGAATCCTGTTTGCAATCCGCCGGAGCCCGGACCCGTATTTCTGTGACGTCTGAGATATAGCAGATTCGTTTCTTGATAAATAGAGCTCTACAATTTTTGAATCGTCCAATCTGATTTCCTCCTTCCGACATCTTGTTATGTTATTAAGGCCTTCACTCTATATAGCGGATTTTTATTATCTTAGGTTACATAAAAGATTATTTTTATCATAATACTCTTAGTATCATTTCTTAAATATGATTCGCTGTATTGTAAACTTTAATAAAACTTTTTATTATTTAAATAATATAGGTTTAGACAAATAATTTATGTATTTGTTTAAATCAGATGAGTTGTTAAATTGTAAGTTGCTGATAAAAAAACAAAAGATCAGTAAGAGTTCTCAACCAATATCCCCGATAACAATACTATTGATTAAATATTGTTGAAGATCCTCATACTACAGGAAGGAAGTGAAAAAATCTCTATGTTGAAAAACAAAATAATAATTCTTTTAATTTTTAATATGTTGCTTTGTGTGGCTTGTCGAGATAAATCAAATGGAGAAAATTCTCATGAGGAAGACTCTATAGACCGGGCAAATGAGCAAGAAGAAGCGAAAATTTCTTTTACTAAAGACGAAAGTACGGGATATTCGAAAAATCAAGAAAGCAAACAAGAAGAAACAATAAAGACAATTGCAGAAGAAGGTACAAAAGAAACTGAAAGTCAGGAAAGTAAACAAGAAGAAACAATCAAGACAAGTGCTGCAGAGGGAAGTTCAAAAGAATCTGAAAATCAAGCAAGTAAACGAGAAGAAACGATACAAACAAGTGCTGAGGAAGAAAGTTCAAAAGTTACTGAAAATCAAGAAATAAACACAAGGGTATACGATTTAAATATTGGAGACAAGATATCCGTTGAAAATAGCTTTCCCGTCTATGAGACTTCAGATAATGCGAGAGATGATAACTTCCAATCATCTACTTATGAACAAGGGGTTTATTATGTTTTTAAAAAGACAAATGATGCTGTTAATCTAAGCAGATATGCGGATTCTCCGGGTGGCTGGACGCGGTATTCTTGTCTTGAAGAATATGAACTATTAAGTAAAGGAGTGAATCAGGATCAAGAACTTACTCCGGATCCGGTACCAACTCCGGCTCAAGAACCAACAAGTACACCTGATATGAATCAAAGTCTTTCCTGGTCATGGGGATATCCTGATCAGTCAGCCTATATGCAGGAGTACTCTGCCATATACAAATTGAATGTCAGTGAAAAAGTAATTTATCTGACCTTTGACAATGGTTACGAATACCGGAATTTAACAAGCCGGATCCTAGACATATTATTGGCTAATAATGTCAAGGCAGCATTCTTTACAACCTCTTCGTATCTTTCAAATAATCCGGCATTAGCAAATAGAATGCTTAGTGAAGGTCATAACCTGTCTAATCATACGGCTAATCATCTTGCGCAGGGCAAATGCTCAGCAAGTCAGATTAAAGAAGACATTCTGGGTTGGGAAGATACCTATAGGAATGTACTGGGCATGGAGCCTGAGACCTCTTTAATGAGACCTCCCGAAGGCTCCTACAGTGTAGAATCTCTGAAAATCGCCCATGAATTAGGATATAAAACCACCTTTTGGAACTATGGTTATGGGGACTGGGATACAAATAACCAACCGGACCCTGAGGACTCTTTAAGGAGACTTTTAGAACATAACGAACCCGGTTCTATAATCCTTTTACACTCTGTATCTCAAACCAACGTTGATATACTGGACCAATATATTAAATCAACCATATCTCAGGGTTATAGATTTGAATTATTAAAATAATATTTAAACCGGATTATTCAACCATTTTTGCAGCTATGAGAAACTTACTTTATCATGATTTACACTACAATGTAAAAAGTAAGCACTTGCCTTCTTGCTGTAGCAAGATTGGTATAAAGGAAAGAGTTAAATCTGTGTTGAATTATAAGAAACCGCATTATGCATGGACTATACTGGCCAGCTGTATTTTATTAAAAATAGGCTTGGGCGGAGTGGTTATGTGTATTGCCGGTAATTTTGTGACCCCTGTTGTCCGGGAATTAGGTAGTTCAGTCAGTGAATTTACGACGTTAGTAAGTGTTAAAGCTGCTGCTATGGCATTGATGTTTACAGCGGCAGCAAAAATTCTTGCTTCAAGAAAGATAGGATATGTGATGGGCATTGCTGCACTTGCTCAGATTTTAGGAATTGCCTTAATGGCAACCTATAATTCAGTATACATGTTCTATTTTTCGGGTGCTTTAATTGGCATAGGTGCTGCATTTACCGGATATGTCGCAGTTCCGGTTCTGATCAATATGTGGTTCAAAGAAAAGACAGGTACGGTTTTGGGTATAGTTATGGCAGTTGAAAAAGTTGCTGTAATCATGTATACAATGCTTTCCGCACAATTTATCGTGAAATTCGGCTGGAGAAAAAGCTATGTCATTTTAGCTTTAATTAGTTTGCTTGTTTCTGTACCGGCCCTGTTTCTTTTAGTTAAAACACCTGAAGAAAAAGGCATCGAACCATATGGAGCTGAAAACACTGCTGACAACCTTGAAGAAAACAAGATAAAAGAACCCGGCTTTACGCGCAAGGAGGCGTTAAGAATGCCATTATTCTATCTGGTGTGGTTTACGTGCATGTTATACAGCGTGGCTTGCGGAGTTCAGCAATATATAGCAAATTTTTCTACGATGGAAATGCAGCAAACGATTACCTTCGGTTCAACTGCTGCGATGGCTGTGAGCTTGGGTTGTGCTGTCAGCAGTACTGTGCTTGGCTATATAAATGACAAATTCGGAGTTAAAGCAGGGCTTGCCTGGGGTGCTTTCTTCTATGCTGTAGGGTATGGATTAATGATAATGAGTATTGACAATCCTGAGTTAATAATTGTTGCTTCAGTTTTGGTAGGCTTCGGCGGTGTGATGTATTCAGTGCAATCACCTTTATTAGTCAGGTCTGTTCTGGGAGATAAAAATTATTCTTCAATTTGGGCTCTGATGATGGTAGGAAATAGCTTAATTGGAGCTTTTTCCTTTTCACCGATTGGTCTTTTCTATGATATCAGCGGGAGTTATAAAGGAGCTTTCATTATGGCAATTGCACTCCACATTATCGCTTTCTTAATCGGATCCAAGTCTGTAAATATGAGTATCAAAATACGTCAGACCGGGAAAATTAAATAGGAAAAATCGAAATACGTTCCGGTACGATCACATTAACGACTTCAATTTTGTTCGCTGTTTCCGGGCTCAGCGGAAATTATGCAACTCAAGAATTAATGTATTTACTTTTTTTGTCTAATGGTGTAGACTAAAATAAAAGTCTAATGCAGTAGACAAGAAGTGAATCCGGAAAGTACGAAGAGCAAATTCCCGGAATTAAGTCTAACCGAACAGATAAGGAGCAAATAGATATGGAAATTCCGAAAATCCACGAAAGTGAATACCGTTTTTGTTTGATTATGTGGGAGCATGAGCCTGTTACAACAGTTGAACTTGTGCAACTGTGTCAG
>DUOO01000008.1 GCA_012838795.1 Clostridiaceae bacterium | reverse complement strand
TTTTTAGTAAAGAAATAAGTAACAATTGAACCTGCGAATGCCGCGTATTCAGATGGTATTTCAATGTTTTTCATAACCAATATGCTTATTGTTGAAATAATCATCAATGTTATTATACTTTTTACTTTAAATAAATTTGCAATATTTATTAATAATGTTTCAAATGCTTTTTTCATCGTTTAATCACCAACCTTTGACCTGGTTTTATCAAATTAGGATTATTTCCAATAATGCTTTTATTATCATTATATATTTTTTGCCATGTAGTTCCATACTTTTGAGCAATCGCACTTAATGTATCACTTTTTTTAACTGTATATATAATCTCATTAGGATTAACAGTGATTGCCTTTATATCATTAGCTGACACCCACCCTAAATCATCTATATGATAAGGTTTAGAACCATTTGTATTTTTATGAGTTATTTTACCCTTATAATTAGTTCTACTTTGTCCTGCACCATTTCCATAACTATCACGATATAATGTACCATTAAATATAACTACATCACCTATTTTAAACTCTTTATCTAAACTTGATGTAGGTTTTTGTTCAACATATCCATAAGGTTTCAATGTTTTAGTTCCTTGTAAATATGGTGTAGGGTCAACATAATCACCTTGTGATTTAATATAGATAGCAAAATGTAAGTGTAATCCTGTACTATTACCTGTAGTTTTCTTTACATCAGTGCCTAACACTTGTCCTTCTTCTATGATAGCTCCAACATAAATATTATCGGGTATACTTCCATAATCTAAATGACAATATAGTGTTCTATCACCATTTGCATGCTCTAATAATACACTATTGCCACCACTTGGATTGGTAGTTTGTCCCGTTACATTTTTAGTAACAGCTAATACTTTGCCTTTAGCAAAAGCTACAACAGTACCAAGAGTAGTAATATCAAGTGCTTTATGCCAACCTACTACATGTATTTTCTCACCTTTTGAGTTAGTGTACCAAAAATCACGATACTCATAACCACTAGAACGATTTAAAGTTCCTATTTTACCTTGTATTGGACTTTTAACAACATTAATTATTTTCGCCATTATCAGTAACCTCACTTTCGCCTTCTTCAGGCGTTTCAATATTAAACTCTTCTTCATTAACTCCTAAATCAAATACTTCAATTTCTTCCATATTATCATCCCTCCTTTATTTTATTGATTTCTATTTAATTGAGCAAATGCTTGTATTGCTGAATTTCTTTCTTCATTTTGTTGATTTAATTGAGCTTGTTGAGCAGCTAATTGTTGTTGTTGAGCAACTCTTTCTTGAGCAAATCGTAACGCTTGTTTAGCCCCTGGATAATGAAGAGTGTCCATCATTTGCCAAAACATTGCTATAGTTTGTAAATCTTTAGGGTCCCCGTAAGCACCGCTTGTGAAATTTAATCTTGTTTCTTCCCACATAGCTCTACGATTCGTACTTAATACTGCACTTTCATCTACTGAGAATATAAACTCATCATCATAATAATATTTTCCTGCATTATCTTGGTCTATGAACAAACGTTTATCAAACATTCTATATTGGAGATTTCCGTTATCGTCTTGGAAATTATAATGTCTAGGTTCGTCTGCATAAGCTAGAATAAATTGAAACATAATCTCAAATAACTGACTATATGCGAAATTTTTCATAGCTCTTTTACTTTCTAAACGACCTGATGTTTGAGCTGCTGCAAATTCCTTAGCTTTTCCACTAATTGCAGTATTATCTCTACGACCTTGAAATGAATCAGTTATACCTATTGTTTGTCTTGCATGTTCATAGGTTGCATCTAATAAAACTATATCATTATTAACGCTTGGTTGCATAGATTTGACATCAATCATTTCTTTTTGTGCAGCGTTATCTATTTCAACTATTTTCATTTCATCGTCGTTTGCTTTAAATTTAATACCTTTAGGTATCGTAACAATTGAACCACCTTTTAATAATTTTTCTCTTATTTTTGTTGTAAAAATATTCAAATCATTTTGTTGGTCTTTAATTGCAGATACATCTCCACTACCTATAAAATTGTTTATGTCAGATGCATTTTTTATCATGACAAACGGGAATTTTTTAGGAATATAATAATTTATTTCTATTTCTTTCATTACAGGATTTCCTAAATTATCTATTTCACCTGAAGGAATTTCTAAAGTTTCTTTTTCCAATGTGACTAAACTAAATTTATCATGTCCGCATTCAGAACATGTTTCTCCTTCTCCTTTTGGAGAACCACATTTATCACATACTTTTTGTTTTCTGGCAAAATAATTATCAATATCTTGAACAACTGTATCATTTACCCAACTAAATAATGAAATATAACCTTCATCGTTTTTATAATACACATAATAATGAGTTACTAATTCATCGTTATGAGTTTTATCTTTGTCAGGTTCAGTATTACTTTCATCACTAACATCTACACCATATCTTTGTTTTATATCTAATTTTGATTCTAATAATCTTAAAAAAATATAATCCATATCGTTTATTTTATTAACACCCGGTTGAGGAACGATATCGTTCGGATGTATAGTCCTAACATTCAGTTTTCCGATTGTATTTCTTGTTTTAACTGAATTGTCCCATTCTACTAAATATATCGCCGAACCTAATATTTTTGCAATTCTTTCTTGTTCATCATTCATTTCCTCAAACGGTAATCTATCTAACTCGTTTTTGATAAAATGTTCAATTGTTTGAGCTCTATCAATCTGTCCTTTGACCGAAGTAACTTTTGGTTGAGGAATAGTTGTATCAATTTGTGCTTCAACTAATTCAAAACTAACTTTTCTAACTGTTGTTTTTTGTTTATTAGCAATTTGTCCTTTGCTATTATATATAGGACGTGTACCTTTATATGCCTTATAATTATCATCGTTTTCTGTAATTTGTTCTTGATAGAAAGCGATAGCGTTTCTGAGTTTCTTTTCCCATAAATCTATTTTACTATCTCGAACAAGTTTATTATTTTTATTGGATTTCCCCATACTTTTCTATCATCCTTTCTCTCATTCGGTCATCTGCATTATAATAATCTTCTAACATATCTTCTGTCCATTGCATTCTATATGCTTTCGGAACAAGTTCTACACTAGGTGCATTTACCCAGAAAATTGAAAAATATCTTAATGCATCTGGTCCATGAGTAATTTCATGAGGTTCAGTAGCTGCATCATTATGTTTTGTATCATGATATTGCATCAACGGAATACATCTTATCAAATTTCTACAAACAGAATAAATTTTTAATTTTGCTGTTTTGAATAAATCCCCGTTAATAGGATTTCTTGTTTCATACGGATGTAATAATTCTTTAACAGCTAACCATCCGTTTACTCTATCTCGACTTACTTTAGTTAATATTACACCGTTTTCATAGAATATGTCTGCTGCAGATTTACCTAATGTAGCATCTCTACTCCATAAATCATCAGGTGCTAAAGTAAGAAACACATCTTGTTCTGAAAAACCTAAATCTTTAGTTGCTTCCCTAATCTTTTTAGCTGCCTCTGAAGCAATTAAGTTACTTTCATATATTTCATGAATAACTTTAACGTCTCCTTTGTTATCAATAATTATATGATAACAAGCAAGCATATCTAGACCATAGTCTAATGCTCTATATAATCTAAAGACATCAGGCAATTTCACAGGATTCATAACATGTATGTTTCTATCAAATTCATCAAAGAACTGACCATCGTATACATCCCAGTTACCATATAACATTGCATTACGTCTGTTTTCTGGTAAGTTTTCAAGAGTTCTGATATAATCTGGGTCATTTTCCATCAACCACTTGTTTTCATAAACTAGAGACGGAATAAACACATAATCTTCTTCTCTTTCTGAGTGTCTGTATACTCTATCAATGAACAAACGTTTAACCCATTGATGTCCAACTCCACCTGGGTTACAAGTGAAATACATTCTAGGACTAAATGGTTCTTCCATTAATCCACTAGGACGATTTGATTCAGTTAACGTTTGAAATTGAAATTCTGTAAAGTGAGTAGCTTCTTCCAAAATAATTACATCGTACGCTTGTCCTTGATATTGCAATACGTCATTCTCACTATCACAATAACCGAGTTTTATACGAGAACCATTAGGAAATATAAATTCTTTAGTTACGTCTTTATATTCAGCTAATCTTTCGTTTCTATCTCTCTTTTCAGTTTTCAAAATTTTTTGTAGCGGTATCAAATGGTTTTCTCTTAATTCAGGGAGAGTTCTTCTTAAGAGTAAGATTTGTATACCGCTATATCTCATAGCCAATAAAATTGCTTTCCATCTTGCTGCAAATGATTTACCTCCACCACGAGCCCCGCCATATGCGGTATATCTGGCTTTTGATTTCATAAATTGAATTTGTTTCGGATAGAAACTAGGTACCTGTAATGTTAAATGAACTACTTGTTCATTCATCTCTTATTCTCCTAATTCTTTTGCGTTAGGAGACATATCAATGCGAACAACTACGTCATTTCTAACTTGTTCAACAGGTTTATAACCCATTGTATCACGTATCATTGCATATGCTTGAATATTTCCAGCCATCGCCTGCACAACTAGAGAAGCAGCGATTGCATCAGATAAGGTACCATTTATCAAATGAATTCCGTATTTTGAATAATTATCTTTCATTTGTGCAGACATCGGAGCTTTAAGGATGTCTTGTAATTTTTTCTTAAACATATTATGTTCTTTTTCACGCTGTATCAGGTTATTCATAGATGACCTAATCGCGATTTCATTATTGGTCGCCATATGACTTCACCTCTTTACATTTTTCCTTATGTGTATTATAACATATTTTTCCAATTTTGTACATACCTAAGTGTATAAAATATAAATATTTTATGCACTTTAATTAAAATCGCCTTTTGACTCGTCTCTGCTGCAGCTGTCAATGTTTTATTTTCGGTTCGCTGTTAACCCTTCTTCTGCAGCAGAAATTTTATATACACAGACCCACTTTTTCAATGCCACGCATACGTACGTACCCCCACCCCATTTCGCCTTCACCCGAAAACACGTGCGTATAATACGTATACGTTTTCAGCACATGCTACAACACATACACGTTAACGCGATAACACCTACGCGTTTACGACGACGGACGCGATTTTACTTTGTTATACAAAGTAAAATGATTGTGCAGAATTGCAAAAAACGAGTTATAATGAAATTGTCAACGGAGGCAATCCCATGACAAAAAGTTCTTTGAAAAATATACACATACGAAAACACATACACAGGAATGGCATGTAGGCGAACG
>DUOO01000007.1 GCA_012838795.1 Clostridiaceae bacterium | reverse complement strand
GGGCACCGACTGAATGTAAGCATTTAACATATTCGCCATCTGTACCTAAAAGATCTAAGACTTCATTGCCGACGCGAGTCATAATTATCATATTAACTACAACGTAAGGACTGTCAGTAATTTCAACACCGATTTTTGCAATCGGCGAACCGATCGGACCCATGGAGAAAGGAATAACATACAAGGTACGACCTTTCATACAACCGGTATAAAGATCGGTCATAGTAGCCTTCAATTGTACAGGATCTATCCAGTTGTTGGTCGGGCCGGCATCTTCCTCTTTGACCGATGCAATAAATGTACGGTCTTCAACACGTGCAACGTCGGAAGGATCACTGCGGAATAAATAACAACCGGGACGTTTTTCCTGATTTAATTTGATTGCTGCTCCGCTTTCAACCATCTCATCCAAGAGCTGTTGATTTTGTTCTTTACTACCATCAATCCAGACAATATTATCGGGTTGACACATGGCTGCTACTTCATCTATCCATGCCTGTAATTCTGTATGTTTTGTCATAATATTTCCTTTCCCTACTAAGTCGAAAATTGCCTTAATATATAATACAAACGATATGTTTGTCAATTTGATCATAAAATAGAAAATTATCTTAGCATAATTTACCAAAAAATAATTGTGATTACAAATAAATTAACTGGTTATTTCAGTTTTTTGATCAGAATTATTATGAAATATTAAACGTTTGCAAGAATCTTTGTTATTATGTTAAAAATATAATATATACTTGTTAAGAAAATCCCTATCAATTAGAATGATACAAGCATAAATTTTTGACTGAAGAAGATGATATACAATGATTTTTCCGATTATGATGCATAAATTACTTTAATAATCACAAAAATCAGTGCAGGTATATAAAATGGGAGTAAAAGACATGAAAAAAACAGCGCTTGAAAAACATCTTGAATGGGGCGGCAAAATTGAAGTTATCGGTAAAGCACCGGTTGGAACTAGTGAAGAATTGGCGATTGCTTATACGCCGGGTGTTGCGGAACCTTGTTTAGAAATTTCTCAAGATGTTGAAAAATCATATATCTATACGAGACGCCATAATCTTTGTCTTGTTGTAACAGACGGTTCGGCTGTATTAGGTTTGGGAGATATCGGTCCTGAAGCCGGAATGCCGGTTATGGAAGGCAAATGCGCTTTATTTAAAGCTTTTGGCGATGTTGATGCATTCCCTCTTTGTATAAAATCACAAGATGTAGACGTGATTGTCGATACGATCTACAATATTTCCGGTAGTTTTGGCGGTGTTAATTTAGAAGATATTGCAGCACCGCGTTGTTTCGAAATTGAAGAAAAACTCAAAGAAAAATGTGATATTCCGATTTTCCATGACGACCAACACGGTACAGCTGTTGTAACCTTGGCCGGTTTAATTAATGCTTTAAAAGTTGTCAAAAAAGATATTACAGATGTGAAGATAGTTATGAATGGTGCCGGTGCTGCTTCCATAGCGATTACCAAACTTTTGATTTCCGCAGGAGCCAAAGGCGAGAATATATTAATCTGTGATAGCCGCGGTATAATTTATGCCGGACGACCTGAAGGAATGAATAAATATAAGAATGAATTATGTAAGATTGTCAATTTGGAACATAAATCAGGTACGTTAAAAGATGCTTTGATTGGTGCTGACGTTTTTGTCGGAGTTTCAGCTCCCGGTACAGTAACTCCTGAAATGGTAGCTACAATGGCTGATGATGCAATCGTATTTGCATGTGCCAATCCGATTCCGGAAATTAATCCTGATGAAGCCAAAGCGGGCGGTGCCAGAGTTGTTGCAACCGGTCGTTCTGACTTCCCGAATCAAATCAACAATGTATTAGCTTTCCCGGGCATTTTCCGTGGTGCTTTTGATGTCCGTGCTTCAGATATTAATCAGGAGATGAATGTTGCTGCAGCACACGCAATAGCCGGTCTTGTTTCAGATGCTGAATTAAATGAAGAGAATATTATGCCACATGCATTTGATGAAAGAGTTGCTGCTACAGTTTCAAAAGCTGTTGCGGAAGCAGCACGCAAAACAGGCGTTGCCAGAATTTGATACAGCATTTATGTAATCAGATATTGAATTCAGATATCAAATTGAGAAACAATACATCAAAAAGGAGTGTCTTGAATAAGACACTCTTTTCTTTTGGAAATTTGCTCACTTTTTGGAGCTCAACAAATCCAAGACCACAGGACCGTAAATTCTGACACATCAGGGTTAGTTTCCAGATGTCCTGTGCCAAAAAAGCCGGCTGTGTGGGTTGCAATCCGCAGTGTACCCACAGGACCGTAATTTCTGACACTGCAGGGTTAGTTTCCAGATGTCCTGTGCCAAAAAAGCCGGCTGTGTGGGTCGCAATCCGCAGTGTACCCACAGGACCGTAAATTCTGACACTGCAGGGTTGGTTTCCAGATGTCCTGTGCCAAAAAAGCCGACTGTGTGGGTCGCAATCCGTAGGACTGTAATTTCTGACACTGCAGCACTAATATCCAAAGGATCCTGTACCAAAAAAGCCGACTGTGTGGGTCGCAATCAGTAGTGCACCCGCAGGACCGCAAATATTGACACATCAGGGTTGTTTTCAGAGGATCTGTGTAAATAAATCATGTCCTGATTAATTATTCAAACCCAATAGAGAAAGATAGGAAAAGATGTATAAATAAATTAAAATACAATAGAAAAATCTAGCGAAGAAACATATGATAAATACATATTTTGGATATATTCTCAGGATTGTATAATAATTAATATGTAAAGGAAGATTGTACATAGTATTACGTGCAATTACCTGCAAATTGTTATATTTCAGATATAGGGAAACGTTAATTGGGGCATTAAAATGATTTATAATTTGATCAATGGTGCAGCTGTGTTGGTTGGCGGATTGCTTGGCATGTTAATTGGTAGATTTTTACCGAAAAAGATAAGTGATACATTAATGAAAGCAATTGCGTTAGGTGTAATGTATATCGGAATTTCTACGATGTTGACTGATGCAAATTCATTAATAGTTTTGCTCTGCTTAACCGTTGGTGTTGTTATTGGAGAGTTGTTCAAAATAGAAGATGGTATCAATGCACTTGGACAATATATCGAAACCCGGGTCAGAAAAAAAGAGCAGGAAAAATTGAATATGTCCATAATAGAAAAAGATCAAATTGATGCTTCTTCGGATGTTTCCTTGAATAACGGTTCTGTGAAATCTGCACGACCTAAGAAACCGGATATAGCAACCGGATTTGTTTCATCAATTATTCTTTTTTGTTCGGGAAGTATGGCAATTGTCGGTTCAATTCAGGCAGGCCTACTTAACGACGGTTCGACTTTATTGGCAAAATCTGTTTTGGACGGCGTTGTCGGCATGATTTATGCGACGACAATGGGTTTCGGTGTATTGTTGTCGTCAATTCCACTGGTTCTTTATCAAGGTTTGTTTGTTTTATTAGCATCAAGTATCAGCAGTTTATTGAGTGCTGCATCCATAACACTTATCTCTACAGTTGGTGGTATAATTATATTAGGTATTGGCATTAATTTAATGTTCGATACAAAAATTCGTATAGGCAGTTTTATACCTGCAGTTTTTATTCCGATAGTTCTATCTGCATTAAATTTAATTTAGTATCAGTTAGTATCAGTTAGTATCAGTGATGTGAATCAATAGTTATGCGAGAATGGAGCAGATAGTTGAGGTATACACATGAAAAATGGATTAGCTATACAGTATTTTGAATGGTATTTACCAAATGACGGTAAGCTTTGGCAGCGCTTACGTGAAGATATACCGCAGCTCAAAGAAATGGGCATTACTGCTGTATGGATTCCTCCTTGTTATAAAGGTCAGAGCTCAAATGATGTCGGTTATGGTGCTTATGATTTGTATGATTTAGGTGAATTTTATCAAAAAGGTACGGTTAGAACCAAATATGGGACTTTGGACGAATTGCAAGAAACAATAGCTGCTTTGCATGATAATGATATTCAAATATACG
>DUOO01000006.1 GCA_012838795.1 Clostridiaceae bacterium | reverse complement strand
ATCCATGCTCCTTCGCGGTATCCCGTTACCTTGGTACCTTTAGTCAATCTGCCAAGTAAAACTGTCGAATTCTTGGCCGGTCTCACTGCCAAGGATGATACTTTTACATATATAGTTTCCGGAACAGGGTCTGTATTTGTGAATTTTGCAGCTATGTAAGCTGTCTTGCCATTATAGCTTATTCTTATCCATGCTCCTTCGCGATGTCCATATACCTTCGTGCCTCTGGTTAATTTACCTAGTGAAACAATTGAATTCTTCTCAGGGCGCACTGCTAAGGATGATACATTAACATATACGGTTTCCATAACAGGGCTTGTGTCAGTATATTTTGCAGCTATGTAAGCCGGCTTGCCTTTATAAGTTATTCTTATCCATGCTCCTTCACGATATCCATATACCTTCGTATCTCTGGTTAATCTACCTAGCAGAACTGTGGAATTCTTTGCCGGACGGACTGCCAATGAGCTGCTTTGTACATACAATATTTCAGGACCGATTGAATTCGTTGTTTTGGTATAATCAGTATACATAATACTGAGATCCAAATTATGTGGATAACCCGCCAGGCGAGCTTCGTTTGTAAATTGCCACAGACCATATTCTCTGTCATATGCAGGATAGTTTGTTTTATAATTGGCAACCCATACCGGATAGTCAGTTAAACGATCCATTTCAATTTTGTTGTTCAACCACCATGCACTGCCGTAAATTCCTGTATAAATACCTTGAGTTTCAAGTGTTGTAATAAATCCCAATGCAGCATCTGTCAATAGGTTTGCAGAAACATCTTTTTGGAATGTGTCATTTTCTGTATCCCAATATATCGGCAAGTTAAATTTTTTGTTTTGAATATGTTTTAATACCTGGTTCGCTTCGCCAATCCCTTCTTGTTGATTCGCAGCAATTGAATACCAATATCCGCCTACCGGAATATTTCTACTTGTAAACTCTTCATAGAATCTCTCAAAATGTTCATCTTTAAAATAGCCGCTACCGGTTACCCGATCAGAAGTTCCTATTCTCATGATCACACCGGATACTTGATCGGAAATCAAGTCAAAGTCCATTAATTCCGGGTCTTGCCATTGGGATATATCAAGTATCAAGCCTAAACCGGATTTTGTAATAAGTCTCGTTGCAACGTAACCTGTTTGTCCTTTATATGTTATTCTGGTCCATGCTCCTTCACGATATCCCGTAATCAATGTTCCATTCGGTAAAATACCCAAAGATGTTTTTGCTTCTTTATAAGGTCTGACAGGAACACTATTAACTGTATAAAATGATTCCAGTATCAGCGGAGATGTGGTATCGGTGTATTTTGCAGCAATGTAAGCTGTCTGACCATTATAGATTATTTTGATCCAGGCTCCCTCACGATAACCTGTTATCCTGGTCCCTCTGGTCAATCTGCCAAGTAAAACTGTCGAATTTTTCGCCGGTCTCACTGCTAACGAAGAAACTTGAACATATAAAGTTTCTAAAACAGGATTCGTATCAGTATGCATTGCAGCGATGTAAGCTGTTTGACCATTATAGATTATTTTGATCCAGGCTCCCTCACGATAACCTGTTATCTTAGCCCCTCTGGTCAATCTGCCAAGTAAAACTGTCGAATTCTTGGCCGGACGTACTGCTAAGGATGAGACCTTCACATAAAAAGTTTCTTCTTCAGGTATTACCGAGGATTTTTCTGATATATTCCCTTTCGGTTCAGGAATACTGTCCCCGGTTATTGACGGAGTTTCACTAATATCATTTGTTTCAGTATTTTGGTCCGGATTTTCTTCAGATTCACTTACTGTAATTTCATTATCTTCAATAATTGTCTCATTAGTTGCATACTCTGAATTTTCCGTTTCTCCGAAACCCAAAGAGTTATTATCATTGACGATATTTGAAAAAGCTTCAGCATCTGTTTCAGCATCTATTTCAGCATCTGTTTCAGCATCTATTTCAGCATCTGTTTCAGCATCTATTTCAGCATCTTCTGTTGAATTTGATGTAAAGTTATTTATATCATTATCTGAATTGATTGTTTCAACAAGATTTCCCGACAAATCTGTTGATTCTAAATTAGTTTCAGAAAATTCAGGTTCAATTGCCATTATTTCCATCGAATCATCAGATTCTATAAACTCTGATGATTCCGAGTTAATTTCGGCATTACTAAAACTTTCTTCTGTCGCTTCGGAAGAATTTTCAGCTTCATATTGAATATCTTCTACTGTTTCTGCTTTAACAACAGATTTAGCAGAAAAGAAAACATATATGATACACATTGCCAACATACCAATATATAAAAATCCGGGTACTCTCTTTTCTTCTTTTTTCACTATTATAATCCTTATACATTAAACTACTATTCAATCAAAGGCGATTGAAATAGCATTATGATCATTAATACTTATTTTAAAATCTAAATTTCTATTACACCTGATAATCTGTATATTCCTATCTAAAACGAAATTGAATCTCAATTTATAACGAAATACGATTATAGCAATCAAAATTCAATAATGCTATTATATCTTAACTAATTTACAATTTAACGACAATATCATTTACATAGGAGATCAAAAGTGAAAATTAATTATAAAGATCGCTTAACTACAAACGAAAAATTATCAAAATTACGAGATTTAATGAAAAAAAACAATCTGACAGCATACTACATTAACACTGCGGATCCGCATCAAAGTGAATATATCCCCGATCATTATAAAATACGCAGTTGGTTAACCGGATTTACCGGTTCTGCAGGATACGCAGTTGTTACTCAAAAGGATGCTTTGCTTTGGGTGGACGGGCGTTATTTTATTCAAGCCGAACAGCAAATTGCCGCTAGTGAATTCAGGATGATGAAAATGGCAACCAAAGGTTTTCCGACCCTCGAAGAGTGGTTGTTGAACAACCTCGACTATGGTGACTCTTTAGGTATGAACGGTTATCTGATTTCCGAAGGCTTTTATAGAAAATTGAAATTTGCTTTGTCAGATAAAAAAATTAATCTGCAAACCAATCATCATTTGGTTGAGGATATTTGGGTTGATTGTCCTCCTCTGCCAAATGCTCCGGTCTATATTCATGAACTCAAATACACGGGTAAATCTGCTGCACGGAAAATTCAAGAAGTCAGAAAAAAGATGTTTGAAGATGATGCAGAAGCAGCACTTTATGCCGGCTTAAACGATATCGCATGGCTTTTTAATATCAGAGGAAATGATGTTCTGAACACTCCGGTCAGTATGGCCTTTGCCTTAATTACAATTGACAATGCATATCTCTATATTGATCAAAAAAAAGTAAGTTCCGATGTTCGCAAATTTTTAGAAGAAAATGAAATTACGTTAAAAGCCTATAACCGAATTTATGAAGACTTGCCGAATTTAGATGTGCGTTCAATCGTGCTCAATCAGGCAAACATCAATCACACTTTGTTTGCACAAATACCTGCTTCAATTAAAATTAAAAATAAACTTGATTATCCCTATCTGATGAAAGCTGCTTTGAATGATGTCGAATTGGAAAATCAAAGAAACAGTTATCTTAAAGATAGTGTCGCTTTAACCAAGTTTATTTATTATATCAAGCAAAATGTTCAATCTGAAGAACTGAATGAGCTAAACGCAGCTGAAAAACTACATAATTTACGAACAGAACAAGATTTATTTATCGATGACAGTTTTGCAACTATAGCAGCTTACGGACCGAATGCCGCCATGATGCATTATTCCGCAACTGAAAACAGTTACAGCCAAATTGAACCGAAAGGCTTTCTGCTGGTAGATTCCGGCGGACATTATTTTGACGGCACAACCGATATTACTCGTACAATTTCCTGCGGTCCGCTGACAGATGAAGAGATAAAAGATTACACACTAACTTTAAAAGCCCATATTAATCTCGCTCGAGCGAAATTTCTCTACGGAGCCACCGGTTATTATTTAGACGTCTTAGCTCGTCAGCCGTTATGGCAAAATTATATGGACTATAAATCAGGAACAGGACATGCCGTAGGTTATCTGTTAGGAGTACACGAAGGTCCGCAACGCTTTAACATGAATTACGTTAATATTCCTTTAGAACACGGGATGGTCATCACAAATGAACCCGGTGTCTATAAAGAAAACAAACATGGTATCCGCATTGAAAATGATTATGTCGTGTTGAAGGATAAGCAAGTTGATACGGATTTATTTATGAAATTAGATTGCCTGTCATTTGTTCCCTTAGATAAAGATGCCATTGATGTTAATTTATTAGAGAATTATGAACTGGAATGGCTGAATAATTATCAAGCTACTGTCTATGAAAAAATTTCGCCTCACCTGAAAAGAAACGAAAAGGAATGGCTTAAAACCGAAACAGGCAAATTACTCTAATCTCTATTTTAAATATTTATTTATATAGCCATACATATATGAATTCTCGACATAGTTTTTAAAGCTGAACTCGGCGGGCGATAGTTTTGCTTGCTCAGCCAAGTCTTGATAGGTTATTGATTCAAAGCCCTTTTCTTGCAAGAGGGCTAAAATTTCATTAATTTGATCTAAATTAAAATTCTTTGTATTGACATTCAAAATAATTAAAGAACCATTCTCGGCAGCTTTTTCTATATAACTAAACAATTCTGTTTTCTCATCATTATTTTTCCAATATAATTGACGAGCTTGTATATTCAGAGAACTCGGAAATGTAATTATCTTAATCGGTTGAGATTTTGCTCCGGTTTTATTTACCTGAACGAAAGAATAATTGTGCATAGTTCTATATTCAATTGTCGAATTATGAGATCCGAAAGGTGGTGCATATGCAATCGGTTCCGCCAAACCATGTTCCATAAAAAATTCTTTCGTACTGATACGATTTTCCTCTTGAAAAGTAAATGGACGAATATAGGGATTCAGGTAATAAAATTCACCATCTTCAAAATTAGCACCGGATTCTTTCATTTTGGTAAAATCAGTAATTGTTAAAATATTCTCCTCTTCATCACCAATTCTTGATGAATTGGCAAAAGTAACTGTTTGAAAACCGAAGTCCTCTATCGTCTGATAAATCTTATAAGTATCGGCATTGGTATTGGTTGTTGAGAGAATCACGGTCGGTTTAGATATCTTAATTGTTCGAAATTTTTGATTTTGATAATCCTTAACCAACAAAATTGAACCAAAAATAATTGATGCCCCTAAAAAAATCAGTGTAGTCAAAACAAGTTTCTTGTTAGATAGTTTTTTCAATAATTTTGAGTCTGCTATTAATAAACCGATCAACAACCAAAAATATGTGCTGATTAAATAGCTGTCGGAAATAAGCAATTTGGCACAAAGTGAAAACACAATAATAAATAATAGTTTTGTTGGTTTTTCAGGGGATCCGATAATTTTCTTAAAAAGAGAATAAACTAAGAAGCCAAAAAATGCCAATCCGAATATGCCAAAATGATTCATTAATTCCAAAACTACATTGTGACTGTATCCCCAATACCATCTTTTCCCTACCTCCAACCTGTCACCATAAATTCCTTTACCGAAGATCGGCGATTCTAAAAAACTTTTAAAAGCTGCTTTCCAGATTTTCAAACGTCCGTTACTATTTAAAAATTCACCTTCCATTACTGAATCTATCGTTCTTGAAGAGACTTGTTCCTCTGATATTTTAATATCAGCATCAAGGTCTTCCGGTTCAACAGCTTCTGAATTAATAACAGCCGCAAGTTTGTTTTTGTCTAAATTATCTAATAAATTATCAGCTTTCGGTATTAAAGATATCATTAAAACAGATACAGTAATTACCAAACCTAAGGTAAGCAAGTATCTGAGTTTTTCTTTGATTGTTGTTCGATTAATCTTTAATGAATCTCCGGCATAAATCAACAAAATTAACATAATAAACATAATAAATACCGACAAGGATCCTCTGGAACCGAAAAATGTTGAACATGCCAGGGCAAATGAACCCATAATTAATAATAAAAATGATCTTTTAATAATCGCCATTGTGAGCAACACAATACTGACAAAAATCATTTCATAACCATAGGACATATTATAAATCATATCTCGTGCTGGCAAACTATAATATGCGTCCCAATTACCAAACAACAAATAAAGCAGGCCTTGATAAATCAGATATACAAAATTTATCAATGAAGCATAGTATATATTTCTCAATATTTTATTAAAATCTTTAACTAAGAGGACAATTAATAGAGCAAACAAATTTTTTCTTACATCTGCCAATTGAATCAGCAAATTCATGTCTGAACCGAATATCCAGAATTTAAGATCAGCAAGTCTCAAAATTGATATAAATGACAGAGTTAGTACCAGTAAAATTACAGAAAAGAAAATCAAAACATCCAAGCGTTTGTTTTGTTTGTATTTATATATGATAGCAATTATATAGATAACACCAAGAATGCCTATGATGAAAACCGGACCTGTTTTTCCTAATAGAGAAACAGCTATGTACGTGATGCATCTTTGAACAAAAAAGAAAACCATTGCAAAATCAGCAATATCAAATCCTTTTGAACTATAATCAATTTTCTCTTTACCGAATAAAATGTTTTTGAAATAAGACAATCTGTTTTTCACTTTATTCATATTATAATTTCCTTATTTTTTACCATATCCCAAATTTATTATACATTCTTTACTTTAAATAATGAATAAAGATAGAGAAACCACAAAACAAATTTTGAGAAGGCAGCCCCGAAAGCAAATCCGATCACTCCAAAAAATTTTGAACCAATAAAAGAAAAAAGAATAAAACACATTAATTGGGTCAAATTAAAATATTTAATTCTCTTTAATTCCAAATATCTTAAATAAACCATCTTCAATAAACTTGAAGCAATAGAGAATGTCGCATTAATCGACAAGGGAATCAGTATCGTAATGACAATATGTAAGTATTTTTTGTATAGAATCCAAGTCATTAAATAGATCGCAGGAATATTTAAACAAAAAACCAAAGCTATAATAATGAAGTTAACTTTAATATGGTTATTGATTATGGTTTTTGCATCAGAAATATTATCTTTTGACAACCAAGCCAAAATAACTCCATTGATTGGATTTATTATAATAAATAACAAATTTGAAACAACTGAACCTGCATAGTAGGCTGCCATCATCACATCACCCAGAAGAGGTAATATCATTATCTTATCAGCATAATTAGGAATATTGGTTAATAAAGTTGAACTGAAAAGTTCAAAAAATTCCTTCAATACTACGCGAAATTCACTGGTCTTATTCGGTTTAACAAGAAAAAAATCACCGGCGGAATATCGATAAAAGAGTGCAGAAAATAATTCGGCCAAAAAAATTGGTAACCAAAAAATTAAAAAAGCATAATTGAGAAAAACCAGGGATAAAACAACTCCGATAAAATATAAAAAATTACCTGCAATGATTGCTTTGAAATTCATACGTAACCGCAGATAACAGACCATAAACAGTCTGAAATTAGTCATAAAAACTGTCAACGACAAAAATAGAGAAGCAAGCAAGGAAAATCTCAAAATTATCATCGTTCCGAACATCAATATACTTAATACTACTGAAGAAAAATTCAAAATATATCTGATATCGGGTAAAGTTTGTTCGCCCTTTTCCCGCCCGGTTAAAACTTGATATAAAATCCCTAATTCATTTCCTATTGAAAGAGTGGCAATATTGGATATCATAACATAAAGTAAAAATTGGGCATTGATTTCGGGATCAAGTTTTTTTGCCAAAAACGGCATCATAAAAATATGGAATGCAACCATATAAATGCCGAAAGCCAGCGTGTTTTTAATAATATCTTTTAAAAATTGTTTTCTGTTTTGCATATAATTGTCTCAGTACAAAATTAATCGATATTCAATTTATCTATTATTTCCAAGATATATTCCATGTCCTTTTCAGAATAGCGTTGATCAATCGGAATACACAAACAATTATTTCTGATTTCCGTCAATTCATTTGTTACAGGCTTTATTTCCGCATTTTGCGGTATCGGCCAGATTATAGGACAATAAACATTGTTTGTTGCCAAATATTTTTGAACATCCCGACGTGTCATATTTTCCACATTGATCGGGAAATATAAAGGTATTACTCCTTCCGCTAATTCAAAATAAGGTGTTCCTATTTTTTCCCAATTCTCATAATTATAAAGGGCTTTATAGTTCTCTCTTCTTTGCATCTGCCAATTTTCCAATACTGTCTCCGCAGTAAAATTCTCAAGTACTTTTCGCGAAAAATTTGCCATTGTATATAATGTGTATTTTTCGTCAAAAAATGTTTGCTTCAGATTTATAAATCCCTGCAACATTTCAGATTTTTCACCCTTTTGGTATCGCAAGTATTTTTCTTTCAAGTCATAGACTGTCAGTGTATCATTAATCAGATTCTCCTGTTCCTGTTCAATCCATAATGTTCCAAAATCTCCGCTGATTTTTTCTGCTATTGCACCATCAGGTAATGCAGTCCATTTCCTCAAACTGACAATCCTATAGTCTGCAAACGAATATTCAAAACCTGATGCCCAACTTTGAGTCGCATCATAAATTACCAGAGTTGATTGTTTATCCAGCAATTGATCTTGAATAATTGTATCAAAGCCGAAATAAGGATGAAACAGTAAAACATCCGGGTTTAGCTTTTTAATTAAATTATTTAAGGTTGAAGTCTTAACTTGAAATTGCCGGTCAATCGAATAAAAGCATAAATGATATCCTTTTTCTAAAAAGCCTGCCAATACACTTTGGCAAGTATACGCCGGCACCAGAGCTACTTTATTTACATTTTGGTTATTTTCTATATCTGTCAGACAAGCACAAATTGCCTGTCTGCCTGAACTTAGATATTTCTGTTTTTCAGAATCCTGAATTTCAGTGGGTTCAGACAAGTTTTCAATTGTCAATATTTCGTTATTCGAGAGATGGAAGTTGCTTCCTATCTCATATGTTTGATTCCGCATATTATTTTAACAATAAAATATTGTTACCTCATATCTCTTAACTAATATTATAAAATTTGACCAGATCATTAATGTTAAATGTATCCAGAATCATGTTGTTACCTTGAGTATCAATTATATTAATATTCTGATAAATTTCTTGTAAGATTCTCATAGCCTCATTTAAATTATCTGATGTAAAGAAAATTCTGGCAACAATTTGACCCAGTGTCCCTATCATATGCTCTTTGATCGATTCGCCGGCTATCATTTTAAATGCACAATCAATTACACCGGGTATTTGCATGATTTTATCATATCCTTCAATTCGCTCAATAGTACCTTCTTTACCCAGCATCGTAACATTAAAACCGAAAATATCATTCCGCATTAATTTTTCTATATCCAACTTTGTATCGTCAGGCAACATCTTGCCGGTCATACTATGGTGAATCATCATATTTAAAGGATTAAAGTTATACATTTTTTCTTGTAATTTATACTCCAAGCTGCCTGTTAACCGATAACCCATATCATATACTTTCACAACACCTTCATGAATCATACATTGAGCAAAAAGCATACCGTCTTTAACGCCTAAACTCTTGAACATTTCTTTCATCGGCTCTGCGGTATATTGTCGAAAAACAGCATCGTAGCTCGAAGGAAAACTGTAAAATACAGGAAGACCTATTTTATCGCCTTGTGGTTTTGATAAAAATCTATTAGCTGTACCACTCAAATAAACCTCATTGTCAATAAACAAGAAAAAAGCCGTCATCTCATTTCTTTCCGCAATATAAGGCTCAATTAAATACTTAACATCTTTATTTTTGATAACTTCCTTGTATTCATCATAATCATATACAATTTCCAAGCCTTTACCGCCCGACCCTTCGATCGGTTTCAACATTAAAGGATAATTGTCGAAATCTTGATTGATTTCAGCGGCATTATATGGTTCAAGTGTCGGCACACCAAATTCCTCAAACAATTTTTTGTACTTTTGCTTATTGGTTAAAATGCTAAATTGTTCTTTCGTACCATAACAAGGAAATTTACACAAATCACAGAGCTCAGCATACGGTTCCAGGTAAGAATCTGTATAGCCTGTCATTACTCCATCATAATTGTTATCGATAATTAATTGCTGTAACTCAGGGTAATCAGTTATACTGACATCAAAATACTCATCTGCCATCAACTTAACAGGGGATACATTCGTATCATACCAATCAGTTACACCGACTTGAATTCCCATTGCATGAGCGGCATCCAAAATTTCTTTCATATTTCTTGAACCGCCTAAAAGCAATAATTTTTTACCTTTGAAAATATCTTGCATAATTACTCCCAAGTGTTGTCTATATATTCCGGTCTTTGGACCTGTCTGATCTCATCAAGATCTCCTACCCTACCCGTTCCCGCGGTAATTACATCTTCCTGTTTCAATACTTTGGCAACCGTTTTAAATAATATCCTTAAGTCATTCCAAAAAGTAACATTTTCGACATATTCAATATCATATGCTAAACGCTGATCCCAATCCAAATCATTACGTCCCATTATTTGTGCCAGACCGGTCAGACCCGGTCTTACATTGTGACGTTTTGCTTCTTGTTCAGTATAAAAAGGCAAGTATTTTATTGATAATGGTCTGGGTCCGACAAATGACATATCGCCTTTGAGAATGCACAATAATTCAGGTAATTCATCTAAAGAAGATTTCCGCAAAAATAAACCGAACTTGGTTAAACGATCTTTGTCGGGCAGTAATTCGCCGTTTTCATCTTTCCTATTGTTCATACTTCTAAATTTTATCAGGCGAAAGGTTTTTTCATCTTTACCGGGTCGAACTTGACGGAAAAATACCGGAGAACCTAAATTCACTAAAACCAAAATACTTAAAATCAAGAGCAACGGGAATAAAATAATGATTAAAAGAAGAGAGCAGACAAAATCTAAAATCCGTTTTACTGTTTTTTCATAAATCATTTTTCTGTCCTTTTTTCTAAAGTCTGCAATTTATATTCTTCATTTAAGATTAATTTCAGATCATATTCAGCTTGCCAACCGGTTGCACTTTGGAACAAAGAACAATCCAAAGAATTATTAATATTGTTTTTTTCCGATTCATTTCTTATAATCTTCAACGGTTGATTATTTTCGTTAATAATCAATTCAATCTCTTTAGCAATATCTTCTATAGTATATGATTCATGAGTTCCGACATTATAATTTCTGTTCCAATCATTGTCTTTTAGTTCGGTTGCTTTGAGTATAGCTTTCGCCATATCTTGCACATGGGTAAAAGAAAAAATTTGACCATTAAGATTAATTGAAATTTTCCCGGTTTCAATGGCATCTTTAATTAAGCGAGATGTAATTCTTTGAGGGAAATTCGGACCTACCAAGCTGCCTATTCTTAAATTAAGATAATTCATGTGATACGCGTTACAAAAATCAGCAATCCAGTTCTCCAGATAATATTTACCCATATCATAAAGACCGGAAACCTTTACCATGTCAGTTTCCGAAGCAGGTTTAATTCTTCTGACATCATAAACACTTTGCGAAGATATATGTATAATTTTTTTAACACCATTTAATTTAGCTTGTTCCAGAATCGCAAAAGAAAATTCACAATTATTTTTTACAATTTGAAAATCACTACTACGAACATAGGCTAAGTGCAACAAAGTATAATTCTTAAGATTCTTCTTTTCAGCCAAAAATTCTTGATTACTGATTATGTGTAAATTAGGTCTGTTTTGGTAATAAAATAATTGTGACGTATCAGAGGATAAAGCAATGATATTATGTTCTGCCCGATTGTCTGAAAATAATTGATTGAGTATGTTTTTACCTAAAAAACCGCCTGCACCGGAAATTATTAAATTCATAATTCAACCTCTGTATTGGGGGAAATACGTCGATTCTTCTTTTTTGCTCTTATTAACCATCGCAGTATATATTTCCTTATTGTAAATTTTCTTACCGATATAAAAATCTGAAAGCGGATCTTTGCTGAACCTTTGTTTAAATAATAATAATGAATCATTTTTATCATTGGTGGTACCACCACCATGATGTACAATTTCAATATTATGTTCTTTTGCCCATTTAATTGCAGCATATCTTAACAAGTAAGCAGGACTTAAATACAAATAATCATCTAATGTTCCGGATAAATGTATTTGCATTATTTTATCATAATGAAAATATACACCTGAAGCGATACAGAAATTGTCTTTATATACATTTACGTTAATGATTGAGTCATAAAACTTTTCACATATCATATCAAAGTATTCTTTTGGAAAATAATAAAAATCTCGCGCTATATTACGATCCATAGTTTCATAATAGATTTTAGTAAAATTATCCAGATTGCCAGGTTTTTCTATAACCTCTACTGTTGCTCCTGATTCTAACGCTTTGCGAATGTTTTTTCTTGTACTGCGACTAAATTGTTCAGTTAACGGATCATTTATCCCTATTAAATTAGTTGATACTGTGTGTCTGGAAAAAATAGTTGTATATATTTCTTTGAAATCCAAATCATTTCTGATAATAGGATGAAATCTGATAAATTCACAAATGATATTATTATCTATACAGTATTCAGAAAATTTTCGGTCATATTCTGCTACAAGCTTTGTCTTATTGCCGTCCAGCTCTAGAATAATCGGACCTCCATAACCGTATGGTGTAGAAATATCTAAATATTTTTGTTCCGGATCCAAATCCACCGGTAAATGTTTTTTTAGGAACATATTGCTAATAATTCCGTCAGTCGTTTCTAAACGAAAAATCTCAGCAACACCTTTTTCTATTGTTTCACACAATTTGCCATAAGCAGGTTCAAAGTAGATATCTTTATACAACAAGTTTAAATCAATTCCTTTCACCTATTACAAGATTAATGATTTCGATTCAAGATGATCCGTTTTTTCTTTCTTTTTAGTTTTTACTAAGTCTTTTTCAGACTTATAATAGTTTCTACAACAAAATCCAAGTCATCAGTTGTCAGATTCGTACTGCAGGGAATATTTAATACCCTGTCTGCATAATACAAAGCTTTGTCAATTTGATAAGCCTGATGATTCAGATAAGGTCTTTGTTGATGAATCAAGCCCCATATCGGTCTGGTTTGGATACCATGGTCTATCAATTTTGTCATCAGAGTTTCCTTATTCATACCGAATTTTGTTTCGTCGATCAATAAGGAATAAAACCAATAATTCGGATCGGTTCCTGCATTAAAATCCAGTATTGTTAAACCATGATCATTAAAAGCAGCTTTGTAACGGAAATAATTGTTGCGTTTTGTTTCCAAAAATTGTTCAAGTTTGTCAATTTGGCTTACCCCGAAAGCTGCCGCAATATTTGTCATTCGGTAATTATAGCCAACCTCATCATGAATAAACCTCAAAGGATCTGTTTTGGCTTGAGCGGCCAAGAATGAAATTTCATCCGCCAATTCTTTAGCAGGTGCAATTACCATACCACCGCCGCCGGTAGTTAATATTTTATTTGCGTTGAAAGAGAGGACTCCGAGATCACCGATTGTTCCGCAATATTTCCCGGCGTATTTCCCTTCAGTATATTTCGATCCTAATGCTTCAGAAGCATCTTCCAGCACAAATAAATTATATTCTGCAGCTATTTGCATAATAGATTCCATATCGGCAGGATTGCCGAAAACATGGACAACCACGATGCCTTTAATCCGACGACCTGAATTTTTATTCACAACTATACCGTTTTCAAATGTACATTCTTCTGCTAAAAAAGAACGTAATTTTATCGGATCTATATTTAAATCATCAGCACAATCCATGAATACAGGATAAGCATGTGAATAGTGAACCGGATTAACTGCAGCAATAAAAGTTAAAGTCGGAACAATTACTTCTTCACCGGGCTTAAGTCCTAAAACCAATAAAGATAAATGTAAGCCAGCTGTACCGCTCTGTACACCACGCGTGTAATCCGCATTAATGAACTCACGGACTTTTTCTTCAAATTCAGTAATAAATCTTCCGCCCGTAGATACCCAACCGGTTTCTATCGTTTCTTGGATATAGGGAAGTATATCCAAATCCAAATTCGGTACTGATAACGGGATGTTTTTCTTTTCCATATTTAACTTGTTATTTCCTTAGCCTTATTTTAAGTCTTATCTGACTCCATCTATATTTATGCTCTGTAAATTCATAGTATAGACTAGCACATATCAATAAATATCAATAGTTCAATTCAGAATTATATGTACTTCTTGTAAAACAGTCAAAATATTCTTATACTTGCTTAACAAAGTCTCCTCTGTAAAGTATATTTATAACAAGATTCTATAATAAGTCATAATAAATCGGTTGTCGCGCTTTAAAATACGTTCCTTGGGTAAAACCAATCTGTTTTAATCTTCGAATAGTTTCTGAAATCAGACAGAATAATTCTTCCTCGGCATGAGCATCCGTAGCCGGAGTAATCATACGGCCACCCAATTCATAATATCTTGCAAAAATCGCAAGATCTGTCATTCCCCAATCTTGTTCTCTCGACCTGATTTGGCGATATCGAGTTCTGGTATTAACCTCTAAACTGATACCTCTGGTAATAATCGCCTTGAACAGATGATCAAATAATTCAGCATGGTCTTGATAATACATTTTCGGATCTGCGTAACCGCTATAACGGATAACATAATCAAAATGTCCCAACACATCAAAATCCAAACCGGATTCAACCATTTCAATCAAAGCTTTCAGATAGTCATCATAAGCTTTTTGTTTGCCTTGACCATATAAAGCATTTCCGTTAATCGCAAAATCATCTAAATACATGATATGGATTGAACCGATAATTAAATCAAAAGGATAATTCGGAATCACTTTTTTATAGTCTTCCGCTAAGTAATCCTGATAACCGAGTTCTATACCGAGTAGCAGTTCTGTACAGGAGTTTCGTTCTTTTAATTTGACTTGTTCTGCTTGAACGAAATCAACATATTGATCTAAATTAAAAATCCATTCATCTTTTTGCGGGTTACTTCCGACTTTTGTCTTTCCGGGATACGCTCTGCCCTTGATAATATCTTTGTCGTAATGGTCGGTAAGTGTAAGGACTTTAAAGTTCTTTTTTTCTGCTTCATTAACCAATTCAGCCAATGACCTGCCACAATCAATTGAAAACTCCGCGCTGTGACAATGTGTTTCAATTCTGGATTGCAATTTAACGAATCCTTGCGGAGTAAGTACTTCATCTAATGGATAATCGTCAACTCCTGCAGGTAACGAATCAATTTTTTGATTATCAAAAGCAATCCCGACTTTCGTACATTTTGCAGAAAGTCTTGGTAAAAATCTGTCGTAATAACCGGATCCGTAACCGATACGATATCCATGCAAGTTATATCCTAACAATGGAACTACCGTCAAATCTATATCTTCAGGATCTACCGGCTCTGATAATTCAGGATCAGGTGACCTAATTCCGAGTTTATCCTGATACAATTTCGTGTCGGAGAAAATCTGAAAAGCTTCCATTCGACCGGCAGCAAAAGTAACCGGCACAGCAACTCTCTTACCGTCTGATAAAGCACACTTTATCAAAGCTTCAGTATTAACTTCTTCCGGCATGGAATAAAACGTGAAAATCAAATTTGCATTTTTGTAATAATCTGAATTTAAGAGATGTTTAATAATTTCAGAAGATTGTTCGGTTCTCTGTTCTTCGGTCAATTGTATTCTTCGCTCAAGTAATTTTATTCTTAGTTCTTGTTTGTTAATTTCGTACATTGACATAAACTTGTTTAACCTTTGCTTTTTTACAATGAAAGTTCTTTAATCATTAGAATGTAATTGAAATTTCATCTTTGCAACTAATTAATTATTTATTTCAATTAAATTCTGTTTTACCTAATAATATTTCTTCCGGATAATGTTCAACATAACTTGAACTTCCGGTTAAGCACCAACAAACACAAGAGTAATTCAACTCAGATTTTCCGAAAAAATCATACTAATATTATATAATACAAATATGATTATAACGATATATTAAATATTCGAGAAATTTTCGCTTTTTGCTTAGTCTTGTTGTTAATATTAACAATCTTTATAAATACATCTATACTTGTTTTTGAACAATAAATATCTCATTATTGTCAGTAATGGGATATTCAAAAAAATATATTATTTGATTTCTTCATTTGATTTTTTGGGGTATCACTGTGATATTATATCAATTGTATATTAATAGGTTATCTTTTGTGGAAGTAGGGATTTATATGAAAAATGTTTTAGAAATGCTTGAAAATACTGGTGTCAGATATCCTGATAAAATTGCAATATATGATGAAGATTCAAGTCTTTCATATAAAGATTATTTAGAAAAATCAAAAACCATAGGGAGTTATCTGATCAATTATTTAGATAAGCAAATCAACAAACCTATTGTTGTCTTTATTGATAGAAATATTGAATCTATACTTACATTTATGGGAATTGTTTATAGCGGAAACACTTATGTTCCGATAGATTGTTCTCAACCTGTAGAACGTATCAGATCCATGCTCAATGCTATCAATCCGGTTCTTCTGATTAATGCCAACACAACAGTTAATCCGGCTGATTTTTCTAAATTTGAGTATATGGATTTTTCCAATTTATTTGATAGTTCTATTAACCAAGAAGATCTGAATTTAATCCGGAACAAAACTATTGATTATGACCCGGTATATATTATGTTTACATCCGGATCTACCGGTATACCAAAAGGAATCGCTATTTCACACAGGTCAATTATTGATTTAATTATTCAATTTCATAAAACATTTGAAATTGACGAAACATCTACATATGCCAATCAAGCACCATTTGATTTCGATGTATCCGTAAAAGATATTTATAATGCAATGTATTCCGGCGGAACAATTTATATCGTCCCCAAAAAATTATTCTCATCACCTCCCTTGCTATTAAATTTTTTAATTGATAAAGAAATAAACACATTAGTATGGGCCACTTCCGCATTAAGAATTATTGAAAATTTCGATGCTTTTACTGTAGCAATTCCTTCCAACTTAAAACTTGTTATGTTTTCCGGTGAAATAATGCCAAATCGCATATTAAATTACTGGAGAAGATATTTGCCTGATACAGATTTTGTAAATTTGTATGGTCCTACTGAAATTACATGCAATTGCACATATTTTAAGGTAAATCGGAAATTCGATAATGAAGATTCTCTTCCTATCGGATTACCTTTCCAAAACAGCCGGGTATTCTTATTGGACTTGGAGAATAGCAGTTTAATCACAGAGTCTAATAAAAAAGGGGAAATTTGTGTTTCAGGCACTTCATTGGCATTAGGATATTATAATAATGAAGAACAAACTAATGTAAGTTTTGTTAAAAATCCAATTCACAATCATTTCAATGAAACAATATACAAAACAGGAGATATCGGTTATTGGAATGACAATGAGGAATTAATGTTTGTTTCACGCAAAGACTCTCAGATCAAACATATGGGACATCGAATAGAATTATCTGAAATTGAAATAAAAGTGTATTCTTTTGATGAAATCAGCGCTGCTTTCTGTCATCATGAAAATGAAAAAATTTATCTGTTTTATAGTTCTGATCAAGAAATGAATCGAGAACTAAAAAGGAAACTGCTAAAATTGTTGCCAAAATACATGGTTCCGAATCAATTTGTCTATGTGAATGAAATGCCGCTGAATAAAAATAATAAGATAGATAGGAAACGTATAATAAATGAATACTTTAAATCTAAATAAAATTGAATCTGTTCAGCAACTGGAAGATATGTTCGCTTTATATCAACAAATTTGTAAGGACAAGAACATTATAAACAGCAACATTGTTTATATAAATGATGAATTAAAGAATGCTGTCAAATTCAGAAGGTTGTATTATCTAAAAGACGGATCTCAATTGTTATTATTTGTAGATTATGCTTATTTTTATAAATGTTACTACATCAGCTCCGATGTTCATTTGAATTTAGATATCGAAAATAGCGGAGTATTATTTAACGAATTCGTTGATTTAAAGCATAATTTCGAGAGCACCAAAAACAATTTATTGAATTTCTATTCCCGAAACAGTATTAAGTTACATGCATTAAATTATGAAATGCAAATCTCTTTAAATAAAGATACGACTTTTTTGGGAGAAAAAGATAATAAATCAAAGCTGGAACAATGTACTAATGATGACGCGCAAACAATTAACAGTCTAATATCCGGTCATTTAGATCCGTATGCACTGGATGTTTTTCCGGAAGAACATTCAAAAGAAATAGATCAAGGAAATTATTTTTGTTTTCGGAAAAACAATGAAATTGCTTGCATAATACGCTGTGTGCAGATTAATGCATCTACTATTCAGCTTTCCAGATTAGTTACTGATCCCAAATACAGAAAATTAGGATTGGCATTGGAAATAATGCAAAGCGTAATGGACAATCAAAGAAAAAATGCCAGAAGAGTTTCTGTTTGGGTAAACGAAACAAACATCTCTTCTTTAAATTTAGTTGTTGAAAAGTTTGGTTTTCAAATAAAGCGCAAAGCTTGCTTACAATTTGTTAATAACATATAATTTACGAAATTAAAGAAGGAGCGTTATATATGGATAAATTATTAGAAATATTAGAAGATTTAAATCCGGATGTTGATTACAAAATCGAAAAAAAATTGATTGATGACGGAATAATTGATTCTTTTGATGTTATCAGTTTGGTTGCTGACATAGATGATGAGTTCGGTGTTTCTATCAGTGCTGATGAACTTGTACCTGAAAACTTCAATTCAATTGAAGCCATTTGGCAATTGATTGAAAAACATAAAGCAAATTAGATTCATGTAGGATATTGCATTGTCAATCGTTTCAGCCCGTTTTTTTATTTTTGCCATAATAGTATTGGCTAGTTATTATATTGTTCCAAAAAACTACAGATGGATAGTTTTATTATTCTTTTCCATTGGTTTTTATTTGTTATCCAATCCGAAATCCTTTGTCTTCTTATTGTTGTCGGCTATTACTACTTATTTATCGGCAAATCGGATTGATAAATTAAATAACAACGATGATGCCAAAACCAAAAAAATAAAGAAAAGAATATTAATTGTTTATTTAATAGCCAATTTTGGTCTGTTACTATCTTTCAAATACTATGGTTTGTTTTCGCATGCTCTTTCTAAACTTCTTGATCAACCGGGTTTGTTCTCGCGTTTAGCATTGCCTTTAGGTATTTCATTTTATATGTTCCAATCTACCGGATATGTAATTGATGTGTATTTTGGGAAAGTTCAAAGTGAAAAAAACTTTTTCAAAACTTTTTTGTTTATAAGTTTTTTCCCGCAGATTATTCAAGGGCCGATTCATAAATTTAGTTTTCTGCATAATCAATTAATAACCGGTCATTCATTCAATTTTGACAGACTTATACAAGGCTTTCAATTAATGATTTATGGCTACTTTAAAAAATTAGTCATCGCAGATCGAATTGCAATTCCTGTAAATTATATTTTCGACATAAATAACAATGCAGAGGGCTTTATTGTTTTTCTTGGTGCATTCGCTTATTCCATTCAAATTTATGCAGATTTTTCGGGTGGCATTGATATATGTCGTGGATTTTCACAAATGCTCGGAATAACATTAGAAAACAACTTTAAACGACCATATTTCGCTGAAAGTATAAGTGAATTTTGGCAAAGATGGCATATTACACTTGGTAGTTGGATGAGAGAATATGTTTTTTATCCGCTGGCATTATCCGGGCTTTTCACCAAAGTCCGAAAAAAATTAAGAAATAAAAATTATCGATATCTTTCAAAAGTTGTTCCGACAACGCTAGCCTCTTTTGTTGTATACATATTAGTCGGAATATGGCATGGCAGCAGTTTTAAATTTGTAGCTTTCGGTATATATCACGGAACTATTATTTCTATTAGTACACTTTTAGAAAACAGATATGCTTTAATTAAAAGCCGATTAAAAATTCGAGATAATGTTTTCAGCTATCGATTATTTAAAATTGTGCGGACTACCTTTTTAGTAGTTATAGGAAGATACTTTTCCAGAGCTGCCAGGTTCTTAGATGTTGTAGTTTTATATGAAAGAACTTTTAAAGTATGGAATCCATGGGTTTTAGCAGATGGCAGTATATATAATCTGGGGTTAGATAAAAAAGATGTCCGCCTGCTTTTTATTGCTCTAATAATAATGTTAGTCGTAAGCATATACCAAGAAAGAGGTTATAAAATAAGAGAAACACTGCAAAAACAAAATTATTTGTTCAATATTTGTATCACAGTTTTAGCAATTTTGTTTATTCTTATATTTGGTCATTATGGTAGTGGTTTAGGTGCATCTGATTTTATTTATCAGGGTTTTTAGATTTAAATTTACTTTTGAGTCTAATATATAATAAAGGTAATTTATGAAAAAAAATTATAAAAATCTTATAACTTTTATTCTTTTTATAGTTTTACTGATAACGAGTATTTGGGCAGCTAATAATATTTTACGCTATAAAACGGAATTGTCCGGAAATTTAGGGTTCAGAAAAACCGAATTTCTTACATCAAATGAGCAGCAAGATGTTTTATTTATTGGTGCAAGCGGAGTATTTGCGGGATTTTCCCCTTACGTCTTATATGAAAATTATGGTATATACAGTTATAATTTATCTGCATCTACACAACCGCCAATGCTAAGTTATTTAAACTTGAAAGAAGCTATTCTAAATGATAAAACTCCTGAAGTATTAATCATCGAGTTTATTTCACTCCATAAAAAGTCAGAAATAAGCAAATATGAGGTATGGTATTTAAATGGGTATGCAGATATACAAAACCCTGATTTAAAAAAAGAATTTAAAAATTATATAAAAAAAGATTTTCCGAAGTACAATCTTTTGAACATTAATTTCCCTTTATACAAATATCATAGCAGATGGAAAGAACTGACTAAAGATGATTTTATAGTACCTGAAAAGCTGGATAATAATAAATTTTTGTTAGGATCATATACAAGCACAAATATTAAAGATGTGCAATTTTCTTCAGATTATTTCAAACCCAAAGACATTACGATCGAATATGAAGCGTCTTCAAAATATTATTATGATAAAATCATCGAGCTATGCAAAGAAAATAATATAGAAATTATTATGGTTATTCCGCCAAGAATAACCGAAACCTTAGAAAAAGAACAATTACATCTTGATTATGCAAAAGAACATGGAATCAAGCATTTTATTAATTTTTCGAACCCTGCATTATTATCTGAATTGAATATCGATGCACAAACTGATTTCTATAATGATACACATGTAAATATTAGCGGGCAACATAAACTTTCGAATTATATAGGAAATTATTTAGTTGAAAATTTTTCGGACACGCTGACAATTCATACGGAAAAAAGCAACTTATATGAAAATTATAGAAATCAGTATAATATGCAATATCAATTATATGAAGAAAACTTAGAAAAACTTGAAGCTGACACCCATTAATTAAATAATATAGATAACAATCTGGTATATAACTAAATTGGACGATTTCCGATATGTGTTTCTCGCGCTTTGCTACCTCCGGATAAACTTATGCTATTAAGTTTATCCGGTATTTTGGGCTAAGTCATTCCTTAACAGTTATAATATATTATTTTTCAGAATTTGTATTTATCTGATCACAGTGACCGGAGTTCCCGGACTTGAATTATTAAATACAGTTGCCATATTTGCAGGCGGGACATTTACACAACCTGCACTGCCTTTATATTGATGGGCAGTACTATACATATAGAAATCAGCAGGATCCTGCCAATGAGCATCATGTATTCCGTAATCTCTATAAAATGGCATCCAATAATCTACATAATGGGTTCCTCCGAGATAAAGACATCGATCTTTATAAACGACTGCAAAATTACCGACAACCGTTGGAGTAATCGTCTTTCCCGAGATAATAGGCGTTTCCATTATTAACTTATTATTGTTAAACGCCCACATATATTGATGATTTAAACTGACCAGAATATGATTATCACCGACATAACGTCTGGAAACGATGTTTCCTGATGAATCATGAACATACAATACTCCGTCTCTGTAACTGAACTTAGAAAAACTCCAGACTTTAACCGGATCTGTTTGCAAATGTTCTATCGCAACATAAGCAGTTTGACTCTTATAGGTTATCTTGAACCATACTCCCTCACGATAACCGCTTATTTCATCTCCTATTCGTAATCTGCCGAGTAGCTCTGTTGAGTTCTTGGCCGGACGCACTGCCAGAGTTGAGACTTTTACATATAAGGTTTCTAAAACAGGCTTTGTATCTGTATATTGTGCAGCTATATATGCATTCTTACCGTTATAGGTTGTCCTGATCCATACCCCCTCACGATAACCCGTTACTTTATCACCTTTTGCTAACCTGCCGAGTAACTCTGTTGAATTCTTGGCCGGGCGCACT
>DUOO01000028.1 GCA_012838795.1 Clostridiaceae bacterium | reverse complement strand
TGAAAAAATCTGAGTAAACCTGTAAGCCGGGTTCTGTCGAGGACAATCATCTATCTAGATCCGGGATTTCGCCCGGATTCAAGCCACCTCCACGAAACGTGCGGGTCACACTATTGTTTCTCCACGGTGTTGCTTCAGACGGGGTTTACACGGCCAGCCTGTTACCAGACTGCCGGTGAGCTCTTACCTCACCATTCCACCCTTACCGATTGCTCGGCGGTATAATTTCTGTTGCACTTTCCTTAAAGTCACCTTCACCGGGAACTACCCGGCGCCTGTGCCCTATGAAGCCCGGACTTTCCTCATCTGCAGATTTTCATCTTTACAGCCGCGATTGTCCGGTTTACTCAGATCTCAATTGATTATATGTGATTCCGGGATTTTCTACAAAAGGAATTTTCGAGAATTTACTTATCAGTTTAGATTTGAGTAACGGGATTACTGTTTGTTCGGAAGCACCGTGACCGGCAGCGAACATGGCAATACCTCTCTCTTTTAACATTACACCTACATGATGCTTAATTTCACCGGTAATTAGTAAATCAACATTCCGATTTACTAATTGTGGAATCCAAGATTCATCAAATGCTCCCGGAGTAAAAGCAACTTTTTTAACCGATAAATTTTGATCAATGTTTACTTGAACGATAGTATTAAGATTATTTTCTATTTGATTCAATATATTGCTTAATCTTTGTTCTTTTTTCAGCATTACTATTCTACCGTGACCGACTGTACTGTTTGTTTCGCGTGGAACCAAAATTTTAATATCGGGATCGTAATTTTCAGGATCTAAAGCTGCCTGCAAAAAAGATATTGCGACCCCTTCCGTTGCTACATCCAGATTTGTATGGCACGAAATAACACTAATTCTTCGTGATGCCAGTTTAAGCAGTAAACTCTGTTCATAATTATCAGCAACAAATTGTTTGAGCGGAGAAAAAATAAACGGATGATGTGTTATGATTAAATTGAATTTATTTGTATGAGCAAGTTGATATGCATCGCTTGTTAAATCTAAGCTGAGAATTACTCCCTCGGTTTTATCGTCCGGCCACCCTAATGTGGGGCCGGTAGGATCCCATTTTTCGGCATCTTCGTATGGGGCAAATTCATTTATGAAATTTAAAATATCTCTGTGTGTAACCATTTTACTCCTTTAATTCCGATATCTGTTTTGAAATCATATCTTCAATCTCTTGCTTGATTAATTGATATAGTTCAATACCCTGTGATTTACGTTCAGCTAATTGTTTAAGTCTGTTTAAATATGCTAAATATGTTGTAACAGCGGTTGATGTTGTGTTTAGAGGTTTATTAATTTCCGAATTGGAAAAAGAATCATAATCAGTATTAATCTTGATATTGATACCACAGAAAGCTTCTGTATCGGAAATAGCATATTCTTCTCCGGTATATTTTACACATAATTGACTGTAGAATTTATTTTGCTCATTAATTATTTGTTCTTGCTCGATCTTAAATCCATTATCGGCCAGCCATTTACGCAATTCATACCAAGTCCAGTTCGGTTGTAAAATAAAAGTTTGATTTGGTTTGAAACGTGATTTTGCTTCATCCAAAATCTTACTGATTAAGACACCTCCCATACCTGCAATTACGATAATTTCATCTCCGCTAAAATTTAAACCGTTCAATCCGTCATTAATTTTCAATTCAATAAAACCTGTATACCCTGCATCCAGAATATTTGACCGGGCTCTTGCTAACGGTTTAATATTATTATCAATTGCAAGAATGCGATCAGTGATTTTATTGTCAATTAATGCAATTGGTAAATAAGCATGATCCGTTCCTACATCAATTACAAAAGAATTCGGCTTGATCCAGGAGATCAAAGCCAAAATTCTTTTACTTATTTTATTATTGCATTTCCTTTTGTTTTTCAAATTTATTTTAATTTAATCCAAATAATCTTTTAATTTTTGACTGCGTGACGGATGACGCAACTTACGTAATGCTTTGGCTTCTATTTGTCTGATTCTCTCTCGTGTTACATCAAACTCACGCCCGACTTCTTCCAAAGTTCTGGTTCTGCCATCATCTAATCCGAAACGCAAACGCAAGACTTTTTCTTCACGTGGTGTTAATTCTTTTAATACTTCGAACAGTTGTTCTTTTAACAACGCAAAAGAAGCTTGTTCAGAGGGTGAAGGGGCATCATCGTCCGGAATGAAGTCGCCTAAAAAGCTATCTTCTTCCTCGCCGATCGGTTTTTCCAATGAAACCGGTTCTTGAGAAATTTTCATTATTTCACGTACTTTTTCTACAGTTATTTCCATCTCTTCAGCAATTTCTTCCGGCTCAGGTTCTCTTCCCAGTTTTTGCAACAACTGTCTTTGAATTCTGATCATTTTATTGATAGTTTCCACCATGTGAACAGGAATACGAATTGTTCGTGCCTGGTCGGCAATAGCTCTGGTGATTGCTTGTCGAATCCACCAGGTAGCATATGTAGAAAATTTATATCCTTTACGATAGTCAAATTTATCAACTGCTTTAATTAAACCGAGGTTACCTTCCTGAATGAGATCGAGAAAAGATAGTCCTCTGCCTGTATAACGTTTGGCAATACTGACAACTAAACGTAAATTAGCTGTGGTCAAATGATCTTTTGCCTCGTTGTCACCCATTTCCATACGAGCAGCCAATTCTTTTTCTTCATCTGCAGTTAACAAATCAACCCGACCGATCTCTTTCAGATACATCCTGACCGGATCATCGACAATTATCGCTTCGGTAAAAATTCTGCCGTTATTTTCATCCTCTTCTTCTTCATCATCCTCGATAACCTCAATTCCGGCATTTAACAAGCCTTCAATAATTTGATCGAGATAATCTTCGTGTAATTTAATAGATTCAAGATAGTCGATAATATCCTGTTGTTTTAGTTGGTTGTCTTTACGATTGCCACGATTAATCAGTGAAATAATGGCTCTTTCTTCCTTAGTTTCAACTACTTGCTCTTTCTTTGGTTTGTTTTTATTATTTTCTTTCTCTTGTTTTTCTTTACTCATTTTATAAGTAATTCCTCCAATTGTTTTGAAATTTATTTTGAAAAATGTATAAATTTATTTATAGCGGATAATTCTTCGATTAATTTATTTCGTTGTTCTGCTGTTGTTTCTTTATCATTAATAATATCTAAAATTTCAGCCTGTCTTATTTGCATAGCAGTTTGTTCTAATTTTTGTAAAACGTCAGTTAATAATTCTCGATTAGATCTTATATCATCAGATTCCAGAGTCATTAAAACAGGCATTAATTGTTTTGTATAATTGATGTTTTCTAAGTTATGACTTAATTCATCTGTCCAAAAAATTAAATTTTGCACTGATACTTTATTTTCTTTATTTGCCTTGATCAGTTTATCAGCCAAAAGCTTAAGTGCTTGATTGCTGAAAAGATCCGTTTTGAATCTTTCAGCAATGGATTCAAACAGTTCCGGTGAACTTGCCAGGATTGCCAAGATTAACCATTGATCTCGCAGATATTTTTTTTGATCTATCTTCACGTTATGTTTACGCTTTTGACCGATTATTGATATATTTTTCGGTTGATTTTGTGAATAGTTATGTTTAATTTGCTCAGGTTCGGATTTAGAATTATTTTGTTTGATCTGATTGACATCGTGGATTATTGTGCTGCCTGCCACATTAATCTCTTCCGACAGTTTATTTGCATAAACTTCAATCATTACGGCACTGTCTAGTTTAGCCAAAAATTTTGCAACTTCTGCCGTATATTGATTTAGATCTAAAGATCCGTTTTTATCGGTAGATCTTGTTCTGGCAATTGAAATTTGAAAATCAAGAGCAGATGGCGCATCGTTTAGTAATGCCTGAAAACGAGCTTTACCATATAGTTTAATATAGTTGTCAGGATCTTTTGCATTTCCCAGATCAAGCACACTTATTTCCAAATTGAATTTCTCGAAAATTTCAATTGCTCTCAGGGCAGCTTTTATACCTGCCTGATCAGAATCATAGGCCAATATAACTTTTTTGGCGTATCGATCAATCAATCTGGCTTGTGATTCGGTTAAAGCCGTACCCAAACAGGCAATAGAGTTGCGAAATCCCGCCTGATAGAGTGCCATTACATCCATGTACCCTTCTGCCAGAATCAGGGTCTCAGGCAGAGGTCTTAATTTTCGCACCAGATTAAGAGCAAATAAATTCTCCCCTTTGTGATAAAGAGCGGTTTCCGGAGAATTAATATATTTCGGTTCATTTGAGTTATTGATTGCTCTTCCGCCAAAACCAATAATATAACGACCATGACTCGGAAAAATAGGAATCATGACACGATCTCGGAATAAGTCTATTAAAGTATTACGACTGCTTTTGCGAATGATACCTGAAGCAAGCATCTGTTCATCAGTAAAACCGGCATTGCGTAAATGCCTGACCAAACTGTCCCATTCGGTATCTGCATAACCGACTCCGAAAGCAATTAAAGTGTTAGCAGAAAAACCGCGTTCAGCCATATATCTTCTGACATGTCGATTCGTACTTTTATTTAATGAGTTATAGTAAAAACGGGCAGTTTCCAAATGTAAATTCTGTTGAATTTTTCTTTCCGTCTGATTATGTTCATATAATTTTGTATCTGAGGTTGGAATTTTAATATTGGCTTTTTCTGCCAAAATACGTACAGCATCAGGAAAAGAAACATTTTCAATGTCCTGAATAAACCTGATTACATTGCCGCCTCTTTGACAACTGAAACAATAAAAGATTTGCTTGCCGGGAGAAACACTGAAAGAAGGTTTGGTTTCAGAATGAAACGGACATAAACCGAAATAATTAGCAGAACTTTTTTTGCTTAGGTTAATATATTGTTCAACAATCGGAACAATATCGGTTTGTTCAATAATTTGATTAATTATTTCTTGCGGAATAAATCCGGACATTAATAATCCTCCTTATACCTTATTAGTACAATACGATATAAAGAGGAATATTCCACTATTTAAATTAATACCTGTTTTGGTTATTATTTGTCAGGTGAATTAGATTGATTATCGTTAGATTTGTTTTTCTTAAACCGATCGAAGAACCCTTTCTTTTTCAGGTTCACCGGATTCAGCTTTTTCTTTTTCAACTATCTTTTTATTTTCTTCACTTTGGATAACCGTACTGATTGCTTGTTTTTTGAAAGTCATCATAGTATTGGCAACAGATGTAGATATAGTAATCTCATCATCGGATATATTCATAATCTTGCCGACAACACCGCCGATTGTGACTACTGAATCACCAACGCGCATTGCATTGATCTGTTCTTTCATCTTTTTTTCTTCTCTTTTTTGCGGACGAATCATTAAAAGATACATTAAACCGAAAATCAATATCATTGGCAGAAGTGATACTATTAAACTGCCGCCGCCTTTTTTTGCCTGATCAGCGCTTGCTTCAAGAAGTAAAGTATAGTTTTGTAACATTTATTTGCTCCTTTATTTGAAATAGGATTTTAAGTTGTTTTGAAGTTATTATATTAAAACGGAAATTAATTTTTCATTTTGTAACTTCATTTTCACTTATTATAAACCAAATATACTTGACAATAGTATCATTATCTTCTTTGAGAATCAAATTGTTTTTTGAAATCATAAAATAAATCGCCCAAACTGTCATTCTGAATAGCTATTCTGATTTGTTTCATTAAATTAAGCAAATAATATAAATTATGATAAGAAGTTAAACGCAAACCGAATATTTCATTCGCCTTAATTAAATGTCTGATATAAGCTTTCGTATAATTTTTACAGGTATAACAATCACAATTCGGATCAAGAGGACTGAAATCTCTGGCGTAAGTGGCATTGCGCACAGTTACTTGTCCGATAGAGGTTACTGCGGCACCGTTTCGACCCAATCTGGTAGCCCAAACACAATCAAACATATCAATCCCTCTGAGTACTCCTTCAAATAAATGATGCGGGGTACCGACGCCCATTAAATAATGCGGTTTATGTTCCGGTAATAACGGTTGAAGAACATCGAGCATTTTATACATTTCAGCATCTGATTCACCTACGGATAAACCGCCGATAGCAATTCCGGGAGTATCAAAAGCAATGATTTCGTTTGCACTTTGCTTTCTTAGATCAGGATACATCCCACCTTGAATAATTCCGAACAATGCCTGTTTATCCTTTGTCTTTTGATGATTCAGACAACGTTCAAGCCAGCGTGTAGTTCGTTCAAGAGAAATTTTTACGTAAGTTTTATCCGCCGGATACGGTGTACATTCATCCAATTGCATCATTATATCGGAGCCGAGAGCTTGTTGAATATCCACAGCTTTTTCCGGAGTAAGAAAATGTTTGCTTCCATCAATGTGTGATCTGAAATGAACTCCATCTTCTTCAATTTTTCTTGTATCTGATAAACTGAATACTTGAAAACCACCGCTGTCTGTCAAAATAGGACGATCCCAATTCATGAATTTATGCAGACCACCTGCTTCTTTAATTAGATCTTCACCTGGACGCATCCATAAATGATACGTATTTGCCAGTATGATTTTGGCATCCATTGACTTTAATTCTTCCGGTGACAAGCCTTTTACGGTTGCTTGAGTTCCCACAGGCATAAAAATCGGTGTTTCAAAAGAACCGTGCGGAGTATGCAAAATTCCGTATCTGGCACCGGTTTGCTTGCATATATGTTTCAATTCAAATTCAACTGCGTTCATAAAACTTAATTTCTTTCTTCAGGTAATATCAACATTGCATCACCAAAACTAAAAAAACGATAATCATTATCTTTTGCATGCTGATAAGCATGCAAAATGTTTTCTCTGCCGTAAAAGGCCGAAACCAACATTAAGAGAGTAGATTCCGGTAAATGAAAATTGGTAATTAAGCCGTCAATCATTTTAAAGCGATATCCCGGATAAATAAATATATCGGTCTTGCCTTTGCCGGAACATATTCTGTTTGTCGAAGGATTGGTTAATGTTTCCAAAACACGACAACTCGTGGTGCCTACAGCGATGATCCTGCCTTCATTATCTTTAGTTTGATTGATTAAATCTGCAGTTTGCTCATCTAAATTATAGTATTCATTATGCATTAAATGTTTTGTTATATCATCTTCTTTAACCGGTCTGAAAGTACCGATTCCGACATGTAAGGTTAATTCAGCAATTTCTACACCTTTGGATTTAATTTTTTGTAATAATTCAGGTGTAAAATGTAATCCTGCAGTCGGCGCAGCGGCTGATCCGTCGTATTTCGCATATACTGTTTGATAACGCGAAGGATCATCTTGGATTGATGTTATATAAGGTGGCAAAGGCATTTCACCGGCTTGTGCCAAAACTTCTTGCCATAATCCGTCATATCTGAATCTTACTATTCGATTACCGTTATCTTTAATTACTAGTATTTCCGCTTCTAATTTACCGGGCAGAAAGACTATTATATGTCCGGGTTTACATTTCTTACCGGGTTTAACAATAACTTCCCAGTCGGTATCGTCAATTTGCTTGATTAAAAGAAATTCAACAAGAGCTCCGCTGTCTTTTCTTTGACCATGTAATCGTGCCGGCAGAACTTTGGTATTATTTAATACCAGACAATCACCCGGTAACAAAAAATCAGGTAAATTGAAAAACATCTTATCTCTGATCGTCCGATCGGGTAATAAGACCATTAACTTGCTTTGATCTCTGCGTTCCGCCGGATGTTGGGCTATATATTTTTCCGGCAACTCATACTTAAAATCGCTCTTCTTCATTAAACAGCTCAATGTCTTTCTCAATATTTCTATAATAACTTAAAGCTCGTAAAGCATATAGTTGGCGGCGCCCTTGTCTGCCTTTGGCAATAAATTGATATTTTTGTTTTAATTGATTCATTTGCAAATTATCGATTGGCGGAACCAAACCGAAATTTGCATTCATCGGTTGGAAATGTTGCGGATTTGCCCGGCTTACATAATGAGCCATACCACCCAGCATGGTTTCAGGGTGAAGATATAAAGGCAATTGTTGTTGTCCGGTTTTAAGATAATATGCAATTAAACACTTTGCGGCAACAAATCCGGAACCAATTGACTCCACATATCCCTCTACTCCGGTAATCTGACCGGCAAAAAATAAATGAGGGTTAGTTCTATGTTGATAACCCAATGACAAATGTTTCGGCGAATTGATAAAAGAATTGCGATGCATAACACCGAAACGTTCAAATATTGCATTCTCCAATCCGGGAATTAAGCGAAAAACTCGTTTTTGTTCCGAAAAAGTTAAGCGTGATTGAAATCCGACTAAATTAAATAATGTTGCCGCTTGATTATCTTGCCTTAACTGTACCACAGCATAAGGTTGTTCACCGGTTTTCGGATCGATCAAACCGACCGGTTTCAATGGACCGTATAACATTGTTTCTCTTCCCTGTTTTGCGATTGATTCAATTGGCATACAGCCTCGGAATAATTTCAGACTATCAAAATCTTTTACTATTGCAGTTTTTGCATTAATTAATTCATGATGAAAAACTTCATATTCCTCCATATTAAAAGGACAATTCAGATAAGCAGCTTCACCTTTACCGTAGCGTGATGCAGCAAAAACCCGATTGTAATTGATACTTTCCGCTTCAATTGTCGGAGCAACAGCATCAAAAAAGTAAAGGTCATCATCACCTAAGAATTGTTTAAGATCGTTAAATAAATTGTCCGAAGTCAAGGGTCCGGTTGCAATTACAACATAATCTTCTGTCAGATTAAATTCAGCTAAACTCTGAACTTCTCTTCTCTCAATTTTAATCTTAGGATGAGCAGAAAGATGTTCAGTAATATAACCGGAAAAATTTTCTCGATCAACTGCCAGAGCTCCGCCTGCAGGAACTTGATTTAAGTCGGCAGCCTTAATTACGAATGACTTATTAATTCTTAATTCTTCCTTAAGTAAGCCTGCAGCGTTTTCCAACTGATTGGAACGTAAAGAATTGCTGCATACCAACTCGGCAAAATTTGACGATTGATGTGCTGCAGAGAAAACTTGCGGTTTCATTTCAATTAGAGTTACATCTATGCCGGCTTCGGCAATTTGATAAGCTGCTTCCGATCCGGCAAGTCCGGCTCCGATTACATATACATTATTCATTGCTAGATTTTATTTCAGCTTCCGATTTCGGCTCAACTTTCATTTAATTGTTTGTTTCGAATTAATATTTGATTTAGTTTCAGTTTTAATTCTTGAGTTTTTATCGGTATTCTCATTGGCAGTATCAGCTGTTTCCTTTTTATTCTTTGTTTTTTTATTTGTTGTACATTCTGCATTGCTGCATTTTTCGTATTCTTTTCCGCGGAATTTCTTTTTTACCGTATAAGAACCGCAAACAGAACAATTTTTACCTGATGGTAAATCCCAACTAATAAATTTACAATCCGGATCTTTTCCTTTTTTATCACATACATAGAATTTAGATGATCTTCTTTTTTTAGCTCTTTTTGCCAGCAAACCTGAGCCGCATAAAGGACATATCCCGGGAGCTTCTACTTCAATTGCCCTGGTATAATTGCAGTTAGGATAACGATCACAGGCAACAAATTTTCCAAAACGACCATGTTTAATCACCAGGTTTCCTTCAGTGCATTCCGGACATTTTTCATTGATTTGAACAACCGGAATCTCAACTTTATCAATACTTTTATCGGCTTTTTCGACATCACTGTGAAATTCCGGATAAAATTCATGCAATAATTTAATCCAATCCTTCTCACCTGTTTCAACTTTATCAAGATTTTCTTCCATTTCGGCAGTGAAATAGGGATCAATTATCTTGGTAAAATGTTCTTCCAGTAATTCAGTAACTAAGAAACCTAAATCGGTCGGTATTAAGAAACGTCCGTCTTTATCGATGTAGCGACGATTCAAAATTGTTGAAATGGTCGGAGCATAAGTTGAAGGTCTGCCGATTCCAAGTTCTTCCAAAATTCGAATTAAAGTGGCTTCGGTAAATCTGGCAGGTGGTTTTGTGAATTTTTGTTCCGAATCAAGTTTAACAAAAATTAATTGATCCCCGATTTCAAGATCCGGCAAATTTTCTTTAGTTAATTCATCTGTTTCCTCTTCTTGCATATCAGGCAACATTCCGTATTGTTTCATCCAACCCGGAAATTTCATCGTTTCGCCACGAACTCTGAAGATATGAGTTTTAGCTTTAACATCTGCGGAAGTCGTGTCGAAAATAGCTGCATTCATTTGCGAAGCAATAAATTTATCCCAAATTAACTTATATAATCTGTACTGTTCATCTGTTAATTGATTTCTGATTGTTTGCGGTGATAAATCAAAATGTGCAGGTCTGATACATTCATGAGCATCTTGAGCAGCTTTTTTATTTTTGAAATAACGTGGTTTATTCGGTAAGTAAGTATTGCCATGCTCTTTTTCTATATAATTCCTGGCAGCCTCGATCGCAATCGGAGAAATTCTTACTGAGTCCGTTCTTAAATACGTAATTAAAGCCGTTGCACCCTGATCGCGTAAATTAACACCTTCATATAGTTGTTGTGCAATACGCATTGTACGTGCAGATGTAAAGCCCAGTTTACGTGAAGCTTCCTGTTGTAAGGTTGAAGTTGTATAGGGTGGTTTAGACTGACGTTTTGATTCGCGTTTAGTGACCTTGTGCACGATATAATCGGCATCGGTCAAATCTTTAATTAAATCTTCGGCTTGTTCGGCATTATCTATTGAATATTTCACAACCTTATTGTCTTCTAACTCACCATGATAACGTACTCGAAAAACAGGATCATCAATTTTTTTACATAAATGTACTGTTATCAACCAATACTCAACCGGGATAAAAGCTTTAATTTCTCTTTCACGATCAATGATAATCTTGGTTGTAACACTTTGTACACGTCCGGCAGACAATCCTTTGCGTATTTTTTTCCAAAGTAACGGACTTAATTCATATCCGACTAATCTATCCAGAATACGCCTGGCTTGTTGTGCGTTGACTAAATCCATATCTATTTGATGTGGTGAATTCAAAGCATCTTCCACGGATTTTTTAGTTATTTCATTAAAGGTAATTCTGCAAGGAGTCGTTTCGTCAATTTTTAATATATTCGCTAAATGCCAGGCTATTGCTTCGCCTTCTCTATCAGGGTCTGTAGCAAGCAGAACTGAACTGCTTTCCTTTTTTAAGTTTCTGAGGTCTCTTACCACATTTTCTTTACCGCGCATTGTAATATAGCGTGGCTTAAAATCATTATCGATGTCCACGCCTAAAGTAGATGCCGGCAAATCTCTGATATGACCGACTGAAGCCGCAACTTTATAACTTTTTCCTAAATAACGGCTGATGGTATTTGCCTTAGCCGGTGATTCAACAATAACAAGAGTATGATCCATAATATCCTTCCACATATTGCCAGTCTTATAAATTACATATATACAAGATAAAATTTCATCTGTCAAAAAAGTTCCAATAATAATCTTTGATATTTGGTTATATTAGAACAATTATTTAAGTCAGAAAAGACATGCCCTTATCAGTCAGTATAAACTTACCAAATTGTTGTTCTATGTATCCGATAGCCTCAAATTTACCTAAAATAACTGATAGTTCAGATGTTTGATATTTAAATGCATCAATTATCTCCGTGAAGTTCGGTTGAAGCTGATGAATAAAAGTTAAAAGTGATATATCTTCCGGCGATGTTGATGCTGATGCAGGAAACTCAGATGCCAGGCCGAATATTGCATGTTGATCAACAATGATTTTTGCTCCGTCATTAATCAGTTGATGACAACCTTGACTTTGTTTCATAAATACTGAACCCGGAATTGCGAATACATCTCTGCCTTGATTGATTGCACATTCGGCAGTAATCATCGTACCTGATTTCAAACCTGCTTCAACAACTATTAATGCTGAACTTAATCCGCTGATAATACGATTACGTGCCGGGAAATGATATGTTTTAGCCGGAGTCCCCGGAGGATATTCACTGACAATACTGCCTTTTTCAATTAATTCCCGATACAAATTGATTTTTGATTTAGGATAACAAATATCCACACCTGAACCTAACACAGCAATAGAATTCATTCCGCATTTCAAGGCACTGATTTGAGCAATTGAATCTATACCGATCGCCATTCCGCTGATAATCGTTCTTTGAGGATGTTTTAAAGATTCTACCAGCATTCTCGTAACTTTTTCGCCGTAATTAGTTGAATATCTGCTGCCGATTATACTGACAGTGAGCTTTTCGTCATATTGTAAATCTCTGCCTAATAAATATAAAAGAACAGGCGGATCATAGATTTGTTTAAGGAGCTCAGGATAGTCCGGATCCAGAAGAGATATTACTCTGATTTGATGAGGATCGGAAGATTCTATTACTTTGTTAATATTACTCCGGCTTCCGTAATTATTTTTATTCACTAAAGCAAATGCTTCTTTTATATGAGAAAAATTCTTCAGCCATGCCCTTTGTTTTGTATATGTAAGCTTATTCTCTTTAAAGTAGTTATCCAATTGTATCCATGCCTGATTAAATAGATACGCCATATTTCACCTCGCTGATGTTGCTAATTGTTATAGTTATAATAGTTATATTAGAATTATTAATAATACATTTTTTATTAATCTATACGGATCAATATATTTGAGGATTTACTCTTAATAATAATGCTTCATGTAAATGAACTTCCGAGACTTCCTTTTGTTGATCCAAATCTGCAATTGTTCTGGCAACTCTGAGTAATGCTAAATAAGATCTGGGAGATAACAGATAATTTAGTGTAATTTTATTAAACTGTTTCATAGCTTGACTGTTAATCTCAAAAAAATCAGCAAGCATTTGAATTTTTATTTGACCATTATAATTAAAAGGAATTTGATGGGTATTACATCTTGCGGATTGCATTTTTTGTGCTTTAATAATTACTTTTTGAATATTATAGATTTCGGATTGTGTAATCAGTTTATTCTTGGCGGTTTTAATCAGATCCGTCTGCGTTAAATCGTTCATTATTACGGATAATTGAAAACGATCTAAAATAGCACCGGATAATCTTTTCTTAAATCTTCTTATATCTGCTGCTCCGCATTTGCAACGTTGATCATTTTCCAGACGATAACCGCATGGGCAAGGATTTGTTGCAGCAATTAATAAAAAATCCGCAGGATATTGTACCGATACATTTTTACGTGACAGTTTAATAAATTTTTCACTCAAAGGCTGACGTAAAAGTTCTAAAATATTCGGTTTAAATTCACTTAATTCATCAAGAAATAAAATTCCGTTATGTGCATAAGTTATCAGTCCGGGTACAAGATTATTGCCGCCTCCGATTAATGCCATTTGTGTAATAGTATGATGAGGTGCCTGATATGGTCTGATTATTCCACGGTCTATTTGATCATTCCAGATTCCGTGCATTGAATAAATCCTTCTGACTTGATCAAGTTTATCAGGATTCAATTGCGGCATGAAATAAGCAGCCTGATTTGCCAATGTAGTTTTTCCGCTTCCGGGTGAACCTATCAGTAATAAAGGATGTCTCCCTGCTAAAGCGATAAGTAATGCTCGTTTGGCTAAAGGTTGTCCGACTATTTCAAATATTGGTTCTGCTTTTGATTTGTTAGAATTTGAGTTAACATTTTTTGCAATATATTTTTCCGGGTTTATATTTTCAATAATTTCAACTGCCTGATTTAAGTTACTTACTACATATTTGCCTGTAAAATCTTCGCATTTCAGTTCTAATTGATTTTCAAGCGGGATTATCCACTGATAATTTGCGATACTTTGATCTCTGCTCATCGCAAAAACACCGTTTACCGATAAAACTTTTCCTGAGAGACTTAGTTGGCCTATTATGAACCACATTTTAGAGGTGTTATTGAAAATCTGACCATCGGCTAATAAGATTGCAATAGCCAAGGCTAAATCCAAAGATCTGATTTCTCCGTTATGAATGTCTTTAGTTAAATGACAAACTATTCTTCCCTGTGGAATTTTGAAGCCGATATTTTTTAAAGATGCCCGTACTCTACTGAAACATTGTTGACCTTTATAATTATTTAGTCCGCTAATTTCAAAAGTCGGCAAACCGTTTAATATTGTTATTTCCAGATCAATGACAATCAATTTCGAATTATCGATTATTGCTGTTTTTAATTGTGCGAATTTCATTACATTACCTATTCTAATTGTTTCTGTTTGAATATCTTAACCCGAGATTAAAACAAGATTTGTAACTTATTTTGAGAAATACTGACAAAAAACGGAAAATTACGTTGTCTGAAAGTTAGTAAGTAAGCTTAAGAAGCTTTATCTTCAACTGTTGAATATTTCATATTCTTTACTTGGAGAAAGCCTCTGATATAATAAAATAATGAGAGCTCAAATAACAACTGATACGAAATATAAATATAACGCTTTTATAAGTTATCGCCATCTGGAGCCTGACTTAAGCACTGCAAGAAAGCTTTATTCGTTATTGGCATCCTACCCCGACGCAGAAAATCCGGATCTGAAGATTTTTATTGATTTTTCCGAACTTCCCTCTGCATCATTATCAGAAAAAATTGATCTTGCTTTAGAGCAATCCCAATACCTCATTATCGTTTGTTCTAAACGTACTCCGGAATCTAAATGGTGTAGACAGGAAGTTACTAAATTTATTTCTTCAGGCAAAGCAAATAATATTATTCCGGTATTAATTGAAGGAACACCTGAAGAGTCTTTCCCGCAGGAGTTGTTCGAAGTATTTAAATCAGACGAAAATGATGTTCTTTATATAGATTTAAGAGTTAAGGCATATGATTCCAGAGATTTTGATTACTATGAAAATCATGATCAAAATACATTGAAAAAAATAAAGCGGATTCTGCTTAAAAAGATATTCAATGAGAAAGATAAAGTTATCGCTTCATTACTCGGATTAAACTTAGGTGATGTCATAAATCGTATTGAGAAACAAAAATTCAAGCGGTTTCGCCGTACCTTTTCTATTATTGGAGCAATATTAATATTTTCAATTGTTATTATCTCCAAGGCTTTTATTTCTGAACGAAATACGCGTAAAGAGCTTGAAAACATCAATGCAAATTTAGTTCTGGACAATGCATTGGAATTTTTGGAAAAAGGAGATAAATTTCAGGCATTAAATAGTATTCGTGAAGATAAAGACATATTGATTGATCTTGCTGCTGATGATTCGACAATCAAAACAAAATTAACTCGGTTACTCAATGATGCCTTCAGCAGTACCGGTCTGTTTGACTATTCCCTGGAAACCAATTCTATAAATCCTCAAGCAATAATTCTGGGCGATACAAACCTTTTAATCTACTCGTATAATGATATTGCGATACGAATTATTGATCTTGAAACTAATACTCTGCTGGAAGATTTTCAGGCACATGATCAGCCTGTACTATATCTTGGCAGTGTGGATAATGAAACATTTATTAGCATTGGAGCCGACAAAACAATAAAGAAATGGCAGGCAAAGAATGGTGAATTGTTGTATGAACAAGCATTTACAGGTAATTATAAAAACGCAAAGCTTTCTGAAAATGCAATAGTGCTTGAATATGTGAATTTTGAGAATAGTGACCAAATAACATATTCTTTAGATGATTTATCGATTTTGCCTAACAAGTCCGAATTTCCGGAAAATGATGAATATAGTCTTGTAGAAACGGGAGAAAGCAACACTTCTTATTATCGTTTTAATATACTTCTACATCGCTTTGATAAACAAAGTAATAAGTTACTGAGTTCAATATTTATACTAGATGAATTTGTCCAAAATATCCATGTTTCCCAAAATGATCGATTGTTTTTAAAAACCGACGAAAGTATATTGGTGATAGAAGACAATATCATTATAAACAAGATTAATACAGATAGTATTGATTTTAGTAATGCGTCTATACTTTATTCTGTCAATGGATCCAAAATTGTTGTTCTTGACGGACATCAACGAAAGATACTGGTTCATAATGTCGACAATGCACATGAAGTTATTCCCGAATTATTGGTTGATATTTCTAACGATTCTAAATATGGATTGGTAGAAAAAGACGATGTTTTGGAAGTATGGGATTTGAGCAATTATAAATTGATGTCATCTGTAAAAAAAGATATTTTTTCTGAAAACATCGGTCCTTTGTACAGAATTTCAAATGATGGACATTACCTTTTAATAGGTCAACAACTGAGTTCGTCTTTAAATATATATCCTTGCAGCTTTATTGTTTATGATCTATATACGGAATCAATTGTTATGGATAAACAGGGTAATTATGGAGTAGCCGGTTTCCTAAATGCTCCGGATCAATTCTTCTGCGAAGACACCGAGGGAATAGTAATTTATTCAATTGAAAATAGTACTGATGAACCGTTAATGACAATTCCTCTTGTTAAAAGAATAAACTATAATATCATCCACTCCGATAATGACAAATATTTAGGTGTTAATTATTTGGATGGTACTTCTGCTATTGTGAATACAAGAACTCGGAAAATTCAAAAAGAAATCAGCGGATGGCTAATATTCATCAGCGAAAATAATAATGTTTTGACTTATATTGTCTGCAAGGATAATTATATTAACACTTATGCAAATCAAAACCTGATTCATTCCGTAAAAGTTGAACCTTCAGTTATTCTTAATGCATCGGACGTTTCCTTGGATTATTACCCTGAAAATGAACTTCTTCTGGTACGACTGCAGAAGAAAGCCACTCAGATTCATGATATGGGCATGAGAATTAATACATTTTTTCTGGATGTTAAATCCGGAAAAATCCGATATTTATATAAAAACAACTTTTCTCAGGACCTGAACTATGATCCTGTAGATTTGAATTTCGATTCCTTGAATCAAACATTATTTAAAAAATTACCAACCCTTACAGTTTACCAAGGCGAAAATTATTCCTTAGATAATTACGATTCGGAATATGATGGCTATAACTTTCATGTACCTGAATCAGACTCTATACAGCAATATCAACAATTTAAAATTAAATTATATGATTTTCCTGAACTGTTGAATTTATTAGAACAGTATTATGTTGATTATCCTAATTTAGAAGAAGGACCGGAATCAAATGATCAGCAACCCTGATTCAAGTAATAAACGTCTTAAAATATCAATTTTTTTTACATTTACGAATAATAATTGATTATGTATACTGTTTATGCTTATTTTACTGTTTAATAAATAATTTAAAATGAAAGGACAAAGAAATTTTCTCTTTGAATTAAATATATGAAACTTGGAATCGTCGGGTTACCCAACGTAGGAAAAAGTACCTTGTTTAATGCCTTAACCAAAGCAGGTGCTGATGTTGCTAATTATCCTTTTTGTACGATTGATCCTAATATCGGGGTTGTGAATGTACCTGATTCAAGATTGGAAGCTTTGAACAAAATATATCATGCTAAAAAAATTGTACATGCAACGATTGAATTTGTTGATATTGCCGGACTGGTTGAAGGTGCCAGTAAAGGTGAAGGTCTTGGCAATCAATTTCTGGCCAATATCAGAGAAACCGATGCAATTGTTCATGTAGTACGCTGCTTTTCCGATCCGAACATCATTCATGTTTCCGGTAATGCGGATTCTGTACGTGATGCGAGTATAGTTCAATTGGAATTGATCTTATCGGATATAGATTATGTTGAAAGACGTATAGAAAGAGTTTCCAAAGCTGCAAAAAGCGGTGATAAAATACTCTTGAAAGAAAAGGCATTTTTAGAAAAATTATTAGATCACTTAATAAATGAAAAACCCGCCAGAACATATCCGTTAGATGAAAGTGAAATTCCGTTCACAAAAGAATTATGGCTTTTAACTTCCAAACCGGTTTTGTATGTTGCCAATATCAGTGAAACTGATATTGGAACATTGCCTGAACAGGCAAAATTACTACGGGAATATGCTGAACAAAATAATGATAAAATGGTTATGATCAGTGCAAAAATTGAAGAAGAATTGCAATCGCTTGATCCGCAGGAAGCAGCTGAATTTATTGAATCTATAGGTATTGAACAAAGTGGTCTTGATCAGATTATATCTGCCGGTTATCAATTACTCGGATTAATCTCATTTTTAACAATCGGTGAAGATGAGATTAAGGCATGGACAATTAAAAAAGGTACCAAAGCCCCGCAGGCTGCAGGAAAAATACATACCGATTTTGAACGGGGATTTATTCGGGCCGAAGTAGTTAAGTTTGAAGATTTAATTGCTAACGGATCAGTTGCCGCTGCAAGAGAAAAAGGGTTGGTAAAATCGGAAGGAAAAGAATACATCATGCAAGACGGCGATTGTACTCTCTTCCGTTTTAACGTATAAGAAAGCAAGGTAAAAATGTTTGTTATTGGCATCACAGGTGGTATAGGTACCGGAAAAAGTACAGTTGCAAGTTTATGCCGTGAGGCCGGTTTGTCAGTTTTGGATGCTGACAAAATCTCACATAGTGTTACACAAAGTGACGGTATAGCTATTCCGGAAATTATCGAACGTTTCGGGCAAGAATATATTAATACCGACGGCTCATTGAACAGAGCAAAAATGTCGGATTTAGTTTTTGAAGATAAGAGAGCACTTGATGCTTTAAGCTTTATTGTTCATAAACATACGATGAAACAAATGGGAAAATATCTTGATGAATTAGAAAAATCCGGTGAAAAAATAGCCGTTCTTGATGTTCCGATTCCGGTTAAAGAAGGATTTCTGGATAGATGCAACCAAGTTTGGAATGTGACTTCCGATCAGAACATCAGGTTGAATCGTCTTGAAAAAAGAGGTCTCAGTCGAGGGGAAGCATTAAGACGGATAGCTGTTCAAATGACACCGGAAGAATACAGTAAATTAGCAGATATTGATATAGTTAACAATCACAATTTTGACCAATTGAGAGAACAGGTCAATGAAATTTTAGCGGCCGAACTCGGCTCAAGAGGTCTGCCCTTTAATAAAATTTAATTTACAATATAAATATTGAAAAATTAATTTGCTGATGCTAGATTTCTGCCCAGGAATTACCGATGGAAACTTCCGCCAGGAGTGGAACTTTTAACTTAGCAACACTTTCCATTCCGTTTTGCAAAATATGGCTTACCTGCTCCACTTCATGTTCCGGTACTTCTAAGATCAGTTCATCATGCACTTGCAGAATCAAGCGTGCTTCCAAATTTAATTGTGCGATTATTCGGTCAATTCGATTCATTGCCAACTTAATTAAATCAGCAGCAGATCCTTGTAGAGGAGCATTCATTGCCGCTCTTTCACCAAAACTCCTTGTATGAAATTGACTTGAACTTAATTCGGGGATATATCTTCTGCGTCCGAACATAGTTTCAACGTATCCGTCATTTTTTGCATTTTTAATCAAGGATTCGAGATATGGTTTAACTTTTGTATAATGCTCATAATACGAATCAATATATTCGGCCGCCGTATCAACCGATGATTTGAGGTCTTGCGATAAACCGAACGGCGTTACACCATATATAATGCTGAAGTTAACAGTTTTAGCTAATGAACGTTCACGAGGCGTAATGTCATCAATATTTTTTCCGAATATTTTCATCGCGGTATTGCTGTGAATATCTATTCCATCATTAAATGCTTGAATCAAATCGGGATCTTCGGAAAGATGAGCCAGCAGACGCAGTTCGATCTGCGAATAGTCCGCACCGATCAGTTTACATCCGGGTGCAGCAACAAACACTTCGCGAATTGCTTTTGATCTTTCAGATCTGACCGGAATATTTTGCAAATTAGGATCAGAACTGGACAAACGCCCGGTAGTTGTTAAAGTCTGATGATAAGTTGTATGAATCCTGCCGTCAAACGGATTAATAGATTTGCGCAGACCATCTACAAAAGTAGAATTTAATTTGCTTACTTCTCTATATTCGACAATCAAGTCTACAATCGGATGCATCCCGCGCAAGCGTTCCAGTTCGCCGGCGGCAGTAGAATAATAACCGCTGGCCAGTTTTTTACCGGCAGGTAATCTGAGCTGATTAAATAATACATCGCTTAATTGTTGACTGGAATTGATGTTGAATTTTTCAAAAGAATATTGATAAATTTCATTTTCCAATTCATCAATTTCTTGTAACATTGTCCTGTTTAAGCTGTCAAGCTGAGATTTATCGGCCGAAACACCTTTTTTCTCCATATCTGCTAAAATCGGAGTCAAAGGCATTTCAACTACATAAGCTAAATACTCCATGTTTTGTCTTCTTATCAAATCACGTTGAATTTGCTGGAGCTTGAGCATAGCTAATGCCATTTGTTTGGCATATTCAAGTTGCTCTTCAGGTGTCGGTTTAGTTTTTAATTGAATAAAATTTTGTTGGAAAACAGTTTGGAATACACTCGTAAAATCTTCAGTTTTTCCTTGATTGAGTAAATAAGCAGCTACTTTAGTATCAAAAGGTTGATTTCTTAATTTGCCGAGATTAATTGTTTGCAACCAGTTCTTATAGTCCCAAATAATTATTTGATTATCGAGCTTAACCAGATTTTCCCATGCAAGTTGAACCTCGATGGGTTCAGGCATAACATATCCGATATTTTTACATAAAAGAAAACTATTTTCATTTGGCAAAACAATCCAGACAATGCTTTTTAGACCGGCATCATTAATAAATTCCTGAATAGTCCGGTATGCTTTAAGTTCAGCTAACTCTTTTTTATCAATAATTGAATCCGTATGTTCTATACCGAATCTTTCGAACATCGTTTGAAATCCCATCTTTTGAAAAAACTTAGTCAATTTTTCCGGATTAGGTTTTTCTTTAACGGCATCTTGAGCATTTATTCTGATCGGCACTTCCTTGTTGATCAGGGCTAAATCATATGATAAGAATGCCATGTCCCGATCAACGATTAATTTATTGTGATATTTTTTCGGAATATTAGTTGATTGATCCGCCAAATCAGCATAGATTTCTTTCAATGTACCATGATTTCTGATTAAATCTGAAGCACCTACTTGACCGATTCCGCGAACTCCCGGAATATTATCTGAAGAATCACCCATAATCGCCTTGAAATCAACAAACTTTTCGGGATCGAAACCATACTCGGCTTCAAATGCCGTACGATCCATTAAACTATCGGATGTAGAGCCTGAGCGAGTCACAGGCAAAACTATAAAAACATGGTCAGCTATTAACTGAAAGCTGTCTTTATCTCCGGTTACTATATATACATCGTAATCATCTTCTGAGGCTATTTTAGCATATGTGCCGATTAAATCATCCGCTTCATATCCTTTCTCTTCAACTCTGCAAACATTTAATGCATCAAGCATTTCTTTAAGCAAAGGCATTTGAACCGCCAGATCATCAGGCATCGGTTTTCGAGTTCCTTTATAATCGCCGTACATTTCATGTCTGAAAGTTTTATCTTTACGATCAAAAGCGACAATAATACTGTCAGGATCGATTTGTTCTACATAACTCAAAAACATGTTAAGAAATGTAAACACAGCTCCACTGGGTGTTCCATCCGGTGCTGTAAGCATTTTACGACCGGAGCCGGCATAAAAAGCACGATTAATCAGGCTATTACCATCAATTAACATTAAATGTTTACGCGATTGTTTTTCAAAGAAATTCTTAGACAAAATTAGCTCCTAAATCTATTAAATTAACACGGAATAATCTTAAAAAATCAATTTGATTAAATCACCGAAAAATAAGTATGCAATAACAAGAATTGCACTAATAATTCCTAAAATACCGCCAAGCGAGATTAATGCTACCTGAAGTCCGTAACTTATTTTGTCAGATTGATTGTTTTTGATTTTGCCATTTTCATTTTTTGACTCGATTTCCGATTCAAATTTAGCTGTGACTTCTCTTTCATTTACTGTTTCCTCTTCAGTAATTTGTGATGAATCGATCATTTGTTGCTCCTCTGTTATTCAGTTATCTATATTATTAAATATTTATATTATCAAAATTAAATATAAAATTAATGTGTTTCATTCATTTATGGATGTATTATTCATCAAATTCTTTTGAACAACTATTTCCGTTTTTAATTATAAATTCTATCTGCCTAATATGGAAGATTGAGTTCAATTACTTTTGCCAAAATTGAACCTGCTATTGCCGGTGTATCATAAAATCCATTCTCTATTACTATACCAACTGAATATGGATTGCCGGGATCATCAATAAAACCTGTATACAAAGAATTGCTGGCCAATTCGCCGTCATTGTTGATCGATTCGGCTGTGCCGGTTTTACCTCCGATTGCATAACCCGGTATATATGAACCATAAGCTCTTCCCTGTTCTACAGTCGATATGAGATTGTTTTTTATAATTTCAATATCGGCTGTTGAATCAAGTTGGCTGAATACTTCCTGCTTTGTACTTTCATAATTTTTTCCGAACGGACTGATGAAATTTTTAATTAAATAAGGTTGCATCATTACACCTTGATTTGCTATGGCCCCGGAAATCATTGCCAGATGAAGCGGAGAAACAGTTAATTCATTTTGATCAATCGGTTGACCGATTGACTGCCAAGATAATAAGTATTGGTCATTATCTGCTGCTTTATAAGTACCGGTTTTTCCAATTAAGCGACCGATTAAAAGAGACTTGTTAAAACCAAATTGTTCTGCTGTATCCAGCATTAACTCGGATCCGGTTTTTATTCCGATATCACCGAAAAAATGATTGCATGAAACATGATATGCAGTTTGCATTCCTATTTCACCATGAGCATCTTCTCCGCGATCTTCGGTAACAGAACCTTGTCCTAATAAAGGTTCTTGTCCTTTGCAATACATAGTGTAATTCGGATCATATTGTTCTGATTCTGTCCACGCTATACCGGTAACTATCTTATAGGTCGAACCGGGAGAATATGCCCCGGAAATACTGCGATTAAATAAGGATGACTCAGGAATATCGGTCCAGGTAATAACATTATCCGGATACGTATTAGGTGTACTGACCATACAAAGTATAGCACCGGTTTTGTAATTAATAATTACAATAGATCCGTTTGCATCACCTAAAAGAGATTGGGCATGCAGAGTTAAATCCGAATTCACCGTCAAAATAATATCATCTCCGGTCATGCCGTTCCCGGTAAAATCGAATGCTAATTGTTGTATGACAGATCTGCCTGCTCCGATCAAACGGTCTTGATAAGCACCTTCGACTGTATTCCCTATGTTATGTGTATAATCACCGATTGTTTGAACCATGGCTCTTGCCAATTCAGGATTTTCCGCGTATAGTCTTTCTCCGTCCTTACTATAGGCTAATCGGACCATGTCCGAAGACCAAATGGTTCCTGCATTACTATACCTGGAATGCAAAACTGCCTTGTTTTCATTACTGGATTGTAATAGCAGCCGTTGACTTTTATTCTGTTGTAATACAATTCCAACTAGCAAGAAAAGCGAAATAATAATAAAAAAGAGCAGAATCGATTTTAAGCTGCGCATTAGTTGTTTCACTATCTATAAGCTCCTTCCTCATTCCGACAACATAATCCTATCAGCATACCGACCATTAACCATTTTGCTATCATTGAACTTCCTCCTTTAGCGATTAGAGGCAGAGTTGCACCTGTTAAAGGGATTAATCCGGTTGTACCGGCAATGACTACAGCTGCCTCAATGAAAAAATACGTTGCCAATGCTAAGATTAAGCTGGAAGTAAATCCGTCACGGACTTTTGCTGCTGCATTTGCCCCTCTTAACCAAGAAATGATAAAACAAAGTATAATTGCTAAACCGACTAAAATTCCCATCTCTTCACAAATAACTGAAAAAACCATATCTGATGATGCAAGAGGTATCGATCTGGGATTACCGACACCAAGGCCTCTGCCAAAGATACTTCCTCTGGCGATTGCTTGCAGACCGTAGATAATCTGTTCATTAAAAGCATTGGTTTCAGTCCAAAGCGTTAACCAGCCGTATAGTCTGTTTTGAACATAAGGTAATAATTTGTATGCTGCAAAAAATATTGCAGCGCCACCTATCAGTATTCCTGCAGTTTTCAAATATTCGGAAGTCATAACAGAAAAAACAATTAATGTTACCGGCAATAAAATCATCATCGAACCTAAGTCCGGCAGCAACATAATCAGAATGAAATTAAAACCGGCCCATACGGCAAATAACAGCTGAGTTTTGAGAGGAGGTCTGATTTTGAAAAAATTAGCCAAAACAATTAAATATGTGATTTTGGCAAATTCAGTTAATTGTAAAGAAAAACCTCCCGGTAAAGTAATCCACAAGCTGGCTCCCCATTCAGCAGCACCACGTCCCAAGACTAAAGTAGCCAAATATAGTAACGGGGTTAAGACTAAGCAGACATAATAAATTTTTTCTAAAAACCGCGTTCTTTGGATAATTAATACAACAATCGGTAAAATAGCCAATCCGAAAATTGCAACTCCCGCTTGTACGATAAAATCATTACGTATATATCGAATAAAATCGGCATCACTCCAGTCAAGAGGTTTAATTCTGTCTACGAAAGCAAATCTGGCTTGAATAATCAATCCTAAAGCTGCAACAAAAGCAAAAGCAATATAAATAGTACGATCGAAATTTTCAAAAACCAGTGGTAAAACATAATAATAAATCTGTGAAAAGACGAAAAATATTCCTAATAACAGCAGATACAAAAGTCTTAAGTTGCCTAAATCCGATGGTATGATTAATAATACTGCCAAGTATCCTATTAAAAAAAATAAACTTGATAACAACCACGAAAAACCTGTTTTTAGAGGTCTTTCAGTGATTCTGCCATATTGCCAGTCTGCTATGGAACCTTCAAAATCCTGTCCGCTGAGTTCAGCAGCAACTCTTTCATCAACAAAAACCATTACTCGATCCCCGATCTGAATCAGATCCTGATTTTTCATACGACGAGGATTATTTACTTTTCGATCATTCAAATAAAGATCAACGTTTGAATCTGCAGGTCTGATAAACCATTTCCCTTCATGTAAATATATAATGGCGTGTCTTCCTGCAATACTTTTACTAATGAGTCTGATGTCAGATGATCTGCTGCTGCCGATAGCGGTAGTATGAAATAACGGATATGATTCTACAATATCACCGCCGGCCGGCGTCTGAGACATCAAAAAGAATCCGTGTGCCGGTGTCGTATGTTGTCTGAATCTGTTTAATAGACTGCGTAAGGATTTCCAGGCTAATACGGCAGTAAGAACGATGGCTATTATTGCAAGCGGATAACGTGCTAAATAGGTTATGTATGAAGATAAGATTTGCATATTTATATTATAGACTATTTACAGTTAAAGAAAAATAAAAAGGACTGTTCAAATGAATTGAGTAAAATATTTTATAATAATCTATTTATCGCATCAATTATAATCTGTAATTATTTTTTTGAATCAGTCCTGTTTATTAAAAATAAGAAATAATAATAATTAAAATTCATGAATATTATGATCATCCGGCAAATCAGTCTGTAAATTCCTGAGATTATCACTTGAATCTAAATCCCATTCATTTTTGCGTCGATCATATCCTTTAGAACTGCCGCCTCGACGATTATCGCGACCTTCTCTTCCGCCGCGTCCGCGACGGTCACGATTCTCTCTTCCGCCACGTCCGCCGCGATCACTGCTGCGACGCTCTTTTTCTTGAAAATTATCCGGTTTTTCTTCAGGATCACGCATTGAAAGATTGATTCTGCCTTGAGAGTCAATTTCTTCTACATATACAGTGACTTTTTGACCAGGTTCTACCACATCTTCAACTTGATTAACATGGTGCCAAGCCATTTTAGAAATATGTACAAGACCTTCTTTACCCGGAGCATATTCAACAAAAGCACCGAAATTCATCAAACGGGTCACAGTACCTTCAAAAACTGAACCGACTTCGGGATCGTTAATGATCAGATCAATACTTTTGACTGCTTTTTTAGCCGCTTCAGCATTCGGAGCAGTGATATGAACATGTCCGACTGAAATATCTTCAATGATGTCAATTTCACAACCTGTGGCTTCCGTCAGAGCCTTAATTGTTTTACCGCCTGAACCGATAACTTCACCGATTTTATCAGAAGGGATATCGATAATTTCAATTTTCGGAGCATATTCCGACAATTCAGAACGCGGTTCTGCAATACAAGGAATAATTACATCATTAATAATTTTCAGACGCCCTTTTCTTGTTAATTCCAAAGCATCGCGAATGATATTGTATGACAAGCCTTGAACTTTGATATCTACTTGAATTGAAGTGATGCCTTCAGTTGTACCGGCAACTTTGAAATCCATGTCGCCATGGAAATCTTCAACACCTTGAATATCCATGAATACTAAATAATCATCAGGATCATCGCTTTCTTTATTAATTAACAATCCTGCAGATATTCCTGCAACCGGTCTCTTGATCGGTACTCCTGCATCCATTAAGGATAAAGTGGAAGCACAAACAGATCCTTGAGATGTCGAGCCGTTAGACATTGTTACTTCAGAAACCGTACGTATTGCATACGGGAATTCTTCTTCTGACGGTAACACCGGAATCAAGGAACGTTCAGCTAAATCACCGTGTCCGATCTCACGTCTGCCAGGTGAACGATTCGGTCTTGCCTCGCCGACACTATATGGCGGGAAATTATAATGATGTATATAACGTTTTGTTGTTTCAGTTCCCAAACCATCCAATTTCTGCGCATCGGACAAGCCGGCTAAAGTAGTAATATTCAAGACTTGAGTTTGACCGCGCTGGAATAATGCCGATCCGTGAACACGGGGAAGCAAGCCTACTTCAGCCGATAAAGGTCTGATATCATTTAAGCCGCGTCCGTCAACACGTTTATGATCTTTATAAAGGTATTCACGTAAAACAAAAGCTTCAACCTCGGTAAAAGCTTCTGAGAAATTTTCAAGCCATTCTTCATTTTCTTGTTCGATAATAGCTCTGATTTCTTCTCTGACATTACCTAATTGTTCATCACGCACGGTCTTATCAGCATTTAAGATATTTTCTTTTACTTTGTCATAAGCTAATTCGAAAACACGATCCTTCAAATCAGGAGCAATTGTAAATGATTGATATTCATATTTCGGTTTGCCGATTTGATCTACAATATCCTGAAAAAAATCACAAACTTTTTTAATTTCTTGATGTGCCGTAATAATTGCTTCCATCATTAGTTCGTCCGGAACTTCATTTGCACCGGCCTCGATCATACAGACATTCTCTTTGGTACCGGCAACAGTTAATTCTAAATCACTGGCAGCCCTTTGTTCCGCATTCGGATTTAAGATTATCTCATCATCAATTAATGCAACTTGAACTCCTGCCATAGGACCATTCCACGGTACGTCGGAGATTGCAGTAGCTATAGCCGAACCCAACATTGCCGTGATTTCCGGAGCATTGTCCTGATCTACACTCAGAACTAAGTTATTGATTGTTACTTCATTTCTCAGATCATCCGGAAATAGCGGGCGCATCGGACGATCAATCATTCTTGATGTAAGCATTGCATGATTGGTAGGTCTGCCTTCACGTTTCAGAAAGCCACCGGGCATTTTGCCTACTGCATACATTTTTTCTTCATAATCCACACTTAAAGGGAAAAAATCGATTCCTTCACGCGGATTTGCCGAAGTACACGTCGATAATACTACTGTGTCACCGTGACGTATTAACACTGAACCATTGGCAAAATCCGCGATTTGCCCGGTTTCTACAATTAATTCACGACCACAATAATCAGTTTTAAAAACTTTTTTTGTCATATTTCCTCCTAGACATTGGAGCATCTGACGGTAGTATGTAGATTCAAAACCTGTCTATTAAAAAATATACAGTTTTTCAACCTACCTCCCACTGTCAATGCTCGCCGATTTCTACTTGTAAAAGGCGGGAATTCCCCGCCTTTGAATTATCTTCTCAATCCTAATCTGGCAATTATTGATCTATAACGTTCAACATCATTTTTCTCTAAATAATTGAGCAAACCTCTTCTTTTACCTACCATGGTCAACATTCCGCGCCTTGAATGATGGTCGCCTTTGTGTACTTTAAGATGTTCTGTCAAATGACGAATACGCTCAGTCAAAATTGCAATTTGAACTTCCGGTGAACCGGTATCAGTTTCGTTAATTTTGAATTCTTCGATAATTTCTTGTTTTCTTTGTTTGTCCATTAATATTCCTCCTAATCCTTGAGCAAAGTAAAAGGCCGGACGATCCTTAAACTTTGCAAAGGGTAATCGTTAGAATGATACATTAAACTTTACTTATTGTAAAGTTCAGTTTATTCAGATTTTAAATTAGAGAATTATTTCGATTTATCAATTATCGGATATATCAGGACCTGAATCTTCAGATTGCTGCTCATTCTTTTCTTGACTGACAGTTTGGCTTTTTTCATTAATATGCAAACGAGTCTTCTGTTCTTTGAGTTCAATCCAATCTTCAATCAGTTGATAAATGATCGAAGCAATAGGAACAGCCAGTAATGCTCCCATTATTCCGAACAAACCGCCGGCAACCGTAATAGCTATCAAAACCCATAATTGAGGTAATTCTAATGAATCTGCGACCCGTCTCGGATAAATTAAATTATTTTCAATCTGTTGTACAACCATAATAAAGATAAAATAGCCAAGCAACATTTGAGGCTTTACAAAAACAATGATAATTGCGCCGAATATACCGCCAATCCAAGCACCGACAACCGGAATCAGCACGGACAAGCCGTTCACTACACTGATAATTAAGGGATATGGAAAACCGAATATAACCAATCCTATAAAACACATTACTCCTAAAATAAAACTTTCTGTTATTTGAGTATAAACATAACCGGATAAAATCTTATGAGTCACATATGAGACATGCTGTAGATGTGGTTGAATTTTATGAGGAGTTATTGCATTACTGAAACGGCTTAACTGACGTTTTAAATTTTTCTTATCAGATACTATATATATAGAAATAATCAATCCTAAGAAAAATGATGCAACAGTGGAAACTACACCGGAGAATAACTTACTGATAACGGCCGGCAATTGTGCAACTAAATTACCGATGGCATCCTGGGCTTTGTCACCAATATTGGAAATCAATTCAGGATCAATATTATATTGTTCCAGCCAATCGGAGATAGTATTTATCGTTTTGGAAAAAGTTGCCGAATATCGATCGAAATTTGAGATGAATTCACCGAAACTATCCACCAATTGAGGTATCATAATTAAAACCAGACCGACTAATATCCCGGTAAATAATAAATAAGCCAAGATAATCGCCGGAACTTTAGCTTTTTGATTATTAAAATACGGAAATTTTCTAAATTGTTTTTTGAAAATTTCAATTGGCCTGTTTAATAATAATGCTATCAAAAACCCGAGCAATAAAGGTGATAAAAGACCGAAAAATTTGCTGATAAAAGCAGTAACGGAATCAATTTTGGCGACAATGATTAATGCCACAATTATAATTCCGAGAACCATCAGTATAAATTTTTTATCGTCTTTTTTCAGCATGACAGACCTTTCAGATTAATTTATTTTATTATAGTTAATTCAGGCGAATTGTGAAAGTCACTGCTAGTGTCCGCCGAAAAGATTGTTTACCAACTTTTTAAAATATCTGCCCCGTTCTTCGAAATTCTTAAATCTGTCAAACGATGTTCCGGCAGGACTGAGAATTACAGATTCACCTGGCATAGCCAATCGACAAGCTTTTTCCAAGGCATCTTCATAGTTGTTACAATGAATTATTTGCATCAGACTAACCGATTTGCCGATTAAATGCGCCTCTTTTCGGACCTGTTTTTCAATTAATTCAGAATTCGCCCCGCAAAGGATTAATTTATCAGTGGCGGCCGCAATAATTCTGCCTAAACCGCGATAATCGGAGTTTTTATCTTTACCGCCCATAATTAATACCGTAGGAATTCCTTGGTCGATAAAGGCCGATAATGTATGTTTACTGCGTTCCGGCGAGCTGTCAATTGAACTGTTATAGAACTTAACTTGATCAATTTCACGAATAAATTCCAGGCGATGTTCTAAACCATGAAAATTTTGTATTGCAATCTTTATATTATCTAAACTTACATCGTCCTGTACTGCAGCCATAGCAGCTAAACAATTTTCTAAATTGAAATCACCCATTAAATGCAAATCATTCTCATTTATTAAAGTTGCAAATTCATTTGATCCTCTTGGACAAAAGCCTAATTGACCATTCAGTCTTTGAAAAACTTGATGAGTGCATTCTTCATATCTTTGATTAAACCAAATTATCTCACCTTTCAGGTTAGACCAGTCAGCAGCAAAATCAGAAAATTTACCGTTTAAGATTACTTTATCCCGATTGGATTGGTGACGATAAATTTGTTTTTTCGCTTTTACATATTCAGCATAATCTTGATGAACGTCTAAATGATTGGGTGTTACATTAGTTATAACTGCAACGTCAGGACTTATTTGCAGATCAATTAATTGGAAACTTGATAATTCCAGAACTGCTTTTGAATGCTCCGTCATTTGCTCAAGATCAGCCAATAACGGTCTGCCTATATTCCCCCCGATATATACATCATCGGTCTGCTGTTTAAGCATTGCATAAATTAAGCTGGTAGTTGTTGATTTCCCGTCACTACCTGTTACTGCGAAAATCTTGCCGGGACAATATTCAAGGAAAACTTCCATTTCAGAAGTAATGATTGCACCTCTTGCCTTTTCTGCCAAAAGATATTTATTATAAGGCATCATGATTGGTGTTCGGAAAATCAGATCAAAACCGTACAGATACTCTAAATAATCCTCACCTAAATACCACTTTATTGCATAGTCCGAAGTTTTATATTCTTCTTTTAATTGAACAGCAAGATCAGAATCTCCGGGCATTCTATCAAAAGCGGAGATGTTCAGATTTTGTTCTGCCAATAATTTAAGTAATGGCTGATTACTGATCCCAAGTCCGATTACTGCAATTTTTTTATTTTTTAACCATTTTTTAAAATCGGCATATTTTCTTTTCATGATCTAAACAATATCCTCTAGGTTCAAAATACTCTTATACTTTATTGATAGTTGCAGCCATTACCGCTTTGATTGTATGCATACGGTTTTCAGCTTGTTGATATACATAAGATTGTTCACTATTAAAAACTTCATCGGTAACTTCCATTTCTTCAATACCGGTTTTTAAATTAATTTCTCTTGCAGTAGCAGTTTTCAAATCATGAAATGCCGGCAGACAGTGCATGAATATTGCATCTTTACCTGCTATAGCCATTAATTCCTTATTTACCTGACAATGGGCTAATTGCTTAATTCTCGGTATCCAGAACTCTTCCGGTTCACCCATGGATACCCAAACATCAGTATAGAGCACATCGGCGTTTACAGCCGCTTTTTGGATGTCTTCTTCAAAACTCAATTTGCCTCCTGTCTGTTCAGCTATTGTTTGGCATTCGTAAATTAATTCCGGAGTAGGATAAAAATCCTTAGGTGCAGCAATGGTGAAATCCATACCCATTTTTGCAGCTCCAACTAATAATGAATTCCCTATATTATAATGTGCATCGCCTAAATAAACCATTTTTACACCTTTTAAACGACCGAATTTTTCTTTTATCGTCATAAAATCTGCTAAAATTTGTGTCGGATGCGCCTCATTGGTTAGTCCGTTCCAAACCGGAACCAAAGCATGCTCAGCTAACTCATCGACAATTTCTTGTTCATAACCGCGATAACAAATACCGTCATAAATGCCTGACAAAATTCTTGCCGTATCAGCAATACTCTCTTTTACTCCCAAATGAGAATTGTTTGAATTTATATAGGTTGAACCCATACCGAGATCATGAGCGGCAACTTCAAAACTGCACCTGGTGCGTGTGCTTGATTTTTCAAATATTAATGCTATATTGTATTCTTCAAATTCCCTATGCGGAATACGTTTTTGTTTTTTCGCCTTATACTCTAAAGCTAATTTTAATAAATATTTAATCTCATCAGGTGTAAAATCCATGATTTGGAGAAAATCGCGGTTTCTTAAATCCATAGTTAATTCATCTTTTCTAAATCTGTTTTTGCACATACGTTCTTTATTATATTTATTGCTGTACCTAATACTTCCTGCGGAATATTTAAGGCCGGTAATAATCTTACTTTATTTTTAGCAGAAATAACCAGAATGCCTTGTTCCAAACACTCCCGGATGACGTCATTATGATTTCTCTCAGTTTCGATTCCCAGCATCAAACCTAAACCGGTAACGCTTTTTATTCCTTTGGAATTGTGCAAAGAACTAATTACAAATTGAGATTTATGCTTTACCTCGGTTAATAATTTGTCGTCAATTCTCTGTAAAATATTAATTGCTCCCGCACAACATACAGGATTGCCCCCGAATGTAGAGCCATGCGTACCGGGTGTTAAAGTATTTTGAACTTTTTCGCCCAAAATGGTTGCGCCAAGCGGCAAGCCTCCGCCTAAACCTTTAGCCGTTGTGACAATATCCGGCTTCAATCCGAAATTCATATATCCGAATAATTCACCTGTACGACCGTTGCCTGTTTGGACTTCATCAGTAATTAACAATAAATTGTTGTTAACACAGAAATCAGCTACCTGATGAAGATATTCTTGATTAAGCGGATTAACACCGCCTTCTCCCTGGATAACTTCAAGCATGATGGCAGCACATTGATTTTGTTCTGCCAGTTTTTCAATGTCAGAGAAATTATTTGCTCGTGCATAAACAAAACCCGAAGTTAACGGTGTAAAATCTTGATGGAAATCCGATTGTCCCGTTGCCGCCAAAGTCGTAATTGTCCGACCGTGAAAACTGTTTTCTAAAGTAATAATTGTATAATAATCTTTGCCTTTCAAGTCTGCAGCATATTTACGGGCAACTTTAATTGCACATTCATTAGCTTCGGCACCGGAGTTTGAAAAAAAGACCTTTTGCATGTTAGTTTTTTTACATAACATTTCAGCCAATTTAACGGCAGGCTCAGTATAATATAAATTTGAAGTATGCTGTATCTGCTGTAGTTGATTGGTAATTGCATCAATCCATGTTTGATCCGCAAAACCGAAAGTATTAACGGCTATTCCACCTGATAAATCAATGTATTCCTTGCCATTCTCGTCATAAACAAAGCTGCCTTTGCCATATTTGATAACAACGGGAAAACGATTGTAGGTATTGGCAATATATCTATGATCATTTTTTTTAATATTCATACCAGTTTCTTTCCGTAATTTTAAATTTATTTGACAAACATTGTTCCTATTCCGGAATCGGTTAAAGTTTCAATTAATAATGAATGAGGAATCCTGCCGTCAACAATAAATACTTTTCTCACTCCCCAGCGCAGTGCGTTGGTACAACATTCAACTTTCGGTAACATACCTCCGGTAATAACCTGATCGGCAATTAATCGATCAACATCCTTTAAAGTTACAACAGGAATCAAAGTTGAAGGATCTTTTTCATCTCGTAAGATTCCGGAAATATCAGTCATTGTAATTAAACTTTCGGCAGCTAATTCACCTGCGATTTTTGCTGCAGCCGTATCGGCATTAATGTTATAAATATTTCCTTCAGCATCACATCCGATCGTTGAAATAACCGGAATATAACCTTTTTCAAGAACATCAAGAATCGGCTGCACATTAACTTCTTCGATCTTTCCGACATAACCTAAACTCGGATCTTTGACGCTTGCTTTGATCATATGACCATCAATACCGGAAAGCCCGATTGCTTTGCCGCCCTTAGTATGAATCAGATTTACCAAATCTTTATTTACTTTACCTGCTAAAACCATTTGTACCACGCGCATGGTCTCTTCATCAGTAACTCTAAGGCCGTTAACGAAATCACTTTGAATGTTCATTTTGGTTAACACTTCATTAATTTCAATACCGCCGCCATGAACTAGTACAACTTTTACTCCGATTAATGATAAAAGTACAATATCGCGCATAGTCGAATCGATTAAATATTCTTTAATCATTGCATTGCCGCCGTATTTAACAACGATAATTTTACCATTGTAGCTTTGAAAATAAGGCAAAGCCTGAACCAAGATATTAGCTCTTTCTTCATTTGAGTAATTCATATTTCATCCTTACTTAATTTATTATCTATACATCTTTTTATTAAGTTACTGTATTATGCAAAATTGTGCAAAAACAAAAATTAATTCAGTAACACTGTCTTGAAGATTATTAATTGTTTTCGATATATTAAGTACGATAATCACCATTGATTTTCACGTAATCATAGGTTAAATCGCATCCCCAAGCAATGGCAGAATCTGACCCTTGGCTTAAGGTAATTAAAATTGTAATAGTATCTTCCAGCAAAATTGCCTTTGCCAGATCCTCGGAAAAATCCACACCCATACCGTTTTCACAAACAACAATTTCTCCCTTATTTGATTTGAGAGCAATTTGAATATTGGATAGATCAACCTTCGCCTCGCTATTACCGATTGCTGAAAGTATTCTGCCCCAATTGGCATCAGCTCCGAAAAATGCCGCTTTAACCAAAGAAGAACTGATAACACTTTTTGCTATTTTACGTGCATCAAATTTCGAAGCCGCACCTGTTACTTTACATTCCAACAATTTTGTAGCACCTTCACCGTCAGCAGCAATCATTTTGCTGAAATATACCGTGACTGAATTTAAAGCTTGAGTAAATATTTCGTATTCAGGCCCTTCATCAGCAATTTTCGGGTTGCCGGCCAAACCGTTAGCCAATATACAAACCATATCATTAGTCGAGGTATCGCCATCAACGCTGATCATATTAAAAGTATCTTCAACATCGGTTGACAATGCTTTTTGCAACATTTTTGAACTGATGGCACAATCAGTTGTAATGAATACCAGCATGGTTCCCATATTGGGATGAATCATACCCGATCCCTTGGCTATACCGCCGATTTTACATTCAAAACCGTTGATTTCAAAGCTAACGGCAATTTCTTTGACTTTGAGATCAGTAGTCATTATGGCTTCAGCAGCTGAATGTGACTTATTCCCTAAATCAGCTATTAATTTGGGTATATTTTCACGAAACGGTTTTAGCGGAAGACGTTGCCCGATTACTCCGGTAGAAGCAATGATAACATCTTGCGGTTTGATCAGTAATTGATCAGCTAATAATTGACAAGTTTGTCGTGCTATTACTTCACCGTCCGAGGTACAAGCGTTTGCATTTCCGCTATTACAGATTACTGCTCTGGCTTTGCCGTCAGATAAATTTTCTTGAGTTAAATATAAGGGTGCTGCTTTCACTTGGTTTTTCGTGTATACTGCTGCAGCTTCGGCCTCCGTTTCACTGACGATTAAAGCTAAATCCAATTTGTTGTTGTTTTGTCTGATTCCTGCATGAATGCCCGAAGCTTTAAATCCTTGAGGTGCACAAACACCTTGATCAATAATTTCCATTTTTCTTCCTTTTACAATTTCTCCGTTTTAATTATTTTTTCACTTATCATTTAACAATAACTAATATAATAATAATTTCACATTTGTTTTATTATAATTCCAAACTATATGTTTCTTCTTTACCTAAAATGAGATTTAAGCACTGTATAGCAGCCCCGGAAGCACCTTTACCGAGATTATCATAAACATTCAACAGTAGAATTCTGTCGGAATTGCCTGCTACGGTAATTTGCATACTATCCTTTCCCTGAAGTTTATTGGATGCAATAAAACCGTCAACATCTAAAGAATCGGTATAAGAAACAATTGGTCCCTGATATTTTTGTTTAAGAATATCAATTACGTCTTCAATTGTTTTTCCGGGAATTAATTGCTCTTTAAAAAGAGGTACAGTTACTAGCATACCGCTGTAAAATCCGGAAACAATCGGACTGAAATGTGGCAGATAATCGAGTTTGGAAATTGTTTTAACTTCGATCAGATGTTTATGATTCTGCCCTAAGCCATATTGTCTCGGAGAATCTAAAGAATTATCTCTGCCGGAATCTTCATATTCGGATATCATAGCCTTGCCGCCACCACTATAACCTGTTAAAGAATGAAAACTCAAATATGCCGATTGTGGTAAAATACCGGATTCAACCAATGGATAGATTAATGCTATAAATCCTGATGCGTGACATCCCGGAACACTGATTCGTTTAGAATTGATTATTTTGTCACGATGTTGATTTGATAATTCAGGAAAACCATAGGCCCAATCCGGATTTGTTCGATGAGCGGTTGATGTATCTAAAACAATTGTTTCCGGATTGTCAAGTAAAGTTATTGCTTCTCGTGACGCTTGATCCGGCAGACAGAGAAAGACAATATCCGATTGATTCACCGCTCTTTTTCTGGCAGCAGTATCTTTTCTTTCCGAATCACTTAAGGTTATCAATTCAATATCCGAATAGATACTCAATCGTTGATAAATTCTTAATCCGGTAGTACCGGCTTTTCCATCAATAAAAATCTTTTTCATAGATCACCTGTATAACAATTATTAAGTCTAATATCAAGTTAATTAAAAACGTTTTATATAATAGCATATTCTATATTTTTTAATAATAATTTCTTTAATATTTAAAAAGTATTTGTAAACGTATAATTATTAATTATAATGAATAGATATTCTATAGCAAACAAAAAAAATAATCCATGATTTAATGATTTTCAGTACTTTTCAACTAATTAATATTATTAATAACATATTTTGAGTAGAAAATAACAAGTAGATAATGTTAAATAAAAATTTTATCATATTTATAAAGGTTTATAATCTTAAATAATGATAATTCTTATTAATTAAATTAAGATCTGATTTTCATTTATGGAAAATCCTTGCAAAAACTAATTAATTTGATTATTATTAGTTTTGCTTAATCAATGCGGAAGTGGCGGAATAGGCAGACGCGCTAGCTTCAGGTGCTAGTGATCGCAAGATCGTGCAGGTTCAAGTCCTGTTTTCCGCACCAAGATGAATAATCAGAAAGGGCTGGCTCTTTATGGTTATTCTTTTTTTGTCCGGATTGCCGGTTACACGGCAATCCGGATTTGCAGGACAAGTTATCAGATATCTTCTTTTTCAATCTTAGATAAAATTGAGTCAAATACTTCGGCACGTGGTGTGACTTCACTGTTTTTTACTGCTTCTACCGTTTGTTTTCTGCTAACAGGAGCCGTTTTTGCAACAACAGAGCCTGTCGCTGTTTGCAAAGCCGGAACCAGTTTTGTGCGAATGGCAAATATAATGCCGACTCCGACCAAAAGCACCACCGGTATCAGCAACCACAACAGACTTGTATTTTTTGCCTCAGCTATGTCACTCTCATCCACAAAAGCCCCGCTTTGGAATACCACAACCTTGTCACCATAGAGTTCCTTGAACAGTTTTGTATACTCGGCAAATATGCTGCTGTCTACCTCTACTACAACACGCGCCTCTCTTCCGCTGTCGCCAAAGCCCGGCGCTCCGTCACCTACTCCTCCCCAACCGACACTTAGACCATAAAAAAGTTTATTATTTTCTAAATATTCGGAGGAGATCTCGCTTGAAATAGCCATTAATTCATTGTATGAATATTTAGCGTTTCCAAAGGAAAGTCCGGAATCGTTTATCAGCATACTGCGAATTTGATTCTCAACCGTACCGTCATCTCCTACAAGAAGAACGGTAAGATTTTTTGTACTTCCGTCCGTGCTGTATACAAATCCGACATAATCGGGATACCCGTTTATTTCCCAATATTCATACAGGGCTGCAATGTTTTCAAAAGTAATATCATTGAGCGATGATTCCTCTACAATAAACTCTGAATTGCTGTTTGAATCAGTTGCCAACACAGTTATTGAAAAAGATAAAATACACGTGAGTGCTATTATAAAAGCTATTAATTTTTTCATTTTACACCTCCGATAAAATAGATCGTAATTGTTTAATACCCTTCTGATATCTCCAAAGAACTGTTCCTAAAGGAATATTCATCACATCGGAAATTTCCCGAAATTTCAGTCCGCCATTAATGCGCAAGGACACTATTTGACATTCCAGCAAAGGCAGGGTTTTCAAGGCATCATCAATATCCATTTTGGTAGAAAAGTCGTCAAGCGGAAGATACACAATGTTCTCAACACTATCCCAATTAGCATATTGCGGAAGCTTTCTAACATGATCAATTGCCAAATTGCGCGCCATCTGGAATAAATATGCACGAGGCTTCCTGATCGGGGGCTTAGGCGGCGACTTATACAATTTGAAGAAAACTTCTTGTAATATGTCCTCTGATATTGATCTATCATGCGTAATTCGCAAGATAATCGTATACATCGGCGTCTTTAGGTGGTTATAGATATCTTCAAATGCTGTCTTATCGCCACTTTGTAAGGCCAGAAGTTTGTTTCTTAAGCTTTCATTGTCCATGCTTTATTTCTCCTTTCACTAACTATGACGAAAATGAGCTGTGATTTATTGGCAGGACTTAAGTTTTTTTCAAAGCCGGAGCGACAGAGATATAAAAGCAGTACAAAAATGTGCAACACAAAAAAACCAATCAGAGCTTCTCTATATCCGCAATAAGAAAAAGCCAGGCTAATTGGTAATTATTTAAATCTTATTTTACTTTATATTGTGTTAATGTCACAGCATCAAATCTAATCTGCCCAATCACCGACACCGTTCCATTCATTTATCAATATCGGCATACTAATTTCAATCTAACCATATTATAGCAGTGTGTGCGATATCTACAAAATATTGTTATGTTACACCATATATATATCTGACATAAATTAATCATTTGTATTTGGCATTTTTTAACTTAAAATTTATAATATAAATTCCTTGAATTTACAAAAGTATAAGTAAAAACTTATATATTATTTATATATTGAATTAAGGATTATTAAATATGAAACTTCTGTTAAATTTATTTTTTACTTTTTTTAAAATAGGACTTTTTACTTTTGGTGGCGGTTATGCAATGATTCCAATCATTGAACAAGATTGTGTTGAAAAAAAACAATGGATTACTCATGACGATATGTTGAATTTAACAGTTATTGCCGAATCCACACCCGGGCCCATTGCAATAAATTGTGCAACTTTCGTCGGATATCGCCAGAAAGGTCTTATTGGATCTATCGTGTCAACAATCGGGATTATCTTACCTTCCTTTATTGTAATATATTTTATATCGATATATTTAGATAATTTCCTGGAAATTACGATTATTGCAAACGCATTCAAAGGCATTAAGATTGCAGTTGGTGTACTGATTCTTGATGTTGTAATTAACATGATAAGCAAAATGTCAAAAAAACCTCTTTCATTAATTATCATGATTAGTTCTTTTCTTGTGATGTTTCTGATTAATATTTTTGCCTGGAATTTTTCTTCGGTCAGTTTGTTAATAATTGCAGCAGCTGTAAATTTGGTAATCTTTCTTGTCAAAGAAAACATTAATTCTAAAGGCGGTGCAGTTAAATGATTTTATGGGAACTCTTTTTAGGTTTTTTTGAAGTAGGTTGTTTTTCTTTCGGCGGTGCTTACAGTTCAATCCCCATAATACGTGATGTAGTTTCTGCATATGGCTGGTTAAATGATGATATGCTTACTTATATGATAGCAGTCAGCGAAAGTACTCCGGGTCCGATTATGGTTAATTTAGCCACTTATGTAGGCAGTACTCAAGCCGGTTGGCTCGGTGCGATAATTGCAACATTTGCTGTCGTTTTACCGGCTTTCATAATTATTTTGACAATTACCGTATTACTCAAAAATGCCCTTAAAAATAAGTATATTCAAGCTGTACTTAACGGATTGGTACCTTGTATTATCGGCATTATTCTTGCAACTGCCTCTTTTATGGTTATAAATAATATAATATCGATTAATGCCGATATTTTCATTAATATGCAAGCTTTCGTTATAACGGTAATTTTATTCTGCATATGCTTTACATCAAGAAAACTTCGGAAAAAAAGTGTTTCTTCAATATTTTTGATTATAATAGCTGCATGTTTGGGAATTCTCATATTCTAAAAAGAGTAGTTATGATTAAAATCCAATAGAAGAATTGAAAGCTTTATTTAATTTATCACTATTTTAACACCGGAAATTATTTGATAAGATCAAATTGATGAAAAACACAATCGCTAGCAATCAAATTACTATATCCGCCAGACGATTAGCAGAAACAATCCACCGTAGTGGTGGTTTGGCTGTGCCTGTTTATGGAGGAATTGATTCATTGGACGGTATTAAAATACATCAAAAATTCTCCGCGTACTTAAACAGCTCTTCCAATGAAAAACCGAAAAATGATGATCCGGCTATTATTTATCAGAAAAATAACACTATGAAGTTTGATATTGTATGTTCTGAATTAAGTTTATCAGGAAACTACATTGCTTCTGAAATTCATTTAAAAATAAAAGGACGTTTGGATAATTTAACCATCAAGAATAATAAAATCATTCTATATGAAATTAAAAGTTTTCGCGGCAATAGTGACTTTTTACCTGAACATGGTGATCCTGTGCATTGGGCGCAACTGAAAATATATGCCTATTTGCTTAAATACATCAAAAAGAACGATTATCCGGAAAATATAAAAAATAAGTTTCCGAATTTATCTGAAGCTTTGGATAATTCTCTCAAAAGCGATGTCATAACTTTAAAATTGATTTATATTTCCGTCGACAGTGATGAAATCGTCGAAAAGGTCAAGATTCTAACATGGGATGAATTATCAGAATTTATGATTGCAACTTGTGAAGAATATATCTTCCGAATGAAGAATATTTTTCTTTGGCAAGATATGCGCAATGAATCAATTAAAAATTCCGGTTTTCCTTTTGATAGCATACGTGACGGTCAGACAAAAATGATGCGTCAAACTTTGGCAACAATTAGAGACAATGCTTCAATTTTAGTTCAAGCTCCGACCGGAATCGGAAAAACGATGGCTGCCCTCTACCCAGCAATAAAAGCTTTAAGTGCAAAGTATATTAATCGTGTATTTTATGCTACTGCCATGATTGCTACCAGAGATATTGCTTTACAGAGCTTGAAGATTTTGCGAAATTGCGGTTTTATGATTCGAAGTATTCTGTTACAAGCTAAAGAGAAAATTTGCACTCAACCGGATTTATTTTGCGAACAAACAATTTGTCCTTTTGCTGTTGATTATTATCAAAGATTACCCGATGCAATAAACGATTTATTGCCTTTGCAAGATATTCTGCCGCATAATATCACGGAAACGGCTTTAAAACATCAAATTTGTCCGCATGAGTTATCATTAGATTTTGCTGATTATTGTGACGTAATCATTGGTGATTATAATCATATTTTCGATCCTCAAGCAAAGATTCAACGTTTTTTCGAAATTAATGATAGCGATAACAAAACTGCAATTCTGATTGATGAAGCACATAATCTTCCTTCAAGAGCAAGAATAATGTATTCTGCCGGGATCAAAGGTGAAGATCTCATTAAAGTATGTAATATTTTGAAACGTCCTCAGCTAAATTTCACTATTCAATACGGTTTATTAATCAATACTTTAGAAATCATGATTAATGAATTACAAAATTTTTCTGAAATATTTCGGAGTAGTAAAAAACCTGAGTTTAACAACTTTTTTTCTGAACAATTAAACACTCAATGGTTAATAGACCGGAACTTTATCGGAGTTAGACAATTACCGGATTTATTGATAACTAAAATTGGCAGATTGATTTACCTGATTAGAGATTTTCTGGACCGGCAAAAGTTTTTTGAAGACAGACAAGTTATTTTGGATTTTTGGTTTGACTTAATCTTTTTTGTCAAAGTAGCTGAATTTTATTTTAATGAAGCATATATAACTGCCTTCAGACCAAGTAACATCGGTTTTGCCGACAGCTATTTATTGGCCTTGGATACTGCAGAACATTTAACGAATTGTTACTTGAATAAACATCCGACTATCTTCTTTTCTGCCACATTATCACCAATCAATTATTATCACGCATTATTAAATAATAAATTGCGGGATCAGCCTGCGGAAATGTTGATATTGGATTCGCCATTTCCATGTGAAAATCGATTGATCGCCGCTCTGACCGAATATTCCGTACGCTTAAAAGATCGTGAAAAATCTATGCCTTTAATTGCTAAATTGATTTTTAATGCTTGTCAGAAACATATCGGAAATTATTTGATTTTTGTCCCTTCTTATCAATATCTTTTTCAAATAAAAAATGTTATAGCTAAAACAATTTTAAGTAATAATGACGTCGATATTATTTTTCAAACCAGAAATATGTCGGAATTACAAAAAAGAGCTTTTTTGAAAAAATTTGAAATATTCGGCACAAAAAGTCTTTTAGCATTTGCCGTTCTAGGTAGTCATTTCAATGAAGGAATTGATTTGCAAGGTGAACAATTATCCGGTGTTTTTGTTATTGGTACCGGAATGCCGCAAGTATCGCCGGAAAGAGAAATCATGACTCAATATTACGCCGGGAAATTTGAAGGAGGACGTGCATATGGTTATCAATATCCCGGTTTTAATCGGGTACAACAGGCTGTGGGCAGATTAATCAGAAGCGAAAATGATATTGGCTTTGCTGTCTTAATTGATGACCGTTACTCCAGTCCGGAATGGCAAACTGTCTTCCCTGACGACTGGTTAGTTAAACAATTTGACGAGCATCAAGACTTGCTCTCCGAAATTGAAAATTTCTGGCAGGACCACAGTTGATTATTACTATGAAACTTATATTTTATGACGCAATATTTTGCGATTGGAGTTTTTAATAAATTCCCGATCACGTAAAATAATATCTGCTATTTTTCTATACTGGTTAGCAGTAGAGTTATACTCTTTCCTAATTTTCATAAAATATTCTAAATTTCCTAAATATTCTTCTTCCGGAAAAATATGAGCGACTAATTTGTCATTCTCAGCTAAAACAACTACCTCCGCTACTCCGGGATATAGTCCAAGTTTCATTTCGATTTCTTCCGGCGAAATGTTCTCGCCGTTAGATAATATAATCAGATTCTTTTTGCGTCCGGTAATATATAAAAATCCGTCCTGATCGAGATGGCCTAAATCACCTGTTGCAAATTCTCCATTACGTAATACTTCCCCGGTTAGTTCCTCATTTTTATAATAACCTATAAAGACGCTGTCACCACTAATAAATATTTCCCCGTCTTCAGCTATTCTAACACGACAAGAGCTGAGTACTGTCCCACAACTGCCTGCACGAGTATCGTCCGCTTTTTCAGTAGAAACTACCGGAGATGTTTCAGTTAATCCGTACCCGTTTGTTACAGTTATTCCGATATTTTTAAAAAATTGAATTAATTCATCTTCAATCGGTGCTCCGCCACAAATTAAATCAACTAAGTTACCGCCAAACTCTGCATGAATATCCTTAAAGATTTTTCTTCTCAGATCAATGCCGAATTTAAGTAAAAACTTAGAAAGTTTTATACCAAAAGCAAATTTATTTTCTGCATTATTCTTTTTAACTCCATCTAATATGCGTTTCTTAAAATGCTTCAGATATAAAGGTACAATTGCCATTACTACAGGCGAAGATATTATAAAATCTTCTAATAATAATTTAAGCCCGCTATTAATAAATATAGTATGCTCTTCATTAAAAACGAATAAAATTGCTACAGACAGTCCATAAGCATGATGGTAAGGCAAAACTGAAAGTGTTTCACCTTTAGCAATATATTTTTCACGATGGGTATTAATATTTGAAGCAAAATTTTTATGAGTCAGAATAACACCTTTGCTCTCTCCGGATGTACCTGAAGTATAGAAAATAGCAGCAGGTTGATCGGGATTAATTTGAATATGATTATTTGAATTTGGCATATTACAGTTATTTATTAATTCACTAATTCCATTCAGTTTAAAAACAGAAACATTGGAATCAGTGAGTAACATATTTAAATCCGCATAGTATTCTTTAGAACAAAAAACTGCACAACTATCACTATGTTGCAGATATTTTGCAACTTGATTTTTATCAAGAGAACTGTCGAGAGCAACTGCAACATTTCCGGTAGTTGTAATCGCAAAAAAGGCTAAAACCCATTGGTAAGAATTTTTACCGATAATAGCAATATGTTTATTTATAAAACCCTGCTCCAATAAAAAATTACTTAATTCAGTAACTTCATCAGCAAATTCCGCAAAGGTAACATTTCTTATTTCATTGCGGGCAACTCGATATCGGAAAGCAATTTTATTTGAGGCAGATTTTGCACGCGAAATCAATAAGTCTCTTAAATCTCTAACCACAGAAATATGCTGAGAATTTACATTTGCATGAAGAGTAGGTCTATATTTTTTCTTCATAATTATCCATTCTAATAATAGAATTATTAATTTCTACAACTGTACCATAAAAATCACCAAAGAACTACTATTTGTATCCAATGAATTAAAAACCATTTCCATATTCACTATCTAATATTTCCTTGTTCAAAATTTTCCAAGGATTTGATCATATCAAGTTTTTGATAGTTTTTTTCCATAATGTAAGTTAAGTAACGTTCCGAGTAATTAATAATCTCTTGCCTAACGTGTTCAGTTAATCTCATATTAAAACATTTTTCATAAGGATTATGAATAAGATACATCAAAGTTAACAATGAACTATGTGATAGATCTATAACGGATGAAGATCCAACATTATTGCGACAAGAATCTCGTTCACAAATGGCACCGTATTCAGCAAAATAGAATCTTGCACCTTTTTCGGAAAATTCGTTTCCGCAGATAAGACAATTATCAATCCAAGGAGCGAATCCTTGTTCCGATAAATATTTTATTTGAGCTAAATGGGTTATTAATACCGGATCAGGATCGGTCGTAATTTTATAAGATGCATATGCCCAAAACTGATAACTATTTTTACTTTTGGCATTATCGCGTAAAATATCTAAAACCAATTCCGCTAAATGAGAAACGCATGTTAACCGCTTAATATCTTCCATTAACGGCAAATATGCATCAATAATGCTTGCAGACTGTACCCGATAACGTTCACGATAATAAAACAATTCATATTCGGCAAAAACAAAAGGATTACTGACGACTTGCAAAGTACTTTTTTTGCTTTTTGCACCAAGAGCTGAACAGGTAATTAATCCATGTTCAGGAGTAAGAATTTTGAGCAATCGATTTGAATCTCTGTATCCGATGCTTTGTATTACAAATCCTTTTGTTTTAATGAAACTCATAAATAAAATTCTCTAATCTGTTTTGAATAATGTTCCGAAATACATCAAAACCATCATTGAAAATTATTACAAACTCAAATCCTGACTACTGTAGCCCAATTCTTTCAGCTGGGAATACTTATTACGCCAATCGGTTCTTACTTTAACAAATAACATTAAATCACAAGGGCAATCTAACATTTCACTAATTCGCTTTCGACTGGCTTTACCTAAAGCAACAATTTGTCTGCCGTTTTTTCCTAAAAGAATCATTTTGTGATTTTCTTGTTCTACAAAAATCGCAGCATGTATCTGTACTCTCTCTCTTTTATTGTCTAAGTTGAAAATCTCATTAAATTCTTCAATTTTAATTGCCACGCCATATGGTATTTCATCGGATATTTGATCGATGATTTCAGCACGAATATACTCTGCCGCTAAAATCTTTTCGGTTTGATCCGTATAACTTCCATCAACAATCAGTGGTGAATTAATCGGCAGGATATTTTTAATTTCGGCAAGCAATAGATCGATTCCGTCGTTATATTTTGCAGAAATCGGAACTACTGCTTTGAAATCCGCATAGCTTACATATTCTCGAATTAATGGCAAAATTCTTGATTTTGTCACTAAATCAATTTTATTAATTGCCAATATCAAATTGATTTTACTTGAAATTGCCAAATCTATAATTTGTTTTTCTATTTTATTAATTTCAAATTCAGATCTGGCATCAATCATCAAGACAACGATATCTGTTTCTTGAATTGCTACAGATGCAGCTTTACGCATATTACGTCCTAATTGATCGGTAGCAATATGCATACCGGGTGAATCTATAAAAATGATTTGACTCTCTTCATCTTGATAAATTGCTTTAATCAAATGTCTTGTCGTTTGAGGTTTATGAGTGGCTATAGCAATTTCGGTTTGCATAATTTGATTAAGCAAAGTTGATTTGCCGATATTTGTTCGACCTGCAAGTGTAACAAACCCACATTTAAAACTATTGTTCGTCATATTTCCCCTCAAAAATAAAATGAATATTAATTAAACTTTCTAATTCAGGCAAAATGCTTTTCTGCAAGGCAAACATCCGGCCTGCATCCTGTTTTGTTTGATGATCATAACCACATAAATGTAATAAACCATGCATATATAAAAAACAAAGTTCACGAATTAAAGAGTGTCCTAATTCTTTTGCTTGTTTATCCGCTTTTAAAGGGCAAATTACTATTTCACCTAAACTTATCGTGCCATATTCAGCTGTCGGATCAAGCCAAGCATACGGTTCTATAGTAAAATCAAAATCTGCCATTTCACATTTTGAGGTGTGGTGACTATCGTGTATTACGTTAAAATTAAAATTAGGAAATGACAGTACGTCAGTTATTTTATCAATTCCTCTGGTTGAAGCATTAATTTGTTTCATTAATTTGCCTGAGACCAATGAAACACCAATTTGAGCAGATAATTCTTGTTCTGACAATATCAGTTGAATCTTTTTCTCTCGTGTTAAAATAACCCTGCCAAGTTCAAGAAAAAGATTGCTTAATAAATGTGATTGATCTAATTTTAATTTATTGAAAAAAACTGATTCGGATGTAGTTCCAGTTTCCTCACTAAGACAAAATTCCGAGAAAAATAATTCCAAGTCAAGTTCGGATTTATTCATTAGCATCATCTCTTTTCTTCAGCTCAGGATACTTAATTCTACTATGGAATTGACCCGCATATACTTGCAAGAAAGCTTCCAAGATTAATTCGACATCATGAAAAGATAAACCGGAATTGGTTAACTGGTTTTGATCAATTTTTATTTTAATTATATTACGCATAAATTTTTCAGCATCCTGTGTATTATCGATTTGCGAAGATTTCATTGCAGCTTCAACCGAATCGGCTAACATCAAAACTGCAGATTCTTTAAAACTCGGTAATGGATTATGATATCGATAATCATCTTTATTAGGCGGCTCTTTACCTTCCTGCTCGGCAATTTGAATTGCTTTATGAAAGAAGAATTGAAGTACGGTAGTTCCGTGATGTTCATGAATCATTTTCAATACAGGTTCGGGTAAACGATATTTATATCCAAGTTTAAGACCATCTTCTGTATGAGCCGTAATAATCCGACAACTTTCTTCAGGAGTTAAACGGTCGTGAGGATTTTCTCCTGATTGATTTTCCGTAAACATTAACGGATTCTCTAATTTCCCAATGTCATGATAATAAGCTCCGACCCTCGCCAGCGTGGAATCTGCTCCGATAGCTTCTGCACCGGCATCAGCAAGATTAGCAACCATCATCGAATGTTGTGAAGATCCCGGTGCTTCAGTGAACAACCGTTTTAGCAAGGGATGTCCCGGTTGTGATAATTCAATAATTTTAATAGGAGAAACCGTATTAAAAATCAATTCGAAAACAGGCATTACACCTATTGCCGCAATAACGGAAATCATTGAAGAAATCGTCACGGTAATTGCATTATTCATCATAATTGTAATTGTATCTTTTTGCATAATACTCAAAGCTATTACCGCACCCAGACTGGTTAATGTAGTAGCACTGATCAATTTTATATAATTATCTTGTCGACTGATTTTACGAGCAAATAGTGCGGATACTAAAGAACCAACCAATATTACAGGTAAATAATAAGGATGGAACGAGGACATCGGTGATATTGCAAGTGCAAGTACTGTTGAAACAACAAGAGAAGTTTTCAAATCAAAGTACGCACAGACAATAATTGTGGAGAAATACACCGGTGGTGATAAAGGATATGTATCTGCCATATAATAAGCTACAATCAACGGTATAAAAACAGCTAAAATCAAGGACCATAATGTTTGTCCGCTGATTAATATTTTGGGATGAAAAAATTTAAAATACGCTATAAGGATAATTATCAAAAACAGATTGAATAACGCAATTCCTGAAAAAGCATACCAATCAAATACTCCCGTATCGGTTAAATTCAATTCTTCCAAAATATCATAAGTGTCTTGGGTTATTACATCACCTTGTGAAACAATTCTGGCTCCTGCATTAATCATGATCGGATTATTTCGAACTTGATTCGCTGCATCTTCCCTAGCCTTATCAGTACCGATTTTATCATACTGAACATTGGGTTTAAGTAAATTTTTTAAGACATAATCCAAAATCTCATTGTCAGCAATAAAGAAATCTTGATTTTCAGAAATCTTGTCTAAATGATCCTCAATGTTCATTAATAATTGATCGGAATCCATAGCTTGTTGCATAATTGATTCAGACATACTCTGTAAATTTTCAGTAAAGTAATTAAAGCGAGTTTCTTCCATACTCAATAACCGTACAGCAAAACCAACATTTAAATTAATATCAAATTTTTGATTGATTTCCGAAAGCATCGGAGTGGCAGCTGTCACAATTTCAGCATCAGATGGTTTCAGCGGGTTATTTTCGTCCTCGTTCGCATCTTCAGATTCTGTTGGTTTATGATCATGATTTTCATCAGCAGTCGTAGTCGTGTTTAAATTTTCAGCCGGTTTAGTATCTTTACGATAATATAATTGATCACGTCTCTGATTTACTATATCCAAAAAAGATTCAATATTTGCCAAAGAAACAGCTGTAGCTTGATCGTTTTTAATCATTTTCTTCGGAACAGCATCTTCAACCTCTTTTGCTCTGATTTCAGTTGCCTTATGATCAACAAAAGTTCTCGGAGCTTGTATGTCATATGAACTGATATCATTAACATGTAAATTATAAGTTGTAGGCAAAGAACCGTTATAAACAATAAAACAAACTGCAATATATACAATAAGCCCCGTAAGAATACTCAAGAACCAACTTTGCTTTTGGTTGATTTTGTTTCTTTTACTCGAATTGAAAATTTTCATTTCGCTTATCTGCTGATTCTTCAGTTTGTTCATTTTTAATCCTTCTTTCTGCGTTTAGAGGCCAGCCTATCAGCTTTCTCATACGCTACAATTATTCTTTGGACCAAATCATTGCGCACGACGTCTTTTGCATTCAAATGGACAAACTCTATTCCTTCGATATTTTGCAAAATATTTTGTACTCCGATCAAACCGCTTCTGGTACTGGAAGGCAAATCAATTTGAGTGATATCACCGGTAACGATCGCTTTGGAATGAAATCCGATTCTGGTCAGGAACATCTTCATTTGTTCAGGAGTAGTATTCTGAGCTTCATCTAAAATAATAAATGAATCATCCAAAGTTCTTCCTCGCATATAAGCCAAAGGTGATACCTCTATTATACCTTTTTCTAAATTCTTTTGATATGCATCATACCCCATTAAATCATAGAGTGCGTCATAAAGTGGTCGCATGTAAGGATCAACTTTCATTTGAAGATCACCCGGCAAATATCCCAGTTTTTCACCTGCTTCTACCGCAGGTCTGGTTAAAATTATCCTGGATACTTCTTGAGCCCGAAAAGCTTTGACCGCCATAGCAACTGCCAAATAAGTTTTTCCGGTACCTGCAGGTCCGATAGCAAATGTTAATTCATTATTCTGAATAGCAGTCACATATTTTTTCTGTCCGGCAGTTTTGCTGTGTACCGGTCTGCCTTTTGCAGTAATACAGATTAAATTCGGGCTGAAATTAACATCATCTTCATCACCTGTTAAAGCAGTATTTGTCAGATAATTCACTAATTGAGCATCAGGGTAGGCACCTCTTCGGATACCTTCCAATAAACGTCGGTAAACCTGGACAGCTTTCTCAATTTGTACCGGCTCACCACTGATCGATAAACCATTTGAAGCTAATTCAGTTTCGACTCCGAAAGCTCCGTCGATCTGTCTGGCATTGGAGTTCAATTGCCCTAATAATTTGATCCCTTCAAGCGGTGAAACTTCGAAATTCTCTATTGCCATAACTAAATTTGTCTGATCCTTTCATAATTAAAGCTATATTCTTTTTGAAATTACTTATTCATGATCTTCTACCGGATTTAATAAATTCGTTTTATAAGCTATGCTGTCTTCATTTAAGGCCGGAATAACCACTTTTTGTTCCGCGGATATCAACATTTCAATTTGCTGGTCCGAATCAATTTGCTCTTTTAATGCATTTTTAAGTGTTTCAAGTGCCAAAACGATTGAATCTTGTTGATCAGGAGGAACAATGGCTTTAATAACAAAATCTTCACTACGCGGATAAGCTACCCCGTTTATAATGATATTTTCGCTGCTTGCTCTAATTTCTGTCGTTGCGACTTTTCTTTGTTCATTGATTGAAATTGCTTGCGCACCCAATGCATTGAGTTCATTGACTACTAATCTGACATATGAATCTGTTATCATTGATTGCCCTGCCATACCCAATGTAACAGTAACTCCCGAATTTTGAACTGCGGTAAGACCTGCAAAGACTGAAAGTTTTTCCTGTTCCGCCAAAATATCTTGGTAATTGATATCTCCCTCCAGCTGATCATTTCGCAATTTTTCTATTTCACTGTAAAGAGCTTTATTCCGATCATTTAATTCCGCATTTTTTTCGGCATAACTACGAACATTATTCTGTAATTCAGTCAGATCTCTGCTTTCATGTGACGCAATATTGCTGGTTTTAATCTGTAAAGCTAAAGAAATTCCCAGAATAACTGTAATCAGAGTAATTGCACCATATTTTACCATTAAGTTTCTGATTCGCATTGCAACTCCTTTAAATGAATTTAAGTCAGAATTATTTATAATAACCAATTCACATTATTAGTCTATTAATTAAATCAATAGCTTATATTTTGAATTTCCTGATCTGTTGCTATTTTTAAATACTCTATATCTTTTGTTATTGTATCCGGTGTTTCATAGCCATTTATAATCAAATCATTAACCGGCACACATGAGAATCTTATTTGATAAGGTTCTTCCTGTAATTTGAGATAGATCGGATCAGCATCCAATGCCGATTTCATCTGTTCTTGAGGACCGATTGCTTTAATTTCATAAGGCGGGATTGTTCTTTGATTATTGCAAAGAACAGTTGTACCGATACAAAAAATATGACTTGAATTTACAATCCGCAAATCGTTGATCGATACTGCCTGTGCTCCGTTATTTATAAGTAAATCAATTAAATAAATAATGTTTTGATCATGGATTATTGATTCAATCGGATCGGCCAGCGGATCGTAATTCTCTTTATCATTAATTGTAACAATTATTCCACCACCTTTAACTTCAGTTAAACCAGCAATTTTTCGTATTCTTGTTAATTCATCAAGTAATTCTAATTGCTGAGCATCCTCTTCATCAAAAACTTCAAACCATAAATCATTCAATTCTTTACGCAAATTTTTGTAATCATTTTCTAACTCTTCACGTACATTTTGCAATTCAACTAATTCCAATCTTGCTTCTTGAATTGCTGCAAGATTCAATGTTGAACTTGTTTCAGATCTGACTTGAACATAATGGCTGCCTAAAATTAATCCTGATAAGATCAAAATTAAAGTCATAGAAATTTGTATTATTTTTTTATTATTTGTCATTAAACCTCAAACACATATTCAATCAAATAATTACTATTTGTATTATCTTAACATTTTCTAAATAATAATATCAGAAATCGTCTCTAAGCGTTCTTTTGCAGAACGGTAATAATCAGGTGGTTGTATTTCAAATTTATAAGGAACACCTTCCAACGGATGAATAAAGGCCAATTTTTCAGCATACAATGCCTGTGCCGGCATTTCTAAATTATCTCTATTAAGATTATATAGCGGATCACCGATTATCGGTAAATTGATGTAAGCTAAATGTACTCTGATTTGATGAGTTCTTCCGGTTAATAGCTCAACTTCCAATTCACTCGCCGTTACCCTGTTTTGCTTATCAGCAAAACTGCTAATTAAACGAAAATGAGTTACAGCTTCTTTGCCTTTTTCAGTTACGGTCATTTTAGTTCTATTGTATGGATCTCTGCCGATCGGAGCATCAATTGTTCCTGAGAATGATTCAGGTTTATTCCATACTAAAGCTCGATATATACGAGTAATTTTTCTTTTTTTGAATAAATTTGTCATTGCAGAATGAAAAATATTGTTTTTTGCAATAATAATTAATCCTGATGTGTCTTTGTCTAAACGATGAACGATACCTGCTCGTTCAGGGCCCGCCAAATCCGACAGATTCCCTTTCGTATATGCTAATAATGCATTTACCAAAGTCTTATCCCGGTTCCCGGATCCGGGATGAACGGTTAAGTTAATAGGCTTATTAATTATTAACATATCATTATCTTCATAAACAATATCCAATCTCATAGCTTGCGGTTGAGGAATAATGATATTAATCGGGTTTTCTTTAATATGAAGGGTAATTTTTGTACCTGCGGGAAGTATCGTTTTAGCTTTCAATTCCGGAAAATTTTCAACTGCTACCTTATGGTCTTTGATCCATTCGACTATTTGTGAACGAGAAAACTCAGGCAATTGTTTGGCAAGCCAGCGATCAATTCTGACTTGTGAATCATCCATATAAAAAATTCTCTCGTTCAACATTTTATTCTTCATTTTGTCTTTCCGTCTGCGATTTTCCTATTGAATTTTTGCGAGTTAGTTGTATTTTTTCCAATTGTTCTGGTTTGATAATAAAATAAACAACTAAACAAATGGCACCAACAACAATAGCCGAATCAGCAATATTAAAAACCGGAAACTGATAATCACCAAATGTAAAACTTAAAAAATCCACAACATTATTAAATCTGACACGGTCAATTAAATTACCGATACTCCCTCCCAGAATTAAAGCGAGAGTAATACGTACAGGTACAATTTTGTTAATATAAATAAGATAAACAATGTAAACTGAAGCTATAATCGAAATGATCGTTAATAAATGGATGCCCCAATCTTGCTCTGACAATACACCCCAGGCAGCTCCTCTGTTTCTGGTATGAAAGATTGAAAAGAAATCTTTTATTACCGGGATACTTTCATGTAAAGCTAAATTATTCAAAATCCAATATTTGCTTAATTGGTCGCAAAAAATAATAATAAGTGAAATAATTATTGCCAAACCCATAAATCCTCCAAACCCGAATATGGTTCAGCCAGGTGCGATTCTGAAGAACCCTCAATATTATTTGATAATAATATACCAACCGGAGCAAAACCTATTCCTAAAATGTCTAATTCAGAAAATTTTTGATTGATAAAATCTCGATATGTTTTGTTTTTTTCATTCAAAATTTTCGGATCTATTTGACGCTCAACCGAATAAAAATAACTGTTCATTTCTTGGAATAATTGCAATTCACTTTCAGTCAAATTTTCCATTACAGATGGATTAATTAGTTTAAAAGCATCGAAAATACTCATCGGATAGGGTATATCCACACTGTTAAATGCCAAATCATAATCTCCTTGTTCCAGTGATATTTGATAGAAATCCGGATCTATATATTCAAGTTCCAATTTAATATTCACTCCTATCAATTTTTCTCTTAAATCATATCCCCAATTGCGTTCTAATGTTCTGTCAGGAACAAGTACTTTCAGCTCAATCTCTCGACTGTTAAATTCATGAACAGTTTGCACATCGAGAGAATCGGATTGCTGCTCAAACAGATTAAATATAGAAATTGCCTGATCGTTATATTGTAAAGGTAATTGGTTTGACGACTGATCTTCGGTCAAAGATGAAGTCAGATCATCCCTTACATCCCAAACATTGATAACAGCATTTCTGATTTCAGGAATATTAACCGTTTCACCATTACCGAAAGATAGGTAAAAATACCGCTGACCCGGGAATGAAAAAATATTAACATTATTCTGTTTACTGAATAAATTATAGTTGTGTTCATTCAGATAAATTAAATCTAATTTATTCCCAATCAGATCCGTCATTGCCGATTTAATGTCCCCATAAGGAATTAATTGAATTTTTTGCAAAGAAAAATTCGAATCAGTTGCACTTAAAAATATATTTCCTTTATCATTACTTTCTATTGAATAATTTGCACTGGTGATTGTCGGCAAATTGGTCGAAGCTGCCAAATTTTCCGGAATTATCGGCATTGTTAATGCAAATAAGACGCCGGGATCAGTTGCATAATATATTGAATCTTCGGTTGTTTCATTATCTGCTGCATCAGCAGTTTCACCACTATTTTCATCAATTATTTCATTAGTATCTTCAAGGTTTTCATTAGTATCAATTAAATTTTCATCATTTTCCGAAAGTTGTTCATTATCATCAACAGTAGTTTTTTCCTCAGAATCATCATTCGGATCCAGTAAACTTATTTCTATTATCTGTTCATCTATAACTTCAACTTCATCAATCAGCGATAAAAGTCTAAATTCATTATTTAAAATACCTGAGTTTAAAAGACTGTCAGTTTTATCTGTTAATAAATTATTGTTACTCGGAAGCAGATCAGGATATTTTTGCATAATTTCACTAAGACTATTATCCGTTTTATATTCAGAGTTCTCAGTTGATTCCTGCTCGCTTTCCTGTTCATTTTCAGGATTTACAGTAATTGATTTCTCTTCATCAATATATTTCATCAAATTAGTTTTATATTGTAAAATTGATGCAGCACAATCATTTGCCGTGAGCAAAGTTCCGTCAGAAAAAGTAATACCGGGAATCAATTCTATATGATAAAGATTTTTATCCGGAATATATGAAGCTGAACGTGCCAAATCCATAGTTAATACATTAGATTTATTTATTTTAAAAATCGAACGATGCATTAATTGATAAGCGGCTCTGCCTGAAGCATCAAAAGTATTCAGCGGATTATAATCTTCACGTTCTTGCCAATAAACTCGTAATACCGAAGACGCGGAATCAGATCCTGTCAAATTCTCTTTTGATTTAATGGTACCTGAATCAGATTCTGAATTAATATCTTGATTATTTTGATCAACGTCATTTTTATCTTTATTTTTATCAATAAAAAGAGAACAAGAGCTCATAAAAAAAACTAACACAAAAATCAAAATAGATTTTAGTACAATTTTAGTGTCAAGTTTCAGCTTATCTTTTCTTGTTTTTTTTAAGTTAAATATTCCATTCAAAACATTATTCAAAAACATGATCAAAAATTTGAATTCTTTCTATTTTTTTAGTTTGACCTGCAATCGGATCAATCGTCATTAAAACTGCATTGATCATAGCATAAGAATCTTTCTCGATATTATACATTGCAGGCAATAAATTCACAGCTCGTTCAACAGCAATTATTTTACTCATACCGAGTACTCCGTTTACCGGACCGGTCATACCGACATCAGTTATAAAAGCAGTACCGTTACCTAATATCTTTTCGTCCGCAGTTTGAACATGAGTATGTGTGCCTAAAACAGCAAGTACTCTATTCTCCAGAAAATAACCCATGGTTATTTTCTCAGCAGTGCTTTCCGCATGAAAGTCTATAATAATGTTTTTTGTACGATATTTCTCTTTGAACTTCGGTAACATTTCTTCTATTACATTAAAAGGATTCTTCAGAACCGGTTTAATAAATGCTTGGCCCAATAAACTCAGCAACAAAACATCATGATTTTCTTTCTTTATATATACATGATCAAAACCCGGCCAAGCATCAGGAGCATTAAGCGGACGACATACCTGTCTGAAATGAGAAGCTTGTTGCAACCATATCTTTTGACTCCAGATATGATTGCCGAGAGTAATTCCATCAACTCCTGAACTCAATAATTCCCCTGCAGTGGAAGCAGTAATCCCTAATCCGCCCGCAGAATTCTCTCCGTTACAAAAAACAAAATCCACTAAGTACTGTTGCTTAAGTAAAGGTAGCTTTTGTTTTAAAATTTTTCTACCGGAACGTCCTACAATATCCCCAATAAACAAAATATTTAAATTCGTCATCTTGATTGTTATTGTACCATAAAAAAAGCCGGGTCCAACTCTAGGTCAAACCCGGCTTCATTTTATTTTGCGTAGTCGGAAACACGACTTTCACGAATCATTTGTACTTTTATCATGCCCGGATAAGTTAATTCATTTTCAATTTTCTTGCTTATTTCATGAGCTTTTAAGATCATTTCATCATCCGAAACCTCATCAGGCTTAACCATGACTCTAATCTCTCGTCCGGCTTGTACAGCATACGTTTTTTCAACCCCTGCAAAAGAATTTGCAATTTCTTCCAAACTTTCTATTCTTTTAATATAGCTTTCTACGTTTTCTCTTCTTGCTCCGGGTCTGGCAGCCGAAATTGCATCCGCTGCAGCAACCAGATTCGCAATTAAATCTGTGGTTTCTGTATCACCGTGATGGGATTCTATCGCATTGATTACAATCTCGCCTTCATTATATTTTCTCGCGATTTCAGCTCCGATTTGAACATGAGATCCTTCCAGCTCAAAGTCAGTAGCTTTACCGATATCATGTAGCAATCCTGCACGTTTTGCCAATGTTACATCTAATCCCAGATCTGCTGCCATCGCACCGGTTAACCAACAAACTTCAATTGAATGCTTCAAAACATTTTGCCCGTAACTCGTTCTGTATTTCATACGACCCAGCAAACGTATTATCTCCGGATGCAGTCCTACTACACCGGTCTCAAAGACTGCCTCTTCACCCGCTTCTTTAATTGATTGTTCAATTTCCTTCTTTGCTTTTTCAACAGAATCTTCAATTCTGGAAGGATGGATTCTTCCGTCAAAAACCAATCTCTCAAGAGCAAGTCTGGCAATTTCCCGCCTGATCGGATTAAAGCTTGAAATAATAACTGCTTCAGGGGTATCATCAATAATTAAATCAACACCTGTCATACTCTCAATCGTTCTGATATTTCTACCTTCGCGACCGATAATTCTGCCCTTCATTTCCTCATTGGGAAGATCAACAACTGATACAGTAGATTCTGAAACATAATCCGATGCATATCGTTGAATTGAGTTAACAATAATTTCTCTTGCTTCACGTGCAGCAATCTCATGCGTTTCTTCTTCCATTTGACGTAACATCATTGCCATATCATGACTATATTCAGTTCTTGCTTCTTCCAGAACCTGTTCTCTGGCTTCACTTATGCTTAAGCCTGAAATTCGCTCCATTTCAGCAATAATCTTTGATTCTCTCTCACTTAACTCGTCTTCTTTATGATCTAAATCTTCAATTCTCTTTTGCAAAGCTTCTTCTTTACGTTCAAGAGTGTCTATTTTACGTTCATAGTTCTCTTCCTTTTGATTAAGTCGATTTCGATCACGTTGCAACTCAGTTCTTAATTCCCGAGCAGACTTTTCCAATTCCGTTTTAGTGAGATGAACTTCCTCTTTTGTTTGCAATAATAATTCTCTTTTGCGATTTTCACCTTCAAGTTCAGCATCAGCAATAATTTGAATTGCCTTTTCATTAACTTGTTCTCGTTCAAGCGCAAGTTCTTTACTTTGTTTACTTAAGCCCTTTTTATAAAAAACGGTAACAGCAATAGTAAATGCTAATCCGATTAATAAGCCACCAATAAACTGCAAAATGGCGATCACCTCCATATTCATATTTCAAGTTGCAAATTATAAATTCATAAATAATTTAATTCACGTCATATATTGTAAGAAAATCACTGTCAAACGTCAAATTGTCTTAAATTTTTTTACGTTTGTTTGACAATATAATGTTATTTAATAAAAATATCGTTATGGAATTTAAATTTACCGTAAAACATAATCAAGATTCAAAAAGAGCCGTTGATGCATTAATTGATGAATTTGGAATTTCATCTAACATGCAGAAAAGAATTCGACTTTACGGCAACTTATGGATTAACGATATACCCGCGCGAATGATTGATATAGTACATACCGGTGACCGAATTGTTGCACATCCGGATAAAGATTATTCGGAATCGATACCAATAATAACTAATCAGATTTCAGGCATTGAGGTTATATTTGAAGATGAGCACTTGATTGTCCTGAATAAGCCGGCTGACCTCGTTGTACATCCGACAATGTCCCATCCTGATAATACATTATTAGACCTTATTTCAGATAAAAAATTACATCCGGTAACCCGACTAGATCGAGAAACAACCGGAGCTTTGATTATTGCAAAACATCCCCATTCTCACTATCAGATTGCGAAAAATCATATCAGGCGAATTTATTGGGCTCTGACCCACGGCCATTGGACCAAACAACAAAACACTGTTAATCAACCTATCAAGCGTTTCCCGAATAGTATCATGGTCAGGGTTGTGGATCAAACAGGAAAATCTGCAATAACGAATTACCGAGTTCTGTATTCATTCAAAGAACAAAATCTTGATTGGGTTGAGTTTGCACTTGAAACCGGCAGAACTCATCAGATACGAGTTCATAGTTTATATTGCGGACATCCTTTACTCGGTGATGGTTTGTACGGAATAAGCAATTATTGTGAATTCGATCATCAAGATAATTTTAATATTCTGAGAATTGATCCGAATCTAAATTTCCTCTGTTTTCAGGAAAATTTCAATGAAAATAATGAATATGAAATTAATGAGAATATTGAATACAACTGTAAACAATACAAGTTAATTCATACCGATTCATTAAAAATTAATCCTCAAAGAGTTGCACCGGAGTATCAGGCAAATTTCAAATCATTAATTACTGAAAAACAGTTAATCTTGGATAGCTTAATTAAGCGCCAGGCTCTGCATTCCAGATTAATCGGTTTCACTCATCCTATTACTAAAAAATATCTGGAATTCAAAGCGGAATTACCAAATGACATGATGAAATTATTCGAAAATTTGGAATAATCTCAAGAAAATATTACCTGAAAATCATTTATATAAAACTATTTCAAAAAACGTTTCAAAAAACGTATTGGTAAAAATCAGTCATCAGCGTTGCTCATATAGTGCAATCATTTTTTTTGCTAAATTAACAGTTGATTGATCATCGGGATTACCTGAGAGTAACCTGGCAACTTCCTTGGTTTTCTCCGCGAAATTGAGTTTTCGTAATTGAGTGGAAGTTCGTTGATCTTGGACCTTTTTTTCGATCAAGTAATGAGTATCTGATGCTGCAGCGACTTGAGCCATATGTGACACACACAGTACCTGCTTATTCCTTGCAATTTCCCGCAGCATTGCCGCTACACTTAATGCTGTATTGCCACTAACGCCACTATCGATTTCATCAAAAATCAAAACTTCCAGCTCATCATTTTCACCTAAAATTGACTTTATTGCCAAGAGAATACGCGACACTTCTCCGCCGGAAGCTATTTTATTCAAAGGCATCAGAGGTTCTCCTATATTAGGTTGGATAAAATACTCTACTTGATCTCTGCCTTTTATCCCGTAATAGCCTTTTTCAGCTTTTTTCAACATTTTTATCTCTACTGAAAATTTTACATTTGGCATAGCAAGTTTTGCCAAGGCTCCTGAGATTTTTTCACTTAATTCATTGCTTGCTTTCAGACGAAGATTATGAATTTTTTCAGCCAATTCATTCATTGCCTGTTCATTAATTAATAAATCAGCACGGCATTGATTGAACAACTCTTCACTCTTCAGTAATAGTATTAATCTTTTCTCGGAATCAGCCAAATAATGTAAAATTTCGTCAATTGTATCTCCATATTTAATTTTCAATTTATCGATCAGGTCTAATCGTTGATTAATTCTTTCAATTTCATTGGGTTCCGCTTTCAGTTCTTGATATATATCAGCCAAATTAATTGCGTATTCAGATACTTCAGCCGCTAATTCTTTTAAACGATCTTGATAAAAACCGGTTTTTTTTGAAAAACGCGCACTATAATCTAATATACTGGCGGATTGCGCCAGCAGGCTGGCAACACCATGTTCGGAATCAGCTGATAAAATATTCCTGACTTTGCTTAAATCTTGTTTCATTCTGGACAAAGTCGCCAAAATTTTATTTCTTTCTATTAATTTTTTATCTTCATCAATTATCAATTCTGCATTGTTGATTTCAGCGATTTGGTATTTAAGTAATTCAATTTGTCTGACACGTTCCGTAGGATTCAAACCATACTCTTTTAATTGTTCCGCCAGCATTTTTCTGTTATTTAATAAAGATTGCCATTGTACAAGTAATTCCGTAATCGGTTCGCCAATATATCTATCTAACAAATTTCTCTGTTCCGTTAAGGAAAAAATCTGTTGTTGTTCATATTGAGCATGTAAACCTATCAAATGTTCACTTACTTCACGTAATAAAGATATGTTTACTAAACGACCGTTAATTCTTGCTTGACTTCCGCCATCTGCATAAATCTCACGGCCGAGAATTAATTGTTTATCATCAAATTCCTTAAATACAGAAAACTGTTTAGATTCGGGAGACAAAGAAAAAACAGCTTCAACTCTTGCATAATCACATCCGGTGCGAACAATTTCACGATTGGCTCTTTTCCCGGTTAAACTCCCTAAAGCATCAATTAATAACGATTTTCCTGCTCCCGTTTCGCCACTGATTACGGTTAAATGTCTTCCGGGTTCAAAAAGAGCGGATTCAATCAAAGCAAAATTACTAATTTCAACTTTTTTCAACATTGCTTTTTATGCTCCTGGTTTTTAGTGTCACTAATTTTAAAAGTTTTATTTAATTGTCTTGAATTGTATGTATATTGGAAATTGAGAGTAAAATCGCTTTTAATTGTATTGCATCCTGATCGGATCTGGTCGCTGCAAAAATTGTATCATCTCCTGCTATTGAACCGATGATTTGTTCCAGATGCATTGAATCGAGCGAAGCTGCTGCAGCTTGAGCCATGCCGGGAAGAGTCTTAATAATAACAAAACTATCCGTACATTCTACAGAAATTACAGCCTCAATAAAAATTGTCATAAAACGACCCGATGCTCCCTCACCACTTTGACTCATAGGCACATATTTTTGTTTGCCGTGGCCTGTTGCAACTTTTAAAATGCCCAGTTCTTTAATATCTCTGGAAACTGTAGCTTGTGTAACATCCATATTGAACTTTTTCAATGCAACAACTAATTCTTCCTGTGTTTCGATATTATTCTGTTTAATAATTTGCAGAATTCTGCTCTGTCGTAAATTTTTTGATGGATTCATCTGGCCATTCCCCTTAATTGAATTTTATTCGGTAATGTTTGATAGAATTTATCATCGCTTAAGCGAATTTTATTAAAATACATTTGCGAACCGCTTAATAAAGCATAATGATCAGCTTCAACCGCTATGTCTTGTCTGCCGTCAATAGAAAAAATGGCAGGACCGGATTTTTTTACTAATTGTAATCTTACAATAGATTTACTATCCGTAATATATGTTCTATTATGCAATGTATGCGGTGCTAAAGGAGTAATTAAAATTACATTCACCTGCGGATGAACAATAGGCCCGCCTGCAGCGAGATTATAAGCTGTTGAACCTGTAGGAGTGGAAATGATTATTCCGTCACCGGGTATACGTTCAACTTTATTATCATCAATTGTCAAATCGAAAGTCAAAATACCGGTGTTTCCGCCTCCTCGACATAATACAACATCATTCAAAGCGTATCCATGGTCAATCAAATTCAAATTATGATCATAACACTTTACATCTAGCATCATCCGTTCTTCAATTTGATATTGACCTGATAGTAATAACGGAACTGCTTGCGTAATTTTATCAGGTTCTATTTCAGTAAGGAAGCCAACACTACCGAGATTAATGCCGATTTGCGGTAAACCTTTGGAAGTAGGATGATGAGCAGCAGATAAAAAAGTTCCGTCACCACCCAAACAGATAATAAAATCACAATCAGTATATGAATTGAATTCGATATAAGGAGAGCGAAATCCACCTGCCAATTCCGGTTCTATAACCGGCTGTCCTCCGTTTTTAACAATTTCTTCTACCAAATGATTTGTAACCTGAAAATCAGGATCACGCGACTTATTTGGAAATACAGCTACTCTTCTCATTTAATGACATTCCCCGTAATTTTTTATTATTATAGCTTATTTGGTATAAATATGTAAAAAAATCACTCAAACACTTAATAATCCCGATGTATCAATACTGAGGTAAAATAGCTGAGAAAATCAATGTCCACATTACATTCTTCTATTTGTTTAAGAATCAAAATAATATCATGATATAATTCATTTTCATATTTCTTTGATTCTTCAATCCCAAGTAATGTCACAAAAGTTAATTTATTATCGCGTACATCTTTGCCGATTGATTTTCCAAGTCTCTTTTCGTCAGAAATAACATCCAGCAAATCATCTCTGATTTGAAAAGCTAAGCCTAAACAATCTGCATAAGAAATAAATAAATCCTTAAGCTTTACACTAAAAAGATCTGAATTTTGCATCGCTTCAGCATAATAATACCCGCTTAAAGTTGCCGCTTTAATTAAACCGCCTGTTTTTAATTTTTGCAGTTTGATTAAATATTGCAGAGATGTCTCCTGATCATCAGACTGAAAATTTGTCATATCCATACTTTGTCCGCCAATCATGCCGTTAACTCCGGCATTATGAGAAATCGTCTGACATACATTTATCAACTCAGGCATATTATTACATAGCTCAAATAATTCTTCGTATGCTAAATTCAGCAGACCATCGCCTGCCAATACAGCCATACCTTCACCGTAAATAATATGATTGGTAGGTTTGCCTCGTCTTAAATCGTCATTATCCATCGCAGGAAGGTCATCATGGATCAAAGAATAAGAATGAATCATTTCAATTACAGATGACAGACGCAACAGATTATTATCAGTTTCAGACCCTAAAGCATTCGCAACCGCCAATGTCAAAACCGGACGAATCCGCTTGCCGCCTGACAGCAAACTGTAACGCATTGCATCAACGACCTTTTGTTCTGACTCTACTTTTGAGTCGGATGTACAATACCTTAGTTCAGCTTCAATTTGTTCTAAATATTCAACATATTTTTGCATATTTTTATCCATAGCAAATCCTTTCAAATTCGAATAAATGTTTCGAATGTTTCAAATATGCTTTAATTAATTTAATCTGAATGACTTTGATTAACAATATCGATAATCTGTTCTTCCATCTCAGTCAAATAACTTTCTGACCATTTAGCTAATCTCATGCCTTTTTTAAATAATTTAATTGACCGGTCGAGATCTCCTTGTACATTTTCCAATTGTTCAACAATTTTTTTCAATTCATTAACGGCATCTTGAAAAGATTGCGGTTGTTCACTTTCTTCTGCAACTTCAGAATTTTCTGAACCGAATTTATATAACTGCATTTCTTCTAATGGTAATTTTTCTGTCATAACATCTCCTATAAGTTGATTTTACAAATAAATTTTCCGATCATAACTATATTTTACGCTTATATGTAATTTCATTAATTTCGGCTGAAGCCTTTCCGTCAGACCAATGGATATTAATTTTTTGACCACTCGAAATTTTGTTAACAGAATCTATAGTAGTTTTTTCCGAACTTTCAATATAGGCATAACCTCGTTCCAAAATAGAAAAAGGATTTAATGCTTGTAAATTATTGTAAAGAAATGTAATTTGTCGTTTATGATAATTAGTTTGATGTTTTATTTCTCGTTCAAGACGTCCACTCAGTTCTACGATTAATTTTTTTTGTTGATCAATTAATGACCGCGGATTTTTGAAAACCGATCGTTCCATTAAATAATCCAATGTTTGTTTAGCATTAAAAAGTTGACGTTGTAAAGACTTAATTAATTTTTCCCGTTCGAATTGAATATTTTCAAGCAACATCCTTTTTTCCGGCACAACCAATTCTGCAGCTGCAGAAGGTGTCGGAGCCCTTAAATCTGCACAAAAATCCGCAATCGTATAATCTGTCTCATGTCCAACTGCAGAAATTATCGGGATTTGCGAATTGAAAATTGCATCAGCAACAACTTTCTCATTAAATGCCCACAAATCTTCAATTGAACCGCCTCCTCTCGCAATAATAATTACATCGACTTGATTTCTGAAATTAAGAAGCTCAATTGCATCGGCAATTTGCTCAGCAGCCCCGAAACCCTGTACAGCTACCGGCACAAAGTGCATTTTAAATCCGGGAAATCTTCGTCTTAATACATTGATTATATCTTTAATTACTGCACCTTCCGATGACGTGACAACACCGATCAAATTCGGCAGTTCAGGAAGCTGTTTTTTATTATTTTCTGAAAAATAACCTTGATTTGCCAATTCTTTTTTTAATAACTCGAATTGTTGGTACAGATCTCCGATACCTTGAGGTTCCATTGAATTGACCAGTAATTGAAATCGACCGGCAACTTCGTATATACTCGCTTTGGCTTTGACTGTTACTTTATCACCATTTTTCGGAATAAACTTAATACGATTATAATTTGAACGAAACATTACACAATTCACACTGGAATTTTCATCTTTCAGAGAGAAATAAAAGTGTCCGGAAGGATAAAGCTTACCTCCGGAAATTTCACCATTAACTTGGATATTTGCTAATAACGGATGATCATCTAATATTTTTGCGACTAGACGATTTAATTCGGAAACAGAATAAGTCGTCATTCTGACTTGCTCTCTTTTAGAATTTCTCGGTCAATATTGCCGAGAATTGCATTAATATATGAACGTGAATCATCCCCGCTATAAGTTTTTGCTAAACGTACAGCTTCAGAAATTGCAACATTATTCGGAATGTCTTCCATATATTTCATTTCATAAATTGCTAAACGCAGGATTGTTAAATCTACTTTTGGTAATCTATCCAAGGTCCATTTAACCAAAAAAGGTTCAAGAATATTATCCAGAACTTTTTTCTCTGAAATTACTCCATTTATTCGTGTTTCAAAAAAATCCATTTGTCGGTCGGAAACAGGATAGTTAGCTAAAAAGTTTTTCATTTGCTCATCAACGTTTTCCGGTTGAATCTCAATTTGAAATAAAAACATAAAAGCATATTCTCTTACTAAACTACGTTTCACTTATCTCTCCAAACTATGTTAGCGAATCATCGAGAAAAATATAACTCATCTGAATCTTCCCGGCGGAAAAATTCGATCCAACAGTTCTTTTATCGATTTTTCATCAGAAAAATATCTAACACCGATATAATATCCGATTATCGTGATAATCAAAATAAACAAGGTCCTTAACAAACCGAAAAGAACCAGCAATAAAGCAATGACAAACCCTGAAATTGCTCCTTTTATACCTGAACCTCCGGTATTCAAATGGTCTAACAGAGCGGAAAAAATGTTTTTCTTATCGCGCATGTAGCCTCCTATTTGATCACTCGATCCTTGCTGCAATTGTATCTACCCGACTTACCCGTATAATCACTTCTGCAACTTCAATACCGGTATACCGTTCAACATCTTTCTTAACTCTTTCCTGAACTCTTGCCATCATCGCAGGTAATTCAACATTAGAATAAGCCATAACGCTAAGCCGCACAGAAAGTCTATCCCCCTTAAACGGCGCAATATGCGCTTTGGCAGCTTTAACACCGGCTTGAGCAGATTGTGCAGCATTAAGCGCAACACTCTCTATCGCATCGATACCGATATCAATTGAGCCCATTTGACTTTCAGTTACTCTGGCTCGACGTAATCTGCCTGATAAAATATTATTGACCAAACTGGTAATAGCTCCTATAAACAGAATACAGAATATAATTACAAAAATAATTTTGCTGCGTGGCTTACTTACTATTCGTACTAACAAAGTAATTGCACCGCTCATTAATTCCTCGCTAAGTAAAATTGCAATTCCTAACAAAGACATTAATGACAGAAAAAAATACAATATTATGTTTACAATACGTACAAAACGACCCATACCCATTCCTCACACTGTTCTTTCAATCAGTTACCGATAGTTGCCGAGATAATTGTTCAGGATTCGGCTTTAACACCCATCACCTGAACATGTACAAAATCAACAATTAATCCTGTATACAATTCAACGTCCGCTTTTACTTTTTCTTGGATATTCCACGCAACTTCAGGCAAGACATAGCCAAACTTACAAATAGGGTAAATTGTTATGGTAACAAATTCCGAATTGTCAACACCGAATTCGACCTTCACACCCCGGCCATCATGCTTAACACCAAAGGCTTCTTTGATACTTACTAAAACACCTGAATCAAGGTCAAGTACACCTTCAATTTGCCGAGCCGCTTCAGCAGCATATTGTGCGACAAAACCTTGTGACATTGTACGTTCACCTTTAATCGAATTGTCTGTTAAATATGGCATAATCTTTACCGTACGAATTATCAGATTCTAATTACGCACTCTTTCTTCATAGGCACCACTGCGTGTATCAACTTTAATCACATCACCTTGATTAACAAATAAAGGAACTTTAATTTCCGCACCTGTTTCTACAATTGCAGTCTTAGTTGCATTTGTAGCCGTGTCTCCTTTGACTGCAGGTTCGCATTGCGTTATTAAGAGTTCTACAAAAATCGGTAATTCAACATTAATAATTTCACCTTCATAAGAAACTACATGACAAGTTGTACCTTCTTTTAGCAGATTTAAGCTATCTCCTAAAATTGCAGCAGAAATCGGTAATTGTTCATATGTTTCATTATCCATGAAATAATATAAATCCCCGTCTGAATAAAGATATTGCATGTCTCTTCTGGTTAAAGTAACACGTTTAAATTTTTCGGAAGGATTAAAACTATCCTCGCGAATTGTACCGTTTTTCAAATTGCGATATTTAGTTCTGACAAAAGCAGCGCCTTTTCCCGGTTTAACGTGTTGAAATTCAATGACCTGAAAAATGTCACCATCGCGCTCAAACGACACACCATTACGGAAATCTCCAGCACTAATCATATATACCTCCTTTGCTCCGATTACGAGCCAAGACTGGATTGTATGCAACTTTACATGATATTTATTTCAAAACAGTCTTTAATACTTAATTGATGTTTTTAATTCTAAATTAATAAAGTCTATGATGCAAGTTCAGCAGTAATTACGGTTTTTCTTATTTTACTTTTAAGTTTAACCTTTCTCATAACGATTAAATAAAAACTGCTCTAATTTCCTCTTGAATCTGATTTGAATTGCTTCATTTGCAAAACGTTGTTTGACCATAATTGTTACACAACCGGCTCTTTTTCCTGCCCATATATCAGTAAATATCTGATCACCTATCATTAAAGTTTGATCTGCCCTCAAATTCAGATCCGATATTTTTTGCATGATTTTCTTTATGCCGGGCTTATTGGCTTGTGACATATAATCAACATCAAGGGATTTTGCATAATCGGCAATCCGATCGCTAAGAGCATTCGATAAAATACAAATCTGCAAATCAAAGCTTTTAATTAAATCAACTGCTTCTTTGGCATATTTATCCGCCTGTCTTGATCCGTGTTCGGCTAAAGTATTATCAATATCCAAAAAGACAAATTTGATGCCTTTAGATTTAAACTCGGCCCAGTCTATCTTAAATAAATCTTCAACCCGATAATCAGGCTTTAAACTCTTTAAATACCATCGTTTTAACAAGTCGTTTCCTCTTAAAATCACTATATTATTTTCGACAAATCAATTATCGGTTTTTCATACGGTTTTTCCAGATCAACATTTTTCAAATAATGCGATACCATATCGGTTAAATATGTTGGAGTTGACGCACCTGATGTGATACCCACACGCCAACCTGCCTTAAAATCATCTAAGACTAAGTCCTCAATTGATTCAATCCTTACTACATATTTAATATTATTCTCTAACCCTATTTGTGCCAACATAGCTGTATTATTACTATTAGGATCGCCCACGACAACTAATGCGTCAAGAGACGTTTGATTTATAATAGCTTCTTGCCTGACCCTGGTCGCACCGCAAATTTCGTTATTAACTTCTGCATGTGGATATTTAATTAAAATAGTCCGAATAATATTCTGAATCTCGATAATTGATAAAGTTGTCTGATTGGTAATCAAAATATCTTGGTCGGAATCAAGGTTTAAACTGTTTACATCAGATTCTTGAGTAATCAGATTTGCCAGCGGATAATTTTGTAAAACAGCTTCCGTTTCCGGATGATTATGTTTACCGATAAAAACCACTTGTTTACCTTGAGTAAAAGCCTGATCGATTATACCATGAGTTGAAACTACATCGTTACAAACGGCATCAATAACCGTCAGACCTTTAGCTTCAGCCATTTCAACTATCTTCTTGCCGGTACCATGGGCAGATAAAATTAAAATACCGTAATCGACATAATCCAATAATTCTTCTCTGGTTAATCCCGGAATATCTATTGTCTTAATTCTATAATAATTTAACGCTTCCGTAATGTAACGATTATGGACGATTTTTCCCAAAATGCTGATTTCGGCCTCAGGATTTTCATCACGAGTTTGTTTTACAATACGTAATGCCTGAACTACTCCCTTACAATAGCCGCGAGGTTTAATATCAATTATTTCCAAACCGGCCTTTTTCTTAATCACGCCAATCCTCCAAAACAGAATTCTCTGTTATAAAACGATCTAAATTCCATTGTTCAGCATTCACCAAAGTAAATCCGTTAATTGAAGTAAAATCAAAATGTATATAGGCATTCCCATAGAAGTTATATGTATTTGGTCCTTCACCATAAAACGTACAATATCCCGAATTCAATAAATATTGAAATTTTTCTTCATCGTTGTAAACATGTGAACCACCCGGAAATACCAAACAGGGCACTTCTCCAAGATAATGTTTTGTTGTTGCATTCCATTGTTCAATGTTTTGTTCTAAATCCGCTAACGAAAGAAATCCCAGATCATCACCACTATAAGTACCATTACAAAAGGTAAAACCGTGTTCCTTCAAAGCGGAAATCACAATTTCCAAATCATTAGATTGTAATTGGTAAAACTTATTTTTTTCTTCATCCGTTTTATCCGTTAATATATAATCTTCTAAACCCAATTCAGCCTTTTTTTGAATTATATTCTGTGTCTGCTCTTCGTTAATGGTATAACCCAATATATTTTCATTTACCGTAAGTGCAATCCTGGCTTTGGCACCATTAAAACTGAAATCGGAATGTTCAGCAATAAAGTTTTCCAATATGCTGATACAATCCTGATTTTCGACTTCAGTTTCAGGTTTATCAGCACTTAACCTGCTGACAAATTTATTTGTTTCCGAATCATAAGCCAGCTGCTCTGCCGAACCGGATTCCCGATATTGAGTGGAATATTGATATTGATCGAAAATTAACACCAGAGGTTTTTTACCGGCAGGAATTAAAACTTGCGGATAATTTTCAGGATAGTTCATATATGTTTCACCCGTAATCAAAACATAATCATGTAAATATAGTTCATTTAGTAAATTTTCAAACTCTTTAGGTGTGAGCAAACCGGTTTCAGCAAAAGTTTTATAAGGGCCGAGTTTTGCCCGCTCCGTATCAAGAGTCAATGGTCTGACTGCTATATGTTCAACATTCTTTTCCCAAACAACTATTCTATTCTGTAATTTGTCATTACAAATTTGTAATTTATCAATTATTTCCGGCTGATCGGGAAATGCATCAAACAATCGATCAAGGATCTGTTTTGCCGAATAATAACGTTCACCTGAAATATGACGATCTGCTATCTCTATTAAATCTCGATAAATTTCTTCTTGAAAAATTTTCAAGCGATATCCGGCATAATCTTGTGCAAACCTGCCTAAATCCGGGTTATTAGCTATTTCTTGCCATTTTTTCCATGCCAGATTCCAGTCATTAATATTACTTATATCAGTTGCCGCGGCAAATTCCTGCGCTGCGAGTTTTAAGTTTTCTTCCTGATTCAATAAATTATCGACATTTACTTTAAGGTTGGGAAAATTTTGAAAAGATTTCAAAGTATGTTTCCAATGATCATAATCGATTTTTTGATCAAGCCAGGCTTCAGTTTCACGATTCAAAATCGGAGAAACTACGGCAGCTGTTATTTCTTCAAGGCTTGAGATAAATCTGCTGTCATCTGAACTTAAACTATCACCCAGTTTTAAGCGTTCGAAAATTTGATTAACCTTGGATTCAACTATCTTTTCATATGAAGCTTGTAAATTACGGTATCGCTCTTTTTCTTCGGCGGTTATATTATTGGAAGTCGCAGAATTCTGTACTTCACGATACAATTCCAAAGCCTCTTGATATTTACCCTGATCCAGATAAGACTCAAATGAATTCTCATACTCTAATTGCTTATTATACCGAACAATTATAAACAAACTGATCACTATGGCAAGCAATACTATCGCAAGTAAAATATACTTTCCCGTTTTTCGTTTTTCTTTGAACCTAAAACTATTCATATCCGATTCGTTAATCACCTAAATCGGTTAAACTCATCTGTTTTGCCGACATATCTTCTTCTTTAATAAATCTGCCTGCTGCCGGCAAAGTTCTGACTCGATAATAATTGAGATCATACTTTCCCGAAAATTGTTCAGCATATCCTATATAATCTGCTTGATAATTATCTCGTAATGACATGATTTTGTTGCCTTGTGAATTTCTGGTAGATTTAAGTCCTATACGATCACTTTCGACTAAAATCATTCTATCCTGATCATTCTGCACAATGATATCTTTGCCGGAATTTTCTTCATCTTGATAAAGTATTCCGATCAAAGGTGAACCATCATAAAATGCATTTCGCAATTTTCGTCGATTTGTTTTAGTATAATAATTGTCCACCGCAATTTTTACACATCGTCCATCGGCAAAACCCAAAATCAAATACCCCTCATATTTTTCGGTGGTGACATGAATCGCAATAACTTTCTCATCAGTTTCCAACTCTAATAAATTCGGTGTATATTCACCTAATTCAGAAGGTTTTGCATCCTGAATTTCATATGCCGGAAGTTTATACACTTCACCTTTATTAGTGAAGAATAATACTTCGGACTTATTAGTCGCTTCCACATCTTGAATAATTCGATCATTTTCCTTTAATCTTAAGTCACCTGCACTGCGTAAAGAAGTCAAAGCAATTTTTTTCAAATACCCTTCAGCAGTATAGAAAAATTTGAGATTATAATCTTCTATGAAATCTTCTTCATCTGCTATTTCAATCTTTTCTTCAGAAATTATTTGAGTTAAACGTTCTCTGCCATATTTCTTCGCAACATCTTTTAATTGTTTTTTAATTTCCTGATTCAGCTTTCGGCGATTACCGATAATCTTATGTAAACGTTCAATTTCAGATTCTAAATCAGCAATGTCTTTTATTCTGCGTAGGATATATTCCTTATTTAATTGACGCAATTTGATTTCAGCAACCGCTTCAGCTTGCACTTGATCAATCGAGAATCCTGCCATCAAACGCGGAATAACCTGATCGTCCTTTTCAGTTTCACGCACGATTTTAATCGCTTTATCAATATCAAGTAAAATTACTTCCAGGCCTTTCAAAACATGTAATTTTTTTTGATTTTCTTCGATTTCGAAAGTAAATTCGGCTGTTAGACATTCACGGCGCCAAGCCAGCCATTCAAATATAATATCTCTGACACCCAGTACTTTTGGTTTACCATTTATTAAAAGATTAAAATTACATGGGAAATTACTCTGCATTGCCGTAACAGAAAATAATTTTTGTACTAATAATTCGGGATCTGCCGATGGTCGATAATCGATTGTTATTTTCAGACCGTTAAGATCAGTATCATCACGTACATTAATAACTTCTTTCAGCTTGCCTTTTTTAGTTTGTTTAATTACATCTTCTATAATGGCTTCAACAGTAGTCGGGTAAGGAATTTCAGTAATTTCAATACAGCGATTTTTCGTGTCTATATGATAAACTGCTCGCATTTTGATCGAACCGCGACCGTTCTCATAGACATTTTTCATTACATCTTCTTCATAGATGATATTTGCTCCTGTTGAAAAATCGGGAGCAGGCATATATTGAAACAGATCCGCTTCCTTATCGTCAATTAAAGCACATGTCGCTTCACAAACTTCACGTAAATTGAAAGAACAGATATTAGAAGCCATGCCGACGGCAATGCCTTGATTAGCATTTACTAAAATAGTCGGAAAAGTTACAGGCAACAAAACCGGTTCTTTGAAAGTGCCGGAATAATTATCAACAAATTCAACTGCATTCTTGTTTAAGCCGGAAAAAATTGTTTCACAACTCTTGTCGAGTCTTGCTTCAGTATATCGATATGCTGCATATTGCATATCTCTGGAGTATACCCGACCGAAATTACCCTTTGAATCAATCCAGGGATTGATTAAGGCACCGTTACCTCTGGTCATTCTGACCATTGTTTCATAAATGGCTTGATCACCATGCGGATTTAATGCCATGGTCTGACCTACTATATCCGCACTTTTAGCTCGCGGGCCTTTCATCAAACCCATGCGATACATTGTATAAAGTAATTTGCGATGCGACGGCTTAAAACCGTCAATTTCAGGAATGGCTCTTGAAACAATTACACTCATTGCATAAGGCATATAATTGCTTTTCAAAGTATTGGTAATTGGTGAACGTTCAACTAAATCAACATAATCCGAATGATTGATCTTAAATTCTTTTTCTTTACTCATATTTATACTACATCCAGCATATCCATATATTCATGACCATGATTAGCTATATATTCTTTGCGACCCGCTAAATCATCACCTAATAATAAATTAAATGTATTATACATTCTTTCTTTCTCTTCAGGCATAACCTGAATCAGACGCCTGGTTTCGGGATTCATTGTAGTTTGCCACATCATTTCAGGTTCATTTTCCCCTAAACCTTTAGAACGTTGGATATGAATCCTTCCATCTGATAAGTTAGTGATAATATCATTTTTTTCCTGATCAGTATATGCAAAATAAGTTTTTTCAATACCTTTGAACGTATGTGTTATCTCAAACAAAGGAGATTCCGCAATATATACTTTGCCTTTATCAATCAGAGTCGGAGTTAAACGATAAAGCATTGTTAATATTAATGTACGGATTTGAAATCCGTCAACATCTGCATCAGTACAAATAATAATTTTATTCCATCTTAATTTTTCCAAATCAAAATCAGAAAGATCCCGATTATGTTTACTATGTATTTCAACACCACAGCCCAGGATTTTTAACAAATCAACAATTATATCACTCTTAAATATCTGACTATAGCTCGCTTTCAAACAATTAAGAATTTTACCGCGGACCGGAATCACTCCTTGGAATTCCGAATCACGTGCCATTTTGACGGAACCTAAAGCAGAATTACCTTCAACTATATATAATTCACGTTTACTGTTATCTTTAGATTTACAATCAACAAAGTTTTTAATCCGATTATTCATATTATCAATGGAAACCATCAGTTTTTTACGAATATTCAACCTCTGTTTTTCAGCATTCTCACGACTGCGTTTATTAATCAGTATTTGATCAATTACTCGTTCCGCATCCTCTGTTTGTTCAATAAACCAAACTTGTAATTTTTCACGTATCAATTTCGTTAAGAAACGTTGGATGAATACGTTATTAATTGCTTTTTTAGTTTGATTTGCATACGACGTAAAACTTGAAAAAGAATTGATCATCAAAATCAAGCTGTCTTCTATATCAGAAAAAATAATTTTTGATTCATTATTTTTATACTTGTCACGTTCTTTCATTTCTCGATCAAATTCAGCAACAAAAGCATTACGTACGGCTCTATCCGGCGAACCCCCGTGTTCAAGCCAACTTGAATTATGATAATAGCTGAGCAAATTCGTTTCATTGTTGAAAGCAAAAGCTATATCTGCCTGTACTTTATATTCTTCTTTATCACTACGGTCTTTACCCCAATCTTCACCTGAAAAAAGAAATCCTTCTGTTAAAGGTGTTTGTGTATTAAGCTCATTAACATAGCCTAAAATACCGTCCGGATAAATATATTCGTTTGTCGTTTGATCAGTTTTATCAATAAAAATAAATTTTACACCGGGATTAACAATAGCTTGTTTTTGCAAGACATCTTCAAAATAATTTTTCGGAATGTTAATTTCGGTAAAAACGTCATCATCCGGCAACCAATGTTGAATCGTACCCGTCTTTCTGCGATTAGTCGGAGTTTTCTTTAAACCACCGATGTTTTCTCCTTTTTCAAAATGCAACTCATAGATAAAACCGTCTCTGACAACTTGAACATCAAAAAATCGTGAAGCATATTGAGTAGCACATGCACCAAGCCCGTTCAAACCTAAACTGAATTCGTAATTGGTACTGTTTTGATCATATTTTCCGCCGGCATACAATTCACAATAAACTAATTCCCAATTATAACGTTGTTCGTTCTCATTGAAATCAACAGGTATGCCTCGCCCTTCATCTTCTACCTGCAAGCTGCCGTCCTTAAATCTGGTCACAGTAATTTTATAACCGAATCCTGCTCTCGACTCATCTATTGAATTTGATAATATTTCGAAAAAAGAATGCTGACAGCCATTCAGATCGTCTGATCCGAAAATTACACTTGGCCGCAATCTGACTCTATCAGCACCTTTTAAGGCAAAAATACTTTCATTATCATAACGTTCCGTTTTTGACATTCATTCCCCTCTCTAGCTTAACGTGCAATCTTGTAAATTATAACACTTTATAATTAATCTTATCATTTTTTCAATGACTGATCTTAGCGTCACATCTGTAAAAATAAGAATTCAGAATAAAACATGACTTTAATTCCGTTCTTGTTAACAGCTAAACTGTTATTTATTCGCTTTAATCATTTTGAATAAAAAAACAGAATAAAATATTTTGATAATTTTTTCAAAATAGTGATTATGTGTTATTTTATATCCATTATATTTTAAATTTATCAACTTGAGGTGAATTATGTCTTACAACATTGATACAAAATGTGTTCAAAGCGGTTGGAATCCTAATAATACTGAACCGCGAGTTTTACCTATTATTCAATCAACAACATTTAAATTTGATTCAAGTGAAGATATGGCAAAATGTTTTGATCTGGAAGAAAGTAATTACTTCTATACACGATTACAAAATCCTACCAATGATGCGGTAGCAAATAAAATCGCCGATCTCGAAGGAGGAGTTGCCGCAATGTTGACTTCTTCCGGCCAAGCTGCCACTTTTTATTCGATTGTAAATATTTGTAATGCAGGAGATCATGTAGTTAGTTCTTCGGCCGTTTATGGCGGAAGTTATAATTTACTCGCCCACACAATGAAAGATTTAGGTATTGACGTGACATTTGTTGAGCCTGACTGTTCCGAGTCTGATCTTCGAGCTGCATTTACTCCAAAGACAAAATGTGTCTTCGGTGAAACCTTGGCTAATCCTGCATTAAAAGTTTTAAACATTGAACTTTTTGCTGAAGTGGCACATGAAAATCGTGTTCCGTTAATTGTCGATAACACTTTTCCCACTCCGATTAATTGTCGCCCCATTGAATGGGGAGCCGATATCGTCATACACTCTACCACCAAATATATGGACGGTCATGCTACTTCAGTCGGTGGTGCCATAGTAGACAGTGGTAATTTTAACTGGCAGGAAAATACCGATAAATTTCCCGAACTTACCACACCTAATATTACATACCATGGAACAATTTTTACTGAAACATTTGGCAAGGCAGCATATATCGGTAAAATGGTTACCACTTTAATGCGTGATTTAGGATCAATCCCCTCACCGCATAATTCATTCTTGTTAAATATCGGTTTGGAAACTCTTCATTTGCGTATGGCCAGACATTGTGCCAATGCCCGTAAAGTTGCGGATTATTTAAAAACTAACCCTAAAGTAACATGGATCAAATATCCGGATTTGAAAGAGGATGATGATTATCAACTCGCTCAAAAATATTTACCCAACGGTTCCAGTGGTGTTATTATTTTCGGTGTACAATATGGACGTGCAGGAGCTACAAAATTCATGGACTCCTTACGACTTGCCGCTGTCGTTACCCATGTTGCTGATTGCAGAACTTGTGTATTGCACCCCGCTTCAACAACACATCGTCAAATGAATGATGAAGAATTGGAAGCTGCCGGTGTAAAACCCGACCTGATTCGCCTTTCAATCGGAATTGAAAATGTTGACGATATTATTGCGGACATCGAACAAGCTTTAGCTCAAGTATAAAATCACTGATATTTATCAGATTTTGTCACAGCTCAAACATTAAACTTCCAATAAACCAAGTCACGCCTGCCAAAAACTACAGTTTTGAGGTTTTATTAAAGACTCAGTTTTACAGAGCCGAAGATTTGGATACTGACACTTCAGAAAACAGATCCAATGTGCCAATAATTACGGTCCAGGGGATTTTGAAAGGAAAGCGATCCGCAGAGCCGGCTTTTTTGACGCAGAGTCATCTGACAACCGGTCTGATGTGCCAATAATTACGGTCCTGGGGATTTTGAAAGGAATGCGGACCGCAGAGCCGGCTTTTTTGACGTAGAGTCATCTGACAACCGGTCTGATGTGCCAATAATTACGGTCCAGGGGATTTTGAAAGGAAAGCGATCCGCAGCACCGGCTTTTTTGGCGCAGAGTCATCTGACAACCGGTCTGATGTGTCAATAATTACGGTCCTGGGGATTTTGAAAGGAATGCGGACCGCAGAGCCGGCTTTTTTGACAAAGCAACAATGTTGTCACCTTGATTTGTTATAATAATATAATTATTAACAATTAAATTAATGATTAAGATCCAACTTGATTTTAAATACCAACCTGATTCACTATACCGATAAATATCGGTAAACCACTTATTCCGTTTATTACAAATACAAAGGGGCGATCCAAAACAAAATCAAGCTCTTCTTCCGGTGGCATTGCAGCACCACAGGCCATCATTGCAGTGAAACTGGCAGCGGTCACTCCTTCTTCATCAATCGCAACACGAGTTCCTTGTTTTACTGTCGACAAATAAGCCGGATCAGAATCATTAGCAAGTAAAGGTGTAAAATCAGCCTTGTCCAGAGTAAATACATCTTTAATGCCGAGATTCTGTAACGATTGATTTAAATTAAAATCTGCACTGACATCAAATTTAGGTACACTGAAATTTACTGTTAGAAATTTTTGATCTTGCCAAGAATCATCTTCAAGTAACTGATAAAACTGATCGTTGTCGATTACATCTAAAGGTTCAACACCTTGATCAGGTAGCATAAACCACATATTGCCTCCGGATTCAAGGGGTAATTTAATTGCGCCGAAATTTTCCGCCCAATAATATGTATTGCTGTCACTGTGATTCATAAAATCAATCTCTATATCCTGATCAACGCCATGAAAAACAGCCTTTTCAGTATTGGACTCAGAAAATTCATTTACCCATTTTGCCTGGAACAGAACTGTCGAAACTAAACCTAAAATCGTATTCGGTTCAAAAGCTAATTTACCGGCTTGATCAGTTAACAAATTACCGGTTTGAGCATTAATCCAATCATGCAATTGCTGATTATATTGTTCAGAACCCATTTCACCCTGAAATGCTGAGGCATAATAATATTTACCTAATGTTTCAATTGTATCGATTTGATAATTACAATTACGATCTGTCCAAAGTGAATTTGCCAACACACTATTCAATGCTCCATCTTGACTATAATTACTATGCCAAATTGCTTCTGCATCAGATCTTGAACTATCAAGATCTTCGGTCTCCAATAAATTCAATATTTGTGATCTGCTTTGACCGTCCGTTGTTTCGGCTAACATGGCTAAAGCCATGTATAAACTTAACGGTGAATAAACCGGATTTTTTTGAGTTCGATCTGCTAAAATACTCTTGGATGTATTCGAAAAATATTTATAATAATCTCCGGAATATTTTTCTTGATAGGAAATTTGCTGAGTGCGATCAGTATTCCATGCTTCGTAAACCTGATCAAATCCGTCTTGATCAAATTCCCCGGTTTTCTCATCAAAAAATGACATTTCATCCGGATATTGAGCCATTTGCGGATAATCCGGGCTGACTAATACTACATATTCAAATTTATTGCCGCTTTTCTGTTCGCTTTTTATAGTACTTGATTGATTACTTTCATTTACATGATTACTTTCATTTACATGATTACTTTCATTATCTTTTCTCGAATCATGTTTTTTACCGTTTACACAAGATGTAAACGACAAGATTACCATAAATAAACTTAAACAAAATGCTATTGTCCTTTTCATAAAAAACCTCCAAAACAAGTTAATATTCTGCTAAAAACATTGATTTCAAATATCCATTATCTTGCTGCCAACTCTAAGATAATTACCTCCGGCGGATTATAAAATCGGGGCAAAAATATGTTTTCCTTACTGAGTCCACGACTGACTAATAACGTACTATGCTTTAATTGATAAAAACCGGAAGTATAATGAGGGAAAAAACCCTGATTCGGCGCAATAATTCCCGGTAAAATTTTGGGTATACGCCATTGGCCGCCGTGAGCATGCCCGCTTAAAACCAAGTCATGTCTTATTTGATCATAATCGTAATTACGCTCCGGTCGATGAGCTAATAAAAAAGTAAAAATATTCTCATCACCATCATGAATTTCCTTTAATTGTCTATTATATTCCATATTGCCGACTTCCGGGTCATCCAAACCTTTAATAATTAACTTGTTATTATTAATTTCAATTTCCGACTGCTCACCTGATAATACCGTAATGCCAAAACCATTAATTCTTTGTTTAATATCCTCAAAATTTCCTGTATAGATTTCATGATTACCTGTTACATAATAGGCTGGATATTTTAAAGATAATTTTTCTAAAGTGATATATGCATTATCTTCCGGCATTCTATCATCAACAATATCACCTACAAAAAACACCAGATCAGGTTGATTGGAATCTATCGCTTGAATTAAATCATTTTGATTTTTACCATAATAGCAACTGTGCAAATCAGTAATAATAGCTACTTTAAGAGAGTTGACAATTTTGGGTGATAACATTTTATATTTGCTTACAACTAATGAGTTATTTAGCCCTTTGATAAAAAAAGTCAATAAAAAAATTATGACCAAAATCAATAAAACAATTAAATATTTTTTTATAACAAACCTCCTAAATATCCGACAGTTGATGTCTTTCAAAGTATATATCATAAAATATTATATTTTCAATTTAAGAATGTTTTAATTATTTATGAGTTATTATTTAATGATTTGATTTTAACAGAGATCTTTAGAATTTATCTAATATAAACAGATCCGGAATATTTTAAGCAAAATATGTCGAATAATCAAAAAAACAACTAAGATATCGGGAGTAAATTTAGCAAAAGAAAACTACCATCATGGAAATTTACCTCAAGCTTTGTTACATCAAGGCTTATGTATACTGGCAGAATATGGAGAAGAAAAGCTGTCTCTGCGAGAAGTAGCGAAACATTGTGGTGTCAGTTCTGCTGCACCGTATGCTCATTTTAAAAATAAAAATGAATTTTTGCATGCAATTAATTATTATGTTATTCCGGAATTAACTGAAAAACTTAAAGAGACCGAGAAAAATTATTCAGGGAACAAATCACTGATAATTGAACTCGGTCTTACTTATATATTGTTTTTTCTAAAAAAACCAAATTACTTTTCCATTTTATTCAGCCAAAGCAATCATACCGAAGCTATACTATTAGATAATTCTGATTACGATAATCCCGCCTTTTCAGTACTAAAACATTCAGCCGAATCAATTTTTGAAAATTTCCTACCTCTGCAGAACAAAAACATAATATCTTGTTAGCAATGTGGTCAATGGTTCACGGTTTAGCTGCAACTGTATCAATGCCGGGCGTAGCTGAACGGAGGCAGGATGACCCGCATACAAAACAACGTTTACGAGATATTCTTTCTGCATTCTGACAATCGTAGTAATTACATTAACTAAATAGTGAAAATGCCAGAAAAATCGATGCCATCAAGGAAGAAAGTAAGGAAACAACAGTTATTTGAGTATTGATTGAAGGTCCAGCCGTATCCTTGAAAGGATCTCCAACCGTATCACCGACAACGGCCGCTTTATGTGCATCAGAACCTTTGCCTCCGCAATTACCGGCCTCTACATATTTTTTCGCATTATCCCAGAGACCTCCTGCATTCGACATAAATAGTGAAAGCAATAAACCGCTGACAATATTACCGGTCAAGAATCCGCCTATTGCTGAAACTCCGCCTGTAAAACCTACAACAATAGTTGCTATTATCGCAAATAAGCCTGCCGGTATCAGTTCTCGTAAAGCTCCGTTAGTCGCAATAGAAATACATTTATCATATTCAGGCACAACCCCTTCTGCGCCTTCTTTCAACCCTTCAATTTCATCGAACTGGCGATGAATTTCTTCGACCATCCGTACAGCATTACGATCCACTCCTCGCATTAACATGGCAGAAAAGACCGCCGGTACAGCAGCACCGACAATTAAACCGAAAAAGACTAAAGGATTGATAATATCAAAACCTTCTAATAGACTTTCACCTGCTTTGGTTATACCCTGTTCTACAGCTGCTGCATTGACCTCGGTAATATAGGCACCTAACATGGAGATTACAGTCAAACCGGCTGCACCGATGGCAAATCCTTTTGTAATAGCTTTTACTGTATTACCGGCACTGTCTAATTCATCCGTAATTTCTAAAGCATCATCTCCCAAATCAGCCATCTCAACCAAACCGCGTGCATTATCGACAATCGGTCCGTAAGCATCATTTGAAATAATCATACCTACAATTGATAACATGCCCACCGCAGACATAGCGATACCGTACATTGCATAACCATCTCCCAGAGGACTACATAATGTGTATGCCAATAAAGCAGCAACGGCAATCCCAAGCATAGCAGGAAGCACACTTATAAAGGAATATGAAATGCCGGAAAGAATAGTAAAAGCCGGACCGGATTCAGACATTTTAGCTACGGTTCGAACCGGCGGACGCTCATCGTTAGTAAAGTAATCGGTTGTCAGACCAATTATCAGACCAACGGCCAACCCAACTGCCGCAGCACCCCAAACTCTCCAGGAAAAATTGAACAAAGCCGTCAAACCGGCAGTTAAGATAAGGTATATGGCAGTGGTGACATAGGTACTGAAATTCAGCACACGGGTAGGATTCTCTCCTTCTTTTAAACGAGCGGTACCGACACCGATAATTGATGCTAATAAACCGACAGTTGCAAAACAGAACACCGTCATAACATTGAGATTATTCCCCGCATGTTGGTCAAGTGATATTCCCATGACCAAAGCAGCTGCCATAGCAGCAACATTAGAGTCAAATAAATCCGCACCCATACCTGCTACATCGCCGACGTTATCACCAACATTATCAGCAATTACAGCCGGATTACGCGGATCATCCTCAGGCAATCCGAGAGTTACTTTACCGACTAAATCTGCACTTATATCTGCAGTTTTAGTAAAGATACCTCCTCCCGCTTTCGCAAACAATGCCATTGAACTCGCTCCGAAACTAAATCCAAGTAAACTCATTGTATCACCGGTCAGAGCGTATATACCACATACACCTAAGAGGCTTGCACCGACAACGGCCATCCCCATAACAGCTCCACCACGGAAACCGCTTAGAAAAGACAAGCTGATCCCATGCTTAGCGGCAGCTTCGGCAGCACGCACATTAGCTCGAGTAGCAACTTCCATACCGATTTTACCGGCTAGTCCGGAAAAAACTGTACCTGAAATATAGGCTAATGCCATCAATATATTATCCAGGAAATTTCCTTGCCATACCGGTTTAGGGAGAAACAGGAAAATCAGACCGGCAACTACTAAACAGAAATATGCCAAATAACGAAATTCTCGTTTAAGAAAAGTGTTAGCTCCGTCATGTATCAACTTAGATAATTCCAACGCTCGTTTGTTCTCAACCTTAATACCGACCAACCAACGATAAAGTAACCATGCTACAACAAAAGCCAATATACTTACAACAAATGAAACAATGAGAATAATTATTAATTGACTCATAGCTAATCCTCCTTTCAGGGAAATAATGAGAAATGATAAATAACTCATTATATTATGATAATGTTTCATATTTTTTTCAATCAAATTCGTTATTATTATTATTATTTTAAAGTTTCATAAACTGATAATAAATTAGAAAGTTAAATAATATTCATGATAAAATAACTATATTAATTATTTATTGAAAGCTTTCCGGTTACATGAAAAGATATTATAAATTAATATTAATTGTTCATATATTAGTTTTAATGCTTATAGGGTGTTCAAAAGTTGACGGTACTGAAATAACAGAATCTTCCAATTTTGAAACAACAAAAATTCTTACTGAAAAAGAATATACTCCAGAAGATACTAAATCGAAAACAATACAAGATTCAACCTCTTCAACTACAGCAGATGAAATCGAATCAGAATTTTTTCAGACATTAGAAGTTCATTTTTTTGATGTGGGACAAGGCGATAGTATATTAATTAAAAATGGTGACTATAATATGCTGATTGACGGAGGATCGGAAGCTCACGGCAGCTATAAATATTTGCAAGACTATAACATTACTCATTTGAATTATGTAATTGCAACTCATCCGCATGAGGATCATATAGGCGGACTAGTTGAAATAATAAACAATATCAAAATCGATACAATAATTATGCCGAATGTAACCCATACTTCTGTTTTCTTTGATAAATTTCTTACATCTGTAGCATTTAGTGAAGCCCAAGTTTTGCAACCATATGCAGGTAATTCCTATGATATAGGAGATGCCGGTTTCACTATTATTGCACCTGTTTCCGATTCATATCAAAATCTAAATGATTATTCAATAGTAATCAGGTTATATCATGGTGAAAATTCTTTTCTTTTTACGGGAGACATTGAAGCAATTTCAGAATCCGAAATTATTAACAGCAAACAAGAAATATCTGCTGACGTATTGAAAGTAGCACATCACGGATCTAATACAAGCACTACGGAGCAATTCATTAAAGTTGTATCACCCGATTACGCAGTCATTTCTTGTGCAAATAACAATTCTTTCGGTTATCCTCATTTTGAAGTCTTACAAAGATTAAGAGCTAATAATATTGATATCTACAGAACCGATATGCAAAATTCAATCGTCATATCCTCAGATGGCAAAAGGTTATCTTTTAATCAAGATCCCGACAACATGTTAACAGCCGATACTTTATATATAACAGAAAATGGCACACAAACATTAGTTCAACCTACAAATTCTTTGCCTACCGAACCTACTACAACTCCATGTGAAATTGCACCCTATATCGGGAATTCAAATACCGGTAAGTTTCATCACTATTATTGCAGTTCTGTTGATGAAATGAATCCAAACAACAAAGTACCTATCTTCAATAGAAATAGTGCAATTAACCAAGGATATGTACCTTGTAAGATCTGTAATCCATAGAAATAATATTATTAAACAGATTTAATTCATATAGTGAAACTGAAAATATTTTTCACGGAGGGAATTTATGACTAAATTGATAATCGATCGTTTTGAAAATGAATTTGCAGTATGTGAAATTGAGGGTGAAATAATAAATATTAAAAAATCCGTTTTACCCTCCAAAGCAAAAGAAGGTGATGTATTCAAAATTTCTTTTGAGTTGGATCAAGATGAAACAAACAAGAGGAAAGAGATTGCGTCAGGGAAATTAAATAATATTTTCCGATCATAGATCAGGCATTTCTAAAAACAGAAGCACCGATACTCACAAGTATCAGTGCTTCATAGGTGGTGAGCCTAGCAGGATTCGAACCTGCGACCCACAGCTTAGAAGGCTGTTGCTCTATCCGGCTGAGCTATAGACCCGTAAATGAAATGAGGAGCTTTTATGGAGCGGGTGAAGGGAATCGAACCCTCGTATTCAGCTTGGAAGGCTGATGTTCTACCGTTGAACTACACCCGCAAATTAACTCCTCCAAAACAATGCTAAAACATAATACAATAATAATATTCATTTGTCCAATCTTGATGTAAAATAGATTTTTATATATTAATTGAACACTTGAAAATTAATTTGCAATAATGATGCCGCCATATACAGTAAGCAAATTATTAAACAAAACAAGATATTAATCGGCAAATTGCTTAGCTAAATCTTGAATATCAGATTTCCATGGTTTGCGTTTAGCTAACCAGGGTAATAATGATTTAATATCTCGATTAATTACTAATTCCTCAGGAAAATTCAAAGAATTCAAAAGGTCAATTGAAAGCTTGAATTGACCGATATCAAATGAAAAATGAGCATCTGAATTAACTAGAATCGGTACTTCAAATGCTTTGCATCCAAGAATAATATCTTCGCATCGAGGTCTGTTGATGTGTTTTTCCAGAGATTTCACATTAACTTCTATAGCAACATTATTGCGTTTACAGGCAGTCAGGACCTCACTTAAATCGAATTCGAAATCGCCTCGACCCGGATGTCCTAAACAATCAATGTAGGGATTATTAATAACTCCGAGCCATGCTTCAGTATGATTTTGCATTGTACCGGAATCAAGGATATTGCCATGTATACTTGCTATTACAAAATCCAGTCTGCTGAGCAGATTATTAGAAAGATCTACATTTCCCTGATAATCTAAAACGTTTAGTTCTACTCCGCAAAAGACATATATTCCGTCAATCTTTCTAGGTACAACAGAAAAATTATGAAAATAAATTTGATGAACTGAACCCGGCATTGTAGGTCCATGCTCAGTAATTGCAATTGCTTCCAAGCCCATGTTCTTTGCAGCGGCCACATTATCCAAAATTGTACTGTATGCATGGCCGCTGGCTATTGTATGGGTGTGCATATCAGTTTTAACAGATGTAATCATATTTCTCCTTGATTAATATAATCGCTATTAATTATTTATAAAATATTAAACTCATTTACTCATTTACTTTTTTTGCTTTGTGTTTACATATAAGCTTTTAATAATCATATATTATTATTGTATTATTCTTGTTAAATTTCATTAATCTAATAATGATTTTGCATAAGCGTAACCGACAGTTTTTCCGTCATCCAAGCGAATAAATACCCAATTGTTATTAGGTTCCGAAAGTTGTGTAACTTTGGCTCCCCTTTGAACAGTAGCAACAAGCGGAGCATCTGAACGAGGCGCTTGTCTTACTTGTAAGTTATTGGCTTTAACTGTGATATCAACTTCCAATAAAGCAGAATCCGGCGGAACCACCTCTTCATCCAGACTGATTTTTCTTGTTATAAACGGTGTTGTTTCGGTCGGTATATCAGCACTATCAGTCTTTGATCGCAAGCCTATTGCAGTACCGATTAAAGTAAATAATACAATCGCTACCAAAATAATAGATGTTGCAAGGAATTTTGAGAGAATCGGTTTATGGGGTATCAAAGAAAAGAAATTTTTAACCGCTGATTTCAAATTTGCGATAATCGGTTCAAAACTAAATGAACGTACATTATCCCAAACAATATCGCTATGCGGTCTTTGACTTTCTAACTTTTCCAGATTTCTTTGTCTGACAAGTCGATCTTCTTTAAAGCTTGAGCGGTGATTTGATTTAGTAATTTTTGTTGATGATCTGTTATCATCCATATTAAAATCATATTCGTTTGCCTGTCCGGAGTGACTCAATCGTGGATTTAATCGATTCGATTTGATTGAGAGGTTAACAGCAGCTTTGGGTGCAGGAATCAGACGTTGACCGTCTTTGACTCTGGATACTCTGGAACTGTTGATCAAACGAGTGAAATCACGTTTCCCCTGACTAAGTCTGGTCTGTCCCTCAAAATTAGCCAGATCTTCCGCTATTTCTCCGGCAAACAAATTCTTCTCTATTCGTTCAAATTCGAAGCCTATCCAACTTAAATCTAATTTTCGATTATAAGTGCGCAACAAATTTAAGATTCGGCTCATAGAAGTCGCCAATTGACCACTATCTTGAAGTATTTTCTCAATTTTATTAATATCTAAACGCTCAAAGACCTTTTCAGTGATACTGAAAACAATATCCGAAATTTTCGGCACGAAAGAATAAAAATCCGTATGTTGCATCCAATCGGGGTCAAAAACATTTGGTGGCAATATAGTCGGTTGAAGACGATATAATCTGCCATTTCTAAATAAATATAATCCGTTATTTCGATCTTGCCAACCTATAAATATGTCAGATGTAAAAAGATAGAGGTATTCAGAATATATGTGATGATCATCAATAAAACTCGGAAAAGCTTTCAGGCCCTGTGACTGCATTTCTTTAAATGCTTGATTCCAAAGATAAATCCGATCACTGTTAAACCTCGGATCGTAATAGATCGATTGATTAGAAAATCCGCTGACCATATGAACTTCACGACTGGAAGTGAGTACATAATTAGATTTATTTTCAGGTGAAAGAGAACCGATTGATCGGTCATTTATCAAGAGAGTTAAATCTTTTTTATCATATTCACTCAAGTGAGCAGTAAAAACTGATTTAATCATTCCCTAACATCCTTAACCACAAACTCCAATTAAATTTATGTTTATTAATAAATAATATAAAGCTTTAATTGCATAAATATCTTTCAATAAACTTTAACATAATCTATCATTTTTCATTTTCAAATATTCGGATTTTAATAATCCCATGTAGTTCATATTTAAATATATGTTATTGCGTTTTACATGTTCTCTTAAACTGCCTTCATGTTTAAAACCTAACTTACTGAACAATTGATAAGAACGAGTATTACCTTCAATATACCGAATATATATCCTGTTTAGGTTTAGTTCATTAAACAAAAAATCCACCATAGCTGCAACAACTTCCGTTGCATATCCTTTGCCATAAAATTTTTGATCAACAATTGCAATACCACATTCAGTGCGACTTTGTTTCAAGGAAAAATCTTCTAAAGAAAAAATCGCAACTAATTGTTCTTTCAAGAAACAGGAAAACAGAAAACTGCTTGTATCATCATCCCAGTCTGACAAAAATTCAGCTAAATCTTTTTTCGTAATTGTTTCTATTTGATCCGGTAAATAATAATATAATACTTCTTGATTCCGAAACAAATTATAAACTTGATCTATATCATTTTTACAAAATCTTTTAATTTTCAGCCGTTTTGTTGTTAAATTTAATTCCAACATATATAACAGCACCCGTCACTTCTCATTAAAGCATCACTTTTGTTAAATTAATTTTAACATATATATCATCAGTTTTTTACTTAATCAAAATGATTAATATTTAAATGAATAGAAAAAACCGAGATAGAAACTCGGTTTTTTCCATTATTGCAAATTAAAAAATAATTTATTTTTTACCGGCTTGAACAAATTTAAGTTGAGCAAATCTCGGTAATGAATCTTCTTTAATTCTTAGTGGTTCACCTTGAATCAACGGTAAGCAATAATCTATAAATTCATCTTTAACAAAATTACCTTCTTCATTAATCCATTCACGCGGAACTTTTTGCTCAGTATTAGCAACTTTTGCCAATGGGAAATGGGTTAATTTAATTTCTAGCGGATCATTCGATACTCGTTCAAATCCGATCATAACATCAGTTTCACCATTTAAGGCCGCACGAACGGCTTCTCTGCCGGCTTCAAACGTTCTTTCAACGTCTACTTCAGAAGCCAGATGAGCCCCGCATCTCTGCATTAAAGATAATTCGACAGCACGAACTTTTGTATTAATTTGATTTTCAATATATTCTTTCAGAACTGCTGCCGCACCACCCATTTGTTTATGACCGAATGCATCAATTTTAACTTCACCTGCTAATTCAGGAATATACTTTCCGTCAGTGGTTTGTACACCTTCTGAGAAGCAAACCAAAACTTTACCTTTTTCTTCAAAAATACGTTTGACATCTGCAGTAAATTTTTCCAAATCAAATTTAACTTCCGGTAAATAAATTAAATCAGGACCATAGCCTTTTTTTGCAGCAATTACCGAAGCAGCTGTCAACCAGCCGGCATTACGTCCCATGATTTCAATCAATGTAATTTGTCCTGTAGGATAAACTACGGAATCGCAATAAACTTCCATCACTGTAGTCGCAATATACCGTGCTGCTGAAGGGAATCCCGGACAAAAATCCGTTCCGAAAAGATCGTTATCAATAGTTTTCGGAACACCTACTACCCGACACTCATAGTCCCTCTCTTGTAAAAACTTGGAAATTTTATTACATGTATCCATTGAATCATTTCCGCCATTATAAAAGAAAAAGCGAATATTATACTTTTGAAATACTTCTAAAATTCTTTGATAATCCGTATCATCTTCTTCCGGATCTGCTAATTTATAGCGACATGATCCTAAAATAGAAGCCGGTGTTTGTTTTAACAATAACAGTTCATCCTTATTTTCTTGACCCATATCGAAGAAATCTTCATTCAAAACACCCAAAATTCCGTGATGAGCACCATATACTTTTTCAATACGATCACCATTCTCCAGAGCTTCGATAAAAACGCCGGCCGCACTGCAGTTAATAACTGAAGTCGGTCCGCCTGATTGACCAAAGATTAAATTACCTTTTAACATTATGAAACCTCCAAAACGCATTTGAAATTTATATAAATTTATGCATGCTTATTATATCATACTTTAAAAATTCCAAAGTACAAAATACACATTAACATTGCAAGACTAATTATACTGAATCATAAATTCAGTATAATCAGCACTTCAGAATATTTTTAAGCTTAACAACTTAATATCAGATCAGCCTAAAGCTAAAATTATAAAGTTAGCTACAAAGAGCAATGCAGATACAATCAGTACCGGATGTAATTCTTTGAATTTTCTTTGAGCTGTTTTTACAATAATGTACGCTATAAATCCGAATGCAATACCATAAGAGATTGAATAACTGAAACCCATGAAAATTGCTGCAAAGAATGCAGGAATGGCCTCGTTCAGATCTTCCCATTTAATACTTGCAAAACTTGAAAGCATCATAACACCGACAACAATCAAAGCAGGTGCTGTTGCTGCAGCAGGTACAATACTTGCTAACGGTGCAAAGAATGAAGTTATCAAAAACAGAATTGCAACTACTACCGAAGTCAATCCCGTACGTCCGCCTGCTCCGATACCTGCAGTAGATTCGACATATGTTGTTGTGTTTGATGTGCCGAGAACAGCACCGATTGATGTTGCGATTGAATCAGCAAATAAAGCTTTGTCTAGTCGAGTCGAAAAACCTGCCTGTTCATACATACGTTTTTCTTCTTCTGCTGTGAAAATTCCGGAAGCTCTGCCGGTTCCGATAAATGTACCGATAGTATCAAAAGTATCAGATAAACTGAAAGTGAAAATTGTAATAATTGCCAGAATAGTTTTGTCCATTCCTTGATTGAATAATGACTGAATACCTTCCGGACCGAATGCCGCCATAAATGTAGTTTTCAATTCGCCAACCGCTTCACCAAAAGAGATTGAAGATTGAGCATCCAATGAAGTTACTCCAAATGGGATACCTATAATTGTTGTTAAAATAATACTGATCAATATAGCTCCTTTAACTTTTAAAACCAAGAGAATAATTGTAATAACTAAACCTATCAAAGCAACCAAGACCGCACTATTTTTAAAATTGGTTAAAGTTGGTAATAATTGAGTGGAACCCGCTTCGGATGCAGGGCTATTATGAATCAAACCGGAATTAATCAAACCTAAATATCCGATAAAAATGCCGATGCCGCCGCCGATCGCATGTTGCAAACTTTCCGGAATTGCTTTGATTATCATCTTACGAACATTAGTAATCGTTATTAGTATATTTATCACTCCGCAAATAAATACCATTGCCAAAGCCTGCTGCCAAGAATAGCCGTAAGCAAAAACAACAGTAAATGTAAAAAATGCATTTAAGCCCATTCCCGGTGCAACCGCATATGGTACATTTGCAAATAAACCCATTACTAAAGTGCCGATTGCAGAAGCCAAAATCGTAGCCAAATAAACTGCACCTTTCGGCATACCTGTTTCACTTAACATGTTCGGATTCACTATTAAGATATAAGACATTGCAAAAAATGTCGTAATACCTGCCATTACTTCAGTAGAAACATTTGTTTTGTTTGCCTTTAGTTTGAAAAATCCTTCCATTACGTCCTCCCGATCAAATTCTTTTCTTGAAAATTTGGTATAAAATTAATTTATTTTGTCAAAAGCAAAATAAAAACGAGAAATGTCGAATAAAATTCAATATTTCTCAAATTATGATTATAGCTGAATCTAATAATATGAGCAATTATTTGATGATATTTACCAGTTGAATTTGTGATTTCCGCTTGACACTTAAGATGAACTGAATAGATTTTTAGTTCATCTTACAATTAAATATTTCACAACAATAATTATTAGAAATCAGAAGCACCAATCTCAGATACGACATATTTATCACGATATTGATTTACAACTTCATCTTCGATGTTAGATAAGGTATCCAGCATACTTACATGAAATAATTTCGATGAATCAACATATAAGCCGGAGCCCGGATAGTTTATTATATTTGAATAAACCAATGCTATATACAAATCATAGGTTTCGGATTTCTCCCAATAATCATCTGTTACAACTCTTGCTTCATAAATAAAAATTAAATTATTGTAGATATCATATATCTGATCCATCATTGAAGATTTCGGATATAAAAGGATAACTTTTTCCAAATCTCCCACCGTGACAGAGTCCAATCTTGTATAATCTCCTTTAACATCTTCGTATGAAGATTTATAATCGGCCTGAATTTTTAAAATATAATCAGATAAATCCGCCTCCAAATATTGTTTTGCAGTATCGGATATGTCATCTAAACTTGACAGATATTGCGGAAGAATATCTTCTGTCAGTTCATATTCATAACTCGAAGAGCCGCCCGGTAAAGTTTTACCTGCTTCTTTAAGTCTACTTTGATCGGCCGTAACTGTTATCGTAATTTTATCACCTATTTCCAAATCATAATCCGGATATACGGTATAATAAAAATAACCGTATAAATCGTCAGGAAGTTTATTTTCAACAGACATTGAAGCATTCGGCGAAGCACCATGAATTTCGTAATCAAAAGAATCAAACAAAAGATCTTCATCAACTATTTCATATTCTTCCAATCCTGAAACTGTATAAATTTGTTCGTCTTGATTCATCACGTAGCCTTCTTGAGCCAATGACATTTTATCGTAATCAAGTTTTAAAGTTACGGTGTCCCCGTTAGATAAGCCTTGAATTTCATCTGAATACCCTTCATGTTTTTCATATGAATATCTATCATTTCCCAATTTATTCCCGGCGGAATCATATGCCGAACATTCAACCGATGTCATTAAATAATTACCATTCTCAGCTTTTACATATCCCCAAATATTTATATAACCCTCACCATTGTCTCCTTCAAAAGTAACCTCATAGTCATTAAACGGATACAACACTTTCAACTCAGGTAAAAAAGAAACCTGATACTGATAAACGTTCTTGCTTAATTTAACCTTAGCATTTTTCGCTAATTGTTCATTATCAATAATTGTTATTTCAACAATATCACCGTTTGATAAATTTTGATTCGGACTAGTTATCTGAAATTGCAAGGAATCAAAATAAAGATTTCTTGAGAGCAAAGTATTTCCGTCCACTTTAGATTTACTGCCGCTCGCATAAGGATTAACCAATGAATCTACGTAATAATCACTGATTTTTACCTCAACAGATCCATAACCGTTTCCGCCCATTTCCGTTACCAAAAATAATTGTTCGACATCAATTTTTGTTTTTCCGCAACCACTGAAACTAACAGTAAGCAACAAAATCAATACAACTATAAATACAAACTTTTTCTTCATTCTATGCTCCCGAAATTCATCATTATGTTTCTATAAATATATATCTAAGTCCATCTTAATAACAGCTTATATTATACATTATTAACCAACTTAAAAAATATTTGGTTTTACCGTTTTATTTTTGTTTTTACTTTGATATAATTTATTAGCTCTATAAAAGCTCTTATGATCCATTAGCTCAGCTGGCAGAGCACTTGACTCTTAATCAAGGGGTCCTGGGTTCGATCCCCAGATGGATCACCAAAAATTGAATAAGAGGCCGGAAATAACTGACCGGCCTCTTATTTTATATAATCCAAGAGAATAATCTGAATAACACAATACAACAATATTTTCATGAAAATCCCGTCGAAGTTCAAAGCGAAATCAGACGGGATTTGTCTGTATGCATCACCGAAACTGTATGCAAATATAAAAAATAATTGGCAAATTATCTCAGTTAGCTATCAGTTCAAGATTAATTAATTTAATAAAATTAATTATTTATTAAATGCTCAATAATTAAATATTAAGCATTTCTGTTCTTAATATATTCATCGATTGATGCTGCTGCAACTTTACCGGCTCCGGCAGCAGAAATAACAGTAGCTGCACCGGTAACAGCATCACCACCTGCAAAAATTCCTTCACGTGATGTTGCTCCGTTATCATCGACAACAATTCCACCCCAGAAGGTTGTCTCTAAACCTTCTGTTGTAGATTTAATTAACGGGTTGGGATTTGTACCGATTGACATAATGACGGTATCAACCTCGATATCATATTCAGAACCTTCAATCGCAATTGGACGACGTCTGCCGGAATCATCCGGTTCACCCAATTCCATTTGGATACAGGTCATAGCAACAACTTCGCCATTTTCATCAGCTTTAATTGCAGTAGGATTATTTAAGTTTTTGAAGATAACACCCTCTTCTTCAGCGTGATGAATTTCTTCTAAACGAGCCGGCATCTCATCAAATGAACGACGATAAACGATATAAACTTCATCTGCTCCCAACCGTAATGCTGTACGGGCTGCGTCCATCGCAACATTACCACCACCGACAACTGCAACTTTCTTGCTTTTTCTGATCGGGGTATCATAGCAGTCATCAAATGCTTTCATTAAATTAGAACGTGTCAAATACTCATTAGCTGAGTAAACACCTACACTGTTTTCACCCGGTATGCCCAAGAATATAGGCAAACCGGCACCGGAAGCGATGAATACAGCTTCAAAGCCATGATCGTCAAACAATTCATCAATCGTAATGGTCCGACCGATAACTACATTGACTTCCAATTTTACACCGTCAAGTTCTAATTGTTTTATCTCATTTCTAACAATTTCCTCAGGTAAGCGGAATTCAGGAATACCGTAAACTAAAACACCGCCACCGATTGATAATGATTCAAAAATGGTAATATCATAACCTAATTTAGAGAGGTCACCGGCACAACTTAAACCTGCAGGACCTGCACCGATAATCGCTACTTTATGACCGTTCTTTTCATAATTGTGCGGTTCAGGTTCAACATTTTCACGATGATAATCAGCAACGAAACGCTCTAAACGCCCAATTGCAACCGGCTCATGCTTAATACCGCGTACACACAAAGCTTCACATTGGCTTTCTTGCGGGCAAACTCTGCCGCAGATAGCGGGTAGAACATTGGTTTCTATTATTTTCTGATAAGCACCTTCAAAATCACCTTCAGTAATTAAATGGATAAATTCCGGTATCTGAACATTTACCGGACATCCGTTAACGCATGGTTTATGTTTACACTGCAAGCAACGTGCAGCCTCTTCTTTAGCCATTTCAGCTGTATATCCGTGTGTAACTTCTTCAAAGTTCTTTGCTCTGACTTTGGGATCTTGAGCTGGCATATCTACTTTGACAGGACTCATATTACGTTTTGCCATTATATCTACTCCTTAATCTAAAAATTATCTAATGGTTAATGTTGTATTTTTGTTGTACCAATGATAGTAATTATCTTTTATTATCTTTTTTCATTGCAAGTTCAGCACGACACTGATGATCTAATTCTTGTTCCTGCTCGATATATGAGCGATTTCTTCTTGCCAAATCATCAAAGTCAACTTCAAATCCATCAAATTCAGGACCGTCTACACAAGCAAATTTTAATTCTCCGTCAATCACAACACGGCAACATCCACACATCCCGGTACCGTCTACCATTATCGGATTAAGTGAAACTAAGGTCTTGATACCTTTGGGTTTGGTTAGATTTACAACAGCTTTCATCATTGGAACCGGTCCAATTGCTACAACAAGATCATATTCAACTCCTGCTTCAAGCAATTCTTCAAGTTTTTTAGTAACAAAACCATGTTCGCCATACGAACCGTCATCAGTCATCAAATAAAGATTATGAGACGAAGCCGCAAAATCATCTTCCAAGATAACAATATCTTTATTTCTGAAACCGACAATTACATCAACCTCTGTTCCGAGATTATAAAGTTCAACAGCTGATGGATACGCTATAGCAGTTCCTACACCACCACCGATAACACAAGCTTTCTTGTAACCTTCTAGTGCTGAAGGAATTCCTAGAGGTCCCACAAAATCCAAGATTGTTTCGCCTTCTTCTTTATTAGCCAATACTC
>DUOO01000027.1 GCA_012838795.1 Clostridiaceae bacterium | reverse complement strand
TTATTATAATAGCTTAATAACTTATGGTCAAAATGTAATAATTAATTATTTGTAATAGCCTTATATTATATAATTTGACTGATTTTATGTGTAAATTATGATTAATCATAATCAGAAACATATTGAAATGGTATTTGACTACAACAACGATTAGCATAAAAAATGTTACAATATTGTAAAGTATTTATGTATCTCGTCAAGATCATTCAGTATTATAGAATATCACGGGGCTAAATGCAAAGGGGGGAATTATGAATAAGGTGCTCGCAATTGATATGGGAGCTACTTCCATCAGAGGCATTCTCGGTTATGTGGAAAATGGTGATTTGAAGATTGAAGAAGTAATGCGTCTATCCCATGAGATTATCGAAAAAGACGATCGCAGATATTGGCAATGGGATAAGATGATCGATACAATCGTTGATACTATTAATCAGCAAACAGATTTAACCAGTGTAGCATGTGATACATGGGGAGTGGATTTCGGAATTCTGAACTCTGACGGTGAGTTGATTGATACTCCGGTTTCTTACCGGGATTCTCTTCATACATCCGGATTTAACAAAGTAAAGGAACAGATTGATTTATTTGAATTATATCAATTGACCGGGAATCAAATTATGTCAATTAACTCGCTGTTCCAATATATGGCACTGAAAATGCATGATATTGAAAAGTATGAAGAAATAGATACAATTCTAATGACCCCGGATTTGATTAATTACTTGTTGACCGGTAATAAATATAGCGAAATGACAATTGCTTCAACTTCCCAAATGTTCGATCTGAAAAACAGATGCTGGAGAATCGATCTCCTCGATAAATTAAATCTCAAATCAGATGTTTTTGCACCGATAATTAATAACGGTGAATATGTAGGTTCAACGAAAGACACTCTTCTCCCTAATTTAACCAATAAAGATTTGAAAGTTTATTCAATTGCTTCACACGATACGGCCAGTGCGGTTTCTGTAACACGGGCATTTTTTGATCCGGATTGTTTGTTTTTATCTTCCGGTACCTGGTCTTTAATCGGCGGGTTAACTGATGAACCTGTTTTATCTGAAGAAGCTTTTGCCAGTGATCTGACAAATGAAACCGGTTTTCAAGGTCAGAACATGTTTTTCAAAAACATCACGGGTTTATACCTGTTTGAAAAATTAAGAGATGAATTGGCTGTTCGTGACGGTAAGCGCATGACTCATAAAGAGGCTGACGGAATGACAGTAGAAGCAAAACCTTTCAGCTATTTTATGAATATTGCGGAATATGATTTGGACAACTTATCCGTTATTGATTCGATCCGGGAATATATTGCGAAAACCAATCAAACACAACCGCAAACAACCGGCGAATTGCTCAGAGGTATCTATGAGAGTCTGGTCTTCGGTTACATGAAAACTGTCAAAGATATTGAAAGAATTTCCGGGCATAATTTCAAGCGCGTACAAATTATCGGCGGCGGCTCAAAAATCGGTTTCTTGAATCAAATGATCGCCGACGGCTTAAATAAAGAAGTTGTCGCAGGTCCTGATGAAGCCTCTGCAATAGGTAATATTGTCGGGCAATTGCTTGCTTTGGGTGAATGGGATTCAATTGAAGATGCATATAATGCAGTAGCAAAATCTTTTGAATACAGAACATTCACTCCGCAAAATCCGGATCTTTGGCAAGAACGTTATGCTGTAATTGAATCATTGTTAACCTAAAGAAATGCTAAGCTCTAAATTCTATTAATTTTTAAAGATAATTTTGGTAGCTTTAGTAAAAAAGGTTTAAAGGAAGCAAAAATTTGCATAAAAAATTATGTTGTATTGTGATATTTATTGTATAATTTATAAATATAAATCATTTGTCAGTATTACAAATTATATGTAGATAGGAGTTGAAAATGTTAAAGAATGTTCCGAAAAATTTATCTCCCGAGTTGTTAAAAGTCCTATCAGAGATGGGACATGGAGATGAAATCTGTATTGGTGATGGCAATTTTCCGGCCGAAGAAATGGGGCGTAGAGTTGTGCGTTGTGACGGATTAACTGTTCCCGATTTATTAAAATCTATCTTAGAATTATTTCCGTTAGATACATATGTACCTGGCAATGTTTTTTTAATGGAAGTAGCAGCCGGTGATGACTATCAACCTGTGATTTGGGAAGAATATAAAGAAATTCTCAATGACTCCGGTGAAGAAGTCAACATAGAATATGTGGAACGTTTTGCTTTTTACGATCAAGCCAGAAAAGCATATGCTGTTATTGCTACCAGTGAGGAAGCATTGTACGCCAATATTATTTTAAAAAAAGGTGTTGTTAAGTAATCACATTTTTTTTGAGAGTGATATCTGCATCCTCAAAGAAAGTCTGTTTATATAAAATCAGAATTATTGATTATGAAAAGTAATTGTTGATTACAAAAATTTGAGAGAGTAGGAGGAAGTGTAATGACCGAACTTCTTGAGATGAAGAATGTGAACAAAGCATTTAGCGGTGTTCAAGCACTGTCAGATGTTCAGTTTCACCTTAGGCACGGTGAAGTTCATGCATTCATGGGTGAGAATGGTGCCGGCAAGTCAACTTTGATGAAAATCCTCACGGGTGTTTATCAACGTGACACAGGTGAAGTTCTGCTTGAAGGCAAGGCGGTAGAGTATGCTAATACTGCTGAAGCCATGGCTGACGGTGTAGTTATCGTACATCAGGAGTTAAATATGATGGGCGATTTAACCGTTTATGAAAACATTTTCATTGGTCGTGAAAGTATGAATGGATTCCTGATTAATGATCGGGACAATGTAAAAAGAGCAAGAGAGTTGTTTGACGTAATAGGAGTTTCAATTGATCCATATGCGAAAGTGGATAGTTTGACTGTCGGTCAACAGCAAATGGTCGAAATAGCTAAAGCGGTTTCACACGATGCAAAAATAGTAGTTTTTGATGAACCGACTTCAGCTTTAACCCAAACTGAAATTAATGAGTTATTTACGATTATAAACGACTTAAAATCTAAAGGCATCGGAATCATCTACATCACACATAGAATGGATGAGGTTTTCCAAATCTCAGACAGGATCACGGTTTTACGTGATGGCGAATATGTTGGTACTGTAAATACTGCAAATACTGATAAAGATGAATTGATCAGTATGATGGTAGGTCGCGAATTAACAGAAGAAGTTAAATTAGCTTCACAAGTTGACGATGATGCCGAAGTAGTTCTTGAAGTAGAGCATCTCAGTGCTGGACGTATGGTAAAAGATGTCAGCTTTAAATTGCGCAAAGGCGAAATACTAGGAGTTTCAGGTTTGATGGGTGCCGGCAGAACCGAGATGGCAAGATTGATTTACGGTGCTGAACAACCGGAATCCGGAACGATTAAGCTTCACGGTGAAGAAGTTAAAATTAAAACAACTGAAGAAGCAGTAGCTATGGGAATCGGATATTTATCTGAAGATCGACGCCGTTACGGTGTTTTAGTTGATAAAAATGTTGCAGAGAATACCGTACTTGCCAGTATTGACAAGTATGTTTCGAGTGGTTTGATTAATGACACCAGAGCAAATGCAGATGCCCTCGAGTACAATGAAATGGTCAAAACAAAAATGACCGGTGTCGGACAAGTCGTTCGTACTTTATCCGGTGGAAATCAACAAAAAGTTATTGTTGCCAAATGGCTTTTACGTGATTCAGAAATTTTGATTTTTGATGAACCGACCAGAGGTATTGATGTCGGTGCTAAAGCTGAAATCTATGAAATTATGCAAGAGCTTGCAGATGAAGGCAAATCGATTATTATGATATCTTCTGAGATGCAAGAAATCCTTCGCATGAGTGACAGGATTGTTGTAATGTGTGAAGGTAATGTTACTGCAACCTTGCCAATCGAAGGTGCTACCCAAGAAGAAATTTTAAGTTATGCAATGATGAGGAAAGAGGTATAAGAGATGGGTAAGAGAACTATTCAAAATCCTATAGGGAGAAAAGATAGCCGTTTTGTAGAAATGGTTAAATCACAACAATTTATTGCAGCAGCAGCAATGATTGTATTGTATTTTGTTTTTTGGATTTTTGCTCCAACTTTCCGTGGCGTTAATGTTATTACACAGATTTTGAATTCTTCATATTATTTAGCGTTCCTCGGTATCGGAGTTACTTTTGTTATTGCTACAGGCGGAATTGATTTGTCGCTTGGTACAGTTATGGGCTGTGCTGCTTTGTTAGGCGGACGTCTCTATTCTGTCAATGGTTTACCGATGATAGTTGCACTATTGGGTACAGTTCTAATTGCTGTTGTTTTCAGTGCCATTAACGGTTACTTAATAGCATTTATTCGTCTGCCGGCTTTCGTAGCAACCTTGGGTACTCAGATGATGGCTTCAGGTTTTGGACAAATTATCAGTAATCTGGAAAAAACCAACTGGCCGGCAAGAGCTTCCGAACCGGGCGGAGCATTTAAGAATGCTTTTCAAATTACTATTTCCGGCGAAGGAAAAAATGTTAATATTCCTACCGGCTTGATTTTGTTATTGATAATTGTAGTCATCATGTCGGTAATTTTAACAAAAACCAAATTAGGTCGCTATATCTTATCTCTTGGTTCAAACTATGAAGCAACCAGACTTTCCGGTATAAATGTCAGAAAGTATCAATTCTATGCCTACATCATTAACGGTGTATTTGTCGGTCTTGCAGCTATAGCATATGCTGCAATTTATACCTCGATTACTGCAGGATTTGGAGCAGGTCAGGAAACCAATGCAATTGCCGGTGCAGTTATCGGCGGTACATCCTTGGCTGGCGGTATTGCTTCTATCTGGGGTTCATTGTTCGGTGTTGTTATGATGTCGGTTCTCAAAGCCGGTTTACCGAAAATCGGGTTACAATCACAATGGCAATTGTTCCTTACCGGTATTATCATTCTGGTTGCTGTTATTATTGACGTTCGTCGTAATAAAGTTTCAAACTGATAATTATCGGGTCTTAAGACGTAACGCTTAGATTGGTTTGGCAAATTAATAGAAAATAAGATGCTTATTAACAATTTATTAAAAAAAGATTAATAAATTGGACATTTATTGAAAAAACAGATATCATTTCTGTGATAGTGGTTATTTCTATGAATATATTTACGTTCATAAAAATAGTAGGAAAGTACCAAATGGTACAAAAATTAGTACAATAAAGGAGAAATGTACATGAAAAAGAAACTTACCATAGTTTTAGCTTTACTCTTGGCTTTCTCAGTCTTCGTAGTTGCTTGTGGCAAAAAAGAAGATGAGAAAAAAGAAGATGAGAAAAAAGAAGAAAAAGTAGAAGAAAAAGCCGAAGACAAAGCTGAAGACAAAGAAGAAGAAGCAGCAGATGATGCCGAAGAGCCTGCAGATGATGCCGAAGAGCCTGCAGCAGATGGCGATATTCATATTGAAGTTGTTTCAAAAGGTTTACAGCACCAATTCTGGGTTAACGTTCAAAATGGCTGTCAACAAGCTGCTGACGATTACGGTGCTACCATGAGTTTTGACGGTCCTGCAAATGAATCAGATATTCAAGATCAAGTAGACATGTTGGAAAACTCAATTTCCAAGAATCCTGATGCTATTTGTTTGGCCGCTCTCGATGTTCAATCTGTAATGCAATCTTTAGAGAATGCTCAATCTGCGGGTATTCCGATCATCGGATTTGACTCCGGCGTTCCGGGTGCTCCCGAAGGTTCAGTTTATGCTAATGCTTCCACAGATAATAAAGCTGCCGGTGCTTTAGCTGCTGAAAATCTCTATTCGGTTATTGAAGATGAAGTATTAGCTGCTACACCTGATGCTCAAGTAAGAATTGCCGTTCTTTCACAAGATGCTTCCTCAGAATCAATCATGGGTCGTACACAAGGTTTCATTGACGAAATGAAAGAATTAGTTGGTGATAGTGTAGCCGTTGTAGGTTCATCCGCTTATGCTGATGGTGATGAAGCAAGTGTTTCTGTTGTTCTTGACGTAGGTATTCCTGCAAAAACAGATGTTGCTGATATCGATGCTTCCTGTGCTGCAATTTTAGAGAAAGAAGGCGTTGTTGCAATTTATGCTTCTAACGAATTTGCTGCAGAATCAATGATTCGTACAGGCGAAGCTTTAGGTGGTATTTTAGGTAACAGAGCTGAAGATGACAGCAAAGTTTGGGGAATCGGTTTTGATGCAGGTAAACTTCAAAGAGAAGCTGTTGAAAATGGAACTCTCTTTGGTGCAATCACCCAAGATCCGGTTCAAATTGGATACAAAGCTGTTGAATTAGCCATTAAAGCTGCTAAAGGCGAAGCTGTTGAAGATATCGACACAGGTGCAAAATTCTATAATGCAGAAAACTTAAGTGATCCTGAAATCGACGTATTAGTTTACGAATAATCGAGGGATTCAGATAATTCAATTATAAAATAATCAGAACAATCAGATTGTTAAATGAAATGAAAGGAATGTCTCTTTATGAGACATTCCTTTTTTAGACATCATAAATTCATCAAGAATAAGATTAAGGGAAAAGTTACAGCAAATAAAGCTGTATTAAGTGAAACTGAGCTTGCTGCAAAGTCGGCTTCTTTATTAAAGAGAGATGCGTGAATAGCGACCATTGATCCGCTGGGCAGTGCCAACATAATAATCAGAGTTTTATAGGCTAATTCAGGAATATTGAATATTTTGAGTAAAAAGATTGCTGAAATCGGAATAATCAAAAGACGAAAAACGGCAACCAGAATACTATATGGATCTCGCAACAATGCTTTGAGCGTAGTGCCGCTCAAGGTTGCGCCAACCAGCATCATTGAAAGTGGCGTTACCAGATTGCCGATGTCAGTAAGTACAGTATTAATGATGGCAGGCAAACGTGAAGGTGACAGATATATAATCAAGGTAAGAATTGCACTGATAGTTACCGGATTTTTTATAATAGATAAAAACTTTACCGAACTCTCACCCTTAATGATAGATATTCCTATAGTGAAGAAAAAAAGACTCCAAAGGATATTATGAATAACTCCGAGAATTATTGCTTTGGATCCCAGAAGGTTCTCTGTCAACGGATATCCTAAGAAAGCAGTGTTGGCATAAATAATTAAAACTGAAAAGACGTTTTGCTTATCTTTACTCATTTTAAATGGTATTTTACGCAAGACAAAAATAAAAAGGAGTGAAATTAATCCGAAATAAATCAGTGATACGATTCCGGTCACAATAATTTCATTTACCATTTCCGCTTCAAATGGATTTGAAGCGGAAACAAGAACACTTGCCGGCAAAAACACATTTACCAGAAGTTTGGATAAACCTTGTTGGATTTTGTCATCGATCAAGTTGATTTTCTTTAGAAAAAGACCGAGACCGACCAGAACAAAAATCCTGAATAATAAACTAAGAATTGTATAGATGTACATAACCGGTTTAATTTATTTAATTTAACATTTCTTGTCCGCCGGAAACAGGAAGTGCCTGGCCGGTTTCATTTTCCTGTTCAACCAGATAGCAGACTGCTTTGCCTAAATCTTCAGGTTGAACACCTTTGCGCATCGGAACAAGTCCTAAGTAATGATTGCGAACATCCTCGACTGTCTTGGCTCCTTTTACTTTACCGGATTTTAAGTATTGGACATAAAGGCCGTTTACCGGATCCGACCATAACGGACCGTCAAGATTATTGCCCGGACAAATAGCATTTACTTTAATTTTAAAATCAGCCAATTCTAAAGCAAAACTTTGAGTTAATCCGATACCGCCGAATTTACTGCCGGCATAAGCTGAATTATTTTTACTGCCGACCAAGCCTGATTTGGAATTGATTTGGATAATATCCATCCAATATTCAGGATTAACTTTATGCTGGACTTTCATTATTTTTGAAACATATTTTACTAAAATGAAGTAGGCGTTATAGTTGATATTAGTTACGAGGTTAAAATCCCGGACACTCAGTTCATCAACATTACCTGCTCTGACAATTCCGGCATTCGAAATCAGTACATCGAGTCCGCCATAATAGGCAACGGCTAATTTTAAAGCAGTCCGGACATCCTCTTCATCAGCTACATTGATTTTAACCGGTATGGCTGTACCGCTGCCGAATTCGGCATTAAATTCTTCTGCAGCGGAAGCTGCACCTTCACCATTGAGATCGGCGACAATAACATAAGCACCTTTTTTGATAATATCCAGAGCAATTCCTTGGCCCAGACCTTGAGCTGCACCTGTAACAAAACAAACCTTATTATAAACGGAAGGCGCAAAACGAGGCAAATCCTTGGTTGCTTGGGCTAAATCCGCATTAATTTGACCTGTTGCAATCAAATAATTTGTTTGCGCACTTTTAATGTCATCACCAATGCAAAAAACAATTTCCTTGTTTAGTACTACATAGGCAGGATCTTTTTGCTGTCCGGAAACATATTTTGCATAAGCTTCGACAGGACAGTCCTGATTGCCAAGCTTCAGAGTTGCTTCAGGATTCAAATTTAAAGAGTCGGAATATGGATATGACTGCACTATTGACCTTGTACTTTTGTTGTTTCTGAGCATTCTGATTGCCGGTGCATATTGCATAATCAGATCAATTTGTTCTTCCGAAAAATTTTGATATTGAGTCAGATAATCACTGAAAGAAATTGTAGCCATTTTTGCTCTCCTTTTTCTAATTAACTATGTAATGTGATATATTAATACTATACAAATTCAGGTTATTTGTGTGTATTCTTTGAAAAACAGTCTAACACATAATTGAATTTGTTGTTCTATATTATACAATACAGAAAATTTTTTGTGAGGTGTCTTTATGGCAAAAATTCTTGAATTACTTAACCAAAATTCAGCAAAGAAGCGTTTATCGGAATTGCAAGAAATTGCAAAAGAGACTGATTTTCCAAATCGTGATCCGCGTTACATAAACAATCATATTCACACCATCTACTCATTCTCACCATATTCTCCGACCGCTGCAGTTTATGCTTCAGCGAAAGCCGGTTTATGTACCGCGGGAATTATTGATCATGACAGTATTGGCGGGGCAAGTGAGTTTTTAGCGGCAGCAGAAATTTTGAATTTGCCGGTGACTTGCGGTTTTGAATTAAGAGTTTCATGGAAAGACAGCCCTTTCGGCAAACAGAGAATTAATAATCCCGATCAGGACGGGGTTGCTTATATGACAATGCAAGGAGTTGCAGCTAAATATTTTTCAAAAGCAGAAGAGTTTCTGGTTCCGCTGCGTGAGAAACGTAATCAAAGAAATATCAAAATGATTGAAAATTTAAATCAGAAATTGTCACGAGAAATGCAAATAGATTTTGTGCAAGATGTAATGCCTTTGTCAGAAATTAAAGATGGAGGCAGTATAACCGAAAGACATTTAATGTATGCTTTTGCCAAGAAAATCTCAGCTAAACTGGGCAGAGGAGAACCGACAATTAAGTTTTTACGGGAGCAAGGGATTGAATTATCCGCCGGCGACCTGGCGAAATTACAAGATGTTGACTACGAATTTTATGAATATGATGTATTGGGTATTCTCAAAGCGTCTTTTGTTCCTCAAATATATATTGATGCGGATGAAGAATTATGTACAATAGATCAATTTGTGGAATTAAGTAAAGAAATTGAGGCCATTGCATGTTATGCCTATTTAGGTGATGTTACCGATTCCGTTACCGGTGATAAAGCAGCTCAAGCGTTTGAAGATGCTTATTTGGATGAATTATTCGATTTTCTGGATGAAAAAGGCATTAATGCAGTAACCTATATGCCGGCTCGCAATACACCGGAGCAGATAGCCAGATTGAAAAAACTGTGTGTAAGGCATAATAAATTTCAAATTTCAGGAGAAGATATTAACTCGCCACGCCAAGATTTCATTTGTTATGCAATGGAAAATCCTGAATTCAGCAATTTAATTGATTCTACCCGGGCATTAATAGCTCATGAGAAAGAAGCTGAACAAGGAACAGGCGAGACCTTTTTTGCCGAGTCAATTATTAAACGTTTTCCAAAAGTTGAAGATCGTGTGGCTTATTTCAAGGCAAAATAAAAAAGCATTGGCCGGATTCAAAGAGCAGATGATTGCATGATGAAATTAATCATTATTTTATCTTGTGTTTTGTACTAATCCGCTCAGTAATTAAAAAGAAAAACAACGATATTAATTAGTAAAAGTCGAGGTTTATTTAAATGAAATATTTTATAGCACATGATTTAGGAACTTCAGGACTGAAAAGCAGTTTGTTTTCCGCAGATGGTGAACTGGTAAAAAGCGTAATTCAAGAATATGAAGCCGATTTTAAAGGACGTGAGGCAACTCAGAATCCGGAAATTTTGTTAAATGCGGTTTTAGCCGGTTCACGTCAATTAGCTGAAACAGTAGAAGCAAATGATATTTTAGCTTTGTCTTTCAGTGCACAAATGAATGCTTGTTTGCTGATTGATAAAAATGGAAAGCCCTTACATGATACGTTTATTTGGGCAGATACCAGAGCTGAAGAACAAGCTCAGGCTTTAATTGAAAAATTGGGTTTTGATTATATCTATGAACTGACCGGAAATCGACCCAGTGCCAATTACAGCTTGTATAAATTGATGTGGATCCGTGATAATTGGCCGGAAATTTATAATTCGGCTGATAAGATGTTGCAAGCAAAAGATTATGTCAGCTTTAAGTTGACGGGCAGAATTACAACCGATCATTCAGATGCATCAGGTACCGGTGCTTATGATATTAATCAAGGGCAATGGTCAGCGGAGATTATCGAAACTGCCGGAGTTAATCGCAACTTATTTCCGGAGATCATAAATTCGATTGAGCCGGTGGGCGAACTTTTACCTGAAATGGCGAAGCAAACGGGTCTTTCTCCGCAAACTGTAGTTGTGACAGGCGGCGGTGACGGACCTTGCGCTACAGTCGGTGCAGGTTGTGTAAATAGTGATGAGTTTTATTTAACTTACGGAACATCTGCCTGGATTGGCGGTACAACCGACCAACCGGTATTTGATCCGGATCGAGCCTTGTTTTGCTTTGCCCATATTATTCCGGGGAAATTTATGCCGCTCGGTACAATGCAGGCTGCCGGAACTTCATATAAATATCTGAGACTTTTATTTGAAGATGAATCTTTATCTGCCAAAGATTATGATCAACTTGCTGCTCAGGTTCAACCCGGATCAAACGGTTTGATTTTTTTACCTTATCTCATAGGTGAAAGAAGTCCGATCTGGAATCCGAGGGCAAGCGGGGCATTCATCGGGATGCGGACCACACATCAAAAACCGGCTTATATCAGAGCGGTTTTGGAAGGAATTGCTTTCAACTTGGAATGGATTTTACAATCTTTCCGTAAATCAAAACAAATCGATCATATGGTTATAACCGGTGGCGGAGCAATCTCACCGATTTTGCGGCAAATTTTCGCGGATATCTTTAATGTGGAATTTACAGTTCCGCAAAATATTCAAGAGAGTACCAGTATTGCTGCGGCAATTATGGCCGGGATCGGCTGCGGTTATTATGAAGATTTCTCCTGCTTGGATAAATTTTTGAAAATGAAACAAAAGACAACGGCAAATCCTGATAATGTAAAAATTTATGATCAATACAAACCATTGTTTAAGGATAGTTATTTAGGCTTACAAAAAGTAATGAACGAACTTGAAAACTTGCGCTGATCGGTATTATTGTTCCTGCTTAATAAAAACAAGTGAGAGAATGATTAACCATAAGTAAAATAATAGTAAAAAAGTTGACAAGTATATCAGGATAATATAGAATAAACGAAAGTGAAACGAAAGTTAAAACAAAACATAAGCTTGATAAACGAAGAAAAGACAAAGTCAACAAAAAGCCTCAAGCATTTTCGTGATTTTGTATGAAAGAAGGTATATGACTCAAACGATCAAACAATTTTCACAGGCGGAGCGTCGTCAACAAATAATCCAAAAGTTGAAAATTGACGGTAATGTCAGAGTATCCGATTTAAGTGAATTATTATCAACTTCCGAAGTTACGATTCGCAGTGATTTGGCGGAGCTGGAAAATTCCGGAATTTTGCAAAGAGTTCATGGCGGAGCAGTTCAAACCGTCAGAAATTATTATGCGCTTAATGCATCGGAACGTCTTGAGGAACGTAAGAATGAAAAATTGCAGATAGCGGAGCTTGTGGCAAAATTAGTTCGTGACGGGGATAATATTATTATTAATTCAGGCAGCACTTGCTATTATATCGCTTTGGAATTAAGACAAAAAAAGAATATTCGGATAATTACTCATTCTATTCAAATTTCAGAAATATTTGCTGAAGATAAAGACATTGAAGTAATCTTATTGGGCGGTCTGCTGAATTACCAATATATGTTTACTCACGGTGATGATACGATGCATCAATTGAATAAATATCAAGTTGATAAAACTATACTTTCTGCAGACGGCATAGATATTGATAACGGAATTACTACTTATCATCATGAAGTAGCAGACTTATGTGATCAGATGTTGAGGCGAGCTTCGCTGGCAATTGTTGCAGCAGATCATTCCAAAATCGGACATACGGCTTTTTCGCAAGTTTCGGATATACAAGCAATTGATTATTTAGTTACTGATGTACAGTCAAAACAAAAGAATCTGCACCAAATTGAAAAGCTGGGTATAGAAGTACTCATTCCGGAGTAAAATCCGGTAGTAAAACAATCTAATTTAAATGTTAGATAATATAGAAAAATGAAGAAAATTAATTAATAAGGGGGCACAGAAATGGCAGTAGCGGTAATAATGCCAAGACAAGGGCAATCAGTAGAAAGCTGTATCATAGGAGAATGGCATGTAGCGAAAGGCGATAAAGTAAGCGCAGGCGATAAGCTTTTTACCTATGAAACAGACAAAGCGACATTTGATGAAGAAGCACCGGCAGATGGTGAGATCATAGCTGTATTTTTTGAAGAAGGTGATGATGTACCATGTTTATTGAATGTCTTAGTAATCGGAGAAGCCGGTGAGAGCTGGGAAGAGTTCATACCTGAAGGCGCCACAGCGGATGGAGCAGGCGCGGGCGCTGCAGCTGCAACGGCAGAAGCAGCATCAGTACCGGAAGCCGCAGCAAAAGCGGAAGCAGCACCTGCAGCAACCGTAGTAACTGCACCGAGTGTTGCGGGAGAACATCCGGTAAGTCCGAGAGCGAAAGGTTTGGCAGCAAAGCACAACGTTGATTTACGTTTAACAGCGCCAACCGGACCCAATGGCAGAATTATTGAAAGAGATGTGGAAGCAGCAATCGATGCAGGTTTGGTAGCAACAACAGCAGCCGGTCAGGATTATGCAGCCGGAATAGCAGGCAGCGGAATCGGCGGAGCGGTTCGTGTAGAAGACCTTTCAAAATTACCTGAATTACAAAATCTGGAAGGAGCAGCATTAGTAGATCAAGCTGTAGCAGGTCTTGATGAAGTTGAATATACTGATGATAAGATTACGAATATCCGTAAAGTAATCGCTCGTTCAATGCATGCCTCATTGTCTGAAATGGCACAGCTTACCTTGAATGCTTCATTTGACGCAAGCAATATCTTAGCCTGGAGAAATCGTCTGAAAGCTTTGAAAGAAAAAGGCATGGACGAGAAACTCGGTTTGGCAATTCTGCAACGAGTACCGACAATCAACGATATTATTCTCTATGCGGTATCGAGAACAGTCAAAAAATATCCTGACTGCAATGCTCACTACCTGGCAGATGAAAATATCTTCCGTCATTTCAACAGAGTTCACCTGGGAGTGGCAGTAGATACACCACGTGGCTTAATGGTACCTGTTGTCAGAAATGCAGATCTGAAATCGATCAGTCAAATCTCGGCAGAAGCAAGAGATTTGGCAATGCAATGTATGGAAGGAGCAATCAATCCCGACAAGATATCCGGCAGCACCATTACGATAACTAATATGGGCAGATCGGGCATAGAGAGTTTCACTCCGGTAATCAATCCGCCTGAAACCTGTATCGTGGGAGTATCTTCAACCTATGAGAAAGTACGCAGCGGCAAAGACGGCGGAATCGAATTATACCCTGCTATGACCATCTCGTTAACCATAGATCACAGAGCTATTGACGGAGCCCCGGGCGCAGTATTCTTACAAGCCCTGGTTCAGACTCTGGAGAACTTTGATCTTTTCCTGATGGGATAATCGAAAGCGATATAATTAGATATAATTAATTGATAGAAATAAGCAGAACGGATTTTATTCGTAAAAAAACGAAACTAAGAAATAGAGGATAATATATGTACGATGTTTTAGTAATAGGTGGCGGTCCGGGTGGTTATCTGGCAGCCCAAAGAGCCGGAGAAAACGGTTTAAAAGCTTGCCTGTTTGAAAAAAGAAATCTTGGCGGAGTTTGTTTAAATGAAGGATGTGTCCCATCCAAAGCGCTTTTGAATTCAGCAAAAATATATGAACATGCAGCTGACGGATCCGCTTACGGCGTTACGGCGGAAAATGCCAAAATCGATCAGGCTAAAGTAATCAAACGCAAAAATAAAGTAGTTAAAAAGTTGGTCAGCGGCGTGGCAATGACCTTGAAGCGTAATAAGGTTGATGTAGTTGAGGCTAAGGCTACAATTAAAAGTCGCCAAAACGGTGTGATTACAGTCGAAGCCGACGGCAAAGAATATCAAGGCAAAAATTTGATTATCGCTTCCGGTTCCGAAGTTGTGAAACCGCCAATTGACGGTCTGAAAGAACAATTAGAAAAAGGTTTTGTTTTAACCAGCCGGGAAATTCTGGATCTTGAAGTTATTCCGGAAAAAATGGTAATTGTCGGCGGCGGAGTTATCGGCTTGGAAATGGCAAGTTATTTCCAAACAGCAGGTACTAAAGTTACCGTAATCGAAATGCTTGATCATATTGCCGGTACAGTCGATGCCGAATTGGGTAAATTACTGCAGAAGAATTTTGAAGCCAAGGGTTTGGAATTTAAATTGAAATCAACAGTTACCGCTTTTGGTGATAATTATGTTGAATATGAATTTGAAGGCAAGAAAGAAAAGGTTAATGCAGATTATTGCTTGATTTCGATTGGCAGACGTGCAGTTTCAGCAGATATCGGTTTAGAGAATATCGGTGTTGAATGTGATCGCGCCAATATCAAAGTCGATGAACAAATGTTGACTAATATCCCGAATGTTTATGCGATAGGCGATGTAAACGGCAAATGGATGTTGGCACATGCTGCATATCGTGAAGCGGAAGTTGCAATCAATACAATTCTCGGAAAAAAAGATGTAATGCGCTATGAGGCGATGCCGTCAGTTCTATATACTAATCCTGAAATGTGTTTTGTCGGTGAATCTGAAGAAAGTGCAAAAGCAAAAGAATTAGATTATAGAGCATTAACCCTTCCTCTGGCATATAGCGGTCGCTATGTTGCGGAAGTTGAAGGCGGCAACGGTGTGATCAAATTATTGGTCGATAACAAACGCAATTATTTGATCGGAGCTCATATGTTGGGCAGTTACGCATCGGAATTAGTAACTCCTCTGGGCATGATGATTGAAAAACAGATGACAATCAATGAAATAAAAGAATTCATCTTCCCGCATCCGACAGTCGGTGAAGTAATTCGCGAAGCAATTTTTGCACTATAACACGGATAGTTGAACACGTAGATTTTTAATTAAAATATTAAGAAATAAATGAAAATACCAGTTTTAAATCAAGGAGAAGATCATGACAAAATCATTACCTATTAATCCGGAAGAAGCTCGTGCGCCGCGCATGATTGAGTTACAAGATATTCCGGTAAATCAGTATCAAAAAACCGTTAAAGACGAAAAAGACAATTTCACCAAAGAAGAATTCATGAATATTTATCGCGATATGCGCTTGATTCGTGAATTTGAAGAAATGCTGATGTCAATCAAGACTACTAATGCATACAATGGTCTGGAGTATAACAATCCGGGTCCGGCTCACTTGTCTGTAGGTCAAGAGGCCGCAGCAGTAGGTCAAGCTTTCTATTTAGACAAAAATGACTTTATCTTCGGCTCACACCGCAGCCATGGTGAAGTTTTGGCTAAAGCATTTTCAGCTATTCGCAAATTAGATGATGCAGAATTGATGGAAATCATGGAATCATTTATGGATGGCAAACAGCTTAAAGCTATTGAGTCCATTCGTGAAAATGAAGAATCAGTTGCAGAATTAGCAACCAGCTATATATTGTACGGTATATTAGCAGAAATTTTCGCAAAAGAAACCGGATTCAATCAAGGTCTTGGCGGATCAATGCACAGCTACTTTACACCTCTCGGAATTTTCCCGAACAATGCTATCGTCGGCGGTTCTGCCGATATCGCCTTAGGAGCAGCTTTATACAAAAAAGTAAATCGTCAACCCGGTATTGTAATCGGTAACTTCGGTGATGGTTCCATGGGTTGCGGTCCGGTTTGGGAAGCTCTGGCTATGGCAACCATGGATCAATATGAAACCTTATGGGAAGGTGACATGAAAGGCGGCTTGCCTTTAATCTTTAATATAAATAACAACCATTACGGTATGGGGGGACAAACCAGAGGTGAAACCATGGGATATGGCAACCCTGCACGTATCGGCGCTGCTTGCAATCCGAGACAAATGCATGCGGAAGCAGTTGACGGCAACAACCCGTTAGCAGTTATCGATGCTTATAAACGTAAAATGAAAAACATTGAAGACAAAGAAGGACCGATTTTCTTAGAATTGGTAACATATAGATTCTTCGGTCACTCTCCGTCCGATGCAGACTCCTACAGGACAGAAGAAGAAAAAGATGCTTGGAGAGAGCATGATCCGCTCAAAACATATCCTGAGCAATTGATTGAGGCAGGTGTTGCAACACAAGCTGAAATTGATGCAATCGATGAATATGTTGTGAAGAAAATTATTCAAACTGTTAAATTAGCGATTGATCCGGTCATTTCACCGCGTATGGATCTGCAAGCAGAACCCAGAGCAATTGAAGATTTGATGTTCTCTAATCAAAAAGTTGCATCATTCTCGGATGCTGAACCTGATATGCTGCAAACCAGAGAAGAATTAAAAGATAATGTCAGAGTTAAACAAATTGCCCGTCGTGAGCGTTATGCTTATGATGAAGACGGCAAACTTCTGAGTCCGAACAGACGTTATCAATTCCGTGACGGAATTTTTGAAGCTGTTATCGAAAAATTCTACGAAGATCCAACCTTGATTGCTTATGGTGAAGACTTACGTGACTGGGGCGGTGCCTACGCCGCTTATCGCGGATTGACGGAAGCTGTTCCGTATCACCGTTTCTTCAACTCGCCGATCTCAGAGGCGGCAATTGTCGGCTCGGGAATCGGTTATGCAATGGCCGGCGGTCGAGCATTAGTAGAGTTGATGTATTGTGACTTCTTAGGCCGTGCCGGTGACGAAGTATTTAACCAATTACCGAAATGGCAAGCGATGTCCGGCGGTTACCTCAAAATGCCGGTAGTTATCCGTGTTTCAGTCGGTTCTAAATATGGTGCGCAACACTCACAAGACTGGACTTCACTGGTAGCACATATTCCGGGAATTAAAGTTGTCTTCCCGGCAACTCCGTACGATGTCAAAGGTCTCTTAACATCAGCCCTCAACGGTACTGATCCGGTAGTCGTTTTTGAAAGTCAAAGACTGTACGATGTCGGCGAACAATTTGTTAAAGAAGGCGTTCCGGCAGAACCGTACGAGGTTACCATCGGTGAACCTGCAATGCGCAGAACAGGCAGCGATGTAACGTTCTTAACAATCGGTGCCACATTGTATCGTGCATTAGAAGCTGCCGATCAATTGCAGGCAGAATATGGAATTTCAGCCGAAGTCATTGATGCCAGAACACTGGTACCGTTTAACTATGATATGGTTATTGAATCAGTCAAGAAAACCGGAAAAATCATCGTTGCGGGTGATGCAACAGCCAGAGGATCTTATCTCAACGATTTGGCACAAAATATTCAAAACCTGGCCTTTGACTACCTCGATGCACCGGTTCAAATCTTAGGTTCACGTAACTGGATTACACCTGCTTATGAATTAGAAAACGATTTCTTCCCGCAAGCAGATTGGTTCATTGATCTCTATCATCAAAGAATCGCACCGATTGCCGGTTACACACCGACCCACAATTTCACCGACGGCGAAATTCGCAGACGCAGCACTTTAGGAGTTTAATGGTACGTTAGAGGTTTAATAGATTCTATATCGGGCATATAGACTACATAATCAAAAAACAAAAGTCATCCGGGGATTGATCTCGGATGACTTTTTTATATTACTGAAAGCTATTAAAAAGAGATTTTTCCGGTCTTGAAAACTGCTCACTTTTCGCAGCTGTGCAAAGGAAAATCTGCACAGCTCAAAATTCTGAGCAGAAACGGGCGCCTCAACCTCGAGATCTGCTCACTTTTCGCAGCTGTGCAAAGGAAAATCTGCACAGCACAGAATTCTGAGCAGAAACCGGCTCTGACGATTCTGATAACTAGCCGATCTATTTATCTTCACCACATCTATACATATCACTCAATTCGATGAGTTCAACATTATTATCATGAGTTATTTTTTCAAATCCGGATAGACTTGTCAGCCAATATGTTGCCTTGCTAAATTGAAAATTTAAAGATTTCTCGATTAATTCATTTAATATAGTTTGCTTGACCTTACTGTTATTCCATTTTGCTTCAACAAAGAGATACTCATTTTCATTATTATATGCAATCATATCTATTTCAGATTCTTTTTTTAATCTTTGATCATTTCCCCACCAATTACCATAATCTACAGGTATCAACGGAGAATTCATTTGTTTAAGTCTTTCTTCGAAATATTCAATCGTAATTTTTTCAAAAACAGATCCCATATAATTGTTTATATATGGATCTACATATTTTTCATAAACCAATTCGCCTAAATCCAGATTAATCATATTTAAATTTGTTTGAACAAATTTATACCAAAATACAAACATTGTATCTTTTATTGCATAGATTGGTCTTTTGGTTTTTCTATTTAATACAGGGGTTTTTCTTTCAATAATTCCGAGGGCTATCAAAGAATTAATATAGTGACTTAGTCCTCCTGAGGGCACATTAAGTTTTGTTGCAATTTCATTTAATTTACTTGCCCCTGAGGATATCGCAAACAATATATCATTATATGTTTTAGGCTCCCTCAATTCTTGTTTCAATAAATTGGCAGGCTCTTCATAAAGTCTTCCGCTGGTTTTCAAATAATTGTTGATAATATTTTGCTTCAAAGAAATATCTGAATTAAAAAATGTCAAATACTCAGCTATGCCATTTGTAAGTCCAAAAACGATAGCTTTTTCCCTTGAAGAATAAGATTCAACAAATTTTGCGGAATCTAAATAATTAAACGGATGTATTTTAAATTGGCTTGTCCTTCTGCCATAAAGCGGACTTTTATAGCCTAAGACTTGTTCTTCCATAAAGCTCATAGACGACCCGCATAGAATTAAAAACAACTTACTTTTTTCTTTATATTCGTCTACGAGATTTTGTAAGAGAGAAGATATGTAGGGTGTAGACATAGCCAGATATGGATACTCATCAATAACAAAAACTATTCTGTTGCCAATACTGAATTCAAATAAATATCTGAAAGCATCCTCAAAATTTGTAAAATCCGGTAATCCGCTTAAATTTCCACAAGCATGATAAACAGCTTTGGACAGTAAGCTCAAATTAACTATATCGTTTGATTCTAAGGCAACAAAATAAGAACCTTTCTTATCTCTGATAAATTCTTGGATCAGATAAGTTTTACCGACTCTACGTCTTCCGTAGATTACGGACATTGCAAACTTATCATTGTAAAACTCTTTATTCAGTTCTGCTAATTCATAGTTCCTGCCAATAAATCTCATGTTATCACCTCAAAAATATTATAATATGCAAAAACCAATTATGCAATAATGTGTTATTGTATAATTGGTTATGAGGTGTTTGGATAATGTATCTTTGAAAAATAGGTTTTGTATTAATTTAATTGTTGCCCTCACAAGATATGAGTTTATTTGATAATTTCCGTATATGAATTTATCTGATAATTTCTGCAATTATTTCGAGCTGAACCGCTTTTTAATTTCAATCAGAAAATCCTTTCTGAGCAGAATAATGAAGGCGAGCAGCAATAAAAAGGCAAGGGATCCCATTACGACAAAAGTCCAATAAGTATCGTCGCTCTGTTCTACGAGGAGTCCGACAATCGCAGCCACAAGGCTGAGCGTGCAAAAGTTCAACATCGGAAACATGTTTTGTCTTTGCGTTTCAAAATCAGTGAAGAAGAGAACGGAAACCAAGATCAAGGCTGAAAAGCAAATAATGACAATGACCTTTACTGACCATCCGGGAGCCAGAAAAACGTCGATCAGCCCGAGAAGAACACAAGAATTTATGATGAACTTGATGGTTTGGCTGATCCGGTTGTATTCTACCATGTCAGGAGAAATAAGCTGCGACCAGACGAGCCACATCGACCACATTACAACAATGCTCCAGGCTTTTCCGCCGGTGAAATAGTTAATCACCGCACAAATTATTCCGGCAAAGATAAAACTCCATTTACAATAAGACAATAAGTTTTGCCGAACCAAATTTCGTTTCTCAACTGTCGGGTAGATATTTTTAATTTCCATAGAGTGAACTTCCTTCTACTTCGGGGATGATTCCGTCCTCGCAAAAAAAGCGGAACAGCGCTTCTTCAAATGACGGATCGGTTGTCATTTTAGTAATTGAAAGTGTGGCTGTGTTGCCGAAGGTGATGATGGTACAGGTTGCTCTGTTCAATACGGCAGGACCGAGGAGGAAGTCCATGCTTTGAATGTGGTCAGCGTATTTCTGCGGCATGGTAACGACTCCCATATTGGAAAGTCGCGTGGTGAAAATCCCGTCACTGAGAAAACCGTAGATAGCCTTGGCCACGGGAGATTTGATCACAAGCGGTATAAAGCGCAGCATACTCACTATTTTTCCGGCGGAATTCATCATTTCTCCCATTGCTTCTCGGGAGCCCTTAATTTTCAACTGTTCCGTGATTTGCCGGATCAGCTCGGGACCGTCTGTAATTTCGGTCATAGGGAACCTGATTCCGCAGTAAAGTGAGAAATTCCGCACAGTCTGAGAAGGATAATACTTGCGCATATTGACCGGAACCTGAATGTTGATTGTTCCGTCAAGCTCATCCGTTGTTGCTTTTGTCGCCAGAAACATTTTTGACAACACATAAGCTGTGATGGTTGCTTCGTGTTCATGGGCAGCTTTTTTGAGGGAAGTGGCATCCATCCGAAAATGAATCACTTGACAAGGCTTAGTTTTTGAGAGCTTACCGCTCATCTGAGTTGCAGGCATATCCATGAATCCATTGCCTTTTTCCGTGGTTTCCGTACGAAAAAACTCATTGGCGATCTCTTCTGCTGTGGGCAAATCATTTCGTTTCATGATGCCTTCTTCACCGCTTTCCACTCCGCACAGACGTAAATACTCCGCGATCAGTGCTTTGAGAAATTGCATGCCGCCCGCACCGTCAGTAAGGATGTGGAAAAATTCTACGCTGATACGATTTTGGTGCCAGATGACGCGGAATGTCTGAGATGCGCTGCGAGCGATATTCAGCGGCTTACAGGGAGGTCCTGTTTCCGGTTTTACATTATAACGTCGCTTCGCGGTATCAAGATAGTGCCAGAAAAAGCCTTTTTTAACTGTTGTTGCAAAGCTCGGAAAGCGTTTAATTGTAAAGTTCAGAGCCATTTGCAGCAGTACGGGGATAACATTCTCTTTCAAATATACGGACAGACGAAACATTTCCATTTGTCCCGGTTTCATGGATAACGGATAAATTTTGGCAGCATCGTCCAGGGTGTACCAGAGAATTGGCGGACGTATATAGAATCCGCCGAGATTTTCGATACTCAACAGTTCAAGAGCTTTCTCCAAGGGAGTGCCGACAGAATGATAATGCAACAAGGCATTTTCGAAATCTTTGCGCAACAATTCCGTGCCCTTTTTGTTCAGAGCACAGTGTTTTGAGAAATTTTGAAAAAAGTGATTGACGGTTGTTACTTCATCTTCGGGCAGGTTTCTCAAAAATGAAGTAAATTCTGAATTTTTTTTCTTGCGTCTTTTCATCGAATAACCTTTTGTCAGTTTTATACCAGTCCGAAATATTTTTCGAAAAAGCGGAGCAGTTTTTCAATAATACCTTGTTTCTTGGCATCTCTGTTTCCGCCGCCGAATCTTGAAACAGGCGGCATTAATTTATCTACATCCGTACCGGTAGTTTTCATGACACCGTCTCTGAAGGAATTATCGACAAATTTTCGGGTTTCGTCTTCTTTTAATTTTTCTTCTTCGATCAGTTTGTTGATATCGGCTTCTTTGCTCTGATCGATAAATTCTTTCCATTCTTCATCTATTTCAGTAGAAATATTAACTTGCTCGATAAAATTTTCGATAAGTTCTTTTTTGCTTCTGAGTTCGAGCGAAGAATCAATTGCTTTATCTATCGTAGTTAAAATAGTTTTGTCTTTGCAATTTGAATCCTTATATTTGGCGACCAGCATGAGTATGTAGTCGATATTGACTTCTATTTGACGAATGAGTTCGATTTCAAAGATGATATCATCAATAATGTTTTCTCTGTCGCCGCCGGCTTTGCTTTTGAATTCTTCATAAAGATCGATATAGATACTTTGATAATCTTGTAAATCTCTGCCTTCCAGGAGTGTATCTTCTTCAAATTCATCAAAGGCAGATAAGATGTTTCTTAATCTTAAAATATTACCGAAAAGCTTGATAAATGCTTTTTGGTTTTGTTCTCCGCTGATTAATTCACCCAGAGGATAGTCTTCTCTTATTTTACTGATTAATTCCTCGTAGCCCGGATGGTGAGTGCCGTTTTCATTGAAACCATGGTAATACTCCTGATAGGTTTTTAAAAGAACTATTCCGCCTGCATCTTTATTGCCGAATAAAGCAATAGCCTTATCCGTTTCTTCTTTTAAGTCTCTGAAACAAACGATATTGCCGAAGGCTTTGACTCGGTTTAAGATTCGGTTAGTTCTGGAGAAAGCTTGAATCAAACCATGCAGTCTCAGATTTTTATCTACCCATAAGGTATTCAAAGTAGTGGCATCGAAGCCTGTTAAAAACATATTTACAACAATTAAAATATCGATTTCTCTATTTTTTACTCTTAAAGATAAGTCTTTATAGTAATTTTGGAATCTATCGGCAGAAGTATCAAAGTTCGTGCTGAACATATTGTTGTAGTCTGAAATGGCTGAATCCAGAAAATCCCGGGAGCTTTGATCTAAGTCTTGCATGTTCAAATCTTCGTCAGGTAAAATTCCGTCAATTTCTTCTTCGTTAGGTGAGAAGGAAAAGATTGTCGCAATTTTGAGATTTGATTTTGTTTCAGCAATTTGTTTTTGAAATTCCCGATAATACTTTATTGCCATGGGAATCGAGGCTACAGCAAAGATAGAGTTGAAACCGGCAACTCTTCTCTCTTCTTTTCTTTCAACTGTTTCTTTACTGCCTTTGATTTCCTCTTCCCATTTTGCCGTGAAAGAGTAATAGGCTTGGCGTTTTGTTTTTTGAGCAAAATGTTCCAGGATATAAGTTACGATCTCCGATATTCTCTCCGGAGCGGCAAGGGCTCTTTCCGTGTCGATGGCGTAGACTTGTTCATCTTTTATCCCGTCCGATTTTTTGATCGTGTTGATAAAATCAATTCTGAATGGGAGAACATTACCGTCATTAATGGCATCGACGATTGTATATGTATGAAGCCTTTCGCCAAACACTTGATCTGTTGTGCGGAAAATAGGATTTCCACTTGCCGGTGCATTGTCGGCAAAGATCGGAGTGCCGGTAAAACCGAATATATAATAATTTTTAAAGTTTTTGATGATAGCCCGATGCATTTGTCCGAACTGAGAACGATGGCATTCATCAAAGATTAAGACAATATTTTTCTTATAAATATCGTGCTTTTTATTTTGCTTGATAAATACATCCAGCTTTTGAATCGTGGTTACAATTATCTTATATTCTTGATAACCGCCTCGGGCATTTCGATTTTCTAATTGTCTTTTAAGAACTCTGGTTGAACTGTTGCCGTTGGCGGCTCCTTTTTCAAACCTGTCATATTCTCGCATCGTTTGATAATCCAGGTCTTTGCGGTCAACGACAAAAATTACTTTGTCGATAGCCGGTATTTTACTGGCCAGTATAGCGGTTTTAAAACTGGTTAATGTTTTGCCGCTGCCTGTGGTATGCCAAATGTAACCGCCGGCATCAATGGTTCCGGTCTTTTTGTAATTAGTGGCTATAATAATTCGATTCAAGATTCTTTCTGTAGCAGCAATTTGATAAGGTCGCATGACTAAAAGCAAGTCTTCACTGGTGAAGATGCAGTACTTTGTCAGGATATTGAGGATAGTATGTCTGGCAAAAAAGGTCTTGGTAAAATCAACCAGATCCGGAATTATCTTGTTATTGGCATCTGCCCAAAAAGATGTAAATTCAAAGCTGTTGGAGGTCTTTTTATTTTTTCGCCTGGTAGATGTTTTTTGTTCCTTGAGATGAGCTTCCCTTGTAGTATTACTGTAGTATTTGGTATGGGTACCGTTCGATATGACAAACAACTGAACATATTCAAAAAGTCCATTTCCTGCCCAGAAGCTGTCTCGCTGATAGCGATTAATTTGATTGAAGGCTTCCCGAATGGCAATACCTCTTCGTTTTAGTTCGATATGAATCAGCGGTAGACCATTGACTAAAATCGTCACATCATAACGGGTTGGACGATGACCGGCATCTTCCTCATATTGATTAATAACTTGCAATTTATTGTTATGGATATTGTTTTTGTCTAACAGATAGATGTTTTTCGTTGTTCCGTCATCACGTCTTAAAACTTGAATGTAGTCTTCCTGAATCTTTCTGGTTTTTTCTACGATACCTTCATTAGCATTCGCTAAAGACACACGGAAAAATTTTTCCCATTCACTATCCGTAAAGGTAAGGTCATTTAGCTTTTCCAATTGTTGTCTGATGTTTTCTATAAAAGAGGCTTCATCTGCTATTTTAAAATACTCATAGCCTTGAGATTCAAGTTGCTTAATAAAAGCCTTTTCCAAAGCGGCTTCACTTTGATATTTTTGCCCTTCTACTCTGTATTCCGGAGCATATTCGGCCACGACTGTCGCATCGTCTGTACTTGCAACAATATTGTAATGAACGGTTTTATTCATACTAAGCCTCTTTCACTTTTAATTCTTTAAAGGATAGCAGTTTCTCTCTATAGTATTCGTATTGTTTTTGTCTGGCTTCTATTTCAGCCGGTAAACCTATGGAAATATCGTTAACAAGAGCATCAAATTTGTCCAGAATACAAACGATACGTTCTTGCTCGGCGAGGGGAGGGATGGGGATTTTATAAGACAATAGCTTATCTTGTCTTAGTCTTGTTACTTTTGCACCATGAGCATACCGTTCTTTATATCTGCTAAAATCTGAAGTTTGTAATAAATAGGTTATATATTTAGTATTTTGATTGTGTCTAAAAGCGAACATATCTCCACTGATACATATAGTCTCACCAAGCCATGCTAAAGGTTTACAAATATCTTCGATGTTCTCACTTACACCCACGATAAGCACATCTCCTTTTTGAGCTTTTTTTAATTTTTTAGATTGTTCGGGTGAAACGAACGATATTGTTTCACTAGCACTTGTACCGTAATAAGTATGAAGTTGTCCATAATGAATACATGGAAAACCTTCTTCTTTAAAATCAGATTTTTGAAGACCGGTACCTCTTATTAATTCTCCAATTTCAGCTAATGTCTTCCACTCAACTTCATCTCCAAAAGTTAATAATTCATCTCGATAATATTCATACTGTTTTTTTCTAGCTGTAAGCTCTGCTGTTAGTTCTTCTTTAAGTTCTGTCGTAAGCTTTGTGAACGTATCCAGAATACGGACGATTTCTTCTTGGATAGGGAGAGGTGGGATGGGGATTTGCACTTTTTCCATCTTTTTTCTTGATAAATTAAATCTTGTTACTCCATTTGCAAGTCTAATGATTTGTTTTCTAATATCTAAGGACCTGAATAAATGTTTTGAAAATGCCGGTAACAATAAATTTCTATTATTCAATCTAAATCCGAAACAAAAGCTATTTAAATAAAGTTTATCATCAGTACGTTCTGTTAAAACTGATGACATTCCACTTTCAAATAAAGATTCCGAAGAACCTGTAAAAATAATATCTCCGAATTCAAGAGTATTTTGTTTTTCATTTTCTTTTATTAGAACTTTATCATTTGTAGTTAAATCTATTTCGGGATTAGAAAAAACATTCATATAACTTATAAATTTGCTATTACCATCTACAAAATCATTTTTATTTTTTCCTGATAATCCACCATAGAAAAAACCTAATTCTCCTAATGTTTTATATTCCACCTCCTCCGGACACAATCCTTTTATCAAACTATTAAGTTTACTCACTATTTTCACCACCTTCGCTGAGTAGCTTTTTTACTTATTTATCAAAACATAGTGTTTGTATTTTTAGTTATATAGTTTTCATTGAGTAGTTGTTTCCATTTCGGAAATAACCACTTTTTAAGCAGGTAACTTATTTTTGAAATACCGATATTTGAACTACCGAGAAATCCTCGGTAGTTGAGAATTTTATCTATTCCATCATTCCATCATTCCATCATTATCCCTCAATTTCAGCCACAATCTCATCTATTGCTTTGCGGAGTTCTTCCTGTTTCTTTACGATTTCTTCGATCTCCTTATTAAGAACTTTGATATCGATTTTCTCTCTTGTATCTTCAATTTCCACATAAGTTGAAACAGAAAGATTGTAATCTTCTTCGGCTATATCTTCATTTGGAACTAATTTAGATACATATTGTATTTCTTCTTTGCTTTCATATATGCCTACAATTTTTTCAATATTCTCTTTAGTTAATTTATTGTTGTTGGTTATCTTGATAAATTCTTTAGATGCATCAATGAACAACGTTGAATTGTCTGATTTAGATTTCCTTAAAACCATGATACATGTGGCAATAGAAGTGCCAAAGAATAGATTGTCCGGCAACTGAATAATCGTATCGATATAGTTGTTATCAATTAGATACTGTCTGATTTTCTGTTCTGCTCCGCCTCGGTAAAGAACTCCCGGGAAACAGACAATTGAAGCTGTTCCGTTGGTAGCCAGCCATGCAAGACTATGCATAATAAAGGCTAAATCAGCCTTGGATTTGGGAGCCAATACTCCTGCCGGTGAGAATCTCGGATCATTGATCAGTATCGGGTCTGCATCTCCGTCCCATCTGATTGAATAGGGCGGATTGGAAACAATTACTTCGAAAGGTTCATCGTCCCAATGAACCGGGTCTTTTAATGTATCTCCATGAGCAATATCAAATTTGTCATAATCTATATCATGTAAGAACATATTGATTCTGCATAAGTTATAGGTAGTAATATTTATTTCCTGACCGAAAAATCCTTGTCTGACATTCTCTTTGCCTAGGATTTTTGCTGACTGCAGAAGTAGGGAGCCTGAACCGCATGCGGGGTCATATACTTTATTAACTTCGGTTTTTCCGACTAAAGCCAATCTTGTCAGAAGTTCAGAGACTTCTTGCGGTGTAAAATATTCACCGCCGGATTTTCCTGCATTGGAAGCATACATGCCCATCAGAAATTCGTAGGCATCACCGAAAGCATCGATGGAATTATCTTGATAGTTACCGAGTTGCATTTCAGCTACAGAGTTGATGAGTTTAACCAGTTTTTCATTTCTCTTGGGAACACTGCTGCCAAGCTTATTAGAGTTAACATCCATATCGTCAAACAGACCTTTGAAATTATCTTCACTCTCCGTACCCTGAGCGGAGTTCTCGATGTTTTTGAAGATAGTTTCCAAAGTTTCATTTAAATTAGGATCATCTTTTGCTCTCAGTTTTAGATTATGAAATAATTCACTTGGTAAAATGAAAAAACCTTTGGTCTTAACTAAATCATCTCTGGCAACTTCTGCCTCTTCATCGGATAATATTGCATAGTCAAAGTCTTTATCTCCTGCTTCGTGTTCTCCTTCATTTATATAGGCGGTAATATTTTCTGAAATATATCGATAAAACAGCATGCCGAGAACATATTGTTTGAAATCCCAGCCGTCTACGGAACCTCTTAAATCATTCGCCATATTCCAGATAGTGCGATGAAGTTCCGCTCTTTCTAATTCTCGTTTGTTTGCCATTTTATATTCCTCCTCGTTATTGATAATAACAACCGTAGTAATAATTATACGATAATAACTAATTCTTTGCCTTTACGTACTGGTATTTCACACCATTTTCCGGCTCATTATCACAAATAGAAACCAAGAATTCTATAATTCTGTGTTGCGATACTCTTCCAACCGGATAATTCTTGATAGTGCATAAGTGTTTCTCAGATTTTAATTCGTCAATCAGGCTTTGAATATTCAGCCGTCAAATCATCAAAAAATAATACAACTTTTCGAATTTCTGAATGTAATCGACTTCTCCTCTGTATCTGAGGTGTTCCAAATGGGCATGAGCTTCCCCCGTTGCAAAGGACTTCTGAGATTGAGGAAATTCATCAAAGTTATTACTCCTGATGTCCCAGTGTAATTGTTTGGTAACATCTCTGATGCTTGAGTACCTCTTGAGTGTTAGGGCATTCCTCACTTCGTCCAATCTCTTTTCGTGATGAAGCTTCAGCTCATCGATTCTCTCTCTATGATCTTTGACCAATTCTCTGTGCGATGAAAACAGATGCACAATCTCCATGTCATATACTTTATCCAGATTCTTAAAATAAGTGCCTAAGCTGTCACCGTATTCAAAGCCCCAGAATGTAATATTCGGCGTAATCCTTTGCAAAATATGATCACCACAAAAGAGCAGGCGATGTTCTTTTTCATAAAGACCCGTCATCCCCGGCGTATGCCCTGAAAGGTCAATGATTTCAAAATCATAGTCACCTATTTTCAGGGAGTCACCGATAACAGCTTCGGTATAATCAAGCTTTCCTGTAATTGCGTATTTGTAACCGGGATGTTCTTCTATTTTAAAGTTATCTTCCGATAGTCCCTGAAGCATGGCATTTTTATAGGTAGCATCCCAAGTAGCATCGGGATTGTTCAATATATCTCCGTCAACCTGACTTATATAGACCTCAACACCTTTTTCCCGTAAAAATGTTGCAAGGCCAACATGGTCGGAATGAAGATGGGTCAAATATAGGATTGTATTGTCAAAATCAAGACCATGTTTTTCGAAAATGTTCAGTATTATTTCCTTTGTTTCTTCCATGTTGAAACCGCAATCTATGATCATCGATCTGCTTTCACCTTTGATGATGAAAACATTTAGATATTTAAGCGGATTATTCGGAAGAAGAAGCTCTTCTATAAAAATATTGTGATAAACCTCTCGCATTACACTTCCTTCTTTCTCTCGAGCCACATTTTTCGTTATTTTAAGCAGAGACAAATAATTTAACTAATTTTTTTATTCTACCCAACCGTACGGCCCTTTAAGTTCTACAAATCGAACCCACTCTACTGTTTTGATATTTATTTCGCCATGATCTGTCTTGGTAATAAGTTTAAGTTCCTGAAAAGTTGATGGACCGATCGGAATAACCATCCTGCCGCCGTTTGCCAATTGATTGACCAATTCATCCGGCAAAAGACCTGCTGCAGCAGTTACCATAATTCTGTCATAGGGAGCATGTTCTTGCCATCCGGTGCTGCCGTCTCCGATTTTATAATAGATATTCGAAAAATTTAAGGCATCTAATCTCTTTTTGGCTTCTTCCGCCAATTTATTAATCCTTTCGACCGTATAAACTTCCGCTGACATTTTTGCAAGAAGAGCTGTTTGAAAACCTGAACCGGTTCCAATTTCCAACACCTTGCTGTCATTTTCCGGTTCCAGCAGCTGTGTCATTTCCAGTACAAGGCTGGGTTGCGAAATTGTTTGTCCGAAGCCTATGGGCAAAGGCATGTCATGACTTGCGTGTTTTTTCATGTCATTTCCGACAAACAAAGAACGATCCAATGAACGAAAATAAGTTTCGAGCTTCTGCCAATCCATTACTTTAACCTCATTTCTCATTTGATTGTATTACGTGGAATCTGTTCCGTTATTATCTCATGCTTCTATCGATGGATATACATTCTTGTCATCTCTCCGGTTCCATCGTCCTGAACCATACATAAAAAATCCCAGCCATATCTTTCATAGAAACCGATATGATCTGATACCAGATAGACAGGAGAAATGGCTTTTGATCTCAGATCTTCAACAACCAGATTAAGCAGTTTTCCCGCAATACCGCGGCATCTGTGTTCTTCTTCCGTGTATACAGCACAGACATTTGGTCTCAGATCTTTTTTATTGTGAAAATCATTTTCGATAACACCTAATCCGCCTGCTATTTTGTCATTGTCCAGGCAGAGATACCAGCCATATTCGGTTTCACCGCTAAGATATAAGTTTATACATTCCAAATATGCTTCATACGGTATGCCCCACTTACTATGGAACCATTCAGCGGCATATTCCCTCAGATGAGGGACTTCTCTTAGTGTAATATAACAATAATTATTCATTTGTTCATACATTCAAATTAATTTTTATCTTTTTTGGAAAGTATTTAGTTTACATGTCTTATTATATCTGATAGATGATAAAATAGAATAAGTGTAATTTTTATAATTTATGATAAAAAATACATTTGGCTGACGAATGCCAAAGAATTCGAAAGTAACATTGTTTTGAGGTGAACTATGAAATTTCTTTCTTATTTATATCAGGATAAAACTGACTATGGTGTGATGAATACTGATAATTTATTGTTTTCGATGTTTGATGTTTGGGAAATATTAAATCTCAATTCGAACACGAAAAATGACAGAGAGGTTCCGCAAGATTTGTTGTCTTTTATCCGGAAGTACGGGAATACCTTAAACACTCAGATTAAATCAGCATTGCCTGATTTGACAGATAAAGCGATTTCTCCGGATTCGGTGAAATTGCTTGCGCCGATTCATTATCCGCTAAGAAATATATTTAGTGTCGGCAAAAATTATAAAGATCATGCCTTGGAAGTTACACAGTTTACGAATGAGGCTTCGGCAGAATTGCCGCAACATCCGATTTATTTCAGCAAAGCGACTAATCGGCTGTTGGCTGATCAAGAACCGATTGTTGTCCGCAAGGATTTGGCACAGAAATTGGATTATGAAGTTGAGCTGGCAGTGATTATCGGCAAAACAGGTTGTGATATTGAACCGGCTCAGGCTGCTGATTATATTTTCGGCTATGCAATCGGCAATGACATTTCGGCACGTGATTTGCAAAATGAGCGGAAACAATGGTTCAGGGGTAAAAGCCTGGATAATTCTTTACCGTTAGGACCGTGGATCGTAAGTAGTGATGAGATCACATTTCCGCCGCATTTAAATATTTCGGCAAAAATTAATGGCGAGCTCAGACAAAAATCGAATACGAAAGAATTTATTTTTGATATTCCGGCTTTGCTGGCAGATTTATCTCGTGGCTTGACTTTGTTTCCGGGCGACATTATTTTAACCGGGACCCCGGCCGGTGTCGGCATTGCAATGAATCCGCCGCAATTCCTCAAGTCCGGCGACTTGATTGAATTTGAAATTGAGCAAATCGGAAAACTGACCAACACGATAAAATTGATTGATTAAAATACGAACAAGATAATTGATATTTTATCAAGGTTAATTAACAGATAGATAAGATGTTTTGGAGGAAGTATGATTTACACGGTAACCTTAAATCCTTCTTTTGATCAGACAATTGTTTGTGAGAAATTTCAAATAAATGCTTTAAATCGGGCAATTGATACGCGTCAGGATATTGGCGGCAAAGGAATCAATGTTTCCAAAATGATTGAAGTGTTAGGCGGATCATCCCGGGTCTTCGGCTTACTGCCGGAAAACGGTTCAACTGAGTTTATCAACTCAATGCGGGAGTTCAATCTGGCAGATTATTTTGTAATAGTTCCGCATAAAAGAATTCGCACCAATCTGAAAATTGTTGATCAGAGCCTGGATTCATTGACCGAGATCAATCAAACCGGTCCGGAAGTTCCTTTGCAATATCTGGAAATAATGGTTGAAAAAATGCTTGATCAGGTAAGCCCCGGAGATATTATGGTATTATCCGGCAGTATTCCGCAGAATTTTCCGCCGGATACGTATCAACAATTGATTAATGTTTTTAATCAACGGAAATGTAAAATTATTCTGGATGCGGATGGAAAAAATTTACAATCCTGTCTTTCCGGCAAAGAAAAACCGTATTTTATTAAACCGAATCTTTTGGAACTGGAACAATTAACCGGCAAACAGCTCAACACAATTGCGGAGATTGATCAGGCGACCGAGCCTTTGCTTAATCGAGGCGTACGGCATATTCTGGTTTCACTCGGGGCAAAAGGTGCTTTTTACACAAGTGCTGAGCAAAAATATCTTCTTGATTCCATCGATATAGAAGTAAAAAGTCCGGTTGGCGCAGGTGATTCGATGGTTGCAGCTTTTGCTTTCGGACTGCAAACAAAACAGAGTATTGAAGAAACTCTCAGGTTTGCCATTGCAGCTGCAACGGCCATGGTAAATACTGCAGGCACATCCACCCCTGATTACAGCAAAATAGTCAATTTGCTGAGCAGGGTCAATCTGAGAACATTTGACCAATAATTGTAGTATAAAATTCATATTATCGGCGAGATTGAAATTAAAGATGCGTTGCCGGAAAACTTACCTTAGCAGGAAAGTTCAACCGGGCAACGTAAATTTATCAAACAGCTGATTGCTCTAAGGTAATAACAATTCACAGAATTCCTGATTGCTCAATCCGGTGAAATAATCGGAAACAGGATAGGGCAGGGATTCGATTCTGGTTTTAATTGCCGATTCTTCAAGAGCCAGGTCTTTTAATTCTTCTGCTAATTCGCTTACGTCACGCACACCGAAAAAGTCGCCATAAAATGTGACTTGCTTGAGGATTGAATTTGAAGTTTCCAACAGTACCTCAATACTGCCGAAAGAATATTTAAGTTCTTTACGCAAATCATAAGCCGGAGCTTTGCCGTAATTCCAATCCCAGCTTGCTTTTTTGAGTGCAAGTTTACGGATTGATGCCTGATCAGCTTCGCTTAAAATATAAGGTTCAAGGTCAGGACGGGTGGTTTTCATTTCGTCGAATAAAGCTTGTTTGAAATCTTCAACCGTCATTTCCTGAGTCAGATGCGGTTTGATGTTGGTGACGCGACTGCGTACGGATTTAATGCCTTTAGATTTGATTTTGGTTTCTTTGACATTCAAAGCATTACTCAAGACCGAAACATCCACATCAAACATCAAACAGCCGTGGTGGAGAACCCGGTCTTTGGAATAAGCCTGGGCATTGCCGCAGAACTTTTGCCCGTCTATTTCTATGTCGTTGCGTCCGCTGAATGTAGCCGAGATTCCCAATTTTGCCAAAGTACGAATTACCGGCTGGGAGAATGCCTTGAAATCAAAAGCATTTTCATTTTTGCGCGGAGCGATCAAAGTATAATTCAAATTGTTTAAGTCATGATATACCGCACCGCCGCCGGATATGCGACGGATGACCCGGATATTGTTTTCTTTGACAAAGTCACTGTTAATCTCAGCCAGAGCGTTTTGATTTTTACCGATGATAATTGACGGCTCATTAATCCAAAGCATAAAAATTTCATCCACATCGGTTAAATGATTAAAAGCATAATCTTCTAAAGCAACATTATAAGCGGTATCGTTTGTATCACTGATAAAATATTTCATGAAAAATCCAATCTAATATATTTAATTTTATAATTAATCCGCAGACTCAATTTTAAAGGCCGGTACCGAATCATATTCTTTAAATTCAAGACCATCAATCGAATTATTGCTCATGATATTGGCAGTCCGTTCGGCTGAACCTTGAATTAATGAAATGTCGTAAATCCCGTAAGCTTCAGGGTTTTCCAAAGCTCTTTTGACCGGGATGACCTGACTCTGCGTTGCATTCTCAGCAATTTTGATCATATGACAATAAGTTGCCATATAACCGCATTCACTGATACTGATTGCACCTTCCTTATCTCGATTAAAAGTAACAATTCCCATCAAGCCGTCTTGGCAATGTCCCATCATGCCTGCGGTATCATAAGATTGATCGGAAACCGAATTACCGAGAGAATAATAAACCAGCATATTGTGTTTGCCGTCTTCGGATTTTATGGTTTTTATCGGTTCAACAACATGGGGGTGCATGCCGAAAACCATATCTACTCCCGCGTCCGCCAAAGCCTGTGCATAGAGTGATTGATACCAATCTTCCTCTAAACTGTATTCAGTTCCCCAATGCATGATGAAGATAACAACTTCATGACCGTCTTCACGCATAGTGCGGGCACGTTGCTGAAGTTTTGCCATATCATCGTACATATATGCTTCTTCCAAACTGAAGGTATCAATCAGATGTTCGGCTTCCGCCGGAACCGGGATACCGTTTAAACTGACCAGTCCGTCGATTTTCGGTGTAGTGTAAGTGGATGTACTTATTGCAACTTTAATCCCGTTCAATTCTGTAGAAAAATATGGCGGATCACCCTCTTTGCGTGTTCCGAGGTTTTCCAATCCGGCACTGCGCAATGAATCAATTGTCGCGTACATTCCTTCAACACCGCGATCGACGCTGTGATTACTGGCGGTCGTAGCCAAATCAAAGCCTTTTTCCGCCATGGAGTTTGCCAGTTCAGACGGTGCGGAAAAACACGGATATCCGGCATAGGGAGGTCCGGCCAAGGTACCCTCCATATTGAACATAGCAAAATCGAGATTATTAACATCAGGCTCCAAATATTCGTAAATATAAGGATAATTATAGGTACCGTCCTCTTGCAAGCCGCCTAAAATCAGCCAATCATGGAACAGAACGTCACCGATCATGCCGATAGTAAAAGAAGCGGATAAATCCCGATTTGCTTCTTCCGCTAAAACTTCAAGCGATATCGGATTATGTTCAATATCGACCTCAGTATCATTTGTTTCATTTTGTGAAGCGTGTGGAGTTGATTCGTTCTGTGCAATATTATTTTCATTCAGTTCTGTATTCGATTGCTGAGAGTCTTCAGACTTTGTATCCTTTTTACTACATCCCGGCAAAACTAAGATAAAGCAAAGTGTAATAATAAAAATAATTATTCTCTTCTGTAGTGTTTTCTGATTTAATATTTTATTAATTGTCATAATTTTATTCTCTTTCATGTATGCTCAGAGCATGATAATTTGTTATAAGTAATTAGCAGTGTTATTATTCTTACGATATAATATATACTCTGTAAATATTACAATATATTATATTATATTTCAGCAATCTATATATTATATTTTCCAAATAACCTGAAAATAAGAATACTGAAAAATAATAAGTTCTGATTTCCTGTTAATATTTGTAATCTCGTTCTTTGTTTGAATGAACTTGGGATTAAATTGTATACTTAAGGTTAAGCAGCATTGTATTAATAGAGCAAGGTGGTTTTCAATGCGGTTTTCTGATTGGTTAAACCAAATACAAAACAAATTAAAATTCAAAAATATTGAGATAGCTGATTGCTCAGGAATCCATGCCAGTACAATCAGTCGTTATCGTCGCGGGGCGAGATCGCCGGTTAATAATCAGGATCACTTAAATCGGATTGTTTCGGGAATTATTAAATTGGCAGAAGAACGCAATCAAATTTCGGAACTATGTGAACTTGTTGAATGTCAACAATACGCACATAACAAATCAGAATTATTCAATGAGTTGTTAAAGATTTCCGAATCGTTTTTCCTGAAGGAAATTGATGATGATACAACCCGACCGGAAAACTATGTACCTGACTTTGATCGAAAACTGGATTTTTTTATGCAAACTTTTTCGATATCAAATGCTCGTTTGGCGAATGCTCTTAATTTGGACAATTCACTGATCAGCCGTTGGCGTAACGGAGCAAGATTGCTGAAAAATGACAATCCTGCACTGGAAACAATGATTAATTATTTCACAAATATTATTGAAAAAAAACAAAACTATAAACTTACAATGCCACAGCAACATTTTATCGCTTTCATAGAGAAAGGTCCCGCTTTTAATACGGCAGAGAATCTTGCTTCTTGGTTTTTGTCAATTCAAAATGAATCAATTGTTGTGCAACAAAATGTGAAAAACATATTGGATAAAATCAATGATTGGCATGGCAATAAATTAGAATTGATTCAACCGGACTCTGTTTACTTTCAAACTCTCGGCGCGGTAAAGAAACAAGAATCATACCGTGGGATTGCCGGCTTGCGTGAAGCAGTCATAAGATTTTTCACAGATATAATTTTAAGTGAAGAGAAGAGAAAACTTCAGTTGTTTTCAAATCAGGAAATGGATTGGTTGGCAACCGACAAAAATTTCATGCAAACCTGGTTAATCTGCATGAATACAATTGTTAAGCAAGGTCATGAAATCGAAATCATTCACTATTTAGGACGTTCTCCGGAAGAAATCACCTTAGGTATTGAAAAATGGTTGCCTTTGCATATGAATGTCAATGTTACCGCCTATACTTGTGACAGTCTGAATCTCAGCGGGAATAGAAATCCATTGGTTAAAACATTATTTATAGATGCAGGCAATGCTGCGATTAATGCTGAGATGATCAGAGGGGCGGAAGATCAAAGCGAGTATCATTACTATACTTCGTACAATAAATTAAAAGACCTGAGCGATCAATTTGAACAGTTGCAAAGAATCTCCGAACCGATCATGTATTTCTACAAATCTGATGCCATATTCAGTGAAGAAATTATTAAAACATGGCAAAAAGAAGGAATCAATAAATCGGCAAAAGAAGAAGCAGATCAAGTTATATTGTTATATCCGACGATTCCGATGTGTTTTTTCCCGGATATTTTTATCAAAGAAATCCTGTCTGCAACGAATTTGGATAACCGAACCGTTAGCTTAATTCTGACTGAAAATGAAAAGCTCCGGCTGATTCTTAAGAAGTTTCTGACAAGAGGCGAGATATTTTTGATTGGTCCGTTTGATGACCAAGTCAGATCCGACCTGATAGTCTTGTTGCCACACACTAACGATGTTAAAATAATCAAGCTTTCTCGAGAACAATTTCAAATTGGCCTGGATTCCTTGCACAAATATCAGAAAGAATTTGCGAATCTCAAAGTAATTAATTTACATACTTCACCTTTCAAAAACCTGCATGCACTTTCATTTAACAAGCACACAATACTATTACGAAAAATGAGCAAACCGCATTTATTAATCAGATTTCAACATCAACTCAGTGTAACCGGTTTGAATCGTTATCTGAAAGCATTGGCAGAACAATCCGGATATACGGATTAACAATTGATCGGATTTGAATGAGATGATTGGCATACCATATTTTGTGACAACATTTGACATTGACAAATATCTGTAAAGATTATTCAAATTAATGATTTTAGTTTATAATTATATCAGACGTAACTTTATCTTTCTTAATCAAAAAGTTTGAAAAAACTAATACACAAAAAATTAAAATATTATAGAATAGAAGTAGAGTTCTGAAAATATGAAATAGAGTTTTCAGTCGATTCTTTGAGTAACAGAATTTATTGTCCTATTTTTAAAATAAGGAGAAATACGATGAAGTGTAATAATTGTAACTTTGAAAATTTACCTGATGCGGCATTTTGTTCTAATTGCGGTAATAAATTGATTTCGCAAGCTGCCGATCCGAATGATTCTCCGCAAGCTTCCGGCAGTCCTGAGCCATCCGGCTATGTTGATCCGGCAGCTCAACAACCACCGGATCAACAACCACCGGATCAACAACCGATGAGTGGTTATTCGCAACCTCCGATGCAGCAGGGAGCTCCGGGATATGGAAGCCCCGGACAACCAATGGGCCAACAGCCTTATATGGAGCAACCGATGCAACCGCCATCGGACAGTTACGGTGTTCCTCCGGTTCAACAGCCTTATATGCAGCAACCGATGCAGCCGCCGATGCAACCAATGCAGCAACCGATGCAACCGATGCAGCAGATGCCGCTTATGCCTGAACAGCCTCCCAAAAAGAAAAAACGAGTAGGCTTAATTGTCAGTTTATGTACTTTAGCAGTCATTTTAGCAGTCTTGGCATTCTTGCTCTTTCCCAGAAAACTAAGTTATGAAAGTGAAGATGATCCGTCAACAACCGGTGAACAGCTTGCCGAGTATAATGTTGAAGTTAAATGTAATCAAGGAGTCAGAGAAGTTTTTTATGCACTTAATCCTGAGAATCCGGATGATCTGAATTCGTATCTGCCTGTTTCCGCTACAGGAGGTTTTTTTGAGAAAACAATTAACTTAAGAAATTTACCTTTAGAAACAGGAAATAATACTCTTTATCTTTACACAAAAACACTGTTCGGCAATTCACAACCGGAAAAATTGGTTTTGACCCGACATGTAGGTTTTTCTTCACCTTATGAAGAAGGTTCGAAACAAGAAATCGATCAGGAAACATCAATTATCGCCAACGAATTATTAGTTTTGCTGAAGGCGGATGCGACCAGGGCAGATATGGAGAGTATAGCCCTTAAATACGGTGCGGAAATAGTTGGTGAAATCCCTTTGATCAACGAATATCAGTTACGTTTTACTGATCCGAATATTGATTTGAATCAATTGCAGGCAGATATTTCTGCAGAGCCGGAAGTTGAATTTGCCGTATTTAATATGGTCCACAAACTTGAAGGCTCGAGTTATCCCGATGATAGTCTTTTGGATAGCTGGGATTTGACAAATCCCGATGGCAACAATTGGGGACTGGAAGTAATGCGTGTTCCGCAGGCTTATGAGGAAGGTCCGGAATTTGGACATGTTAAAGCCGGTGTCATAGACGGAAGTTTACAGTACGAACACGAGGACTTGTTAATTCCGGTTGAGAATGTTTACATTCATCCTTCACCGAACATTCGCAATATGGAGGACTTAGTTCGTTACCGGGCAAAAGGAACGAATGAACCGGGTGAGAGATATATGGGTCTTTTGCAGCATGGAACTCATGTCACCGGTACAATCGGAGCTATAACCAATAACGGTCTGGGCGTCGCCGGTGTTAACCGGGATTGTGAGATGTATTTTTTCCATTACTGGCATTTTTACTTGGATCCGGAAACCCGTGAAATTATTGATTATGTCGATTATGATCCTGAAATAAGTACATTTGAATTTCATGTTTCAATTGTCACACTTGCAAGTTTAGACTGTCGTGTAATTAATTATAGTATTGGATATAGAGTTACAACTGAACCCGGTCAGATTCCTTGGGAGCAAATGGAAACGGATAGCTATGGTGAATTATGTACTCGCATGGAAGAACTGGGTTATGACTTTTTATTGGTTAAATCGGCAGGTAATGAAGCTAAAGACGCATCAGGATTTCTTTGTAATCGCACTTTAATCGGAACAGAAGCCGGCAAGCGACATACGTTGATAGTTGCTTCAATCGAAAATACAAAAGTGTCACCCGATTCGTTTAGTGACACAAAATATCCGGCTGTTGCAGGTTACGAGTTATCTTATTTCAGTAATTACGGAGAAGTGGTCGATGTAGCGGCTCCCGGAACAGATATTTTCAATACTCTTCCATATCATGAATATGGCTTGATGTCGGGGACATCCATGGCAGCACCTAATGCTGCAGGTGTGGCATCATTAATTTATGCCGCCAATCCGGAATATACATCAGATCAGGTTAAGAGAATTTTGATGGAAGAAACGGATACATTTTCACCGGATTACGATGGAAGGGCAATTCCGGTAGTGAATGCTGCTTTGGCGGTTCAGGCTGATGCAGTCAAGACTGATACAGTTACGGCAAATGTTTTGGATGCCAACACACTTGAACCGATTGCAGAGTTTGATGTTTTAGCTACAGCCTATGATGTGCCGGATATATCGGGAACTTATAGAAATGGTAAATATTCTGAAACTTTAATGCCCGGATCGTATGAATTTGTCTTTAGTGCAGAAGGTTATAACGATGAAGAGGTCACACAATTCAGCACAATGGGTGAAGGTCGTACATTGGCTTTACCGGATATATTAATGACTCCGGAATCAACTGCAGGTACGGTATCAGGACAAGTAATCGATGCAGTTAACGGCGAAGGTTTACCGGGTGTTAAACTCACATTCTTCTCCGGTGACTCACAAGTTCAAGAATTAAATGTTGACGGCGAAGGCAATTATTCAATTGAATTGCCGCAAGGTACATACAGAATGGTTGGTACCAAAGAAGGTTACATTGATAATGAGACTGAGGTAGTTTCAGTCGCGGATACCAATTCGGATAATCAAAACCTGATTCTCAGTCCGAACATTACTTCAGAACAAGCAAGGTTTGTTCTCAGTTGGGGCGAGAAACCATATGATTTAGACTTACATATTAAAGGTCCGGGAAGTGGCGGAGATGAATACGGACATGTTTACTGGTATGACAAAGTCTATCCGGACAGCGGAGAAAACAAGTATGAATTAGACGTTGATGATACAAGCAGTTATGGTCCGGAAACCATTACCATACTGGAAGAGCAATCAGGCGATTATATCATCTATGTTCATGACTATTCTAACGCTCTCAAAGACACCTCAAACGGATTGGCGGAATCAGGCGCTACGATTACGGCATATACTTCTTCGGGAGTTCAGACCTTTGAAGTACCTAATCAACCGGGAACCTTATGGAAAGTCTTAAAATACTCCAATGGCGTAATAACACCGATTAATGAAATGTTCTATGAATATTTTGAAGATGAGGTACCTACTCACTGATAATTGATAGATGAACATTTAAAAAAAATGATACAATAGCAAATATATTAACAGATTAAAACAAATGATCTTTTCAAAATAATAGTCAATTATTTTGAAAAGATCTGCATAGGACTATTATGTATTTTGCTAAAAACAAACAATTAAATATTCGCAGACTCAATGTGAACAGTATTGTGCGATATTTTATATTATTAGTTTTTATTGTCAGTCTATGTACAATCAATTCCGGTTGTAATAAACCGACACAAAATAATAATCTAAAAAATCCGGATCTGACAAGAACGAATTATTATAGTAGTTCAACCGGACCAAAAAAGCAGTACAATACTGTCACTTTTACTTCTGCAACCGCAACGGAAACTACCACATCACCGGATGCAACGACTGTGCCCGCTGATACAACTGTGCCGGCTGATACGACTGTGCCTGAAACGTCACCGACAACAACCCAACCTCAACCCACCACACCCGACTATGAAATTGTCAGTAAATGGAATATGTCTTTGGTAATTACACGAAATAGAAATATTTTACGGGGTACCTTGGCTCGAGAGTGGCAATCAAAAATAGAATGTAAGGTTGAATTTGGCAAAGTAATAGAAAACAATTTCAAAATGTATCTTACTCCGCTTTCAATTGTCCATGATGAGCAAGCATTAGATTCAACAAAAATCAGACAAGGCCCAATGGAATATGATGCAACAGTCTATAATAATCTTCTGGTTTTTGAAGTCGAATCCGAGTTTTTTGCTTTAAGAGATGACTACGATATGGGCAGTGTTAAACCATTGCGTTTTTCCTTATTGCTTGAAGGTCCGGAAAACTCCCGGACAGCAAATGACAGAATGATCCTTAAAGACATTGACGGTCGCGGTGATGTCATTGAAATTAACATAACAATGGAAGAAATTAATTAACTTCTCCTGAAATCACAAGTTCTGAATAATGGAATTAAGTCAATTTGCCGGACATTGTCCGGCATTTTTGATAAGAGGCCGGAATTCCCTTAGTTAACTAATATATTCAAGAGATTTATCTCAATAGCTTATCAATTACGGTTTGAATTTCGGCTAATTTTTCATCACGATCTTTTTCGTTGGCAAAGGATTCTCGGACACAGTGATCCAAATGGGCATGTAAAATCATCTTATTCGTTGATTGCAATACAGCTTGAGCTGCCAAAATCTGATTTGAAATATCTATACAATATTGATTTTCTTCAACCATGCGGATGATTCCGTCAATTTGACCGCGAGCAGTTTTTAACCGATTTAACACCTTTTTTGAATCAGCTTGCATTTTTATACCTCAACAATAATTTAATAAATATTCTCTGCCCTCTTAGTAAAACATTAACATAATCAGCATAGCATCTTATTCTGTAATTTCCACCACTTCATAACCGGCATCAGTTATTATATCGATCAATACTTGATTATCGATATTGTGCTTTGATTTGACCTTTGCTTGTTTGTTTTCCAAATCTACAGCGGCAGATACACCCTCAATTTGATTTAATACTTTTTCTACCCGACTTGAACAATGAGGACAAAACATACCTTCAATTTTAATGATTTTTTTCATGATTTCCGAATCTCCTTTTTGAGTTTTATTTATGTCAAAATCATTTGAATCAGCTTGAATTCCTGAATCAACTGATTTTATCGAACCATCTGAGTTGATTGTTTTAATTATAATATCTGCATTGTCTGATCTCTCCGATTCATTCAGATCATCATTAACTTGAACCAGTGGTTTGAAACGATTTAATCTCAGAGCGTTGGTTACCACAAAGACCGAGGATAAAGACATGGATGCCGAGGCGATCATCGGATTCAAAATTATTCCGAACGGCAAATAAAGTACTCCCGCCGCTACAGGAATTAGAATAATATTATAGAAGAAAGCCCAGAATAAATTCTGTTTAATATTACGAATGGTCCGTTTACTGAGCTCAATACTGTTTACTACATCAAGCAAATCAGATTTCATCAAAACGATATCGGCAGCTTCAATTGCAATATCCGTGCCTGCACCGATTGCAATTCCGACATCGGCTCTCGCCAGGGCGGGTGCATCGTTGATACCGTCACCTACCATGGCGACCTTGCTGCTTTGTTGCTTAATTTGACGAACCATTTTTTCTTTGTCCTGGGGTAAAACTTCGGCAATAACTTGATCCAAACCTAATTCTTTACCTATAGCATCAGCGGTTCTTTGATTATCCCCGGTCAACATATAGATTTTAAGACCTTGATCATGTAATAGTTTAATTGCCTGTTTGGAATTAGTTTTGATCGGATCGGCGACTGCAATCATCCCGAGTAATTGATTTTCTTCAGCAAAATAAAGCACGGTTTTTCCCGCTTGTGATAATTCAATAAATATTTTATCTGTAGGTGTAATATCCAAACCGTTCTCGACCATAAATGTTTGGTTTCCGGCGATATAGCGTTTTTCATTAATTGTTGCCTCGATCCCTTTGCCCAATGTGTTGAAAAAATTATCGGCCGGCAAAATATTTATACCAATATTGTCTGCATACTCCAGAATGGCCAGACTGAGCGGATGTTCCGAAGGAGCTTCCAAAGAAGCTGCAATTTGTACAAAATCATTTTGTTTTAAATCTGAAAGCAAAATAACATCTGTGACTACCGGTTTTCCGACAGTGATCGTTCCTGTCTTGTCTAAAATAATTGATTCAATTTCATGTAGAGTTTCCAAAGCTTCCGCTGATTTGATTAAAATTCCGTTGCTTGCACCTTTGCCTGTACCGACCATAATTGCAACCGGGGTTGCCAAGCCTAAAGCACAAGGACAGGAAATGATTAAGACAGAGATTCCGATGGTTAAAGCAAATTCAAAAGATTGGCCGCTAAATAACCAGATGATAGTTGCCAGAGTAGCAATACCGATGACGACCGGTACAAAAACACCTGCTGCTTTATCTGCTAATTGTGCGATGGGAGCTTTTGTTGCGTTTGCGTCCTGGACCAGCTGAATGATTTTGGCGATAGTTGTGTCATTGCCGATTTTTTCTGCACGCATTGTAATTGAACCGAGTTTCAAAATAGTTGAACCGATTATTTCTTGGTCAGGTCCTTTTTCGACCGGAATCGATTCACCCGTAATTGCAGATTGATCGAAAGCTCCTTGACCACTAACAATTCTGCCATCTACCGGTACGGCAGAACCGGGTTTAACAACTAAAATATCACCGACTTTAACTTGCTCTATCGGAATTTCAATTTCTTTGCCGTCCTCTAATCGAATTGCGGTTTTAGGGCTTAAATCCATTAACTTTTTAATTGCATCAGTAGTTTTGCCTTTTGATTTAGCTTCTAAAAATTTGCCCAAAGTTATTAAGGTTAAAATCATGGCTGCCGATTCAAAATAAAGCGAATGTGCATAATGCTGAATAACTTCAGGCTGATTATGTCCTAATGCATAAGCCAAACGATATATGACAAAAATTCCATAAATGAAAGCGGCAGATGAGCCTAAGGCGATCAGGGAGTCCATATTGGGTTGTCTTTTAATTAAAGTTTTAAAACCGTTAGTGAAATATTTATGATTGATAATAATGACGGGTAAAGTAAGGAGCATTTGGCTAAATGCAAAAATCACTGAATTTTCCGGACCTTCAAATATGCTTAAAGCAGGCAAGCCGAGCATCGGAGCCATTGCGATATACATCAGAGGTACCAAAAAGATTAATGAAATGAAAAATCTCTTTTTAAGTCTTTTCAGATCCAATACTAATTGAGCCTCTAATGAATTTGTCTTGATTATTACATTTCCCTCAGAGGAATTAGGAGCGGGAATATCCGGAATTGCATCATACCCGGCTTTTTGCACAGCTTGGATAATTAGCTCTGCATTAGTTTTATTGTCATCAAAACCAACCTGCATTGAATTAGTTAACAAGTTAACACTGACTTCAGTTACACCGTCTAACTTATTTACTGCTCTGTCAACTGCCTGCGAACAGGCTGAACAAGTCATTCCTGTTATTATGAATTTATTTTTCATCTTGTAATTCCCATATTTTTCAAATAGTTGTTTTCATATAATTTAAAAGGTTTTCAAAAAAATTCGTAGCTCTCGCACCACCCCACCAGGGTGGTGTATATATAATAGTTTTATATTTACCTTTTGACAAGCGAAGATAGAAAAAGTAAAACTTTAGCTATTGATATTTTTATTCTATAATTAGTGCATAGTGCAAGAATCAAGTGACTTTGAGAATGAGAAGTTTAATTTGATACCGAATAAATGTCACAAATAATTTTAAAGGAGTAATTTAATGTCAGAAAAACAAAACCCTGTTGTAACAATAGAGATGGAAAATGGCGGAGTAATTACAGCCGAACTGTATCCGGTAATTGCTCCGAATACGGTAAATAACTTTATTTCTTTGATTAAAAAAGGATTTTACGATGGTTGTATTTTTCATAGGGTAATTCCCGGTTTTATGATTCAAGGCGGTTGTCCTGACGGAACAGGTATGGGCGGTCCCGGCTATTCAATCTCCGGTGAATTTGCCATCAATCATTATCCGAATAATCTGAAACATACCCGAGGTGTTTTGTCTATGGCAAGAGCTATGTCACCGAATTCCGCCGGAAGTCAGTTTTTTATCATGCATCAGGATTCACCGCATCTGGATGGCCAATATGCCTCTTTCGGCAAAGTGCTGGAGGGAATGGATGTTGTGGATACAATTGCCAATGCACCGCGTAATATGCAAGACAGACCGAATCAAGATCAAAAAATCAAACAAATCACAGTTGACACTTTCGATATAGAATATGCCGAACCCGAAAAGGTATAGTCAAAAGGTATAGTTAATAAAATTTTGATCAAATTAAAGGTGACAACTCAGTAACTTATGCCATGGGATTTTGACAAAAGCTGCAATGTTGTCACTTTTTTATTTAAGAAAGCTCGTCCAAATAATATCTTGCGGCTTTCTCCATTAAGACGGTTCGATTAAATGCATCAGGTAAGCTTGAGCCGCAAACGGTCATACCATGATTGCCCATAATACATGACCAAACATCGTCAGTAATTGCAGAGCAAACTCCGGCGGCTAATTCATCGGAACCGGCTTTCGCATATGGACAATAACCTGAGCAGTCACCCAGCAATGCAGCGGCTTCGGGCAGAGTGATCGTTAATGCTTGATTTGCCGCAGCAAACACACTGCAATTCAATGAATGTGTGTGGATTACTCCGTTAATATTTTCATGTTCACGATAAATTGCTGCATGAAATCCTTGTTCTACACTGGGAGCGAGTTTTCCTTCATGAGTCATATTATGATAATCAACACGGACCATATCATAAGGTGTTAATCGGCTATATGCCATACCTGAAGGTGTGATCAGCATATATTGATCATCAAGTCTGACGGAAAGATTTCCCCAGGTACCCTGAGTCAGATTTTCTTCGACCAGGTAATTACCATAGTCAACTAATTCCTGACGCAAATTTATTTCATAATCAGGGATTTTTCTTTGATAATCAGCAGAAGCCAAAGATTCAATGCTCTTGTCCATTTTTGAATAGCGGGACAAATACAATTCACGATAAAAATTACAAATTTCTAAAGACAACGGTTTGGCACCACCTATAAGTTCTCCTTCAAGCATTGCTTGAGAACTCTTTTCAACAATTGCCACGGTAGTTGAAATAGCAGCAAGAGAGCTTCCGATTGCCAATACGGCATTGCCGTACTCGGCATGATTTGCTAATAAACAAGCATCTTGTTTTTCCAGAACTGATAAGATTTGTTCAGTGTTGTTACCATCACAGAGTTTAGCTTGTAAACCGACAATTTGCGGTAAGTCATCCAGTACCGGCAAAATATCACAACATTTCGCAATTGCTTGCAAAGAATGTTTCGGTTTAGCGATAATAATCACGTCCCGATCTGATTTTTCAGCAAAAATTTTTGCTAATAGCGGAAATTGTGCTGAGAATTGTTCTTTTGATGCCGGTTCCGGCTTATTACCATGCAAAGCAAAGACACATTTATCCGGATTAATTCTGACAGTAACAATCATATCTTCCAAAGGATAATTTTGCTTATTAAATGAAGAATATAAATTGTCAAATTGTTTTTCTAAATCAGGGATCATTTGTACTCCTTTGCTTAACATTCATTTATTGTGAATAATTATATCATCTATATTTGCTCAATATTTTGAGCTGTGCAAGATTCTGTTTGCAGACCTCGAAAAAGTGAGCAGTTTTCACGGTTGAGGCACCCGTTTTTGCTCAAAATATTGAGCTGTGTAAGATTCTGTTTGCAGACCTCGAAAAAGTGAGCAGTTTTCACGATCAGATTTTCTTGTCATAAAAAGATTTATTCTCCGATCAATTTTATTAAAGCACGTTTGTTACGTTTGCCATCTAATTCATAATAGAAGATTTGTTCCCAAGGGCCGAAGTCTAATTCTCCGTCAGTGATTGCGACTACAACTTCACGTCCCATGATAGTACGTTTTAAATGGGCATCCGCATTGTCTTCAAAACCGTTATGGTCATATTGCTCATAGGGTTTTTCGGGAGCAAGTTTTTCTAACCAACGTTCATAATCACGATGCAAACCGGATTCATCATCATTGATAAATACACTTGCAGTAATATGCATTGCGTTAACCAGGCAAAGACCTTCAGTGATACCGCTCTCTCTGATTGCCTGCCGGACATCCGGTGTGATATTCACCAAGCCTCTTCTTTGCGGAATGTTAAACCATAATTCTTTACGATAACTTTTCATAAACAGTACTCTCCCTAGGATAAATGGTACTCAACTTTCCCGTATGAGAAAGTTGGGCTGATGGTTGATAAACATTTTGATCAATGATCTATGATTATTTAAAAGGATATATTAGACATTGCCTTTTTTTATGGTATTCAATAAACCACCGTTTTTGATAATTTCGATTTGTTCTTCAGTCAAGTCATGAGTGACTTTAAATTGAGTATTTTTAGTTTTGTTCAAAACAGTATATTGTTTATCAATTGCCATATTTTCAATGTCAGCGATTTCTAATTGATCTAACAAATCAATTGAATCATAATCTGAATTATTGACGAAAACTAAGGGTATGATTCCCGAATTAATCAGATTTTGTTTATGAATACGGGCATATGATTTAGTGATGACTGCTTTGATGCCTAAATATAACGGAGCCAGAGCTGCATGTTCACGCGAAGAGCCTTGACCGTAATTTTCACCGCCGACAATGATACCGCCAGCATTGTTCAAACAACGTAATGCGAATTCCGGATCAATTTGTGAAAAAGTAAATTCAGATATTTTCTCGATATTGCTCCTGAACGGCAGAACAGTGGATCCGCCCGGAATGATATGATCGGTGGTAATATTATCTTCAACTTTGATCATTACATTTTTACTTATGGGAGCCAAGGGTTTGCCGACCGGAACATCTTTAATGTTAGGACCTTTAATTAACGGTTTATCGAAATCACAATCCGGTTGGAGAATTCCCGAATCATCAATCAGGAAACTATCCGGCAATGTTGCTTTTTCGTACTCTGCTTGAGTGGCGTCGCTGATATAGCCATTAATTGCGGAAACTGCAGCTGTTTCAGGAGAAACCAGATAAACTCCGGCACTCATGGTTCCGCTTCTGCCGTAAAAATTACGGTTAAAAGTACGTAATGAAACTCCGTCAGTCGGCGGAGATTGTCCCATACCGATACATGGTCCGCATGCTGCTTCCAAAAGGCGGGCACCGCTGGCAATAATATCTGACAAACCGCCGCTTTGGGCTAACATGTTCAGCACTTGTTTGGATCCGAAAGAAATCGTTAACGAAACGTCCGGATGAACTTTTTTGCCTTTAAGAATATTGGCAACGTTCATTAAGTCGGTATAGCTGCTATTGGTGCATGAACCGATACAGACCTGATCGATTTTAGTACCGGCAACTTCGGAAACTCTTTTTATATTGTCAGGAGAATGTGGTGCTGCTAACAGAGGTTCCAGTTCGGACAAATTAATCTCTATAACTTCATCATATTCAGCATCTTCATCAGCTGCCAAAGGAATATAGTCTTCACCGCGACCTTGTTTTTCCAGAAATTCCTTGGTTCTTTCATCTGAAGGAAAAATAGAAGTTGTAGCACCGAGTTCTGCACCCATATTAGTAATGGTACTGCGTTCCGGAACACTCAGACTTTTGATGCCTTCACCGCTATACTCAAAAATTTTGTTCACACCGCCTTTAACCGTTTTGAGCTCCAAAACTTTGAGAATGATGTCTTTGGCACTGACACCCGATTTTAATTCTCCGGTCAGTTTTACATTAATAACTTCCGGCAAAGTCATCGTATAAGGAATGCCTGCCATGGCGCAAGCAACATCTAAACCGCCGGCACCGATTGCGATCATTGCCATGCCGCCCCCGGTTGGAGTATGAGAATCTGATCCCAACAATGTTTCACCCGGTTTATCGAAACGCTCCAATTGTACCTGATGACAAATACCGTTGCCTGCTTTGGAATACAACACACCATAACGGTTAGCGACAGATTGTAAATACTTATGGTCATCAGCATTCATAAAACCGGTTTGCATCGTATTATGATCAACATAACTGACAGCTTTTGTTTTAACTTTATCAACACCCATTTGTTCAAATTGCAGATATGCCATGGTTCCGGTAGCATCTTGGGTTAAAGTATTGTCAATAACCAAGCGAATGGTATTCCCGGCTTTCAATTCTGTAGGTTCTGCCAGATGTTTTTTAATAATTTTATATGCTAAACTACTAATAATTATTCACCTCACTTTAGTATTTTATTTTAACAATAATATAATATGTGAAAAACTTAGTTAAGTAAAATACCGAGTTGCAGAAGTTGCAAAAATTACGTGATTTTATTAATGTATAATGATTCCCTCGAAGCCGGCGGAGCTTTTGAAACTTACGCACCGGATACTTAGAAAGGATATGATCAAATCAATGAATAATATACAGCAAATCTTAGATATTTTTCATAAGGCGGAAAATCGCAACACTATACCGAATCATTTATATTCGGAATATAAAGTAAAAAAAGGTTTACGTAATGAAAACGGTACCGGTGTTGTTGTAGGTTTAACCCGCATTTGTGATGTTGTCGGTTATACAGTTGATGAAAACGGTAATAAAGTTGATGCTCCGGGCGAACTTTTTTATAGAGAATTTCCTTTGGAAGCACTTTACAATAAAGTAGCCGCCAGTGACAATAACGGTTATGAGGAAGTCTGTTTCCTGTTACTCAACGGTTATTTGCCGAGCAATCAAGAGCTGAAAACATTCAAAGATTTCTTACGCTCCGAGTATACTCTGCCGGAAGGATATCTGTCACGCAATATTTTGCGTTCACCCTCGATTAATATCATGAATAAAATTCAAAGATCTATTCTGTTAATGTTCGGTGAAGATGAAAATCCGGATGATCCGAGTATTGATAATACGTTGCGCCAAGGACTTTCAGTCATAGCAAAATTACCGGCGATTTGTGTTTATTGTTATAAGGCCAAAGCTCATATTTTGGGTAATGAGAGCTTGGTTATCCATCCGATCAGACAGGACATAGATTTAGCAGAGAGTTTCCTATATCTCTTAAGAGGTGAAGGCAATTACACTCAGGAAGAAGTCTCTGTTCTGGATTTAATGATGATTCTCCATGCAGATCACGGTATCGGCAATAATTCGACTTTTGCCAGCCTCGTTGTATCTTCAACTCAAACAGATTTATATTCTTCTTTTGCTGCGGCTGTCGGATCCTTAAAAGGTCCTCGTCACGGCGGCGCCAATATCACTTGCCGCAACATGATGCAAACAGTAATAGAAGATATCGGTCTGGATGCAACCTATGAGCAAATTCTCGATGTTATTAAGAAGATGCTGAACAAGGAATATTTTGATAATTCGGGTTTGGTCTATGGAATGGGACATGCTGTTTATACGATCTCCGATCCGAGAAGTTTGCTATTACGTCAACATGCCGCTGAAGTAGCCCGGATGAAAGGTTATGCCAAAGAATTAAAATTCTATCAAAGATTTGCTGAAATAGCTTGCGGTTACATTGGAAAAATTAAAGGTAAAAACATTTGTGAAAATGTTGACTTTTACAGCGGATTTATTTATCACATGCTGGAAATTCCCGAGGATTTGTTTACACCGTTATTTGTTATCAGCAGAGCAATCGGCTGGTTGGCACACATTCTGGAAGATAAAATCAACATTAACAGAATTGTCAGACCTGCAGGAAAATTTGTAGGACATTACTTCAACGATTAATATCATTAGACGATAAATGTCCAGGTTATTTCATATATTTTTTTGTTGATATATTGATAGGTATTTCTTGCTGATTGTGGAGTTTAACCTTGTGATAACAAATTATGCTTAGATAGTGAATTATGCTTATTTTAGGAATAAAAGTTCAAATATATTTTCCGTATATCCATTCATTGAAAGATAAGCGCAAAGAAGTACGCAGCCTGATCGACAGATTGGAGAAAAAATTCAATTTGTCTGTACGAGAAGTTGCCGATCAGGATCAATGGCAAAGTTTTGTTCTGGGTATTTCGTTTACTGCTTTGAAAAAAAGTGAAGCAATTGAAATGCGGGAAAAACTCGAGCAATTTATTTTTGACGAAGTAAATGGAGAAATTTTGTCTTTTGACTGGGATTTGTTTTCGCCGGAAGATTATTAAAAGCCTTACAAAAACGGTTCTTTATTTGCCCGATGGATCCCTATTTCATCAATTACAGCATTAGTATGACGATGTTCCAGCAGGAATAAAATAGTATCGGCAATAATTTCAGGTTGAATCATTTCGTCAGGCATCAAATCCGGTCTGGACAATGCAACCATTTCAGTATAAACACCGCCGGGTGAAATAACGTGTACTCTTAAATTTTTCTTATAATACTCTGCTGCCAGAGATTTAGACCAACCCAGCAAAGCACTTTTGCTGGCGGCATACACACTTTGTTGAACATATCCTTTATGGGCAACAACCGAAGCAATGTTGATGACTGTAGCAAAATCGGATTTTAACAGATGAGGCAGAGCCTTTTGAGTTAAAAAATACGGGGCTTTTGTATTTAAGGTTACAATGCGATCATATTCTTCGGCTGTAACATCTGCAAAAGCTGTATTTTGAGCCAGCCCTGCATTATTGATCAACATATCAATATTGCCGAATACTGTTAAAGTTGCATTAATAATTAAATCAATGGCCTCTGGATCAAACAGATTAGCTATACAGGTTGCCGCATCACCGCCGATTGCCCGAACGCTTTCCGCAAGTTGCTGCAGTTTACCCGGATTTCTGCCGGTAAGCATTAATCGCATATTCCTTGCGGCCAGGGCTTTGGCAATTACTTGTCCGATACCCCCGGTGGCACCTGTTAAGATTACAACTTTATCTTTCAAAAAAACATTTTGCAGAATATTCATCAGTACACATTCCTTTTCATAAGTGTCAATTTCAAGCTCATATTTCCCGTATCGCATAAGTTGTCTCGTTTGTTTATATAAATTATATCTTAAGATTAACTCATACTTGCGAAGTTGTAAAATTATTAATAGTTGAGAACTCTGTCTTATAATAATAAAATATACTTAGCGGAAAATTTTTACGTATCCGATGGAAAAAGAAGAACTTGAAACCTGTGAATTCCGGGTAATTTGTTTTATAATATTTATTCAAGGTAACTGAAACGGTGAATTATCCCCGGGAGATAGAGAAGCAGTAGGTTTCTATCCTCACGCTTATGTGCGAAGGTGAATTATCCCCGGGAGATAGAGAAGCAGGGTGGGATTTCTCGATGTTTTTTAGTGAAATTCTAAATATCTTACTATATTTATCGAATACAAGTATTCAGGAGTTTGCGAATGCCATTCTGTATGATCGATCCTATATTTCCAAATGGGTGAATGACAGAGCGTTGCCTTCTTTAAGTGGCTGGCAGGAAACAAAAGAAAATATGACAAAATTTTTGGATGCAAAACTTTCTGTCAATGATATGGAGTATTTGTCAATCCAATATCCTTATATTCAAGCTCTTGTCTATAGTGATAAAGAACAATCTAAAGCAGAATTAATTGCTGATTTACTGGAAAAGTCTTATGTCCGAACTTCCAGCAGAGATGAAATAAGAAAAAATGAAGAGCAGTCTTCCGCCATTACTCTTACAGGTGCGGAAGATGTGGTAAATTATCTGATAAATTATTTGACACAGAATGTCCGCGATCTGTCGGATAATACAACATTTTACTATACCGGTAATATTGTTCGTTGTTTTAATAACAGACTTTTGGATAATATCTACATTAACTATATAAGTCCGAATAGTATCAAAGTTAAATTTGCGATAAATATGGATTTTCTGCTAAATGACAATCATGAAAAATTAAATTTTATCAATTCATATTTCCGTTTAATTTCCAGCCTGCCGTTTCTGGATTTAGAAATTTATGAAGCGAAAAGAAATACAGATAATATTATAAGAATGGCCCAAAAAGGGAAGATGGCAGGTTGGGGATTTGACTTAATCAATGAAATACCGGAAATTCTTTTTATTGTCGAAAATAAGGAGAACGTTGACGAAAGCCATCTGAGTTTAAGAAAATTCTTCGAAGAAAAGAATCCGATTTTATCTTTACTGGATAATTTTGTAGAAAAATTTACGGAAATGGATAAGAATTTACCGGCGAACACACCTATTTTATATACACCTCGACTATATCTTTATTATGGTTCCGACGAGTTAAGAGAGCAGATGCTGGAAGATCGTTTTATTAATATTAAGGAATATGAGTTATGGGGGAAAATACGGACGATATTGTTAAGACCGGGGATACCTCAGGCAAAAATCATCATTACGAGGAGTTCTTTTAATGACACTTTTGCTCGTGGCTGGATTTATCAGAGTAATGGCGGCCTCCAACTTTTCGGTGATCATTATAAAAAATATATGGAAGACCTGTTTTTATTGTTTCAGCGAGAAAACATGATTATTCTCGATGATGAGAAAATTTTGAATGTGCGTCGTCTGCCTATGTCCGTCGTATATGGTGATCAAACCGGTTCTTATGCCATGCAGTTTAATCAGATGACTCCTTATGAAACAAGAAATATTCTTTATGAATCAAAAAATGAGACTTTTACTAATTTAATTTATGACTGGCTAAAAGCGATCATGAATATAGAAAATGAAAACTTCTTAAAATAAGTGAAGGTTGCAGAAAACAGCAGATAATAGCGGACAGCTTATAATAGCAGATTAAGTGTAAAATATCGGAGAACAAAATGGATTTTAACGACTTATTTTGCAGGTTGGTCGACATGACCGATTCCACAATTACCGACATTGCCAGAATTATTGCTTATGACAGATCATATATCAGTAAATGGTATAATGGCAAAGCTCTTCCGTCGGCAGAAGTTTGGGATGAGATCAGCCCGCAATTAGCAGACTATTTTTCTGAAAAAATGTCAGAAGAGCATTTTACGGAGCTTGCGATAAATAATCCTCGCATAAAAACAGAGCGTACTACAGCTTCAGACAGACAATTGCTCAAATCTTTACTGGATGATGCTTTCAACACCAGCTATTTGGATACTTATCCCAAAGAATATTTCTTTAATGCATCCAATATATCTTTGATGCTTAATGGTCCTGATGAATTCATTTCCTTTATGTTTGATGTCATTGATAAAGCGGCAACCAGTGCAGAAGTTACCAAAGATATCTATTTTCAAGGAGATGTCTTTAATGCTTTAACACCGGAAAGAATAGATGCATTGAAATTTCCTTATACGAGCAATAATAATTTTCGACTGCATTTTGTAACAGATTCAAGCTTGTTAAAAAATTACAGAAATGAATCAATCAAGAAAATTCACAAATTTTTCCGGCTTACTTCACAACTGTCATTTTTGGAATTTATTCCCTATATACGTGATGATGTTCAGGACTTCCAATGTGCTTTGGATGAAGTTTTCTATCTTTATGGTACTGTCGTTTCCCCGGATAATGATTTCAAGATTTTTATAACGCATAATCCGCACATTTTTGAAAAAGGCAAAAGAAAATTAGAAGAATATTTTTCTAATATACCTCCGTTGATTGAACTTGAACCGTCCACAGATAAATTTTTACAATGGGCGAATCAAGAACAAACAGAAAACAAAGGTTTCTTTTATTTGCCGGCGTTGCCTTTATACTGGGCAGGACAAGATTTACGTGAAAGATTATATGCAAAAAAACTCATTTCACGACTGGATTATGAAGTCTGGCAAGACATTTCAGATTTAAGTCAAGGAGAAATAATTCAAAAAGCAGTCATTTTAATACCGGAATTCGGAATTGAACGTGTCATGCAAGAAGGTGTAGTCAGAACAAGTGAGGGATTTCTCCGATTAAATGATCAAGATAGATTGGCTTATAATGCTGAAATCCGAATTATGTTAGAAGAGAGAAAAGCCAAAGGAATTTTTTATATGATTCCTAATCAGATACAGAATAGTGATCGCTTGCCGTTAAATGGTATATATTCCGACGGTGTCACCGCTTTTTATTTGCAAACTAATCAAATCAATGCATTTGTCACCGGACAATTTTTCTATAAAATAAACGATCTTGCTTTATCCGATATCGTTTATCGTTATCTTGGTGAATTACGTTTTATCGAAAATAATAATTTTGTTTTATAGTTTCTTGCGTAAATCATCTGTAAGAGATAAAAAAGTAATGTGAAGGTAGGATTCACTCCTTTAAATAGAAAATATTCTGGGTTAATATAGATTTAACAAGATACAAAAAAATATATGTAACAATAAAATGTTAATAGAAATAGGTCATATATGCAAAATCAAAAAGGCTTATTTGTTTTAAACGTGAAAGATGATTATCTGGAAACATTAGAACATACAATAAACACACAAAGTTCGGCAGGAGAAAGCAGAGTCCTTCAAATTTGGAATGAAATTCTGGAAAATATTGCTGATGAAACGAAGGTAAGTATAGAAAAAACCAATGATTTTCATCCAATGGTTCAATATATATTAGAACAAATGACAAAAGGGGAAAAACCCTTTTCCTTTTATTATGATGGAGACTTTAATGATAACATTTGGTCCTTTCTCTGTGAACGAACCAATATACGTGTCGAACGACCGATCCGTATTAATTTAAGCTATGTATTAAATGAAGAATTTGTTAATTATGAACGTGACAGTGAGCGTTCTGATTTATATATTCATAATTTGTTGCGTTTGATCTCCCAAATACCGGCTTTTGATGTTGAAATATACGAGGCAAAAGAAAAGAAATCAATAGCTCTTTTTTCTTATGAAGATGTAGTAAACGGTATAGGTTTTTGTGAAAAAGATCGTTTGGACGGATTATATTTCTGTCTGAACGATAAACTCGGCGAGTTGAGTTTACAGGAATTGCACGAATCTTTTTCTCGTCGTAAAAAAGCAATGTCAGTAAAAGAAAAATTTACCGATTTTATCGACGTTTTAAAAAACCGGGAAGAACAAATTCCCGCTTATGTATATTTACCGCATATTTATCTTTATATGGGCAGCCAAGAACTAAAAGAAAAAATGTACAGAGAAAATGCGATTGATCGTACGGAATACGAAATATGGAGTTTGTTTCATTTCTTCATGAATAACGAAAAAGTCCAAGATGCGAGGTTTATTATCGCTTCTAAAGCATTATCTGATGCCTTTGAACATGGATTTGTCAAAGTGCATGGCAGTGTTATGCAATTAGAAAAATATAAAAATTATTTTCTGGAAGACATTGATCAATTGTCTAAAAAATTTGTCAGAACAAAAACATTGGTCCTTGACAGCGGAAAATCCGCGAATGTTGAGATACCGAACGTCATGATATACAGCGAGCCGAAGCACACGTTTTTAATCAGAACTAATGTCAATAAAATTTACAGTTTATCAAGAGTTGCCAATGAAGTAATCAATGAAGAACTGGCAAAGGCTTTTTATCATTATTTTGATTCAATTTATAGTAAAAACATTTCTTTATAAAATGTTTCAATTTCAAATTTGACGAGTTGTTTTGCTGAAATCAAATACATTAAAGATATATTATGCAAGCGTGATTGATGAAGTCACGCTTTTTTCATTTATCTGAAGAAAGATTTGTGCAGACATAGTATAATTTATTAGAAAGATCATCGAATAGAAAGATCATCGAAAGATTTTTGAGGAGTATTATCAGTAATTGGAACATTTACAAACAAAACCCCAAAAAGTAATTTTGTTCCTCCATGGGATTCTTGGTCATCCCAATCAATTTCAGGATTTTTATCCTGTGATCCCGAATGATTATGAAAAACATACGATTTTGCTCAATGGTCATGGCGGAAGCGTAGATGATTTCAGCAAAGCTAAAATGCAGGATTGGCAGAACCAAGTAGATTTTACACTTACAGAATTAAGCCAAAAGTATTCTGAAATTTTTATTGTTGCTCATTCGATGGGAACTTTATTTACTTTACAAAGAATCAATAATCCGAAAATCAAAGCAGCTTTATTACTTGCTGTTCCGTTGAAGATAAAATTCAAAATCAAGTCTTTTTTTGCCAAAATAAAAAGTATGATTGATTATCAACGAAATCCTTCGGGCAGCTTTAATCCTTGCTATGGAATTGAACCTGATCTCAGATTTTGGAAATATCTTAAATGGATTCCGAATTTTCGTTCCTTATTCAAAGAAATTCGTAAAACTAATAAAATTATGAGAAATGATTTTACCGTTGATAAAAAAGTGATAATTTTGCAATCAGCAAACGATGAATTAGTTAGTCTTAAGACAAAACAAATATTGGAAAATGCAGGGCTGCAAGTAAATCTTCTGAAGAATTCTTCTCATAATCAATACGGCAGTTCTGATTTAAAACATCTTTTAGTCAGCTTTGCCGAACTATTGAGTTAATTATTAAACAGCATTAATTCGTTTAATTTGCAAGATCCCCAAGTGAATTGTAAGATAAACATTGATTTCCTTTTAAGATGCAATTTAAAAAGAAAAACGAATAATAAATTAAGATTTTCTTGAGGAGTTACAAATCCGATGTTTCAAATTTTATTAATTATCATTTATCTTGTTTTTATCAATTTGGGCTTATCGGATTCCTTGTTGGGTTCAGCCTGGCCTTCTATGTACCCTGATTTTGATGTTCCTATTTCATATGCGGGAATTATTTCTATGCTTATTAGTATAGGTACCATTAGTGCCAGTTTGTTGAGTCACAGATTAAACAGAAAATTCGGAACCGGTAAAATTATATTTTTCTGCATTTCAACAACAGCAATTGCTTTGTTCGGTTTTTCAATTTCCAATAATTTTTTATTAATGTGTTTGTGGGCAATTCCTTATGGATTTGGGGCCGGAAGCGGGGATGCCTCCTTAAACAATTATGTGACTCTGCATTATAAAAGCCGCCATGTGAGCTGGTTACATTGCATGTGGAGTATAGGTGCTACCATAGGTCCTTATATTATGGGTTATACATTAACTTCCGGACATAGTTGGAGTTTAGGTTACAGATACGTTGGAATGATCCAAATATCTCTTGTTGCAATTCTGTTTTTCAGTTTACCTTTATGGAATAGAAAAGACAGGAAAACTGAAAGCCATGCAGAGTTGAAGAATCAAGATGAAATTATCAGTCATACCTTATCATTACGCGAAACAATCAAAATCACCGGTGCCAAAGAAGCCATGCTCCGCTTTTTTTGTTATTGTGCTTTGGAAGCGACGACCGGACTTTGGGCAAGTAGTTATTTAACTTTACATAAAGGTGTTCCTGCGGATCAGGCAGCCGGCTTTGCCGGTGTGTTTTATATAGGGATAACAGTCGGCAGAGCGCTTAATGGATTTTTGACTTTGAAATTCACTGACGATCAAATGATCAGCTTGGGTCAGAGTTTTATAGGTATCGGAATCTTGGCAGTATTTTTTGCTCCGCATGAAATTGTCTCACTGATTGGTTTAATTATCATAGGTTTAGGTTGTGCGCCAATCTTTCCGAGTATTATTCATTCAACTCCTGCACGGTTCGGTACAGATAAATCTTCAGCCTTAATCGGTATCCAAATGGCAAGTGCCAATTTGGGTAGTTTGCTGATGCCGCCTATCTTCGGATTAATAGCAAAACATATCAATGTGGCTTGGCTTCCGGTGTATTTGTTAGCACTGCTTGTTTTGATGATCAAAATGCATTTATCCCTGAAAAAGAAAACCTCGTGATTTATAATTATTATTATTTTATATGGATCGTATGGAGAATTAAGTAATATGGAATATTCAAACAAAGTTGCAGTAATTACCGGTGGAGTAAAAAGGATTGGCAAATCATGCTTTTAACAGATAGAGATTATATGCAAAACAATATATTTTCTTACCATATCCTCGCAAAATATTATGACGAATTTCAGAGTTATTCCGATATCGAAAGTATGCAAAATGAAATATCGGAAAGCATAGCTCAATATCAACAACCTGAAATTGCTGATTTGGGATGTGGTACCGGAATTTTTTCATTAGCTTTAGTGCAACAAGGTTATAAGGTTACTGCGCTTGATTTGTCAGAGCAAATGCTTAGGGTTCTCAAAGCGAAAAAAGCGCAATTACCTTCCTCATTTCAGGATAATCTTCGAATAATTCAAGCTGATATAAATGAATATGTCTTTCCTGAAAAACAAGATATTTTACTCGCAATGACAGACACCTTGAATCATCTGGACACAGAACAATTTGTAAATTTTTTCTCTGTAGCCGGGCAAAACTTAATAAACGACGGTCTGCTTATTTTTGATTTGTTAAAGCTTGAATATTTACTCGGAGAACGTGCCAATCAAACATATTTTGTCGAATTTGATTTGCCGCCAAGCGATTCTCATTATCTCCGGAATAATTATGGTGTTGTCGATTCCGACGAGTTGATCAATTTCGATGATGATATTGTTTCAGATAAATTATTCGGCGAACAAAATCCTGCGGTTTCGATGATTTGGGAAAATGAATGGTTAGAGAATGAACAAATTGCAATCTCAAATCTGACATTTTTTGAGAGAGTTGCTGACAGCAAGCAATATTTGCGTTTTTTTGATCAAATTATTGAATATTATCACGATCTTGAAAATATCGAACAAATCTTTTGTAATAAATTCACTCTAAAAAAGAGTATTGACTTTCCTGAAAGAAGGCTCTTTATATTACAAAAAATTTCTGATTGTCAGTGATTTTACTTGCAAAATTATTTTAAGTTAAAATAAAAAGCAGATCGTTTTAGCACAATCTGCTTTTTATTAGAGCAATATCTTAAGGAGAGAAAGTTATGGATATAACTTAGTTGTTAAAATTAAGTTTAAAGTGAAGCTAAAAAAGTATCGGCTTGTGCAAGTAATTTTGCATTATCCTCTTCGGAAAATATGACTTTGCCGGTTGTAAACGTATCACGATCAAAACTAAAACCTGTTCCCATATCGCCTACAACGTTCATGCCGATAAATTTGCATAAATCAAATAAATTCTTTCTGCAACCGGCTGTTTCGTTAGAGCCGCCTATTCCGGTGAAAGTTACTTTTTTATCGGCGGAAGTTTTTCCGGCTTTGGGATTATTTTCTTCATTCGGACGACTGATCCAATCAAGGAAATTTTTTAATACGGCGGGAATACTATGGTTATATTCCGGTGAAACAAGCCATAAGCCGTCAGCAGAATCAACTGCTGAACGCACGTGCTTCACGACATCCGGTGTTGGGAATTCAATATCTTGATTGAGAAAAGGAAGATCTTTGTAGTCTAAAAAAGATATTTCAGCTTTATTTTTCAGTAATTCAGCAATATGCTCTGCCACCTGCTGATTAAAAGACCCCTTGCGCATTGAACCGACGACCATTAATATTTTCTTCATGCTACACCTTCCTTTATATATGTTTTTTCAATTACAAAAACTTTAGTACCGGTTAATAATTACTTCGATTTCAAAGTAATCTCATTCTATCTCATATGAACATTAATTTTCATAACATAAGATACAGAAATCAAACAATTTAATCTTTATAAGTATTAGGCAGGTATACTTCGATTTGTTGTTGAAGGATTTGAATTTCGACAGGCAGAGCCGGGCCTTTTTCGCCGTCTAAATCAATAAAGATTTCTTGATCGTCTAATGAAGCAATTGAAATATGAGAAGCGATACAATGTTCGATTTGTTCGACTTTTTCAACATTACCGGCTAAAGCACTGGAAAGAGTAGCTAGTCGGGGAAAAAAATTTCTATCTTTCAGGACAAATAAATTGGCTTTCCCATTAGACATACTTTGGTTTTCTTTAGTAAAAACTAAAGAACCTAATTTATTTGTAATACTTATGACAAGGTGATCAACTTTACCTTGATAATTTCCGCTGTCGGTTTTGATGTCCAAATCATATTCTTCACTGGCGACTAAATTTTCCATGGAAGGTCTCAAATATGCCCATAAACCGAACGATTTTTTATCTTCTATGGTAGTTTCATGCATGGCTTCGGGAATCGGACCGATACTGGCAAACAGATTAAAAACACGGTCGTTGCATAAACCGATATCGATGAATTTAGTCTTGTCAAATTCAAAAGACTTAATGGCCCATGATCTGATTGCGGAGATACCGAGGACTTTCGCCAGCAAATTACCGGTTCCGCTCGGAATAATTGCAACCTTAGGGCGATGAGATTGATTAACTATACCATGAAAAATCTCATTAACCGTACCATCACCACCGACCGAACAAATAGCTTCATATTTATTTTGCGCTGCTTGCTCGGCAAATAATTCGGCATCGCCGGCTTTTTTTGTAATTTTGATCTTAATGTCATCGAAATATTTATTTAAGTGAGAAAGTAATTGTTTCCGGATTATTCTTGAACTTTCTTTTCCCGCTTTTGGATTAATGATGACCATTATTTTTTTCATATTAAACTCCGTGCCCATCATTTTTACACAACGTATTCGTGATTTTTGTGGTTAAATACTAGCACAAATATTATTTTTAATAAATTTTTTAAGATAGAGAGTAACGATATTTTACTCTTTTTTTTATACAATAGACACCAATTTTTCTAAAATTTAATGCTTTATTAATAATAAGAAAAAGGGATAGTGATGTAATAATTTTGAATATATACTAAAATATAAGTACAAAAAATATATATCAAATAATATTGTCATTTAATATTTTTTGTTATTTATTGTTTTTGAGGTATGTATGAAGAAAGCATTACATTTTGTGACGACAGTATTCGTTTTATGTCTGGTGTTAATCCTGATAATATCATCTTTGAGCTCTTGTTCCGGTGAACAAAAAAAAGACGGAGAGAAGTCAGATCAAAAGACAGTTTCGACTTCTGAAACAAATGATCAGACTACAACTGAATCTGATTCTGATCCTGAACTTCCATCCGAAAGCTATCCTGAGACTCAAACAACAACTAAATCTGAAACCGAATCTGAAAATCCTGAAACTTCAGAAAAAACCTCGGAAGAAGTTACTGAGCAAAATCCAAATAAATCTGAACCGGGTGATAAATCAGCTGTTGAAGATAATCCTAATCTGATAACAATATTTCCGAGTAAACAATCGGCAGAATTCAAAGCCTTGGATACTGCTGATCAGGCGATTACCTTTTTAGATAACACAATGGGACCGGAACTTGCAGGGCCGATTCGTTTCAGAATTGAGTCCGACGATGTTACTGTTACTTTGGAATACGGCGATTATCTTTTCGGTTTATGGTATTTTCATCCGACGCTGGAAGTGTTTCAGATAACCGGCAACCAAGGTGATCTCTTTGAATTTTACGGATTTTTGACAGAAAGTATCCCGAATTTCCGCTTGGTTTGTACCCAAGGTAATTACCGTTCAGAGTGGTTTTTGGCCTATAACGGCAGAGAAGAAGAAGTTGAAATTGTAATTCCGAAAGAAGAATGGCAGCCTGAAGAATTAACGATAGATTCGCCTTTTATGGATTTTTGTAAAATGTATGCTTATACTCAATTTGAATATGATGAAGCATACTTGTTATTCGGTGCGGATACCAAGTTCGGTTATTTTTACGAAACAGATCATTACTATTGGTCCTGCTTATGTGAATTAGTTAATCTGCAGCAGCCGTTTCCCTATGAGCCGGATCCGGACACACCGACCTTACCGCTGGAGCAATGGTTGTTTGATGAATATGTTCTGAGTCTTTATGGACATTTAAATCGGGAAATACCGGAGTATGACGGTTATTTAATTAACTATACACCCGATCGACATGAAAAATATGAAATTGCCAGAATCGCTTATCCTGCATATTCCAAATATTTATCCGACATTATATCAAGTGAAGAAGTTTCACCGGGAAAATGGGAAGTTGAAATTTTGCTGGAGGCAGAAGATACAGGTTTGAAAATCAGCTATTTAATTATGGTATTACAAAGACAAGAGTATAGAGATAATGATCCTTTCGGTTTTGTCATAGGAGGAATTGAGCGACAAGATGTAGAACAACCGATTCTGAATTCCTTGCCGTAATCGAATAATGTCTTGATTTTATCTTAATAATGTTCAGATTACAAAAGTGCATAATGAAGTTTATTCAGAGTATAGGAGGAAGGAAAATGAAAAAACACAAATGGTTAATTATTCTTTTAGTATTAATTCTGGCTTTTTCATTAATGGCATGTAATAAAAAAGCTGATGATGCTGATCAAAATGGTAAAGACGAAAAATCCGAAGCGACAGAAACTGATGCAACAGAGAGTAAAACGGTTGAAACAAGTGAGGAGTCTAAAGAATCCGAGACTGAAGAGAGCGAAGAAGTAGAAGAGAGCGAGAAAGCAGAAGAGAGCGAAGAAATTGAAGAGAGCGAGAAAGCAGAAGAGACAGAGGCTGAAGGTACTGATGAGACCGAGGAGGTAGGCAGTGAGGATACGGATGAAACCGAAGAAGCCGATACTGACCAAAATACAGGAGATGTTTATGAAAATGAAGAATTCTCGGTATCTGTACCCGAAGGCTGGGTTGCATCTCCAATGCAATCTTCGGACGGCGAACAACCTACGGATAAGGTTAGTTTGTTTAAGGGAAGTATGGACGATCCCTTAGCATTATTGAAAGCACCGGTTATAAATCTGGAATACGGTGATTCGGATATTCCTCTGACCAAAATGGATAAGAAATTTTATGAGGACGCTGAAGATATTGATCCGATTGAAATTGGCGGAAAATCGTTTAGCGGATTCACAGCAAAGAGTTCTGATCTTCCTCTTACATGTTTATATGCTGAAGATGGTGATAAACAATATCAAATTTATGTTTGGACAGAAAAACCGGGTGGAAGCATTTCACTTGAAGATGCAGATGTAATCCAAATCATTGAAAGCTTCCAAGGCAAATAAGAATAAAAAACAAGAACAGGTTGCAAACAATCAATCATATCTATGTTTTGCAAAGGATATGGATATTATTGGAAGAAATTAATATATTTTTTGAAAACTTTTGTTTTTGAATGGATATCTAGATTTAAAGGAGAATAAAATGAAGAAAAGAATTAATAAGAATCTGATCAAAATATTCAGCTTATTTCTAATTGCTTTGTTGACGCTTTCCATTGTAGGTTGTGGTAAGAAAGATGCAAAAAAAGATGGAGCTGAAGGGAAAAAAGAAGACGGTGTATTGCTTGATCAGGATGGAATAAAAATAACATTTCTCAAATATGAAAAGGAAGCCTTATTTGGTCCTGAATATCATTTTAAAGTTGAAAATTCTACCGATAAAAAACTTAGAGTTCATATGGAACATGTAAAGTTTGATAATGGCAAAGAAGATACTTTCCCGATATTTACAACAGAACTCGAGCCGAAAGGTTTTGAAGAAAACTATTATTCACTGGGTTTTGCATTGGAAGAAGAAGACTATGACAAAGTGAAATCTATGGAAATAGTATTTTCACTTTTGGAAGATGATTATACAACTATTAAAGAATTTGATCCGGTAACCGTAAGTATTCCAAACAAATAATTGCAATGAATTCAATCATGAGATAGAGCTATAGAGAACAAGTCCAGTTGTGGCAAAATTTACGGGTCTGCGGGTTCACATCAAATTCGGATCCGCAGCGCCGGCTTTTTTGTCACCAGAACATTAGGAAATCGCACGGAGGTGGCAAAATTTACGGGTCTGCGGGTTCACATCAAATTCGGATCCGCAGCGCCGGCTTTTTTGTCACCAGATCGATTTAGGAATCGGATTTGTTGATCAAAAAACATTAAATTTGAGTTTAATCATTTTAGTTACATTCAACATTATAATTTTTAGTTACATTCAACATTATAATTTTTAGTTACAGTGAGCATTATAAGTGAGCATTATAAGTGAACATTATAATAAAGAATGATTGTTAATATTGAGTCATATTTGTTATTATAAGTAGAGTTTTTAGAAAACAAAATATATGGTGTTCTAAATAAATAATTTGTCTTTTAAAGAAATTTAAAAATAAATCATTTACCTAGAGCATCTAAAAAATCTCGGAGGTTTTAATGGGAAGATTAGATGGTAAAGTTGCAATCGTTACAGGTTCAACTTCAGGTATGGGCAGAGATACAGCATATGTTTTTGCTGAAGAGGGTGCAAAAGTTGTAGTAGTAGGCAGACGTGAAAATCGTGCTAAAGAAGTTGTTGACACAATTAAAGAAAAGGGCGGCGACGCAATTTATGTAGTAGCCGATATGTCCAAACCGGAAGATATTCAAAATGTTGTTGACAAAACAATGGAAGCCTTCGGTACGATCGATATTTTATTCAACAATGCCGGTGTTGTAAGTTTCAAAAATATTTTGGATCTGGATTACGAAGAATATCAAAATGTTATGAAAATTAACGTTGATGCTTATTTCTTAATGACCAAAGCAGTAGCCCCGATCATGAAAGAAAAAGGTGCAGGCGCAATTATCAATACCGGTTCAGTAGCCGGTACTGCCGCAAAATGGGGTCCATGTGTATATGCAACTTCCAAACATGCAGTTAACGGTTTAACTAAAGCCATGGCGAGAGAATTGGGACCTGAAATTCGTGTTAACGGCATTTTACCGGGTGCGATTCAAACTGAAATGTTAGACTCCGCAGGTGGTGCGGATGCCATGGAACCGATGAAACAAATGTCACCTCTCAAAAAATTGGGTGTAGGTCGTGAAATCGGTACAGTTGCTCTATTCTTTGCCAGCGATGATTCATCATTTATTACAGGTCAATTGCTCAGAGTTGACGGCGGAGTTGACTGCTGATAAAAGTGAATAAAGATAATTAAAAAACTGATTAAAAATCTCCTGATTTTATTTTAATTTCAGGAGATTTTTTCAAAATAATTTAAAAGATTGATAGGAATTATTATGTGGTATAACAATTCAGTAATTTATCAAATTTATCCTTTGGGACTTTGCGGTGTGCCGCGGACAAATAAACCTGAATCGGTTACTGATCCGGATTTTCCGCGCATCAATCGCTTGTTGGACTGGCTGCCTCATTTGCAAAAATTAGGTGTAAATATAGTTCTGTTTAATCCTTTATTTGAAAGTGACAGGCATGGCTATGATACCAGAGATTTGCGCAGAATTGATCACAGACTCGGTACTGATGAAGATTTTAAGTGTATTTGCAATGAATACAGAAAAGCAGGGATTCGCGTGATGCTTGACGGTGTGTTCAATCATGTAGGCCGCGGCTTTTGGGCTTTTCAAGACTTAAAACAAAATAAATGGGATTCTCCTTATAAAGATTGGTTTTTCATTGATTTTAACCGCAACAGCAATTATGATGACGGATTCTGGTATGAAGGCTGGGAAGGACATTTTGATCTGGTAAAGTTGAATTTACATAACCCGGCTGTAGTTAATTATTTATTGGATTCGGTTACCGAATGGATTGAGCAATACAGAATTTCCGGTTTAAGACTTGACGTAGCTTATATGGTTGAAAAAACATTTCTGAAACGCTTGCGCCGACATTGTCTGAGTATTGATCCGGAATTTTTCCTGATCGGTGAAATGATTCATGGTGATTACAAGCAAATCATGAATACTGAAATGTGTCATTCCGTGACTAATTACGAATGTGCCAAAGGAAATGTTTCAGCTTTTAATGCGAAAAATTTATTTGAAATTGCCCATTCCTTACAAAGACAATTTAATCCAGAACCATGGGCACTTTATCATGGCGAGAACAATATGATCTCATTCGTAGATAATCATGATATTAAACGGGTTGCCAGTATAATTCAAAATACAAAAAATCTTCCTTTAGTGTATACGCTATTGTTCACTCAACCGGGTATCCCGGCGATTTATTACGGTTCCGAATGGGGTGTACATGGTGATACCGGTGAACAAGATTGGAATTTAAGACCGGCATTTGAGCAGCCGCAATGGAATAAACTGACAGATTTTTTACAAAAACTGATTGAAATTCGTAAAAACAGTCATGCCTTGGCTTTCGGCAGTTATCGCACAGTTCACCTCAATAATCAGCAATTTATATTTGAACGCAAGTCGGATCAGGAACGCATTCTTGTTGCAATTAATATGTCCGATCAGCCTGCAACGATTCACTTCGATGCCGGTTGCGGTCAAGCTCAGGAATTAATTACCGGTACTTTACATGATTTTGGCGGCGGCAGTACATTGTCTCCCGGCAGTGCTGAAATCTGGCTCATGGAAAGGTGAAAAAGGAAAATATGTCAAATCAATTCTTTGAAAATCATAATGAAAATACGATGCTTTTAGACCATACGGATAAAGAAGTCTTAATCATGGTTGAAGATCAGCAGATCATCGATCTTACTTCAGATAAATATTTGATTGTCTTCGATCTGGATAATACTCTGGCAGCTTTAGGCAAACCGATGGAACCTGATACTTTGCGGTGTCTGCAAGAATTAAGTGCTGCCGGGTATCACTTGGCTATTGCTTCCGGTAAGCCGATTTTTTATATGATGGGTTTTTGCCGCCAGGCAAATTTGCCAAAGATGTGGTTGATTGGTGAAAACGGCATACAAACTGTTTTTGGTGTTGAGATACCTCCGGAATACCATTTGAATGCAAAAGTCAAACCTGAATTAATACAAGCTCTGGCTGATTTGAAAAGAAAGATTATTGCTGAATTCGGAAATAAAATCTGGCTTCAACCGAATGAAGTTGAAATAACACCGTTTTTTTTCGATATACGAACTCGTGCAGAAATGGAACAATTTATCGAAGAAATCAGAGACGAATTAGAGCAAGCGGAAATCACAGTTTTCCCGCACAACGATTGTTTTGACTTTTTACCATCCGGAATAGATAAAGGCAAAGCGGTAACCGAATTGATCAAATGGCTGGAAATTAATCCTCTTTGTACAATTGCCGTCGGTGATACATGGAACGACCAGCCTTTATTTGATGCTTGCCATCATGCAATTGCTATTAATTTTCCCGAAGCAATCAAATCAAACGGTAATCTTATTCATGTTTCAAATATAGAGCAAGCTTTAATTCAAATTCAGAAAATATTATTAAAAAACCTCTGAACGACTGAAATTTTCATTCCGGAAATTGTGACAGGAAACATAAAATACAAACGGAGGAACAGAATATGCCATTTGGAATCGTGGCAGCAGCATTTGTCGTCTGCGTAGCTGGATCAGTGATCTTTTTCTCGCTTCATCGAAAAAACAGGAAACCACTGTTCATAATCTTAGCGGTAATATCGACATTATTATCACTTGCGGCACTCATATACATTGGTCTTGTATTGTTATTGGTGGCTGCTGTTTAACATTGAAAAAAGTGTAAACATAATGAGATCATTTCGCTTGGTTGTGCATTAACTGCTATCGCCGGACCGGAATGAGAAAATCGAAGGCAGAATAACGATTATTATAGATTAAATCTTCAGGATGATACTTGAGATGAGATGTGCAAAGTTATAAAATATTAACAAGAGTAAATGCACTTCGCACTGTATAGCGAAAGGAGCTCTATATGGGAACCTCGCATTTAGATGATATCTTTATAACACAGCGTCTGAAAGACAGACTTTCGAAAATAGGCAGTCACCCGATAACAACAGTGATTGCTCCTATGGGATACGGCAAGACTACGGCCATTAAATGGTGGTCAACCCGCAGAACAAAAAACAATGAATCTTCGCTGTTTTTCAGACAGATGATAATGACTGATTCCGTTACGGATTTTTGGACCGGCTTTTGCAAATTATTCAAAGAATCTCCCGTCCTTTACGATCAATTAATAACACTCGGTTATCCACGAGATGTTCAGACACTTGCCTTGTGTTCAGAGATCTTGAATGCTGCTTTATCAGAGTACAAAAAAGACATATATTTTATTTTAGATGATCTCCACATTCTTCCCTCGAAAATAATAACACCGCTTATCTTGTTTTTCGCTAAGAATCTGCAAAATAAAATTCATATTGTACTATTGTCACGCAATCAGATTTTCAATGAAGAGGAGAGAATGAAGCTCGGGCATTTGCTTGGAGAGATTTCTGCTTACGATTTGCGATTGAATACAAAAGAGCTGCATGAATATGCAAAGCGATGTGGATTGAAGGCATCGGATGAGGAGTTAGATACACTTGCTACATTAAGTGAAGGTTGGTTTTCTATAGTATATCTGAATTTCAAATCATATGAAAAGAATAGTAAATGGCTTTCCGGGTCTACCGATATTTTCAGCTTAATTAATGAAGTTTTATTGGAACCTTTGAGCGAAGAGGAACGAGAGTTTTTAATTTTATTGGGTATAAGTAATGAGTTTACCAAAGAACAGGCTGCTTATCTTTGGGAAACGGACAATGTTAACACCGACAGTGAAGAGCTGTTAAACTCTCTTTCCAGGAACAATGCCTTTATAACAAAGACAGATAACTTATACCGTTATCATCATATGCTTCAGCAGTGTACCAGATACTTTTTCTCGAAAAAAACTCCGGAATATCAACAAAAGAGCT
>DUOO01000026.1 GCA_012838795.1 Clostridiaceae bacterium | reverse complement strand
TATTGTGAAACTCTAAAGAAACACGGCATCAAACAAAGCATGTCAAGAAAAGGCAATTGTCTGGATAATGCTATGGCAGAAGGGTTCTTTGGTCATTTAAAGTCCGAACTTTTATATAACCAAAATTCTCATTCTGTAGAATATTTTGTAGAAGAATTACATGAATATATTCGATATTATAATGCAGAAAGAATTCGTTCCAACTTAGGATATGTTACACCTATTGAATATCGGCTTCGTGCCGGATAAAATAACAGAAAAACTGTCCAACATTTGGGGTTCAGTTCAGCGGGTGGCCTTTTCACTCCGCGCCACTGGACTTCTAAGAACGCGGTTCCCAATAAAGATGTTCAAGGTAATGAAGCTTTGTTTAAACTTGGAATTATCCCTCTTGCTACAGTTGAAGCAGAATATGGTAATTATGTTTTAGAGGGTTCCTATGTAACTTTAGCTCATCATGTATCCGGCTGGTCTCATAATCCAATACCTTGCATTACTGAAATTAATCCAATTCGATATTATTGTAAGTCACTTTGACTTGGATACCGTTGGCGGTTGTCTTGCTTTATGCGGAATGAAGCCGCAAGATAATTCTTTTTGGGAAGCTGCTGCATTCATAGATATTAACGGTCCTCATCATTTACCTAAAATATCGCAAAAACTTCAAGATCAGTTAAATGCATATTTTGCATGGGAGAAAAATCAATCGTGGCCACATTTTTTAAAAATCACAGATGTTACTATGCTTGTCAAAAATGCTTCTATAATTTTGCAAGAAATCATTAACTATAATCCTAATATTCAGGATCCGGATTCAATATCCCAAAAACTAATTCAATGTGGTCAAAAGTGGTATTCAGAAATTCGGGTGAAAGTTGAAAAAGCATTGGTTTATGAAAATGAACATTTTAGAGTATTCAAACCCAGTACAGATATTTTTACTGCTTCCTCATATTATTCATCTAAATTTAATAGAATAGTTAAAGCAACCATTACTTATAATACAAACACGGAAGTTTTGACCTTAGCTTTTGAAGATGGGGGGAAAACAATTTTCTGCTAGTGATATTATGCAAGAACTATTTGGTGATGGTGCAGGAGGACATGCCGGAATTGCAGGCAGTCCCAGAGGTCAGGCCATGAACGAACATGATTTCAATAAGTTATGTTCATGCGTAAATCAGCTTTTTAAAAATGATTAATAATCATTCCATTGTAGTAGAACGATAATAAAGATAATAATGTTCTGCAAAAGATTGAAAGAAAATTTGAAGAGAAAATAATCCGGTGTAAAAGGGGGATATATGGACGATTTCTACGATCGGGATATTGAGCTTTATGCACAAGGGGAAGAACTACTTTTTATATTTAGTTGGAACCAATATCCTTATCTTCAGGTATATCGGGGCTGTAGGATGTTGGAAATTATCCAATGACGAGGTCTTCAATTATCATCCTCGTTTCATGTAATTATAAAGTAGCGTGTTTAAACTTACAGTTGATATATAAAACGGCATAGCCGGAAGGGTTTAGGTTGTTATAGATTTGAAAAATGCTTAAATTTTCGGCTAACTGAAAGGAGCTAAGTCAGGATGAAGATAGATATTGATACAATTAAAGAGCTTATTCGTTTTTATGAAAATGATAGGGAAATAATTGATTTTATATATGAAGCTATGATGTCTTTTTCGAAAGCTACCATAACGTTGTGTTTGATATGTAGATAAAGTCGAAAATATATGATGGTGGAATTCTTGATCGTGAGGACTATCAGAATATGCTGTCAGTTACTGATGAAAAACGAACTTCAGCACATAATTCCTTAATAGGAATAGTAGAAGCTTTAAACAACTTAGCTTTAAAGCACGAACTTCCTCCGGTCTATGATGATATTGTATCAAGAGAGCAACCGTATCGTCGCATTCTTGCAGACGCAGTGTTTCAATGGATGGAAGAAGTGATAAAGAATTGGATATAGGTCTGTATTAATGAGGATGATAATTTTCAAGATTTGAAGAGAATTTTAAGAGTTATAAATGATAGTCAAAGAATGTCCTAAAATTATGAAAAAAGAATGGGCAAAATAAGAGCCTAACTGCTTTGACGTTTTTTCTTGGCTTCATCGACACACTCCACCACCCATCTAGCCTCTAACGTATCGGATAATCTCCAAGTTTATTGATTTGATTTGTTCCTCCCGTTGAATTAAAATTAAATGCGAATGATAGAAGTATCGTTGCATTGTAATGATATAAAGTGTACTGTTTAAATAATATATGTTTTATTGCGAATATTTATGAGTTTTAGAGACCGATGTCGTTGTGGAGTTGCTTATATTAACTCATCTAATTAATGGTTAAACCATGGCTTTGTTTTAGGAGATTGACTTATGAATAATGTGTTTTGTGAATGTTGTGGCCAAAAATTAAACAAGGATTTTGTTTTTTGTCCACTATGTGGAGAGAAAGCACGGCCTGTGTTAAATGGTGATAGTGATTCAAATAACGATGACATAAATAGTTTAGAACTACTGGAGGTTCCGAGTTCACTTCAAAGTTTAAAACAAGGCTCAGTTAAAGATTCACAGTGTAATTCTTGTCTATCCGAGCCTGATATTTCAGATTTGACGGAAAATTTAGCACAAAAAGAATTAAGTTCAATCTTGGATGATATATCAGAAAGTGATACGAGAGGAGAGTATCCGAGTCGTTCTCTTTCTTTACTGGATGAATATATAGCGAAATATCCTGAAAATGCTGCTAAAGCTTATTATTATAAAGGTGTTATTTTAGGGCATGAACTAAATCCTACACCCAATATAACAGAGGTATATCTGTGCTTAAATAAAGCATTTAGTTTAGGTGAGATCAATGCTGCTTACGATTTAATGAATCATATCAGAGCTCATAGTGGAAAAATTACAGTGCCTCATGAACCTTGGGAATACTATGCAAGAATTTTAATCTATGAAGTGGGTAAAGGTGACCCCTCGGCTGTAACTTTACTATCCGCTGCTTTGCTTTCAGGCGAAGTTGCTGAAAAATATGAAAATGAGGCTCATAAGTTAATAGCGATTGGCTCTGCTGAGGGTAAGGATGTTCTGATTAAAATGATGAAGGACATATTGTTTGATGTGTCGGATGAAGTGTTTAACTTGATGATTGAACAGCATTCAATCATGTTAGCCAATAGTGATGATAAATTATTATTAATTTTGATGGAGAGTTTGTATGAATATGCTTGCTTGTATATCTTTTCCTCATCTGGGACTGAGTACTCAAACCTGAGGATTTTGAAGATAGCTGATTTATTATCAAAATATGATAATCCACCTAATTATAATCTTCAAGGACTTATAAGAGAACGTGGAATTATGGTCAAGCAAGATTCAGAAGAAGCAAAGAAGTATTATGAGAAGGCTGCCAATTTAGGAGATATGGAAGGTTTTTTTAGGCTGGGCTATCTACATTTAAGCAAAGAAGGAAAAATCCACGATCCGGTAAAGGCAGCATACTATTTTAGAAAAATTGCCAATGTTCACCCAGCTGCCAGAAGTAATTTAATTTTATTATTAAAAGCTAAAAGTGTTTCTTTAGAACATGAAAATGAGTTAAGTGATTTATGGATTGCAGCTTTGGAAGAAGGAACATTAGATGAAGGAGCAACTTTTCATTTAACAACCCTATATAATGAGGGAGCTGAAGGATTGCCTATAGATAAAAAGAAGGCAATGGAAATTCTCGATAATATTGATGAAGATTGCTATCAGGCACGTATATATTTAGCATTAATGTATCTGCAAATTTCCGGCAAGACTGAAGAAGCTATAAACATCTTAGAACGTGTAGTAGAGGCAAATGATCCTGGTGGTCTCTATATTTATGGTGACTTATTGTTAAAGGGGAAAAATGGTGTTGAATGTAATGAAAACCGTGCCATCGTACTTCTTGAGAAGGCATACGAACTAGGAGTTAAAGATGCAGCAGTCTCTCTTTCTAATTATTATGCTAATAAGTGTCAAGATAAGTGTCAAGATTCCAGTTATTATCCGCAAGCTATCTCATGGTATATAAGAGCCATTGAAGCAGTCGGACATGTTCGAATTGCAAGATATTTTGGAGACTCAATTTTGGAGATTCGATATGACGAAAATATTGAATATCATACAGATGAAGTAACAACAGAAGAGCTATCTTTCAGCGTGCAGAATGATACTGGAAATAATAATAAACAATTAGATGCAGAAAGAACAGAAAAGTCTACACAAGATAAACAAATAACTAATACAGATTTTTCACACAATGATTCGGAACAATTGTTGTGGTGGCAAGAATATATTAATCTAAGAGATGCTGGAGATAAAGCAGAGGCATTAGTATATGCAACATTAAAGCAAAAATCTTATCCAGACAGTTTCTGGGCTAATTTTATGTTAGCAGCAAGTAAAATAGATTTTAACGAACCTGCTAATGCAACTAAATATTTTGATATTGCACTTGAAATTTCTTTTCGTAAAGGAGATGAACGAGAAGCATATCGTATGATTGCGAAATTATTATTAACAAATAATCATCTTTCTTATGCTTCTAAATATGCGGACCAAGGATTGCAAAAATTTCCTGATGATATAGTTTTGTTTGCAATTTATTTTGGGATACTTCGAGAAAATAGTGACGCGGGTCATGTAAGACAAATGTTAAATCAAAAAGGTCAGTTAGTTCATGATTCTTATCGTAAACTCATTTTAGCATTCACATATTACGACGATTTATTCAGTATGTTTGAAGAATTCAACATTGACGGAGAAGTTTATCAAACCATTTTGGGAATAAATAAACTTAAACAAGCAAGTTCTATCATAGATAAACTAAAGCAAACTATACCAACAGAAGTTCATATAGAAGCCAATAATATAGATTGTGAATATGCAGAAATTTTAAAAAAAGAATCCCAAGTAGATATTAATGAACTTCGTAAAGCTGTAAAAGATATGGAGGAAAGAATAAATTATGAAACTGAAAAGAAGTTTATATTTGCCTATGCCAAAACTCCTCTGATTGCTTTATTAGTTTCAATCTTCTTGTTTGGAGTGAGTGCGTTTCTTGCTGTTGTACTGTTAGCTTTTGGTATTCTAGGGATTATTGCTGCTCGAGTGCCTAATTGGAGATTATTTCTTTATAATCGTCCAGGGAGTAATTTGCCCCCATATAACACTTTTTTTGCTATACGTGACTTTTTTCGTGATTTAATAGATGACAGTCATTAGGTTTATGTTAATAGGTGTATAGGCAATAAATAATTCAAATTGTTGTTTGTATTGTGATTCATGTTAACTGATTGGTAAAAAATCATTCAGGTGAAGTGGAAATTTATAAGGTGCAAATTTAAATTGGAGGATATGTCTTATGTATGATTTTTTATTAAGTCAAGAAGAAAGGGTGATTTTTGACGATGAAATTTGGTTGGATAAAGTCAGTAATGATAATAAAATTTATAATTGTGGAGTACCAATAGAGTTTGGTATTACTTCTAATTTACAAATTCAAGCAAAAATTAATGATAAAATAATAGGACTTCTCTCAGAAGGGGTTATGTACATGGTGTTACTGGGTTTTTTGTTCGACCCTACTATACGCTTAACTGCCGAAGTGGCTGACCATACCACTTTTCAATTGGAACATGCTCCTGATTTTAAGATTAATGTAGTTGCTTTTGAACGGAGCCCATTAAAGACACTTCCTGACGGAGCAACTTTCGTGTCGCACGAGAGATTATACATTAGTATTGATACGAATCTTGCCAAAAAGGTGAGTAACGGTGAGAAGATACTCGTGATTCCTGAAGGTAATCAACTAAATTTACTAACTTACAGTGGGGAATGGATAGGTATAACGGAAAATATATTTGAAGATAAATTGCCTGAGAAAACACAAGAGTACATACGGTATTATGGTTATCTGATTTATAAAGATAATGAAGTAGTTTATGCTCCAACGCTAACAAATTACGAATTAGAAGCTGTAAACGGACTTTTATTAGTGTATATGTTTGAAAATGAACATCCTTTAAAGCATCCAGACGTATCTTCTGTAAAGCCCATAACAGTTCATAAAAACAACCTAACGCCTGTCATTACACATACGTTAAATTTCGAAGATTACCAAACTCAGCTTATTTCAGCTGACTTTGAGACAATCTATCCAGATCTTAAATCTCTTACTCTAGGAGGTATTGCACCATGGAAAGAAATGATGAGGTTTAAAAGTGATGCATTGTACATGGATGCAATGGGACGTGTTTTGCGAGCATATATGCCATTCAGTGTTTCTTATTGGTTTAGACTTTACTCTTCTACCAGATTAGTTAAAAAGGACAACAATATTCTTGCGATTGCTCAAACTCCGGTAAAGCAAACTGATGGCTTATATTCGTCTCTTTGTGAGGGATCAGAAAAGAATGGTTATTTAATATGGCAGGTGCCAAGTGATGTAGCTGACCCGATCGAATGGATCAATAATAATAAAGACAAAGGAGTGTTTTTAAGCTCGGACGAAGAAATCGAATCAAAGAGTGATAATTCAACACTATATAGCATTAACGATGAAAGATCAAAAAAATCTTATGCAGGACTTGGTAAATGTGAGTATTTTAAACCTTTTTCTCCAGGTATGGATTCTTTTGATGGTCTTTGTTGTGTTGGAGAAGAGAGGAATAAAGTAGACTCCGAATATGGTTTTTCAATATGCATGGATAGAAGAGCAAGTGGTCTCTGTTTGTATAAAAAAACAGGTGGTTAGATGGCTTGTATATATTAATTGACAAACATAGTGGAAGTCGGTAATTAGTTCTAATCTTGAACCGATAGAATAAGTTGGACTTTCTCAACCTACAACAAGTTTACTCTATTGATTTGTTTCATTTTATTGAAATAAATATGTAGAAGATTACAAAAAGAGACATATTCTGTCGGGAGATTATAGATTTGAATATGAGGACGTTGAATACAGGCAAATTTCAATGACAGATTTATGCCCTGATCTTTTTGAAAATGAAGTTCTTCCAAATGACGAGAAATTCTAAAGACTGGAATTGATTACGTAAATTCGTTTTACATCAGGAAGCTATAATCAGGAAACTATACTAAATATGTTTTCAAAAATACCAACCACGCTGATGTTACAAGAATTTTTTATTAGACTTCAAGACAAACTGCGATTTCTTACGGACTGAATCCGGGATAAATATTGTTTGACACAAGTAAAATCATTTGATAATATAGCAAAGCAGTTAAAACCAATAGGCAATTAATTGCTAAATAATTGCTAAATGCGGGATTAACTCAGTGGTAGAGTGTCACCTTGCCAAGGTGAAAGTCGCGAGTTCGAATCTCGTATCCCGCTCCACAAAATGACCGCCATATCATTCAAATTGATAAGCGGTCATTATTTAATCGGCACCATAGCCAAGTGGTAAGGCAGGGGTCTGCAAAACCCTTATTCTCCAGTTCAAATCTGGATGGTGCCTCCATAAAAGGACGACAAAACGGATACAATCCTGAGTCGTCTTTTTTATGCCCTGAAACGTTGATAGGACAGTGGTTTCAGAGATTGCTCAAATAAAAGAAAGGGTGCAAAAAGGGTTAAAGTTTCGATGTTTTGGCGTTTTACTGCACCTTTCCATTCGCTTGTGAAACCACCTACACGAAACTCGGAGTTTCGTATCGCTTGTTTAGTTTCATATCGCCGGTATGGCTTTCGTGTAGCTGGTTAAAAGTTTCGTGTCGCTAGTTCGGTATTGGGCATAATTAATTTCCTGTTGATAAGAGTATTTCCGGTAAGTATAATTTAACTCGGTTTAAAAGAAGTAAATTATAATCTTTGAAAGAGAAAACGATGAAACAACGAAAGAAAGCAGCTAGAAAGCCTGTATATTTAATCCTCTTATTTTTAATATTGATTCTAATTGTGCATACGATTTGGTCAAATGTCACTGTTGGTATAACACACTATAATGTGCAATCATCTAGAATTCCATCAGCTTTTAATCAATATAAAATCGCACAAGTATCTGATTTGCATAATGCAGAATTTGGCAAAGAAAATAGCAAGCTGCTCAATCTTCTTTCTAATGAAAAACCAAATATAATTGCGATTACAGGTGATTTAGTGGATGCTAATCATACGAATATCAAGGTAGCCTTGGATTTTATAGAGAAAGCGACAAAAATAGCCCCATGCTATTTTGTAACAGGAAATCATGAGGCTTGGATTGGCGACCAATACACAACACTTAAATCAAGTTTAGAAAGTATGGGCGTTAATATCTTAGAAAATGAGAAGATAATTCTCGAAGAGCAAGGTGCGAAAATTTCTCTTATAGGACTTGAAGATCCTGACACCGTCGATAGAGATGAGTCCGTTCAGACCTTTATCCTTGATGAGGCTCTTGAGCCTTTTGCTGAAGACGAGAGTTATAAGATTCTTCTTTCGCATAGACCGGAACAATTTGAAGTTTATGTAAAGCACAAGGTGGATTTGGTTTTGTCGGGTCACGCACATGGTGGGCAAGTAAGAATTCCATTTGCAGGTGGTTTAGTTGCACCTAATCAAGGCTTTTTCCCTAAGTACGATAGTGGTCTTTACGTAAACGGTTCTACGAATATGATTGTGAGTAGAGGCCTAGGTAATAGCATTATCCCTATAAGAATAAATAATCGTCCGGAGCTAGTAATAATTACTTTAGAAAACTTAGACCTGTAATTGTTTGCGCAATTAGGGAGTGTTTTTTATTACAAACTTTAACTTTATTAGTCTAGGATGATTTCCGTTACTTCGCCGTTCCTAAGATAGAAGATGAGTTTTCTCTCATCACCTGCGTGAACACTAACGTAAAAGTTCCTGTCTTCTTTGTCGCAATTTTCTCTTTGTTTTTTCTGTTTTAGGGCAGAATTTCTAAAAACATATTTGTATCTAATAAGTAATTTTTTCAACAAAAAAAGAAAAAATGCGGAATCCGCAGAAAAAATTCGTGTTAAGTTGACATTTATCATTCAATAAGCTTTAATAAACTCGAAGAAAAAACGCGGAATCTGCAATAATATTTGACAAAGCGAGGTGAAACAAAATGGAATTTGCCAGAACCCAATACATGGAAAAGCTAATAAATAAAAAAGATAATGGCAGAGTTAAAATAATAACCGGTATCCGTCGTTGTGGAAAATCCTATCTCTTATTTGAATTGTATACAAAATATCTACTTGACAATGGAATTTCTGCCGATCAAATTATTCATCTTGCTTTGGATGAATTTTCTAATGCAAAATATCGAAATCCTGTTGAATTAGATAAATACGTTAGGGAAAAGATTGTAGATAAAACAAAACAATATTATGTAATGATTGATGAAATACAGTTTGTAACAGAAATCCGGAATCCTTATCTGGATGATAAAAATACAAAGCTGGGATTCATTGATGTAATCATCGGTCTTATGAAGATTAAAAACGTAGATGTCTATGTGACGGGTAGTAACTCCAAGATGCTTTCGACCGATATACTAACCCAATTTCGTGATAGAGGCGATGACATTCGTGTTTATCCACTTTCCTTTGCGGAATTTATTGAGGCATATGAAGGAAACGAGCGAAATGCATGGCTTGATTATTATACTTACGGGGGGATGCCCTATGTTTTAAAATTGCAGAGTCATGAGGAGAAAAGTCAATATTTACGTGACTTATTTCAACGTACTTATTTAAAGGATGTTTTAGAACGTCATAATATTCAGAATGATGCGATGATTTTAGACGATCTTTTAGATATTGTTGCCTCTTCCATCGGGTCGCTGACGAATCCGACAAAATTATCAAACACCTTTTTAAGTGAAAAGAAAATTCGCATCAACTCAACAACAATAGATAATTACCTGGGATTTTTCGCAGAGGCCTTTCTGATAAGCAAAGCAAAACGTTACAATGTAAAAGGAAGAAAGTATATGCAATCACCGGTGAAATATTACTATACAGATGTCGGTTTGCGAAATGCAAAGCTTGGTTTTCGCCAGCAAGAGGAGACACATATTATGGAAAATGTGCTTTATTGTGACTTGATTCGCAGAGGGTATGATGTGGATGTTGGGGTTGTCGAGCAGAATATAAAAACAGATGAAGGAAAAAAGATAAGAAAACAGCTTGAAGTCGATTTTGTTGTTAATCGAGGGGAACAGCGTTATTATATTCAATCTGCTTTATTGATTGTCAATCCTGAAAAAAGAGAACAGGAGATTGCATCGTTAATCAGAATTCCCGACTCCTTTGGCAAAATTGTCGTGGTTCGTGATTATATAAAACCGTGGAAAGATAATAATGGAATACTATATATAGGTGTAGAACAATTTTTGCTCGACGAGAATGCTATTATGCTATGAAATTAATTTGCTTTTTTCTCAGTTAGATATGTTTTTTGAAAACTGAGAAAATATTGTAGAGCGTGTAAAAAGTGCATGCTGTAATTTTGCAGAACGTGTCAATTTTACTTGTCTAAGTTTTGCAGGACGTGTGCAATTCGTGTATAGTGTAGGTAAATATAAACTGAAAATTTATCGATTAGCTTCAAGAAAGCTCTGAGGATGTGCTATGCTCAAACGAAAAGCCTACGACAAACTACTCGCGTGGAAACATAATACACATAGGAAAACCGCAATGTTAATTGAAGGTGCACGGCGTGTTGGTAAAAGCACATTGGCTGAAACGTTCGGCAAAAATGAATACAGCTCCTACCTTGTTATCGATTTCTTCCAAGCGCCGACTGAAGTAAAAAATTACTTTGAAGATTATCGTACGGACTTTGATACCTTGTTTTTGTATCTTCAGGCATTTTATGGTGTCACTTTAGTTAAAGGTGACTCTCTGGTGGTATTTGATGAAGTGCAGATGTTTCCTCAAGCGCGTGGTTTAATAAAATATTTAGTTGCCGATGGTCGTTACGATTATATTGAGACGGGATCTTTACTTTCTATCAAGCAAAATATTGATAAAATTGTTCTGCCTTCTGAAGAGGAGACGTTAGCACTTGAACCGCTCGATTTTGAAGAGTTCCTTTGGGGTATGGGTGAGGAGAATTTGTCAACTCTGATTCGTCAGCAATTTGCAGAGCTTAAACCTTTGCCGGAAGGTTTACATAGGCGTGCCTCCGGACTGTTGCGTGAATATATGCTGGTCGGCGGTATGCCAAAAGTTGTGGCAACTTATATTGAAGAAAGAAATTTCTCGGTTGTCGATCAAGAAAAGAGGCAAATTCTTACTCTATATAGAAATGATGTTGCCAGATTTGCCGGAGGCTACGAGTTCAAAGTAGTGTCCGTACTTGATAACATTCCGGGGCAATTGTCTAAGCGAGAAAAGAAATTTACACTTGCATCTTTAGATAAAAATGCACGTATGAGAGATTATGAGGAAGCTTTCTTCTGGCTTGCAGATGCTCGTATAAGCAATATCTGTTATGCATCTACCGATCCCATCGTGGGACTTTCTCTAAACAAAGAGTACAGATCACTTAAGTCTTACATGTCAGACACGGGACTTCTTGTTACACTGGCATTTGCAGATAAGAATATTACCGACGAATCGGTTTATCACTCTGTTTTAAGGGGTAATATCGGAATTAATGAAGGTATGCTGGTAGAAAATCTTGTGGCCCAAATGCTCGTTGCTACCGGTCATAAGCTCTTTTTCTACTCTCAATCGGGGCATAAAGAGGGTGAAGAACGCATGGAAATTGATTTTCTGATCACTCGTCCTTATGCCGATGCAGCCGGTAAGCCGCGAATTAGTCCCATCGAAGTGAAGTCTCCTCGCCAATATGGTACAACTTCCTTGGACAGGTTTAAGAATAAGTTTGGAAAGCGAATTGGAACACAATATGTCTTACACCCTAAACAGATGAAGGTTGAAAATGACCGGGTATATCTCCCCTTGTATATGGGCTGGTGTTTATAAGCTTTGCATCCGGAACACTCAATACACAGTAAGTGCCTGTTGAGTTAGCTTGGATTCCATGTTGATGAATCACTAATTGTGCTTGCGATTTGGATTGGACTGCCAAGTATAATTTCATTGCTATATTCAGTTCAACTTATTAAAAATAGTTAAAAATCAACTTTAATTGCAATGATAATATAATATTTTTGTTGACAAATCGATTATACAAGACTAACTATTAATTGATTTGATGGTTATAGCAATTCAATCAGATAAATTATAATTTGCGGAGTAAAACGATGTGGATGGTACTGGTAATCGCTTCAAATGGTTTTCTTCCCTTATTTTATTGCGCTTCCCCTTATTTGTTGGCATAATTTAAGGGAAAGATCGGAGGTGAGATGATGAGAACATTTAATTACTCAGAACTCAAAAACCAAAAATGGGATTCTGAGATTATTGCCCTGATTGCTGCCATATATAAAGGAGCCGGAAAGCAAGAAATGTACCTTAAGCAACGTCCTGAAGAACTCAAAAAATTGGTCGAGATTGCAAAGATACAAAGCACGGAAGCATCGAATGCTATTGAGGGAATTGTAACAACGAGTACTCGTATCAGACAGTTAGTAGAAGAGAAAACAACACCAAGAAATCGTAATGAACAAGAAATTGCAGGTTACCGTGATGTACTCAATATCATCCACGAGAGCTTTGACACGATTCCCATTTCTCGAAACTATATCCTGCAACTCCATAAGATTTTATATAATTACATGAATAACCCGATGGCAGGTAAAACAAAGAATGTACAGAATTATATCAGTGCAACTTATCCGGACGGTCAAGCAAAAACAATATTTACTCCGTTAGCACCGAATGAAACGCCAGAGGCATTAGATAGAATTTGCGAAGAATATAATCGTATAATCGGCAATTTGGAAGTAGAACCCTTGCTTGTTATACCGGTATTCATTCATGACTTTCTTTGCATCCATCCTTTCAACGATGGTAATGGTAGATTGAGCCGTCTCCTAACGACTTTGCTTTTGTATAGAAATGGATTTTATGTCGGCAAGTATATATCACTGGAAGCAAAAATTGCTATGAATAAAGATCTATATTACGATGCACTAGCGCTAGCCCAAGTAGGCTGGCATAAAGGTGAGGCAGATGCGGTTCCGTTCATTAAATACTTACTTGGAACGATTCTTGCTGCCTATAACGACTTTGAAGACCGTTATGCTCTTGTAGAGACGAAACTTTCGGCTCTAGAAACAGTAAGACGTGCGACGATGAATAAGATAGGTCGTTTTACCAAACAGGATATACGGGAACTTTGTCCCTCACTCAGTATAAGTTCTATTGAAGGCGCTCTTCGAAAATTGCTGGTATCCGGCGAACTGGAAAGAGGAGGAAGCGGGCGGAGTACTTACTATGTTCGATTTAATTAATTTTCGTAAATATTCCTGTTTTCCCTTAAATGCAAACATAAATTGTGGGAAAAAATTATGAGTAAGGTTAAGCATCTATTTTTGCAGGTCCTTTCGGGAACGAGAAAACAGCGCTGCTGATCCCTGCCGACTATGTCTGTGTCAAAGGACGCCGCTTTCTTCTGCTATAGGATTTGCATCGAAAATGTTGAAAAGAAAATTACGTCATTTTCTACTTGTAGTCACAGTTCTTAATAATTCACCCAAGTTTTAATTTTGCACCTAAATGCCCCAAGCAATATTTCCGATTGGATTGTATTGGTTTTACTGTACTACGAATCACCTAGTACTTTTGAGCATTAGATAAAATAATTGAGAGGTGATCTAATAGTTGAATTCATTTATACTGAAACTGAAATATTAATTTGAGTTTTGTATAAATGTGAGGATCAATAGTGCCTAATCGTAGTAAGATGGAAATGGAATACGATAATTATTTGAAGTCTGGCGATAGAATGATTGAGATAGATGGGCAAACCTATCATAAGATTATCTGCAAAGATAAATACTCGGTTCGTGATGGTGTTGTAACCATATGTATTCCGAATAATATATTTGGTAGGGGTAAGATAAGTACTATAATGGACGAGTCCGGAAAAATGTTTGAACTTGGAGGTGTCATACATTTCTCATTTGGAGGAGATATTCCTAGATGGTACCTTGAGACGTTTACCGTGGTAGTTTTGGGTATCCATGATGAGAATGAAATTGGATCCTATATATCAGTGATTAGAGATTAATATTAATCAGGGGTATTGTTTCTTTGTCGCACGGTTATTGTTTAACACAGGGTATGGATGTCAGAATATTATAATACAGAATAGAAAAGGTATCTGTTCAGCGAATATATATTTTAATGTAATCGAAATCTGAAATAATAGTTAGATGGGAATAGTAACATGGCACATGATCTATTATCACCGGATATGAAAATAATTTATGCTTTAGATGAAAAAAGCATAGTTCGATTTGGGTTTATCAGGAAAAGATTTATTCAATTTTCGTCTGAAGCTGAAGTTATAGTTGAAACCGATGATTATGAACATATTTATAGTCCGCACGAACATCTAAAGGGCAAATTTGATTAAAGCCATAATTTAAGCTATTTATGAGATATTAATTTTGATTTTCAAGATATGTTTGTTTTTCGATTTTATTGTTCTTATACTGGAGTTTATTCTTTGTTTCTATCAGAATATATATTGTATGGTGGAACACATAATATTTAGCATTAAAACTTGTAACTAGAAGTACTATGAATTTTGCGTTGTTCCCATATTCTTAAGGAGAAGATAGCTTATGTTTTATACAAATTCAAAATGAGAAATTTTATATTTTGGTTCCGAGTATGGTGAAAAAATTACGCGGAAAAATTTTGATCCTGATAAAGCAATTCAAACAATTAATGATCTGTTTGGATTCTTACTTAAAGCATGGACAAAAGAGACTGCTTATCCTTCATACCAGAATGATCCGGATTTCGATATTAATAATGATCCGACGTATGGCCAATGTGCTATCACTGCTACTTTGGTATACGATTTGTTTGGTGGAAGTATTCACAGGGTTAATGTTTCGGGAGGAGGGACTCACTACTTTAATAAAATTGACGGTAAATATATTGATTTGACAAGTGATCAATTTACTCTGTATGGAATTCCTTTGGCATATGAACCTAATCAAGAAATTAATCGCGAATATTGCGGTAAAAACCCGAATACACTTGCAAGATATAGACTATTAGCAAGTAGGGTGGCAGAGGAAATCAAGAAAGTTAATTCGTAGTTAGTTTTGAATGAGATGTTTTGTCGATTAAATATGTAGCCAAAACAAAAAAGTTTTTTCTCTGGTCAAAAAAAAGTAATTGTTTTTGCGAAGAAGAGATTACCGCAACATAAACTCTATAACTAAAACGGTCATAAAATTGAATTAAAAATTATTAGCATTAGCGAAGATATAACACTCCCTTTCTGACTACTCAGTTTTTCTCTTACAAATGCCGGATTGCGGCGACGCCGAGAGACGGGATACATTGAATCACCAGTAAATCCTTGTTTGTGATATAATGCTATTACTAAAAAGGTCAAATAATTGAGAGGAATGGTAAATGGAAATAGAGCGAAATATATATCTTCAGCGGCTGATAGATCGAAAAGAAAACGGAATGATTAAGGTTATTACGGGAATAAGGCGGTGTGGAAAATCCTACCTGTTATTTAACATTTATCGCGACTGGTTAATCGACTCCGGAGTATCCGAAGACCATATTATCATGGTAGGACTCGACGATGAGCAGAATGAGGCATTGTTGGATCGAAAGCTGCTTGGCGAGCATGTCAGGAATAAAATTACCGATGAACGTACCTATTACATCGTATTAGATGAAATTCAGCTAGTCGAAGGGTTTGAAAAATTACTGAATGGTTTGAACCGCATTAAAAATGCAGACATCTATGTAACGGGAAGCAATTCGCGATTTTTATCGAGCGATATATTGACAGAATTTCGCGGTCGAGGGGATGAGGTCAGGATTTATCCGCTTTCGTTCTCGGAATTCTACTCGGTTTTCAACGGGACGAAAACGGAAGCGTGGAAAGAATATAGTCTTTATGGAGGAATGCCGCAAATAGTTGAGCAACGCAGACCGGAACAAAAGGAGAATTTTCTCAAAAATTTATTTAATAAAGTATATTTGGATGATATTATTAGCCGCAACAACCTGCGTGGTGACAACATCATGGATATTCTTGTGAATATTCTAGCTTCCTCCGTAGGTTCAAATACTAATCCGAATAAATTGGCTAATACGTTTGTCAGCAATGGATATAAGGGCGTATCAAACAAGACCATTGCAACTTATATCGATTGTCTTATCGACGCTTTCCTGATTTCAAAGGCGAGTCGCTACGATGTTAAAGGGAAAAAATATATCTCGACTCCAAGCAAATACTACTATTGTGATGTCGGACTTAGAAATGCAAGACTGGAATTTCGTCAGTATGAGGTAACACATCTGATGGAAAACATCATTTATAATGAGCTCTTGATACGCGGCTATTCCGTGGATGTAGGCATTGTTATCCACGACGAAAAAAACAAAGAAGGAAAGATTACACGCAAACAGCTCGAAGTTGATTTCGTTGCTAATAGAGGAAGTCAGCGATACTATATCCAGTCTGCTTTCGCGATACCGGATTTGAAAAAAATGAATCAGGAACAGGCTTCGCTTGTAAAAATACCGGATTCATTCAAAAAAATAATTGTTGTTGCCCATGAGACACCTCTCTGGCGCAACGAATATGGTATCACAATCATGAATATTTACGACTTTTTGCTGGATAAAGACAGCTTGGAGCATTGATTTGCACTAGAATCTAAGTGGTGCACCCAATTTCTAGAAATGCACCCAATTAACAATTTGCACCCAAATGCACCCAAGCAATATTTCCGAGTGGATTGTATTAGTTTTACTGTAGGATGCCATAAAAGGACGACAAAACGGATACAATCCTGAGTCGTCTTTATTTATGCGAAATATTCTGTTTTTTCAAGTTGAAATCTGCAGAGCTGGAATTTTTGGCACTTTACGATATTCGGCTGAAGAATATTCTGAAAAAATTCATGAAAAAGTTCTATGAAAACAGGTTTTAAATCAACATGGTTTTTTCCTGGATTGCAGTTTAAAACCAATTACTCGAAACTCGGAGTTTATTATTAAATTAATTTTGATTCTTCGGTTGATTTGAAAATTGTATCAAAGTGTATCAAAATGAGAAAGATTACAGAAACGATAATCATTAAGCTCACGGAAACCGGCTATGATCATATTTTATAGGAGTGTTTTTCAATGAAATATTACACCAAAGAATGGTATGCTCTCATGCAGAAAGTTAATATGACTGCTTGTTATGAGCCTATTCCGGATAAGAATTATACTGACCAAGACATCCTTAAGCTTTACGAGCAGAAGTTGAGGGCGGAGATTGAAATCGAACATATTGCTTATGATACGCCACCTTCTATGCCGTTAGAAGAGCTTTTGGGAGACGAAAGTACATTCGATTCGGAAAATTTTCTCTTTGAAGATTCCGAAACCGGTAGGTTTTATCACCCAGAGACTCTTGCCGAAGCAAGAGCAGTGATAGAAAATAATCAGAGAGAGCTGATGGAAGCATTTGAGCACAGATTGCCCTTTGATTCTACGCAAACACAAGTTTTCTTTGAAGATAATTACAAATATATGTTGGAAGATGATTTCCAAGATCTTCCCTCCTGGGTTCTGGAAAAAGTAGACAAGCGCCTTCTTGCTTTAGGTTTGCTTCCGAACTCTATATACAAGCAGGTTCTTCAAGAAGAAATAAGGGTCACGGCTCAGTTTGAAGCAATTAATGGAGAGGCGGAAGAACTATTAGCTAATCAAGAAATACCGGATGAAATTAAAGAGCGATTCTATTTTCACGATGCCGGTTTTATCTCCATCACACAAGAAGGAAAGGACATAAGCTTTATCCTGCGCATGGACGGTATATGGGATGTATCTCCCTTTGTCAGAATTCGCTTTAAGAACTTATTAAAACTCGATAAGGAAGAGGGTCTGGTGATTAATCTTCTCCGAGACGAAGATAGTCAACTTTACTCCAATACTTATTACCTCTATGAAGAACTCTATAGGATTTCAGAAGGTTATGAGGCTCATTTCCTGATTTCTTCAGAGGAAGATCTTAAGTATTTGACGATTGTTTGTGAGGATATTGAGATAGAGGAAGATGTAGATTTAAGAGAAGAACCCTTGTTTAATTCATAAGAGTGCAATTAATCTAACAATTCATTATGCCGATATTATCTGTTAAATATGCATCAGACGGATTATCAGGATTATAACTTACTCTTGCCGGATTACCCACTGCCGTATTACCCATAACCGGTATTTTCCTTTGACCTATGGGTAAAAAACCTAATTTTATTATTTCACTCCTTAGCTTAATCGATTCCTTAACTTCATATAGTTGATTATCAACTTGATATTGAACTGTAATGATGGTGGGACAATCCAAACCTTTAGATCGGATATTAACAATCTGTCCGGTTGTATTAGCTGTACATCTTTTTTTCTTTCTTTTCATGTTATCATTTTCTCCTTGGTGCAATATTACGCTGGCTTTTGACTTTGATAGTCGTATTTCTTCAAGTGTTGATAGCGAGAATAATATTTATGTTAAAACTTCAGCTGATAATTGTCCTGCCCATTCTTCTGCGGTTTCAGAAGACGGAAATTCATACACATATTAATACAAAATTGGAATTGATACGTATTCTTATATGTAAAATATTACATTCTTAATTTTTTGCAGGTAAATCACCTTCAGTTTTAAATACTGAAAAGATTAAGACTATGATTTTAGAAAAGTCGGAAATATTAGTTGAAAATGAACCGCGAGAAATATTTCACCTTTGTCACAACCGGAAATTATTGAAGTTCAGCGAAATTATCAAGAGTGTATTATTGCCTTATCTCACGGTAGATATTTCATCAGACAAGTCTGCGATAAGGTTTATAAATTAGCTGCTTCAGCGGATTGTCAATTTCTCTTAATATCTTTACACTTAAAGAAATTCTATATGAATTATTGTTAAATGCAGGAAATTAACAAACCTTATCCCGGTCTGGAACATATAGGCTTAACTACGTGGCCAGGCAATACGAGGATGATGCGAGTCGCAGAAAAACCAGGATTTTAGAAAGAAGCACAAATTAGAAAAGTAAGATATTGGCAAGGTTTATATTATGATAGTGTCAAATATGGAGTTTTACGAGATGAGTGGTTTTAATGAAGATTTCTCTCTTAGAGAAATCTATCATTCCTCATTATATTAAACGTGAAGCAGAAGAAACCGTTAAAAAGTTAACAGACTTATATAAGAATTACACGGTATATGGCAGTACTGTATTAAACGTTGCACCCTTTTAACGATACTTCCTGAACCTTTTAACGAAAAGTCTGCAGGGTGTGCCAATTGCATCAAAATAGATTTTACTTTCAAAACGAAAATCTGCTGACTTAGAGTCCGCAGTTTTTTAGTTGGTCCGATTGGATTATCGCTCTGCTCAAATCAGAGCAAACTAATTCTTAATTTTCTGCTTGAACAACCAAGGTTAATTTCTATTTGTTCTAAAAAATTTGAAAAGGAGCTCTGGTTTTTGCTATAGTTGGTACACCATTCAAATTTTCTTAATTTAGGTCACCATGTACTACCTATTTGTGTTAATGAAACAATAATTAAGTTCAGTAAGGTGTGCAACCGGAGGAGGGCAGAGTAAATATGGAATTTTATGAATTAATGGAAGTTGTGATGATTGTTTCTTTCGGGTTTTCCTGGCCGATGAATGTGATTAAATCCTACAAGGTAAGGACGACCAAGGGAAAAAGCTTACTGTTTCTTCTGTTCATTTTTGGAGGGTATATCTGCGGTATAATCAGTAAACTGACGAGCCCCGGCTTTAAGTGGTATGTTCTGTTCTTCTATGTACTTAATTTAATTATGGTGGGAACTGACCTGCTCCTCTATGTTAGAAATTATCGTATTGATAAAAGTAATGCTGCACTCAGTTCATCTTCTGATAGTACATCTTCTGAGCAGTAATCCGGATAAAAGCAGCGCTTAAACTTTTATCTGCATATTTGTCGAAATAAGATTTATTGCGAAGAAAAAAATAAGCAAAATTAAGCTAAAATATTAGACATAGCAAGAGCCGTTTGCTAAACTGTCAACGGTGTACAATACAGTAAGAAACCTTTAGAGAATTAGAATGCAGAGAAGAATAAACGGCATCTCAAATAAGTCAAAAATACTTCCCGGATTTTTGATAATTTATTTATCTTATCTGTATTTTCAGACAAAGTTTCTTAGCTTGTTTTGTTTGCCTGAAATGATAGGGGTGGTTCTGAACGTAGTTCAGAAAAATATAAATAAGGAGATTCCACTATGAAAAATGAACAACATGCTATCGGATATCTTCCGGATGAGCGACCTCCGTTTTGGAAACTGATACTCTACGCCATTCAGCAAGTTATTGTCATGTTTCCCGCAACCATTACGGTCGCACTAATTACCGGGTTTCATGTTTCAACGACCATCTTTGCAAGCGGTTTTGCTACCTTGTGTTTTATTCTGGTAACCAGAGGAAAAATTCCGTTATATTATGGATCCAGCTTCTCTTATATTGGTGCCATCGGCGGACTGATGGCATCAGATGCTTTGCTCGGGATGAGCCTTAACGATAAAATCGCAATTGCGCAGTTTGGCATTGTCATGTCCGGGCTGGTTTCTATTGCTGCGGGTATTATAGTTAAAAAACTTGGAAAAGATGTTATTGAAAAACTTCTTCCGGCGACGATTACCGGTCCGATTGCCATGGTTATCGGCTTGACGTTGGCAGGAAATGCTCTGTCTGACGCAGCCACTGCACCGGCGGTTCCCGATTCCCAACTTGCCCTTGCAAATAATTTGGCATGGGTGATTTCCTTGGTTACCCTTCTGGCAACTATTCTGTTTTCCGTTTATTTGAAGGGGATACTGAGTCAGCTTCCGCTATTGTTAGGCCCGATTCTTGGTGTAATCGTTGCCTTTATTGTCAAACAGGCAACCGGTATAGATTTCTTTAGGGTGCTTTCGGAACAGTCAGGCAGTGGAATCTTTGCACTTCCGATCTTTACCCTTCCTAAACCAAGTTGGATTTCAGTTGCGGCAATCATGCCGATTGCCATTGCGACCATTCCGGAATCCACTGCGCATGTCTATCAGCTGGATATCTATGTCAACGAACTGGCCAAGAGGAAGGGAAGTACGAAACGGTACGATATAGCGGATCGGCTGGGAGACAACTTGATCGGAGACGGAATTGGCGATATGGTAGCCGGAGCCATCGGTGGTCCTGCCGGAACCAATTATGGTGAAAATATCAGCGCAATGGCAATTACCAGAGTGTTTTCCGTTCCGGTTCTGATTGCAGCAGCTGTTCTTGCGATGCTGATCTCTTTCTTCACCCCGCTTGTAAACGCAATCTACTCCATACCGGTAGCTGTTATCGGCGGTTTGGAAATCTATCTGTTCGGAGCGATTGCCGCACAGGGTATCGCAATTATGATTGACAAAAAGGTTGATATGTTCAGTTCCAAAAATATCGCGGTGATTGCGACAATTATGATCATCGGTCTTGGAGGACAATACGCCTTTAACGGATCCATTCCCTTTTTCGGGATCGAAGTTCCCTGTATCGCAGGCGCTTCTATCTTCGGAATTCTGTTAAATCTGCTCCTGAATATTGGAGATAAGAACAACAAGAAATAGTAACCTGCAAGGTAAGCAGCGAGTGGTGAGCAGCGAGTAACAATTAAGCGGTTTCTGCTCAGAATTTTGAGCAGTGCAGGTATTTATTGCACAGTGATAAAAAGTGAGCAGTCACTTTTTTATCTGGATTAATTCTAAGACTTAATAACAAAAGGGCTGACGAAGCATCCCAGATGTTATAAATTTAATAATAATATGAATAACCTTTTAAAATTATAGTCTGAATAAAACAAAAACAGAAGTTATATTAACTTTGTTTTCAGACTTAGGATTTGTTTTCAGAAATAATAAAGGACCATCTCAAAGATAATTCTTTTGAGACAGCCCTTAATTATTTTAAAGATGTTATAAATGCTGGACTGCCCTGACCTGACTGCTAGGGTAGGAAGTGGGGTTCTTTTTTAATGCAGTTATTGATACTTTTATCGTGTTGATAACTGCTTCTTATATTGTCTTGAATTTTTATTTTCTGTAACATATTTCATAGAGAGATAATATATACAGTAGGAGCGCCATGTATGGTTTTAAGAAAAATGTTAATAAAGATCATCTGTTTCCTGTGTTTGATATCCCTTTTTGGATGTAAAGCCAAAACATCCTGCACGGATTTTACGGATAGACAAACAGCAACCAACAAAAAGAGTAAAACAAACATGCAGACTACCGGCAAAAAGAATGAAACAAACAAGCAGACTATCAACAAGGAAAGCGAAATAAGTAAGATCAGAATTAATGATACCGAAGACGGTATCATAGTTGACGATCTTTTAGATTGTGTCGAAATGCTTGGTAAAACAGCTGCAGAGATTGGTATTCCAAGAAAAGTTATTGACACTGAAAGCAAATTTTACATAAAGACATACATTGATGGATATATATTTGGCACAGAAGACTACGGCATATTGCATTTTGATGATATCGAAAACAATGCGGAAGATTATCTTGCGAAAAGTATCTGGATACACGTAAAAAATGTAGGATATGCTGAATGTAAAAGACAACTCTCTATAAAGTTCGGCAACCCGATTGAAGAGGGTGAAAATCCTTTTGTTGAGGTCGATGGAGGAGCTGTGACGTGGACGTTGTATAAGTATCAGGACATCGAGATAAGACTCTCTTCTGCAAGTCAAAGAGACTATATCGAAATCGATATAGATAAAATTGCGGATTAAATTACGACTGAAGACGAGAAGACAAAGTTTCAAAATGCTGTAATAAGATAAAGGTAAAAAATGGAACATCTGGAAGTTGAAGAAATATTTGGAGTAAAGGGGCTTAGCTTTTCAAACTCGTTTAGATCATTTATTGACAGTTTCCCCAAAAATGAAAAGTTAAAAGTTCTTGACTTAGGTTGCGGGTATGGTCAGAAATCATTATTTTTGGCATCAGGAGGTTGGGCAGTAACCGCTTTAGACATTGATACCCAAAAGCTTGATATTCTGAAGACAAGAGCCGAACAATATGATTTGGGAATCGATGTTGTCGAGGGCGATATGAAAGCTCTTCCGCTGCAAGATAATTTATTTGATATTGTAATCTGTTTATCAACTATTCACCATCAAAAACTTATCGATATTGAAAATACCTTATCTGAAATATTTCGAATACTTAAACCGGGAGGGCAAGTATTTTTTGATATCCTGTCGATAAACGATCCAAGCTGTGAAATAGGCGAAGAAATAGAACCGGGGACAAGGGTCGGCGGAAGAGAAGGTGAAGAAGATGTTCCTCACCACTACTCAACAAAAAAAGAATTGAAGGAAATATTAACTAATTATTCGAAAATAGATATAAGTGAAAATTCATTTGCTTATAAATATAATTATAAAGAGTACATTTGTGTTCTTTTTGAAGTAATAGCTGTAAAATAAAACAGAACAGAGTGTTGCTCTATAGTGATCACAGGTGAAAATTTATGATAAATCATTTTATGAAGAAATTAAGTGAAAAATCATATTTGAAAGACTTAGCTAGAATTGATTTATCAAAATCAGATAGTGATATTAAAGTAGTAAAAGATATCAGCTATATAAATGATAATTCAATTGAACATAAATTAGATATTTATTATAAAAGCAATAATCAATTAAAACCGATTCTGATTGATATCCACGGTGGCGGATTTATAGCCTGCTATAAAGAAATGGATTCATTATTTGCTAATTATCTTGCTCAAAGATGCTTTGTGGTTTTCACTTTAAATTACAGGCTGGCATATCCGTCAATTAATGTATTTGATCAAATTGAGGACATATCTGATGCAGTTAAATGGATAATTTCCAATGCGAAAAAACATGAAGGTAATATCAATGAAATGTATATAGCCGGTCATTCAGCCGGCGGAGTTTTGGCAATTGCCGAATCATTACTATGTAATGATAAGAAAATGCGAGATGATTTTAATATAGATGAAAGAAATTATAAGTATAACGGCATTATTCTTGATTGTGGATTAATGCATTTTTATGTAAAAAACATAGCATATTGGGGAATGAGAAATATGATATTCCCTAAAGGCTATAAAAAAATGGATAAATATCAATATTTAATTTTTGAAAACAATTGTAAATTATCAACATTACCTAAAACAGTATTATTAACGAATGAAAAAGACAACTTAAAAAATATGACTTATTATTTTAAAAAGGTATTAGATGATAATAACGTTGATCATAAATTATTTGATAATGGGACTGATGGCCATATGGGAATCATTTATAAACCATATACTGATGAGAATCAACAAGTCATAGATAATATTCAAGAATATTTTGCAATTTGAAAAGAAGCAAGAAAGTTAGCCAATTTAACTTGACCGCAGTTTTCTTTCAACAACGATCATTTTTGTGTCAAAAATTCCTGTTCTGTGGGTTCACAATCCGCACAGCCGCAATTATTGACACCCCAAAGTCAGTTTACAGCCGTTTTTGCTCAGAGCTGTGCCAGAAATAACGGCGCTGTGAAATGAAATCCGCACAGCCGCAGTTATTGACACCCCAAAGTCGGTTTACAGTTGTTTTTACTTAGAGCTGTGCCAGAAATGACGGCGCTGTGAAATGAAATCCGCACAGCCGCAATTATTGACACCCCAAAGTCAGTTTACAGCCGTTTTTGTTCAGAGCTGTGCCAGAAATGACGGCGCTGTGAAATGAAATCCGCACAGCCGCAATTATTGACATCACCAATTTCAAAAAGAAGCACAAATCAGAAAAGTAAGATATTGGCGAGGATTTTATTATGATAGTGCCAAATATGAGTCTGAAAGAAGAAACGTTAATTCCGTGATTGAAATCGAAAACTCCCAAGAGTAAAATTATAAATAAAGTGACGAGTTGTACTTAAACGTATGAGCCGCTTACTTCAGCCGGATATACCCAATAGATGAACTGCTTCGGATCGAGACTTTGAGTTTGTAAAGTACTTTGTCGAAGAGCCATGTGTGAACGCAAGTTTCTAGACAGGATAGGAGCTTGTTCTTGGCTTGAAGGGAGTAGCTTTTACTCTGTTTACGATGATCAAAGACTGACTTTGTTTTAAACTCTGTAATAAACAGTTTTTGGGTTGGCTATGCAATGTTTTAACTATATAATTTTCTTAAAAGAAAGAGGATAAGGAGACCTTATGGCTATAAAATGTCCTTCATGCGGCGGCAAAATGGTTTTCAACGTACCCACTCAAGCCTTGAAATGTGGTTATTGCGACAGGGACATGCAAATTGCAGATTATGATCTTTCGAACACCGCGGAAGTAAATAAAGATTCATACACGGTAACTGTGTACACGTGCCCGAACTGTGGAGCCGAGCTTTCAGCTCCGGATGACCAGACAGTGGCTTATTGTTCATACTGCGGCGGTGAGTCCAATCTGATGATGAAACAGGAAGAGTCGATCAGACCTGCGCAGATAATTCCGTTTAAGATTTCCAAGGAAAAGGCAGTCAAGACCTATGAGGAGGCCCTGAGCAAGAGCATCTACGTTCCGAAAGAACTTAAAGAGGGGAAGCATCTTGACAGTTTCAGGGGGATATATATTCCTTATCTGAGTTATGAAGTAGATCTTCCGGATAATGCTTTTAAGTTGAAGGGTACAAAGAATTATACAAGCGGCAAATGGGATTATCACGAGGAGTATGAGATAGACGCTGAAATAGGCGGAACCATAAAAGGCCTGAGCTTTGATGCCTCATCTTCGTTTGATGACAGCATTGCCAGGGAGATTTCTCCTTTTGATATCACAGAAGCGGAAGATTTTAGAGAAGCTTATATTGCCGGATTTTATTCGGATAAACTAACAACTCCCCCTGAAACCTACGGCGAAATAGTGGAGGAAATAGCCATAGAAAATGTCTACAGAGGAATCGGTCAAAGATCCGGGGGTGTTGAAGTGATTGCTCCGAAAGAATATTCGGAGAAGAAAACCCAGACCCGTGTTGATGGATACAGGCATAGGGTGGATCTGTTTCCGGTTTGGTTCCTGACTTGGAAGAACAAGGGAAGGGTGGCATATTCCGTGATGAACGGTCAAACGGGAAAACTATCGATGGATATCCCGGTCGACAAAAAAGCATTTTTCAAGGTTTCAGGAATTTTAACTGCAGTATTGTTTTTAATTTTGTCTCTGATTCCGATGTTTATACTGCCTAAGACAATCTCCTGGCTGTCTGCGGTTTTTCTGATGATATCTTCTAGCGTATTCTCCGGCGAAATTTCGAAAATCTACTACAAAGAGAATCATATTTTTGATATTGGAAACGTAAGTGTCAAGAAAAGAAAACAGAAAAAGAAAAAAACGAAATTTCCCAAATGGATAATAGGTATATTTAGAACGCTGCTCGGACTCGTCATATTTGCAATAGGTGCGTTTTTGGTATTAATGGTAATTTATGACAGCAGCAGGAAGATGACTAATTTAGTAGTTTACGCCATCACTTTGCTCATCCAGATTATACTCTTCATAAAGACGACGGCAAGAGCAGCAAATATAGAAAAAAAGACTGCTTTCATACCTATGCTGATCGGAATCATTGTACTGGTTATAGGACTGTTAATCGGAATCAAGAACCCTGTATACGATTATTGGTACTATGGAATGGCGATTCTCTGTATGCTTGGAATGCTGGCAAATATGATTTCAATGATAAACTATTTGAACTATCTGACCACCAGACCGGTCCCGGACTTCTTCAGAAGGGAGGGTGCAGATCATGGAAAATAAAAATAGATATGCAGTAATAATTTTGCTCGCATTTGTATTTGTGTTTATTTCCGTAATTCCCGCTTTTGCGTCCGGAGAGACAATTCCAGAGTACACTGCAGATAACGGCAATATGGCTGTGCTCGACGATTCTGCGGGGCTTCTCAGTGAAGGAGAAAAAGAACGCTTGCTTGAGAATATGAAAATTGTGACTGAATACGGACACGCGGCTTTTGTTACCATCCGCAAAAATGATTATTCTGCGGAGAAATATGCTAAAAGCAGATACTTCACACTTTTTGGCGAGCAGTCCGGGACGCTTTTTCTGATCGATATGGATAATAGAATGATTCAGTTCTACTCGGACGGTAAGTTTGCCGGGATAATCAATAACACAAGATCGAACGAGATTGCGGATAATATATATAAATACGCTACAGAGGAGAAGTATTTTGAATGTGCAAACCAGGCTTTCAACCAAATCCTGATACTTCTGAAGGGCGGAAAGATTTCCACCCCGATGAGGCATGTGACAAATGTACTAATGGCAGCATGTCTCGGCCTTTTGTTAAACTTTCTGCTAGTGTTGTTGAACAGAATGAGAAAGGTTTCAATAAAGGAGATTAACAAGAAGCAGGTAATTGAAGGTGGCGGTCTCAGTGAAAGAACCGATTTTATCAAGAAGGTAAACTCGAAGATGATATCACAAAAAAAGAAACGCCACTCTGATTCATCATCCGGCGGCGGAAGCGGCGGCGGAGGTGGCGGCGGAGGTGGCGGGAGCTCCGGCGGTCACTCGTTCTAACGCTCAGTGAATTTTTCCCCAACTTGTAAATAATATTGTGCAAATAAACTTGGAATACTGATCAGATCAATCAGTTTTCCGTCCCTTTCAATCAGCAAATCAATTTCCTTCTGGTTGCTGTCACGATAATAGTATAGTTGAGGATCAACTCCATTATGCTGATGCGACTTGTATATTTCTGAAATTACCCAGCTCTCAAAGAGATTTCCTTTTAACGGACTCAGATCAAAAGCTTCGGTTGTTCTGAGAGAACATAGGTAAGCAGCCAGTCCGACATCACAGAAAGGCAGGGTTATTAAATGAATGCAACTATTGATATTACCGGTGTGTACTTAGAAACAGAATCTTTAATTCTCAGACCTTTTCAGGAAACGGATCTGCAAGACTTAAATGAATATGCGCGAGTTCCCGGTGTTGGCGAGCTGGCCGGATGGGTTCATCATAAGTCCGTTGAAGAATCAAAAGAAATTTTAGATATGTTTATCAATGAGAAAAAAACATTAGCAGTTGCAGAAAAGAAATCAGGTAAGGTCATAGGCTCTGTCGGAATAGAGTGTTATAACGAAAATTGTGTCGGTGAAGAATATAAGTCTCTTAAATGCAGAGAAATTGGTTATGTACTTAGTAAGGATTATTGGGGAAAAGGCTTCATGCCCCAAGCTTTATCCAAAGTATTGAGTTTTTGCTTTGAGGATCTTCAACTTGATGCAGTTTTTTGCGGGTATTTCAAACGAAATCAACAATCTAAGCGCGTTAACCAAAAACTGGGATTTAAATATGTATGTGATCAGATGATGGCGACTATGTACAATACTCAAGAAGATTCAGTTTTAACTGTTATTCATAAGAAGGACTGGACAGAGACTTAATTGCAAATCAATTTTTTACTATTAATTAAATACCATAAACTATAAGTAGACAATTTATAAAAAAATAGTTATTCTGTACGAATTAACGAAGAAGCCCTGACATCGTATTCCGACATAGCGGAGGTGCTGTTTATGAGTAAAAAAATACGTTTTTTAATATTGGGAATCATATTATTGTTGGCACTTATTATTTTTGTTTTTTTCTATTTAAACAAATTGAAACTTGATAAAAAAACAGCTGGTTTGAGTGTGCCTGCTATAAATAAAAGTTCAATAACATCGGGTTCGTCAGATAGTAATAAAAACACAACTGTATCAAATGTGCCTGATATTACTATGACAGATAATAATGATAAAACAGAAAACGAAATAATTGATGAATCCGGTCCGTTTGAGATGCTGTCTGCGGATGATTATTATGCACAGAATTCAGAAGTTATAAATAAGATAAAAGTTGCTGATTCAGAGTTTATCCAAAGTGAAGAACAGGTTCATACTTCATTAACAGAGTCAGGGTTTGTCGATTTTCCCATAACAAGTGAGTTTGCTATGAATGGTGAGTTTTTTGAATCTTATGAGATTTCTGACTCGAGTGAAGTTAAGCATCCTATCTATGAGACTTTCTATGTAACAGAGAGCGATGACATCTGGACGATTATGGTTGTGAACGATTCAATTACCGCATTACCGGTCTCCTATAATATGGAGTCCAATCGCAATGTAGAGGTTATTGTTTCAGAAAAAGAAACAATTTTTGGTTATGATAACGTCAGTAATCAATTTTACGAAATTATCCCAAATGAATCGGAGTTTATGGTAATAGTTGTTGATAAGATTGATGCAGCGACTCTTGAAGAACTTACAGTTGAGGTTATTGATGCCCTATGAGAGTGAAGAAACAAGTATTTTTTAAAAGAGGTATAGTAATTCTTTTAGCTTTAGTAAGTATACTTATTTTACCTGAGTTTAACCACGTAAAGGCGTCTCCTGAAGAAAACAGGGGATTCTTTCAAGATGAGATTTTCGTAATTTCAATGGGCGATTCTTATTCTTCGGGAGAGGGGCTTGAGTCGTATTTTGGTCAGGATGCTCCCACATATGAAAAAGTGGAAAATGAAGATTGGCTGGCGCACAGATCGGAAAATGCTTGGCCGGGTAAACTGAAAGTTCCCGGATTAAGTATGGCGTTGGCTGAATATCACAATGAGAATTGGTTTTTTGTAGCAACTTCCGGAGCAGAAACTGAACATTTGTACACTCATCAACAAAAACAAGTTGATGATGGGGGTATTGATGACTTTTATTACGTTAAACCTCAGCTGGCTATATTTAATGAAATTGGAAAAAACAAGGTCGATTATATCACCATTACTCTTGGTGGCAATAATTTAGGTTTTGCAGATATTATAAAAAAAGCCGTATTGAGCAGTCCGATTTTTGCACCGAATGCTTTGTCCAAAAGACTGAACAAGGCTTGGAAAGATTTTTATGATAGTAACGGTGGTGTTCGAGACAAATTGAAGCAAGCATATTTTGATATCTCTGAGCAAGCAGGCCCACAAGCAAAAATTATTGTTGCAGGTTATCCGAGATTGTTAGATGCAGAAGGAGGAGGGCTTCCTTTCAGAAAGAGTGAAGCAGAAAAAATCAACACAAATGTTACTTTGTTCAATGAAGCATTAAGGTTGTTAGTGTCAGATTGTCGGAACGAGGGAATGAATATTTACTTTTCATCTGTTGAGGAAGGTTTTTATGGGCATGAAGCTTATAGTGATAAACCCTTCATTCATCCAATATGTTTTGTTAAAAAACAAGATTTGAAAGGTGAGTTTATAGATAAAATAGTGAGTAAATCTTCTGTACATCCCAATAAAAACGGTGCACAAAAGTATTGTGACATAGTACAAACAACAATAAATTCAATAACTCACACAGAGTTTGGGCTAGATAAAGCGGTTAAAATTAAAGCCTATAGTAAAATTGAAGAGGGACAGGAGTTTTTGAAAATAAATGGTATCAATTTTGAGAAGGATGTGGTATGGACGAAGGAATTTTCAAAAAGTCTTTTGGGGCAGTCTCTAAATTATTACTATCTGGGGGCGAGGAATGGCTATTTCTACTATATAGACCTGGATAATGGTCTGTATAAGTGCCGGATTTCTGATGGCGAAGCGGTCTGGATTTGTCCGGAAGCTAAGCTCATTGCAACTGATGCCACAATTGATGATTCAGGAAATCTATACATCTTGGGTTTCATAGGTACAAACTTTGTAATGGTTGATTCTGAGGGAAAAATAGCGAAACGCATCGAAAGTTTTAGTTCGGAATATTATTGGCCATCTGATATTGAATTGAAGGATAATGAGTTATTCATTACATTTGATATGAGTCCGACAGAAGATCCGTATACTCTAAGAATTAGTTTGCCGGATTTTGAATATTCATTTGATTATTAAAAAAACCTGGGATAATATATTGCATTTTTTCTTAATGGAATAGTCAATGCAGTTCACTGTAAATTATAGTTTGATTGAAACTGCCAAATCCGTTTGAGGTATAGTTGAATCAATATAATACGGTTGGGAGAGCTATAAATGGTCTTAGCGAACCAAGAAGATAAGAAAGGTGTTGCATAACCGTGAAAGTTTTTTATGCTCCTTATGGCTTCCGGCTGAAAAATATTTGGCCCCTGTTTGTACTGCCGATTATGATTGGAGCTATTCTTGCAGTGTTATTTGGAAAGGACGAAGACAACCGTCCCTATCCGCCATTGTACGCTGCTTTTATAATTATTTTTGCTTTGTTATTTTCTCTGATTATAATTGTTTATTTTTATAGTCTTTTTAAGAAGAGGGTGGTCTTAAGGATAGGAAACGGTCAAATTAGTTGTTTTGAAACTTCACCTGCTTTCAATAGAAGTTTGCCGTTAAACTTTCTCGTCGGTTTCACCCATTTTTATGAATAAAGTAAGGCTAAAGAGGTAACGGGCAATATGATTGACACACCTTACCGTTATATTATTTTTCATTTTAACCGGCCTTATGGTGCATGGATGTTTCTGGAAAAGACTTATAATGATTTTAAGGAATTGAAAAATTTTCTTAGATCGATCGGTGTTCCTGAAATTCCTTTTGCCCGTAGTATGTATCCGGCAGATGCATTGTATGTTCCGGTAAATCTCTTATACGTTCCCAGTGAAGTCAATTGCGGAATGGTTATAGATCGTTAATAAGGTAATAAGGTGCTTTTGATTGAAAGCTCTATAAAAGATTTGTTACAATTAATTTAGTCGCATAAAATTTAACTGATTTGTATTTATATTCAAAGGAGGAATATCATGATTATTTATTTAACCAGCAATCTTTTTACTCCGGATCTGACAGCTCTCAATCCGGAAAATGAACTTTTAGATTCACTTCGTCAGGATACAAAGAATGAAGCATGCAATTATTTGATCATTGCCGCTGATCCTGATAATAGTGAACAAAATGACCAAATGTTGGAGCTAACCAAAAATTCTTTTCTTGAGAAAGATTTTGCGATCAAAGAGATGGTATTCTTGGACAAAAGAAATTGCCGGGATGCCGAAAGTCTGATTAACAAGGCAGATGTAATTATCCTCTTTGGTGGTCATGTCCCGACCCAGAATAAGTTTTTCCGAGAAATCAACCTAAAAGATATACTGGCAAATTATAACAAGATCATTATGGGCATCAGTGCCGGATCCATGAACATGGCGGCAGAAGTTTATGCCCTGCCGGAATTAGAAGGGGAAGCGGTTGATCCTGATTACAAGCGTTTCCTGTCAGGGCTGGGTCTGGTTGAAGAAAGAGTGATTCCGCATTCGCAGATATTAAAGGATGTCAAGGTAGACGGTATGCTGATGATTGATGAAATTGCCAAAGGAGACAGTTTTGGCAATGAATTTTACGTTATTCCCGACGGCACCTATCTCTATGTTAATCAAGGCAAAAAAGAATGGCGCGGCAAGGTGGAGCTCTTGACGGACGGTACATTCAGCGACTTCAATTAACGCTGTTACATTGTGATCATACTTTTGTATTATCATGATTGAAACCTGTTCTGATGATTGGCACAGTATATTGTAATAATAAGCATAATAAAATGCTTATTATTATGATGAGAAAAACAAATGAAACGTTTTATATTTCGGATTAAAAAAGAATGCAACTTTGGATAACATCAATGATATTTTTTATCTGCGTTTGCTGTACCGTGTTTATTAATACACTGAAACGCAAAGTCAAAAGATCACTTTTGCTTGTTTTATCAGCTATATTAGTTGTGAATATTCCGGTGCTTTCAGGTTGTACAAAACAATCAGAGAAACCTTCATCGGAAGCGAGTGAAATCTCGGCGAAGTCTGTAATTACAACTACTACACCGCCATCTTCATCTGCACAGGAACCGGACAGTACAGCTACAACGTCGGATACTGCTCCGTCAGAAGTTAATATGGCCATCGAATTCATTGATCCATATATTGATCTGGCTATTTCGATGATTGATGCTGATCGCCGAGAGCTGTCAGACGTCACATTTAATTATGAGCCTAAGCTGCTCTATGACGGTTTGAGCCGGGAAGAAAAAGCCATGTATGATGAAATCCTTACAAACGTACAGGAGCTGAAATCTTTCTCTTATACCGCAGAACAGGATGGATATGACGTGATGAACATGGCAATGTATGCTTCCGATGCTGTAGTGAAGGATTACCCCGAATTCGAAATTTACTTTACGATACATGAGGTGGTAGAAGAAAATATGACGACTGCACTGGAATCTCTCTATTTTATGCCGTGGGATTCAGAACAACGTCCTGCTGATTCAGTCGAGCTTCGTAAAGAGCTGCTACACTTTGATGACGTTTGTACCCGTATAGTTGAGCGTATGCCGGATGATTATTCTGCTTATGATAAATATCGCTACCTGGCTTTGGTTATTTCATATGTCACATCCTATGACCATGAGGGCGCAGGAGGTTGGCAGAATGGAACCGCATATGGTTCCATTGTGGGCGGATATTCAATCTGCCAAGGTTATTCAAGAGGTTTTATGTATCTATGTCAAAAAGCAAACTTATGGTGTGAAACCGTAGATGGTGTAGGCGGAGATAATTTCGCCCATATGTGGAACATTGTAAAGCTGGATTCCGGTACCTATCATGTAGATATTACATGGAGTGAAGAGACGGGTTCGCCCGGCAGCCGGGAATGGGATAGCTACTTCATGCTTACACAAGATGAAATTCTCGTTGACCACGAAATTACTGATGGTAAAGTAGCAACCGGTACAGCAATTAATTAGTGACCCATAGGTTGTAACAAAGGAAATATCTTAAAGAAAAAGAAGTATCTTATATCAGTAAGAAGTGAGAAAAAAATAATTATATAGTTGAGCTGACCGGGGGGTTATTATTATATCCTGAATGTTATGAGAACAGAGTTTTTATTAAGAAATAAATAAGCTGCCTCAAAATCGTTAAAGCCAAATGAGAATGAGACAGCCTCTTATCTGATTTAATTAAAGGGACTTAGTCGCCAAAGTCAATTTCTAAATACTTTTGACCTTCATCTTCATCCTTCTGCAACTTGGGCAGATTTAATTGGAGTATGCCATCTTTGTAGGAGCCGCTGATCTTGTCTTTGTCGATGCCCCTGATGTCAAAACTTCTGCTGTACTTACAGGCTCGCCTCTCCTGAAGAACGTAGTTATCTTTCTTTTCATCACGTTCCATCTGCTGATCTACAGAGATGGTCATGGTACTGTCGTCAATAGATATTTTAATATCTTCCTTCTTGAGTCCGGGTAATTCACATGTCAGTTCATACTGATCACCCTTGTCTACGATGTCGGTAGACATCGTATTCTCAAAGCTGTCAAAAAAGCGGTCAAAGTTGCGGCTGAAACGATCCATCAGCCTGCGGTTTCTGCGTTCCATCGGTACTAAATTAAACATATTTTACCTCCTTGTGTTGTGTGTTTTAAGTTTGAATATATTATAACCTTAGACTTTGACTATCTTTGACTATTAAAATGAAAGAATGTGAAAGAATATGGATGACTTATGTTGATATGTATTTCCAGACAATTGAGAAACACGTACTTCAGCCTATCCTTGCTTAGGATAGACCGTGCTATTTTGGCGGAATTAAATATATAATGTCGTCTTCTATTTCTACTTCAAAAATGCTGTCTTCTTTAATCGTTATCTCGAACGATTCTCCGCTGTCATCCTCTACCGTGACTATGACTCCGCCAACATAATGTAAGTTACCGTCCTCAGTAGCGGATATTTCTACATTTTCAGAATCCGGAAAGGCAAAATCCGTAAAATGGCACCCTTTAAATGCATCTCTGAGGGTAATATCCTTATTCTCACCACCAATTTACCCGTGAATAAAATAGTAACTTTTCCAAAATCTTTTACACAGGGAGATAAAGTACTACAAGCCTGGCCTGCAAAAGTACCCGGCTCTTTTTTAACAAATAATTTACAACCAACCATTCTTTGAAATAAAAGGATTACCTGACTGATGCTAATCTGAGTTGTTTCTTTATACATTGACACGGTGACAGATCTGTTTAACTATTTTATTCAATAATCTAACGATTCCAAAATATTTCAGGACAGTACTTTTCATCTTTTTTATCAGAAATTAATCAAAGATATTTTAATATAGTTTAATATTAAAATATTAATAGTATTTAATGTGAGGAAAAGCCATGGGGTTACGAAATGTTTTTAATAAGAAAGATAAGATCGAACAACCAAAAGACGTACCAAACCTGAACAGACCGATGCAAAACAAATTTATGCTTGGTATAAGATATGAATTTCCTAAAGAGAATTCAGAAGATGTTTTTGTATTTGGCAGGCTTAAAGGAACGGTTACTGTGGGCGATGCGGTCACTATCAGTCATTTCGGTGAAGATTATGCTGCTACTCAATATTCTGTCATAGTTGCCATGAGAACAGCGGATGGTCAAATGCCTCCGACAGCATCGAATTGCGATTTAACTCTTTTACTTCAAAATGCGAAAAATGCACAGATAAAATGTGGGACAGTTTTGTTTAACGGTAACGTAACAACAGAAGGTATGCATAATGCCTATTTGGATGCACTTGCTAATGTTTATATTCCTCATTATAACTTAAACTATAAACCTGAGGATGCTGAAAAGCTCAGTCTTACGGATTGTCAAGAAATATTGCGTGTATATAATGTGTACAGCAGGCCAAGGCAAAGTCAAGACCCTGAAATACAAAGGCGGAATCAAGAGGCGGAAACAAGTTTTACGAATTTGTTTATCCGTAAACTCCTTTCTGTTAAGAGTATTTATTGTGTGTACAACAAGAGAACCAGTGAACCACATCTATTTAGTCGTATTGTCCCTCAAGAGAACGAAATGTATATCTGCACAGAACCATACATTATGTTGATTACGAAGGCTTTTCATGAAAGATTAGCGCAAATATCAGAAGACGAAAATCTAGATATTCGTGAGATTAATAATGAAAACAATAAAAATCTTGAAGAGTTCTTAAGTTCAACGTTTTATCTTAACGGAGCTTGCGGTGCAATCATTAATTTTCAAGAAGTCGTGCTAAAAGCAGGTATGCTGGTTACTAAGCCTGATTTCAGCGAAGTTCCTGAAATCAACAGACCGGTGATGAATCCTGATTTAATGCGTTGGATACTGTTAATAGGGCAATTGAGCTCCGTTGATACCGATGATGGAAGATTTGTTTTTGGTCTGTATTACAATCTGCTTAGCCAAGAATTGACTAAGGCGCTTCTTATTACACCGGTGAAATACGAAGGATTTGTTCCTGAAGATGAGACAGGAAAAGGGATTATTAAAAAAGGAAGTGAAATGCAATTTCCAATCCTTCAAGGAAAGTATAACAGACCGGCAATCAAGATGTATACAGATTGGAAACGTTTATACGAAGAAGAAGGTAATGAATGGTCCGGTTTAATTCAACCGGTAGAAAGCATGATAAGTATTTATGATTGTGTCATAAATATGAGTTCTAATGGAGATAAAGGAATTTATATCAGCAAAGAAATGTTTGAGGAAATCAAGAGGAAGAGTAGTGACTCATAAATAGAATATATTCTGACTCGAGTCATGTGATGTCACGGCAGTATCACTTCTGTAAATATTTCTCGCGATTCATAATATTTGCCCGGGTACTCCTCTTGTTTTTGGATTATATATTAAAAAGGACATATTTATGAGTTAATAGTTAAAATTATTGTAATATATACTTAACATTTTTATAGTATTAATATTATAAAAAGAAAAGGTCAATTCTTATTAAAAATATAATTGTAAAGAGTTAAAAGAAACTAGTTTTCAAGTGACCCCTTTTTTCAGAAAGTGATTCCGTAATCTATCTATAGCAGGTAAATTTAAGTTACTGACAGAAGGATATAAGGAAAGAACAAATTCTTATGAAAAACAAAAAAGCTCTTTTTATAATCTTAATACTTTTAACTATTAATCTATTTGGAGTTTCGTATCATCAGCGACAATACCTGAGCCTGTTAAGAATATCAGGGTATATGGCGATGGCAATTCAGCCAGACTTACTTGGGATAATGGTGATGCAGATATTTACTTTATCAGACATATGACAGGTGGTGAATATAAAAATATAGGTTATACAAGAAATAACACCTTTGTTGATAACAATCTGAACCAAAATGATATTAATTATTATTGGGTCATCCCGGCTAACGAAGTAGGGGATATATATACAGTTGGTTTATCCCGCCAATCCGTCAATATGTGCGGTTATAATACTCCTTCGGAAATTCGATATCAAAGTGATCTGTCATGGAACAACAAGGTTGCAGATCTGGTAAACGATCATAGAGTTGCCAATGGCTTAAAACCTTTAGTTCATGTTACCGATGGTCCTATGTTTAACGGAACATACGTAAGGGCAGAAGAGATAAGAATTTTATTCAGTCATACCCGGCCTGATGGAAAAAATTGCTGGACAGCATATGGGGAAAGCGGGTTTCAATTTGAGGGTGCTGTTGCTGCTGAAAATATAGCTATGGCTCATCGGTCGACAGGTGGTATGGATGCAGCAATCAGAGGTTTTGATTTATTAAAAGCGTCCCCGGAACATAATAAAAATATGTTGAAACCTGATATAACGCATATGAGCTTTGGCTTAATATATGATTACCTAACAGGATTTATGTATGTAGTACATTTCTTCGCAAAACCTGCCCGGTAAATATTTAACAGTTATTGACTACGGATGGTTAACTAAGATTTACTTTATACTCACAAAGATGGCAATCCACTCTATTGGAAAAACATGGGCGATTTTACTGTGGGCGAGCTTTATTCTGATCAGATTACGCCTTACCTTTTACTTGTGGGAAGATTTTCTCACACGGGCAAATATTCCTCATACTATTATGACGAGTATGCGCGATCGAATGTGGGACAAGTTCATGCTTAATGTCGGGATCAACCAAGTTGTCAGTGCCTGCGAAGGAAATTAATTAAAATATTATAGATATAATAAAGAGGACAAAATATGAAAGCTTTAATTATTGTAGACGAACAAGTAGATTTTTGTGAAGGTGGCAGTCTAGCTGTTAATGGCGGTGCTGAAGTCGTAAAGAAAACAACAGAATTCTTAAAAGAAAATGCAGAAAATTATGATCTGATTCTTGCCACCCGAGATTGGCATGAGCCGGACAACAGTAATGGCGGACACATCAGCGATTCTCCGGACTATGCAGATACTTGGCCGGCACATTGTGTCCAAGAGACACCCGGTGCGGAATATCATTCGAACTTGGATACAGATTATATTCAAATACATATTGTTAAAGGGATGGGACGTCCGGATTACAGCGGATTCCAAGGCGTAGATTTAGAAACCGGAAAATCTCTTGATGAAATTCTGAAAGCAAATGAAATTTCTGATCTTGATATTCTCGGCATTGCGGAAGACCATTGTGTGAGGGCGACTGCTCTCGATGGACTCGATTTAGGTTATCAAGTGCGGGTTTTCAAAGATTTGACCACACCGGTTACGCCCGGTTCAGATGCACTTAAAGAAGTGGCAGACAAAGGTGGTTTGATTATTTAAATGAGCTATATAATAATGCACACTATTTTCCTATCTTAGATAACATCAGAGTATAGTTCCGTACATCTTCATAACAAGTATGTTTTAAGATATTATTTTTATTTTGGTAAAGCCTAATTGGCAGATCAAGTTCAATAATATAAATTTCCTTTAATGAAAAGCCTGAATAAATGAATCAGAGAAATAATAATTTTTATAATTAATAATTAACACCGTTGTGATAATATAAACGTGGATTATCAGCAGAAAAGTGACGGTAATTTGTTGTAACAGAATGGAAGTTCGTCATGATGATAATATAGACCCCAATTCTAGTAAGAGAGCAAAACCATGAAATGTGTAGTGATAAACGGTACTGAACAAAAGGGCTGTACCTATAATCTGAAAGAGATATTCCTTGATGAGTTAAAACCAAAGCAACTTACAGAATTTTATTTGTCCAAAGATGCCCCCCCAATACTGTACGGGATGTAAAATGATGCAAATTTCACTTTCTAAAAAGACTCCTGAAGGCCAAGAGTTAAGCCCTGATTTGCAACACTGGATAAATCGGGGCTGGGTCATTCGGAAATAAAGAATATGATTATATATGGATAAATCGGTTATGTATTATTAGGACATCGGTGTGAACTTTGTAACATCAGATAAATTAAAAGCAAACAGCCACACCTTTTGCTTGAAAAGTGCGGCCGGATTTATCTCACACTGTTTTATTTTTTTAAGATTCTTTGTTTAGCTTCAATCAGCTTTGCACTATACTTGGTTGAGTGAATTATTCCCACGACCAAGGTGACAATAACAAAACCGTCGCAGAAACCTGCAACGAAATCAAACCACTTTCCTGCCAATTCAAGTCTGTTAATAACGATCCTCAGTATTGATAAAATCAGAGCGAAAACAAAAAGTCTGATTACTGTTTTACTAAAGATCTTTCTTTCTTCGTTGCTATACTGTGCGGCTTGTAAGACAGAGTCTTTGATATCTGCATCCATTTTTTGATCCTTCCTTTCCCCGTTTAAGATTTCTCTGAGATCGAGGTCATAGAATTCGGCTATTTCTATCAGAATAACAATGTCCGGCAAATTCCTGCCTGTTTCCCAACGTGAAACAGTTCTTCTTGCTACATGAAAAATTTCAGCAAAATTTTCCTGTGAGAGTCTCCTCTCATTTCGTAATTCTTTTAAAAACAATCCGATTTTCTTTAAGTCCATAAATGACCTCCTTGCATCCTATATTAGAAAAGTTGTTGGAATTCTGACAGGACATAAAAGGACCATATAGGAATATTTGTTTTTGAGACATTAAATGTCCTATAGGCTGATGTTAGGATTTTGTACTGCCTGAATCAATTTGCAACATCAAATTATTTCTATACCGTACTTTACATTTTACATGGATCATCCTTTTTTGAAAATTGCATTGTATATAATAAAGTTATTTAATTAGAGGAGTATTAATAATGCGGAAATTGATAAAAAACCCGGCGGTGACAGCACCACCGATGATTATCCTGTTAGGTTTTCTGGTGGCGCAGACAGCAAATACCGTGATTGGTGCTTGGTCTTTTATTCCCCTTGCACTAGTTTATTGGTTTTCGATTATCTATGTAGTCAAACCGGATAAGGCAAGCTTTTTTGATGTGATGAAAAAATCCACCGGTAGTTTGGTGTGGCGATTAATAGCTTATATTCCCGCTATGTTCACTTTGGTGGCTTTTGTCATGGGTCTGCAAATGATTAAAATAACACCGCTGCTCACGATATTATCTGTAATTTTCATCCTCATTAATCCGGTGATGGAAGAAATGTTCTGGAGAGCCTGGCTGTTGCCCCGGCTACCTTGGGGTCAGGTTGCGAATATCGCATACTCCACTTTGCTGTTTACTCTCAGCCATTATTGTATGTGGGGTGTATTTTCCGTTACCATTCGCAGCAGCATGATGCTTATGCCTCTTATCATTATGGCGATACTATGGTCGGTTTCTTTTCTCAAATCGGGCAGCCTGCGCCACTGTGTTATCGCCCATGCATTGGTTGACACTTTTAATTTGTCAGTTTGGGTATTTCTCAACTTGTTTATTCCTCCGATGGTTTAATGCTGAATTGAATCTATGATATAGTTCTTTTTCGGGCTTTATGATATCCTCTCAATATGTATAGAGATAACTGAATATGAGAGATAACTGAACAGGTTAAGGATATCTCAAAAAAACCTTTAAGACATCCTTTACTGTATTACAGATATTTTCAATTAAAAAAGGAGAGGCATATGAATCCGTTTTTAACGAGCAAAGTAAAAGAAAGATCCGGAGGTAGAATGGTCTACCTTGGCTTTTGTGCTTTTATGGAGTTAATTATTGTTGTGGCGATAATTAATCTCTTGCAAGAAGAAAATTGGGGAGCTGCCTTATTAGGATTATTATTAATTCTTGGTTTTGCCAGACCTATTATTCGAGAAATAATTAAGGAAAAGGATTTTAAAAATGCTAAAGTAATTGCTTCGTATTTAAATGGAATACCTTCAGAGTCGATCAAAATGGCGCAAATTAAGCAAAATATTCGGATGGATGATCCGGTTAAGCAAATAGACAGACTTCTTAAAAAAGAATATTTAATGAATATACATTTAGACTGGGAAAAAGAATTAGTGGTACTTTTGGCACTGGGAAGCAGCAATCGATATGTAGAAATATCATGTCCGAATTGCGGAGCAAAAACAGTGGTTTTACAAGGACGTGTCAAAAACTGCGAATATTGTGGAAGCACTCTGCTTGGTAATAAGTCTGAATAATTTTAATCGAAGATTGAATATGAGATTGAATCGAAGATTCAATTGAAGGAGATTGAATAGGAGAATAAATGAAACAATTTATTGGTGCCCATGTTTCCGTGGGTAAGGGATATGAGGATATGGTTGATCGGGCAGTTGCGATGGGAGCAAATACATTTGCTTTCTTTCTGCGGAATCCGCGTGGCGGTTCAGCACGAGCACTTAATGTGGATGATATGGAAAAGGCCAGGGAAAAACTTGAAAGTCATGAATTCGGTCCTCTTGTTGCCCATGCTCCCTATACAATGAATCCGGCGGGAAGCAAGGAATCGGTTTTGGCCTTTGCCGATCTTGCCATGAGTGAAGATTTGGATCGCTTGGAATATTTACCCGGCAGCTATTATAATTTTCATCCCGGGTCACATGTAGGTCAAGGAATCGAAAAAGGGATTACCTTAATTTCTGAATATTTAAAAAGGATGCTTGATCGCCCTCTGAAATCAACGGTTCTTTTGGAGACAATGGCAGGCAAAGGAACCGAAGTAGGGAGAAGTTTTGAAGAACTTGCGACTATTATCCAAAATGTTGATCGAGATGAAAATTTAGGCGTATGTCTCGACACTTGTCATATTCATGAAGCAGGTTATGATCTGAAAGATATTGATGGCGTATTACAAGAATTTGATGAAGTTGTCGGACTTCAATATCTTAAGGCTATTCATTTAAACGATAGTAAAAATCCGCTGGGTGCCCGCAAAGATCGACATGAATTAATTGGTGAAGGGAAAATCGGCTGGGATTCGATCATAAGCGTGTTAACGCATCCGAAACTTCTTAATTTACCTTTTGTACTTGAAACACCGCAAAAAACGGAAAAAGGCTATGGCGACGAAATTGCTGAACTCAGAAAACATAGTGTAAACATAATTTGAAAATTAATGCTGTATGAAAGATCATGTTGATGATAACAGATTGGAAAAAGTTTTAGGTAATTTGTTAATAAGTTCAACAAGACATTATGAAACACATGAAAAAACTATTGAAGAAGGAATTGACAATCTGACTTGCCGTGAAGGCCGAAATAGACAGAATAGAAATCAAAATCGTTAAAGTTTGACTTTGGCAAAGATATACACCAATTAAGATTCACAGTAAATGTTATAAGCAAATATTAAAAAGAAAGAGGCTGTCTCAAACTTATAAAACTTGAGGCAGTTTTTTCTTAAGTCAAAAAAACCGTTTCTGCGGATCGCTCTCCCGACAAAATCCCCAAGATCGAAATTTTTGACACCGCAGACCGGTTTTCAAATGAGTTTATGTCAAAAAAGCTGTCTCTGCGGATCGCTCTCCCGGCAAAATCCCCAAGATCGAAATTTTTGGCAGATCGTATATTTTTTTTAACGTTTATCGTTTTTGCCATGATATTAATGTTGGGTGATACTTATGTATTTCCCGGATATATAAGAAACGCTATGACAAATTATAAGAATTAATTACTGGCGAAAATCACGGAAAAAGTTCCGGACTGTTTATGTGGTGAAAACGGCACATTTGCTTCCAATTATTCTGCTGAAACTCAGGGATATAATAGATTTTATGTGTGAAATCATTTATGATCAAAATCAGTATTGAATAGTCAATTTAATTATAAGCTTTAAGTAATGACAGAATTATATTATAGCGGGAGACCCCTTATTCGGATTTGAAAGGAGCGGAGATGTTAATGCTTTCAAGTCAATTTCAAGGCAATATGAAGAGAGTAAATTATGGCAAAAGTTAAGTCGAACAGAAACAAAACAATAGATACCACACTTACCGAAGGATCCCGCTTTTTAGAACGTTGTATCAACGTTGATAAAAAAGTTGATGATATCACTGACATTATAGATAAAACCATTTTAGGCGACTCATTTGAAGTTTTGAATCATTTGCCAAAAGAAAGTTTTGATTTAATCATTGCAGATCCACCATATAACTTGACCAAAATGTTCAATAAAAAAACATTTTCCAAAAAGTCGAAAGCAGAATATGAAAATTACTCACACAAATGGCTCACTTTGCTTGCTCCCCTTTTAAAAACAAACGGCTCCATTTATGTTTGTTGTGATTGGGAATCCGGTATTATAATCGGAAATGTTTTAGATGATTATTTTAAAATCCGGAATCGAATTACTTGGCAACGAGAAAAGGGCAGAGGTGCAAAAGCAAATTGGAAAAATGGCATGGAAGACATATGGTTTGCAACAAAAGGCGATCAATATACTTTCAATCTGAATGCAGTAAAAACACGTAAAAGAGTTATCGCACCATATCGCATCGATGGTAAACCCAAAGATTGGCAAGAAACTGAAAATGGCAATTTCAGAGATACACATCCCTCGAATTTTTGGGATGATATTACGATTCCCTTTTGGTCAATGCCGGAAAACACCGCTCATCCGACTCAAAAATCTGAAAAATTAATCGCGAAAATGATTTTGGCCAGCTCAAATGAAAATGATATTATTCTTGATCCTTTTTTAGGCTCCGGAACTACAAGTGTCGTCGCGAAAAAATTGAAACGTCACTATGTAGGCATAGAAATAGACAAACAATATTGTTTATGGGCGGAACAAAGACTTGAAATAGCTGACACCAATACAGAAATTCAAGGTTATGTAGATGGAGTATTCTGGGAAAGAAATTCTTTTGCAGAGCAGAAAACTGCCAAGATTGAAGAGAAAAAAGAAAATAAAAATGCTGAATAAAATTTATGCAGCCTGTAACAGGAATTAGTTTGACAAATATAAAATCGGGTGATAGTATGGTTAAGCACTAAAGAGGGCAAGCCAAACGCTCGTGTGGCGGAACTGGCAGACGCAACGGACTTAAAATCCGTCGAACTAAACATTCGTGCCGGTTCGAGTCCGGCCACGAGCACCACTAGAGTTTGTTCTCATCAATCAAACAAATACATAAATACCGCGGAGTGGAGCAGCTGGTAGCTTGTCGGGCTCATAACCCGGAGGTCGCAGGTTCGAATCCTGCCTCCGCAACCACTTAGAACTCAAAATAATTCGAGTTACAAATAAGGCTGATCTGATTAAGATTAGCCTTATTTATTTGGTGAAATATGGCATTTTTGTTATAATATATTTAATAATATCTTCGTTTTTTATCAAGAATCTAATGTCAGTAGTTTAATATCAACTCAGATTTAATCTATTTAAGAATTGTTATTTTAATAATATAAGTTTTATGATACAACAATTAATTTTAGGGTGATCGTTTAGGACTTTAAAATTTCAGTTCTTATAAGAGAAATAGCAGAGATTGATTTAAATTATTTTATAAAAAATTATTAGAGATAATTTGGGGAAATTAAATATTTTAAGAAGAATATAGGTGATTTATATGAAAATTTCAGTAATCGGTGCAGGAAACTCGGGCTTGTCAATGGCAGGGCAATTAGCAATTGCCGGGCATGAGGTAATTCTTTGGAATCGAACGGAAGAAAATATTAAAAAGCTCATGCATACTAAAATTGTAAATATGAAAGGTGTAATTGAGGGAGAAGCGGTTCTGAAAGATGCAACTCCGGATTTGAATTTAGCCTTGGCTGAACCGGAAATCGTGATTATCACTTCGCCTGCTTATTCTCATAGTGAGTTAGCGATTCAATTCAGTGAATGTTTACAGTGTGAACCATTGATTATTCTCAGTCCGGGACGTACTTGTGGTGCAATTGAATTCAGACATTTCTATAATAAAGGAAATAATCCGAATCGACCGTTAATCGCGGAAGCTCAAACTGTAATCCATACTTGCCGCAAACTCTCGGTAGATCTTGTTTATTTATATGCTATTAAAAATGCAGTATATTTATCAGGATTAGGTATTGTCAGTAATGAAGAAATATATAACAGGCTGTCTCCGGATCTTAAACAAAATTATCGTCCGGCGGATTCAATGATTCAAACTTCGATCGGTAATGTAGGTATGATTTTGCATTGTGCGCCCTTATTGTTAAATACCGGCAGAACCGAAGATCAATATACAGATTATCTTTATTATCACCAAGGTGTTACACCACGTATTGCTGAATACCTTGAAGCTATGGATCGGGAGAGAATGCAAGTTGCACTGGCTTTGGATTGTGAAATTGAAAGTACTAGTGATTGGCTTACTCGCAGTTATCAGTCTCAAGGCAGTAATCTGTATGAAAAAATTCAAAATACGAATGCTTATTCGGAAATATTAGCTCCTTCAACGATAAATCATCGCTATATTTTGGAAGATATTCCGTACGGATTGGTGCCTTTGGAGGCTTTAGGTTTGATGTTTGATATTGACATGAGCTATACAAGCTTAATTATAGATCTTGGTTCCAAGCTCATGCATATAGATTTTCGTGAAAGCGGAAGAAATTTGCGCGAAATAGATTTTGTAGATTTCTTCCAAAGACTGGTCCGCAAGGATGATGCAGAGGAGATCTACTAATTTAAACTGTTTAACTAGAGTATTATTTAAAATTCATAAGGATGACACAGATGAAACTTTCTGATTTAAGAGCGGTATACGGTTTAATGAAACCTGCTAACGATGCACATACGATAGGTTTACAAACAGCCGGTGAATTATTGACTGAATGCGGTTTTCGAGTAGTTATTGCTGATGAAAAAGTTCAGAAAGCATTGAGTTATTATCATGATCATTCTGCAAGAACAGAAGTAATAAATTGGATTCGAGCTAACCGGATAAATCGTTTAGGTATCAGTTATCGACTTGATCATACAGATGCATTAAACATGCTGGGTTTCATTTTAGAAGAACTTAAACAACAAAGAATGCTCAAATTTCAAGATGGAAATATCGATTTGTTGTTTTTTGGCGGTCTGCCTCAAACTTGTCTGGCAGTCGAACAAAAGTTTTCCGGAATTTACACATGCTTTCAAGGCGGTGAAACAATTGGTGAGACTTTATCTTTAATGAAAGTTCCGTCAAACTTAATTCCACAAGACATGCTTGAAGTCAGCCAATATGACGATTCACTATATCAGTTCGGTAAAGAAATAATTGAGTCAGGTAAATATCATTCATACAATGATAAATCTGCCGCCGATTATCAGGGATTCGGTACGAATCAGGATACATTATTAAAAAGACTAAAAGCTACTGCCAAAAATTACGGCAACAATGTCAGACCTTTAGTCAGAGCACATGTAGGGCCTTACCGTTCCGATCAAAAAAGAGAAGAAGCGGTGCTTGAATGCGGTTCATGGGTGAAACAGTTAGCTGAACAAGGTTTACTGGATATTTTATCTTTGGGAACTTCTCAGTTATCTCAATCAAATTTTTCGGAAAATTGGGCAGGCAGAATAAATGGCGGAGGAGTTCCGGTTAATTCGGAAGCAGATTATCGTTATCTGTATGAACAGTCCAGACCGCTTTTGGTGCGCACATATGCCGGAACAAAAAACATTCCGCAATTGGCAAAAATGTATGAAGATACGATAAATATCGCTTGGCACGCGCTGTCTTTATGGTGGTTTAATCAATTGGATAGTCGTGGCCCATATGATTTATACACCAATCTGCAAGAGCACTTTAAAACCATCGACTATATAGCAACTACCGACAAGCCTCTGGAAGCCAATGTTTCTCATCATTTCGCATTTCGGGGTTCCGATGACATAACTTATATTGTTGTTGCATATTTGGCGGCTAAGCTTGCTAAAAAATGCGGAGTAAAAACTTTTGTTTTACAAAATATGCTTAATACACCGCGAAGTACATGGGGAGTACAAGATTTAGCAAAATCAAGAACATTATTGAAATTAGTCAGAAGTTTGGAAGATGGAAATTTTAAAATCATATTTCAACCACGAGCCGGTCTGGATTATTTTAGACCTGATCTGCATGAAGCAAAGATACAACTGGCTTCGGTCAGCTGTTTGATGGATGATATTGAGCCATATAATCAGACAAGTCCTGATGTTATTCATGTTGTTAGTTATTCAGAGGCATCTCATTTGGCAACTCCGGATATAATTAATGAGAGTATACAAATTACTCTGCATACTATAAAACAGTATCGTGAAGCTCGCAAAAAGGGCTTGATTGATGATATGAGTAAAAATATTGAAGTTGGGCAACGTGAAAAAGAACTCTATGCAAATTCAAGAGTCATGCTTAAAACATTAGAGGAGAATATACAAGATCTTTATACTCCGGAAGGATTTTTCTTAGCCTTTGCCGCCGGATTTTTTCCAGTGCCTTATCTTTGGAGTGAACAAGAGAAGTTTTTTCCTGCAGTAGATTGGCAAACAAAAGTGATCCGAGGTTCAATGCGAGTTGTAGATGAAAACGGATCTGTGATGAATATGACACAACGTATGAATCAAGCTATTGAGAATCTGAAGTATGCAAAGAAATTATTGTAATCATTGCCTGAAGCCGGTTGCAGTACTCAGTGCAATAAAAAACCAGATAAACTCAAGTTGTGATTGTTATCTTGCTCTTTGTTTGTGTGACAGAGCGATAGATCTTTGCCTTTTATCATTTCACTTTGCAGAACAATTATTGATTAGTTCAGTCAGTGCCTATATAATCAAGATAGTCGAAACAGATGTTAATTCTATTAACTTCAATCATTATAAAATTAATAAAATTAATATCTGATAAAAAGAAGACAAATATCGTTTCTTAATAGTGAAAGGGAAAAAACATGTTTGATTACACAGGAAGAGTAGTAGTATTGTCGGGAGCTTCATCAGGTCTCGGAAAACAAATGGCGCTCGCTTATGCAGATCAAGGTGCTGACATGGTTATCATGGCAAGAAGATTGGAGAGACTCGAAGAATTAGCAAAAGAAATTGAAGCCAAAGGTGTTAAATGTCTGGCTATTCGTTGTGATGTTACAGACGTAGAAAGCGTAAATTCTGCAGCTGCTGAAGCTAAAGAAAAAATGGGTAGAATTGATGTAGTAGTTAATTGTGCCGGTGCTTCTGCCAATGCAGGCGTTTTAGAAATGACAGATGAAGAATGGGATTTCACCATTGAAACCGATATGACTAGTGTGTTTTATGTAACGCGTGCTTTCGGTAAATATATGAAAGAAGCAAATTATGGTCGTATTATCAACATTTCATCAATGTACGGTTTAGTCGGTAATACAGCTATCGATACAGTTGCTTACCATACTTCCAAAGGTGGTGTTGTAAACTTCACACGTGCTGTTGCTGCCGAATTGGCAAAATACAATATTACATGTAATTGTATCTGCCCTGGTTACTTCGAAACTGAATTGACAACCGATACATTAAATACAGATGATTTCACAGCTTATATGAAAGCTACAGTTCCTCTGGGGCGCTATGGCAAAAGCGGTGAATTGAATGCTAGTGCTATCTTCTTAGGCAGTGAAGAAGCTTCGTATGTAACCGGTGTTATCTTACCGGTCGACGGTGGTTATACCTGTGTATAATTTTACCGTACTTCAATGAAATCAAAGAGATTTTATTGATTTCGTTTCTTTTATTGATGAAAAGCCTGTTACAACAATTTGCTTATAACAGGCTTTTTTATATCTGATTGACAAATTGAATCAAAAAATTATTAATTCAACAAATATATATTTTCAATGATACTAAGATTAATTAAGTGATATTTTATTTTTGGAACATTTGTATATCCAGATAGCCATGATAATCCAAACAATAAAAGTCGTGAAAATAAATCCGATTCCTATATATTTAATCTCATTGCTTTGAGCACTGAATAATTTACTCATTTCAGGCATCATACTTTCGAAAACAATCCGGAACTCAAAGCCTGTATCCGGATTTTCCGGCAATTTGATTGAAATCGGAATAAATAACATGCTTATTAAGGTTAATATCTGCATTGCGACGTAATGCAGAAAATAAACCAGAATGGGACCTCCGATACCCAGGCTTTTTAATCTTGCATGTGAGCCGATGGTTATAGCAAACATCATCGAAATAACTTGATGAAATACTGCATAAACTATAATAAATAATAGCATTCCGATGATTTTGGTTTGGAAAAAGATATCTTTAATAATGCTGAACGCAATATGAAACGGCAACATCATGTTAATTGCAGTATGTGAAATGGTGAAAATTGCTATACCGATTGCGAGAACAATTACGGTTGCAAAATAATAAGTTAAATAATATGACAGCCGCGAACCTATAATGACAGACTCTTTGGCCGGTATTGAACGAAAGAAGTATGAACGTTTACCTTGTTGATTTTGATAATCATGAGTAATTGTAAATATGATAATAGCTATACCGCATATAATAAAACCTATTAAAAGCAATGTATTAAAAAATTGAACAACGCCGGGAATTCTTGTTTCTGAAATAAACAAACCGATTAAGATAGTTCCTGTCATTGCAAGATAGAAATATCGTGCGATAAACCACAATTCTTTTATTTGATATTTATATAGTTTGGAAAACATAGAAAACTCCTTATCTGTTCCTTAAATATTTGTTATTTTAAATTTAAAGTTACTGAAATATCTGCTCGAATAATTCATTGATACTTTTTCCATATTGTTCACGCAGATCATCAGTTGAACCTTGAATTTTGATCTGACCTGAATCGAGAAAAATAACCGAGTCGATAATATTTTCGATATCATTTAATAAATGTGTAGATACGACCATCAGAGCGTCTTCAGAAAAACCTTCAATCATACTGCGCAGAATTATTTTTCTGGAAGCAGGATCAACACCTGAAATCGGTTCGTCCAGGATAAAAATTTCTGCATCTCGCGACATAGTCAGCAAAACTTGAACTTTTTCTCCCATACCTTTAGACATTTCGATCAACTTTTGTTCAGGTTTCAGTTTAAATAATTCAAGCATTTTAAAAGCTTTCTCTTTATTAAAATCAGAAAAAAATCCGTCATATAGTTCAATGATTTGTTCAGCCCTTAAATTTTCACTGATATAAGGCTTGTCCGGCAAAAAAGAAACGATTTTTCTGCTTTCTAATCCCGGCTTGAAACCGTTAATCAGAACTTCACCGGAATATGCCATATCGAAAGCACCTAAAATTCGTAATAAACTACTTTTACCGGATCCGTTCGGTCCGACTAAACCAACTATCTGACCGGAATTAAGTTCCAGACTCAGATTGTTGATTGCTTGAAGCTTTCCGTAATTTTTACATAAATTATTGATTTTAATTGTTGACATTTTGTGATTACTCCTCGATTTACTCGAATAATTAATTTGTTATTCTAATGAACAATAATTCTCTTTAATTCATTCATACTTAATGACTTTTCTGTTGAATTCAATTATTCTTCTAAACTTAAACAACGTTGTACTAAATCTAAAATTGCTTTTTGCTCTATATCAATTGCTTGCATTTGCTTAACAAAATCTCGCGTTTTATTCTCAGCCATTTCATGTTTTAAATTACGTGTTAATTCTTGATTTTGAGTAATAAATCTGCCTGAAGTTCTTTGACTGTAAGCTAAACCGATATTTTCCAACTCAACTAAAGCACGTTGAACAGTATTGGGATTTACGGCAAAATCCAAAGCTAAATTTCTGACGCTGTCAATTTTTTCTCCTGCCTTCCAAGTACCGTTGGCAATATTTGTTTTGAATATTTCAATTAATTGCAAATAGATTGGTTGACTTTCGTCAAATTTATACGACATTCAGTTTTACTCCAATTTCTGTACAATCAATCTCTAATAGTAATAACATTTAGTTAATAATTAACATCTTGTATTAATAGATTAATACAATAATACAATCTGGATTATTACAAAGTCAAGAGGAAAATAATGTAATTTTTCAAGAATCTTCACAATACTTCACTTTCAAACTATTTTTATTTCAAAAGTTGTTGTTATTATATAGTCACGTTAATAAACGCAGTCGCAAAAAGAGGCGACTATAAACAAACACCTCTTCATACGTCTCCTCATGATCAAGGTCCCTTCTCGGGATCTTGATCTCTTTTAAATCATTCGATTAACCATGTTTATTATTTTTTTATGATACAATAGGCCGCAGAATTAGTTTGTATATATACTTATTTGAGATATACAATTTGAAGATATAAATAATTATATAGGTGGAAGTTGATGTTTCATTTATGGTATGAAAGACAGATGGATAGGGAGCTTCATATTAAAACACAATTTATGCGCGAGTGGACAGAAATCGAAGACTTACTGTTATATAATCGTTTGGAATCGACTCCGTATCAAGCTTTAGATAAACTTTTTGAGTTTAATGATTTAGGTTCGGATTCTAATTTTGTTGATTTTGGTTGCGGCAGCGGCCGGGTAGCTTTTTATGTACACAACCGTTTCAATATTCCAGTTACCGGAATTGAACTTAACCTGGAAACATACTATGAATTAGAAGATAATTTGACTTCTTATATAAAAGCCAATCCGAAAGTAAATTTTGCAGAAAATATTGCTTTATATCAACAAGTTGAACAACATAATATATCAGACAAAAAGTACAATTACGATTTTAAGCCTGGAAAAAATAATAAGAGAAGTAAAAACAAAAAAGTTAAACAAAAGCCGGCTCCCATTAAATTTGTTCAGGAATATGCAGAACTATATCAAATTCAAAATAATCAGAATGTCTTTTATTTTTTCAATCCTTTTACTATAAAAATTTTTACACAAGTCATCCGCAATATTGAGCATAGTTTATTTGATAATCCGCGTGCAGCAGAAATAATTTTGTATTATCCGATGTATGACTATCAAACATTTATGGAAAACAAAACAATCTTTCAAAGAGAAGGATCGATCTCTCTGGATATGTTGGAAGATGAATTTGAAAAATTCATCATTTATCGTTATGATCCAATAATTAATACCTGAGTCAGATCAATTCAATCAGCATCAATTTCAGTTTAAGTTGCAATTCACACATCAGAATCAATCAGCATAATGATGTTGACTTGTATGATAGAGGTCGCTATAATGATGTTTGCTGTAAAGTTGCCCATTTAGCTCAGTAGGTAGAGCGCATCCATGGTAAGGATGAGGTCGCCGGTTCAATTCCGGCAATGGGCTCCAACCTGGAACGCAGTTATTGATACAATTTCTTGTATTAGTAACTGCTTTCTTTTGTTTTGAGCTTATTTTCTGTCCGGAACGGGTAACGAGATTTTGCTGCCGTCTTTGAAGCGGTAAAGCAGAGTACTGTTATTCTTCACCGTCACCGTGACCATACTGAACCGGTGGAACTACAATAGGAGGGTGCGAACCTTGTCGAGTATAGCTATGAAAGCCGCAATCCTAGTCAAGTCAAAAGTAATGAATCTGTCTGCAACCTCGATTTCTTCATTGACCAAGGATTTCACGCTCTTGTAGGATCTTCTTTTGAGATCTTCGATTGCACACTTCTTACACCTGCCTTTCATAAATTATATATCTAATTATCAGCATAGCCAAGTGATAAGGTCGTAGTGTAAGAATCCTGAAAAGTCATTATTTATAGAATTTTTTGCATACAAATGTTAGAATAAAGACAGTTTCTCAAGTATGGCAGAAAACTTACGGCAATATCCTATGACAAGCCGTTACACTCACTGATTGCCGGCAGATGAGTTGTAAGGGGGGGGGAGCTTGTGGCAAATTCCAATATAACAAAACAAGCGCTTTCAAATGCATTGAAAGAACTCATGGAAGAAATTCCTTTCGATAAAATCCGTATAGCAGATATTTGTAATCGATGTGATATGAATCGAAAGAGTTTCTATTATCATTTTAAGGATAAATATGATCTGTTAAACTGGATTTTTGATACCGAATTTATTTCATTTGCTAAAGATCTTTCACAAGCTGAAGAACTCAATGAGCATGTAGATGCAGTTCAAAATATATGCAATTATTTTTATGAAAACAGAGATTTCTATCGCAAGGCGTTGCAAACGGAAGGACAAAACTCTTTTCCTGAACATTTCCGAGCATATGTAATGCCTATTATGAAGCTGCGAATTGAGTATTTATTCGGTGACAGCGAAGATGAGTTTACATTGAATTTTTTTACTGATGCAGCGGTGGCAACAATAGAGCGTTGGCTGTTAGATAAAAATTGTATGTCACCGGATGATTTTTTGAACAAATTGATGCACATTGTTCAGCAAGGAGCTGAGGCATTACACAATGAATTAAATAGGGAAGAATAATTGATTGAAATTCTCAGGGTAATTATTCTGAGTAATTAACAATTACTTTCTTTTAAAAAATTGGTGATCTTTATGCCATCTTGATAGCCTTTTTGATATAGTTGACGGAGAGCATCCGTATTTCGGCTTAATGTGCTGACACCGCAGGTATCATCAGGCGATACGATCAACAACATTCCACATGCAGCAAGATTTTGAGCTAACATCACACCTTTATTATAATTTTCCGCTTGATGCTCCAGTCTTTCGGCTATCAGCGGATATTTTTTTCTAATATGCTTTGCTATTTTCTTATCTTGATCAGATGTCATTATCGTATTTTCAGGTAATGTGAGAAGGAGTACAACTCTGTCGCAACCGAGCAAAAATGCTTTTTGAATCGGAATGGAATCAGCAAGAGCACCATCGTAATAAAGTTTGTCTTCTACGGCATAAGGCTGACATACATAAGGCATAGCACATGATGCTTTCAGAATACTGTAATCATCCTGATGCAAATCACTTTTATCAAAATATTTTACTCTGCCGGTTTCCGCTTCTGTGGCTACAACGATAAATTCCATGGGATTAGCAACAACAGCCGGATAATCCAATGGATTTTCTCCATCTGAATTACTTAGTGTGCTGTAAATGTAATCAAGATCAAGGAATGATTTTTTGGAACGAAAATTATTCATGCCGGCATATTCTTCCCGCAAGATATATTCAGTATAAAATTGACAGTTTCTTCCTCTCTGACCGGCAATATAGGTGATTAAATTGCCGCTTCCGGCAGACACACCAATTCCAAGGTCAAAATGAATATTGTAATCTATGCAGTAGTCAAGTACTCCGGCTGTATAAATTCCTCTGAAACCGCCGCCCACATCTACGATGCCGATTTTTTCACTTTTTATATTAATTCACCTTCAGTTTTTGTACAAGTATTCAATAGAATATCTGTAATACTGCTTCGAAATAGATTATGGTGTCCATTCTCAAACGTTTTTTCACAATCACACAAATTGCCTTTTTTATTAAAACATACGAAACAAGCATCCCCTGAAATAATCGTGTCGACCAGACAATTATCACCTTGCAAATCCCAGGCGATTGTACTATATGATTGGTCCAGGCGAGTTTGCTTCACTGTCGAATATATTACTTGGCGTACTTCTCTCAAACAATTCTTTTCCGGTACCAGAACGGAGAAAATAGGTGAAAACTCTTGAACGTTATTGAATAAATCACCATTTATGATAATTTCTGTGTTTTTCTGCCCATACTCATACCATATAGAGTAAAGCATTTTATTTGTACGAAGTTCAGCACAAACATCGGTGATATTTTCGTCGTAACGAATAACGACCATCAGGTTATTTAATATAGTTGCTTCTTTAAGGAATCCAAGGGTTATGTCCTTCGGATCACAAAACACACAAAAAGCACTGTCAGGGTGTTTTTTTATAAGGGAAAACAGTTTGCCGGGCTGATCAGGTACAAAAAACATCCATGTGTAAATACCTAAACTTTCACCCTCGAAGATCAGATCATCATATTTTTGCTGATTTTTTTTAAACAGTTGTGAATCGATCTCAACGCATATTGTCCATGGAATATTGCAACCCAGCGCTTTCTCGTTTTCACGAATACGTTTTGCACCAACGGTACAACTGTTATATCCTACGTTGATACCGAACGTGTAGAGTTTTTCTGTGTCCGCATATGTTATGACATCTCTTATCAGATTATAATAAGCACTATTCTCATTCCGGAGCATAGTTTGAGCAACTGTAAAAAAATCCTTTTGAAATCTGCCATCCGAAAATTGCAGGGCAAAATCGATCAGGTTTCTGATACCGCGTTCCGGACTGTGTTTAATACTTTTTAATGCCTTTTCAACAATGGTTTCAACTAATAATCGAGGCATTCTGTTTTTCATTTACGTATATTCGCTCCTTATAAAATATACCCTCTGTTGCCTATCCAAAGAGTATTAAAAGAAATTATTGTCAACAATGCACAAAGTTCTCTTAATGTCGTAAAAGGTGACAAATTATCAGTTGTGTTACAATTTAGGACTTTTGTTATTTTATGTCTAATGCTCTTTCAGAGTGCGTTTTTTATAATCTGATTAAATAAAATTGTATTTGTCAACTGATTTTTGGATCATTTTCAAGTTAACAGAACACTAAACAGAAAAAGGAGATACTTACAATGAGCAGAACATTTAAAGAAAACATACAAGCATTAGCAATAAAGCAAGTTCTTAAATACCTTGACGAAGATCCGGCAAAGGCTTTTCCGAAAATCTTAGGATGGGCTGAAAAGTTTGACAAGGATGGTAATCTTACACATTTGATTAAACCTTTTCACTCAGTTTTAGATGATCCGGATAACAACTGGAACCAACTTATCAAAAGTCTCTGGACTGATATAGATCCTGGGGTTCGCAAAGTTTTTTTTGAGAATTTTGTTATAAATGCTACATTTATCGGTTTTCCCAAACAGCAAAAATGGAAAAAAGAACATAACTGCAACATTCCATGGGCAATTCTCATGGATCTTACATCTGCCTGCAATCTTAAATGTATCGGATGTTGGGCAGCAGATTACGGTCAAAAGCTGAATTTGGAATACGAAGTTCTTGATGATATTATCCGTCAGGGTAACGAGATGGGTACCTATATGTATATTTACTCCGGTGGTGAGCCGTTAGTTCGCAAGGACGATATTATCCGTTTGTGTGAGGCACATCCTGACTGTATGTTCCTGGCTTTCACCAATGGAACGTTGATTGATGAGAAGTTTGCTGATGAAATGTTGAGGGTCAAGAACTTTGTTCCTGCTATCAGTATTGAAGGCTTTGAAGAAGCAACGGATTACCGTCGTGGCAAGGGTACCTATCAGAAGGTTATGAATGCTATGCGCATTCTGAAAGAAAAGAAATTAATATTTGGTGCATCCTGTTGCTATACCTCCAAGAATATAGATTCTCTAAGTTCTGAGGAATATATTGATATGCTGGTAGAATCAGGGGCAAAATTTGCCTGGTTCTTTCATTATATGCCGGTTGGCAATGACGCTGTTCCCGAACTGCTGCCTTTACCTGAACAACGCGAAATTATGTACCATAAAATCAGAGAATACAGAAAAAGCAAACCGATTTTTACCATTGATTTCCAAAATGACGGTGAATATGTTAACGGATGCATTGCAGGTGGTAATTCTTATCTGCACATTAATGCTAACGGTGATATTGAGCCCTGTGCGTTTATTCACTACGCTGACTCCAACATTAGAAGCCATACACTCTTAGAAACCTACAAACGTCCTTTGTTTATGGCATATAAAGCAGGTCAACCTTTTAATGAGAATATGCTCCGTCCTTGTCCGATGCTGGAAAATCCGGAGTGTCTCTGCAATATGGTAAAAGATTCCGGTGCGCATTCCACCGATATGCAGTCTCCTGAAAATATTGACGATTTATATGCTAAGTGTAAACCTTATGCAGACCGCTGGACACCCAAAGCTGATGAACTCTGGGCTGCAAGTCACAAGTAGTATTTTTAACAAAATAAAAAATTGACTCTGATGTTGAATACAAATTGAAGAAACCTGCTTGTTATTCTGAGCAGCAACAACTTATTTCAAGAAAACAGAGGATATGTTATCATATACTAAAATTAGAAGGTTAATTTGATGGTCTTAAACAGAGGATTATTTATAACATTTGAAGGGATTGACGGCTCCGGAAAAACACTGCAATTAGAGCTTTTGACTGCTAATTTGGAGAAAGCGGGTTTAAAGTACTTATTAATAAGAGAACCGGGCGGAACTTCAATTAGTGAACAAATTCGCAAAATACTATTAGACCGTAAGAACATAGAGATGTCGGCTGAGACGGAACTTCTTTTATTTGCTGCAGCCAGAGCGCAATTAGTAAAGCAAATAGTGAAACCAGCTCTCGCTGAAAAAACAATTGTAATTTCAGATCGTTTTTTTGATTCAACTACTGCTTACCAGGGCTATGGCCGTGAAATGAATGTCAATTTTATTCAGAACTTGAATGATTTTGCGATACAAGGCTTGTCTCCGGATTTGACTTTTTATTTTGATGTTTCTGTCGAAACTGCACTTGGCAGGTTGAAGGATAGAACTGAGAAGTCGGATCGTATTGATTTGGAAAGTCAAAATTTTATGGAGAGAACACGCTCAGGATATTTAAAAATTGCTGAGCGGAATCCTGATCGTGTAAGAGTAATTGATGCAGAAAGAGACCCGGAAGAGATTTTCAAAGATTTGAAATTGCAATTTGATAAAATTCTCAATTTGGTAAAGTGACGATAATTCAATTTTATAAAAAGATATGAAAGTTTGAAATGAGTTAATATGGCTTGGTTGGCCTTGGAGGTAGATAGATGAAATTGATTTTAGCTATTGTGAATGATGAAGATACTTCCCGTTTAATATCGGAATTAAACAAAGCACATTTTCGTGTTACTAAGCTGAGCAGTACAGGAGGTTTTTTGCGATCCGGAAATACGACTTTATTGATCGGAGTCGATAAACCTGAATTGGATGCGGCTTTGGATATAGTACGCAAAAATTCTTGTAGCAGAAAGGCTACAATTAATACGACAATGACGCCGACCGATATGGGAAATTCATATTTGCCATATCCTGTTGAAGTAAACATCGGGGGCGCAACGGTATTTGTGCTTGATGTTGATTATTACGAGAGAATGTAATTTGTCTGCTGATAATTTAATAGGACAATTTAATCTGAAAGTGAGATTGCAGGATTCTTTGAATGCAGGGAGTCCTGTTCAGCATGCTTTTTTGTTTGTCGGTGATACAGGGATGGGTAAAAGGTCTTTTGCTCTTAATTTTGCCCAAACTATCCTCTGCCAAAATAATAAATTACAGATGAGCCGAAATTCAAATCGGGGTGATACAGGTTTATCCGGCCCCGATAATGTTGCTTTTCATTGTCCGGATGAAGAGAGTTCACATGATTATACAAGCCGTCCGCCTTGTTCTCAATGTGTTGCATGCCGCTATTTTCTGGCAGGGACTCATCCGGATTTTAAGCTGATTGATCGTGGCGATGAACGGATCATCAAGGTCGATCGCATCAGACATGAGGTTGTAGCAGATATTCAAACCAGACCGCAAATCGGTAATTATAAAATATATCTGATCAATATGGATGATCTGAATGAACAGGGACAAAATGCTTTGTTAAAATCTTTGGAAGAGCCTCCTGAATATGCAGTCTTTTTACTTATGACAACTTTGCAGGATAATTTATTGCCGACTATTCTGTCCAGAGTTGCAGTTTTTAATTTTCAAAGGTATAAAGATTCTGAAATTAAAACTATTTTGAAGCAAAAAGATATTTTTGATGATTTGGATTTTATTGTTCAGTATGCTGCCGGTAACCCGGGTAATGCTTTGCAAATAGCTGTTGATGAAGATTTCAAAAAGATACGTCAGGAAGCAAATGATTTTTTCTTTAAGTTTCCGACAATAAACAGAACTGAGCTTTTGTCATCAGGAATAGATTATTTTAAAGAAAATAAAGAATATACAGATTTAATTTTTGATTTATGGCAAGGTCTGATCAGAGATTTATTGGTTCTTATGCGTGACCAAAATTCTGATCAAGTGAAACAATCTGATTTAAGATCACGAATTTTGAGATTGGCTCAAGCGTATTTGGACAAATTCAATGAAACGGGGCAAGGTTATATTGAAAAACTGTTAAATGCTTTTGATGCAATAACAGAAGCACGCCAGGCAAGCAAAGTCAATGCAAGTTTTGAAGGTATGATCGGACAGTTATTCTTGACGTTAAGAAATAATTTGCATATAGATTAAAATATAGCTTAAACTTTAATACAATGTTTAATGTCAAGAAAGGATTTATATAGATGAAAAATGTGGTTAGCATCCGTTTACACGGTCGTGGAAAAGTTTATTATTTTGATCCGCAGGATATTGAACTACATACAAATGATGCGGTGATCGTTCAGACTTCGCAAGGAATTGATTTGGGTTTTTGCACGGGAGAAATTTCCAATATAGATATCAGTAATTTCGAGCATGAATTAAAGCCTGTTATGCGTAAAGCTACAGAAGAAGACCTGGAACATTTTGCAGAGAATTTGAAACTGGAAGCAGAAGCCTTTGAGATTGCCAAAGAAAAAATCCAAGAGCATGAACTGAATATGCGTTTGGTAGATGTTGAATGTATGTTTGATAATCAACGTATTATTTTCTATTTTACAGCTGACGGAAGGATTGATTTTCGTGATTTGGTCAAAGATTTGGCTAGTGTTTTTTGCCTGCGGATTGAACTGCGACAAATCGGTGTTCGAGACGAAGCTCGTTTAATTGGCGGACTTGGTGTTTGCGGGCATGAGTTATGTTGTTGCTCCTTCTTACAGGATTTTTATCCGGTTTCGATCAAAATGGCGAAACAACAAAATCTGGCAATGAACCCGGCGAAAATTTCAGGTGCTTGCGGTAGACTTTTATGTTGCTTGCAATACGAACATGATGCTTATGTCGATGCATATAAGAGGATGCCTAAAATCGGTCAAATTGTTCAAACACCTTTGGGACAAGGGAAAGTAGCGACTGTTAATTTATTGAAAGAAACTGCACGTGTATTTATAGAAATAGATGGCGATACGGAAACAAAAACTTTCAAATATGACGAACTCAATCAAGGCCAGGATAAATGCAGATCTTCTAAATGATCAGACAAGAGATCAATGAATCCAAAAGAAATTTAAACAATATTGATTAAAAAGAAAAGTGAAGTGATTTTTAGAATATATTTTTAGAGGTACTAATTTGCAAAAAATTATTTCTCAATTAAGCAAAACTTTCAAGATAACCCGGTTAAATGCCGAACAGATAATAAATCTTTTGTCCGATGGTAATACAGTGCCGTTTATTGCCCGCTATCGCAAACAGGAGACGGGAGATTTGGATGATCAGACTTTACGTAAATTCGAAAATGAATGGCAAAGATTACTTAAATTAAACGAAAGAAAAAATGAAGTTTTGCGTCTAATAACCGAAAGAGGCAAATTGACACCGGAACTTCAAACAAAAATTGTTTCTGCTTCTAATTTGGCTACGGTGGAAGATCTTTATCGCCCGTATAAAATCAAAAGACAAACCAGAGCAAGTAAAGCAATCGAACAAGGTTTACAACCTTTGGCTGCTTATATGTTGTCGGTCAATGCTACGGAGCAAGGATTGTTCGAGAAAGCGCAAGAATTCCTTGCCGGATCAGATTATTCGGAACTTAAATCGATTGAATCGGTAATTCAAGGCGGTTTGGATATTTTAGCGGAAGATTTATCAGATAAGCCTGATGTCAGGAGAGGTTTACGTAAATTGTTAATGCAACATGGAATTGTTCAGACGAAACAAAGAAACGCTTCGGACAGTGTTTACCGCATGTATTACGATTATCAGGAAAAAATTGAAACGATGGAATCTCATCGGTGGCTCGCGATTCAAAGAGGTGAGCGTGAAGGTTTCCTGAGAGTAAGTTTGACTTGTCCTGATGAACATATCGTTTTACTGTTAAGTCGTTGGTATATACCGGAAAATTCCGAACTGTATCCCAGATTGTTTGCAATGTGCGAAGACAGTTGGAAACGATTATTGTATCCTTCTTTGCGCAATGATTTATTCAAAATGAAAAGTGAAATTGCAGAAGATGAATCAATTGAAATGTTTGCAAAAAATTTGCGCAATTTATTATTGCAACCTCCAATCAAAGATTGTAATATTCTCGGCTGGGATCCCGGATATACTCACGGATGTAAATTAGCCCTGATTGACAAAAGAGGCGGAGTAGTAGAGATAAATACGATCTATCCTTTCGAATCAAAACAAGAATCTTTGTTAGCTGAACAACAATTACTAGCAATGTTGTCAGAACATCATATTGACCTTGTGGCAATAGGTAACGGCACTGCTTCCAGGGAATCAGAATTATGGATTGCTGAATTTGTTGAGCGTAATAAGTTAAAATTGAAGTGGCTGATTGTTTCGGAAGCCGGCGCATCTGTTTATTCAGTATCTGAAGTAGCAGCTGAAGAATTTCCGGAAATGGATGTCAATCTCAGATCTGCTGTCTCAATTGCCAGACGTGTACAAGATCCTTTGGCTGAATTGGTCAAGATAGAGCCGAAAGCAATCGGGGTAGGACAATATCAACATGACCTGAATGAGAAAAAATTAGAAAAATCTTTAGCTGATGTGGTTGAAGACTGTGTAAATCAGGTTGGAGTAGATTTGAATACGGCATCGCCTCATGTTTTGTCTTATGTTGCAGGTTTGACACCGCGTATTGCAGCTGAAATTGTCGCAACCAGAAAAGAACTATCAGGTTTTACTTCAAGAGAACAATTGAAACAAGTGAAATATTTAGGACCGAAAACTTTTGAACAGGCTGCAGGATTCTTGAGAATTACTGATGCTGCATTATATTTAGATCGAACTGCAGTTCATCCTGAATCATATGAAGTTACACAAAAAATGGCTGATTATTTCAAATTACCGGTATCTTCTGAATTGGGACAAATATTATCAGAGCAAGATGAAACCGAAATGTGTGAACGATTTGCATTAGACGTTTTTACCATAAGAGAAATAACCGAAAGTTTACTCAAACCGAATCGTGATCCGAGAGAAAATCTGGCTCAGCCGATTTTGAAATCAGATATTCTTAAAGGTTCTGATCTGAAACCGGGTATGATATTGGACGGAGTTGTGCGCAATGTCGTGGCATTCGGTGCATTTGTTGATGTAGGTATAGAACATGACGGTTTGGTCCATGTTTCTAAAATGGCTGATCATTATGTAAAAGATCCTTTCAAAGTTGTCTCGGTCGGCCAAAACGTAAAAGTAGAAGTGGAGTCTTATGATTCGGAACGGCAGCGTTTGGCATTGAGTATGAAACTAAGTAACAAATAAAATAGTGAGGGATTAGCTTTGAATATTGATAATAGACCGATCGGGGTTTTTGATTCAGGTCTTGGCGGATTAACTTCTCTGAAACGAATAAAGGCTTTATTACCTAATGAAAATATTATATATTTCGGTGATACTGCACGAACACCTTATGGTTCGAAATCGATTGATACGATTAACCGATTCTCCCAACAAATAACGGAATTTCTCTTAACACGCGATGTAAAGATGATTGCTATTGCTTGTAATACGGTGAGTGCTGCAAGCTTGGAATTATTAAAGCAAAAATATCCGGAAGTTCCATTTATAGGCATAATTGATCCGATGGTCGCAAGTTTACCTGATTTAATTAAAGATAATTCTACAGTCGCCGTAATCGGTACGGAAGTGACAATCAAGAGTAAAACATATGAGAAAGCGATCAAACAAAGCTTACCGAAAATCAAAGTGATTTCTCAGGCATGTCCGTTATTTGTAACTTTAATTGAAGAAGGTTTACATGATTCACCGGTGATGGATGCTCTTATTCACTATTATTTAGATGATTTTATTACTGAAAATCAACCCGATTATTTGATTTTAGGTTGTACACATTACCCTCTGATTAAACATAAGCTTGCAAGTATTTATCCGGGAATTATCCTGCTGGATCCTGCATTTTCCCAAGCGGAAAAAATCGAAGAACTTTTAATATGCTTGAATTTGAGAGCTGATTCTGAACAAAAAGCGGCATATAATTTTTATGCAAGCGATTTGTCAACTACTTTCAGGCAAATGATAGGCACAATTATGCTGGATGAACAGTATTCTCTGAAATTTACGGAACTGAAAATTTAAACATCCCTAGAGGTGCCAAAGGTGTAACTTGTGTCGAAAAAACTTGACAAAAGCAATTAAGTTCTTCATTTCCATCAGAAAAAGTTTTACTCAAATGCTAAAGAATAATTTGAGAACCTGATCTAAATAATAAATATCTTTAACTCCGCCGGTTTCTCGAATTGAGTGCATTGCCCAAATAGCATTACCGATATCAACTGTGGAAAGCGGCATAATGGCTGAAACAATAGATCCGATTGTGGAACCGCCTTTGAGATCACTGCGATTGACAAACCTTTGATAAGGAATATCGGCTGCTTGACAAAGTTCAATAAAAAAACCTGCAGATTTGCTGTCAGTTGCATAAGATAATGCTGCTGCAAGTTTAATAACCGGACCGCCGTTAATTTTAGGTCTGTGATCAGGATCGGCATATTCGCTGTAATTCGGATGTACTGCATGAGCCTGATCCGCTGAAATCATAACGGAATGATCAAAAATATTCAGAAAATCTTGTCTGGTTCCGCCCAGATTAAGGCATATACTTTCGAGGATATCACGCTGAAACATTCCTCTTGCGCCTTGTTTGCTCAAAGAACCGACTTCTTCATTATTGGTATACAACAATACGTTAATGCCGTTAAACTCATGTTCCGGAGTTAAATTGATCATTGCATTTAAGCCGCTGAAACACATACCGAGATTATCAAGCCGGCTTGCGGAGATAAAATCCTGATTAATCCCGACAATACATCCCGGTGTAGTATCGTACAGAAATAAGTCGTAATCCAGAATGTGATCCGGTTCAAGATAAAGTTGCTCAGCAATCAATTGTTCAAACCAATTCCGGTTCAGATCTTGTTGATCACAGATTGCAATAAACGGCAAAAGATGTTGATCGGCTTTAATTTCAACGCCTCGATTAACTTCACGATTCATATGGATTGCCACATTCGGTAAGATCAGGATCGGCTTTTGAAAATCTATCAGTCTCGTTTCAGGATGAAATTGTTCTTGCCCTTTGATAGTGACTCTGCCTGCAAGCGAAAGAGGACGATCAAACCAAGTACTGAGAATCGGACCGCCGTATACTTCGGTATTCAAACGAATTACATTTTCTTTAATTGAGATTGAATGTGGCTTGATGCGTAACGCAGGTGAATCCGTATGAGCACCGAATATTTTAAAACCTTCAGATAGCGGATTAACACCTATTTCAAAGGCGATTATTGCAGAATCATCTTTTACATAAAAGTAACGATCTCCGGTTTGAAGTTGAGTTGTTTGGTTTGGTTTATACGGGAGATAATTATGTTCCAACAAAGTGTTTTTAATAGTTTCCACTGCTTGATATGAGGTTGGACTTTGATTAATAAATTTAATTAAACTATCTGCATATTGTTTACATTTATCTATTCTTCTGCGATTTTGTTTCATTTGTTCTTTAACCATTTCAATAAATATTTCTTTTGTTATTTCAATTTAATTTATAGCTTACTAGTATAGCATTAAAAAGAGAAGATGATGCATATGTAGTTCCAATTACTTGTTTAAAACCATAAGTGATTTCATGAGCTTGAACAAATTAACATGATTTTTTTCGTGAAAGACAGGCCGAAAATACCTGAATATGATATAATAAATAGACTGTCCGGAGTTAGATTTGCCGATATGTTGGACATAATTTCCATTATTACGGAATGTGATATTTCATTACGGCAATCTAAATTATGAAAGGAAATTTTATGGTAGAATCACATGAAATAATTACTGTTGACGGTATACGTTATATCAGGATCCCGGAGCTTTTACAAGCCGGATTGAATCATGTTTTTACAACTATAGATTTAAACATGCGCCCTGACGGTTCGGAAATGAACCGGCGTTTTGCAGAAAATCTGGAAAAAATCTATCAGGCGCTGGAAATAGAACCCAGTCAGTTTTATTTTATGGAGCAGGAACATTCGGATTGGGTTTCCATAGTTGACGAAAAAGAACTCGGGCGAAGATATCCTTTTGGACATCGTGCAATGGGTATTGATGCCTTGGTTACAAGTCGAAAATATTTTGTGCTGTGTACAACTGTGGCTGATTGTGCCCCGGTCTTATTATTTGATCCGGTGAAAAAAGTTCAAGCTAACATTCATTCCGGTTGGAAAGGAACGCTTGCCAAAATTGTTTCTAAAGCCGTAAAAAATTTAGTAATGCGTTATCAAACTGATCCGGCAGATATCATCGTCGGTATCGGTCCTCATATTGAACGTGAAAATTATGAAATTCAGGATGATGTCGTAGAACTGTTTTATGGCGGATTCGCCAACTATGAAGAAATAATCTTCAAGGACGAAAACGGTAAGCGTACTTTGGATTTACGTAAGGCTATTGCCAGTTGTTTAGTCAATGACGGTGTTCGGGAAGAAAACATTTTCTATGTCGGCCTGTCTACCTTTGCTGAGAATGAGTTGCTCCATTCGTATCGTCGTGACGGTGAAGACTACGGAGCGAATTCTGCAGTCAGCTCGATGATGATGCCGGGAGAAATTATCAAAGATCCCGAAGAAGACGACTTTGAGGCTTAATCATATTTCTGTTGAATAGGCTTGGGTTGTATTAAACAATTACTGTTATAAGAAGAATGCAAGTTTTATAGTTGTTTATAGTATGCAATTGCTAATTGAGTCCGATCTCTTAAATTTAATTTTTCTAAGATGGTCGAGAGATAGTTGCGGATTGTACCTTCACTGAAGTGTAAAGCATCTGCAATCTCTCGATTATTTTTGCCGTCAGCAATTAATTCCACGATTGTGTATTCTGTTTCCGACAATACTGAGAAGATATTATTTTGGATTTTATTATCGGTTTTGTTTTTAACAGCTTTATCTAATAAAGGCGGTATTTTTTCTATGATCTCATCGCCGAATACTCTTTGACCGCGTTCAATTGCGTAAAGTGCAGGCAAGACGTTTTTGACACTTGATTTCATTAAATAACCTTTGGCTCCGATGCGCAAAGCCTGCATAATATATTCTTCATCTAAAAAGGTCGTCAGATAAAGAATCTTTGCTTTGGGATAATTTGCCAAAATAATCTTACCTGCTTCCAAACCGTCTAGTTCCGGCATTCTGATATCTAATAATATAATATCCGGCTGAAATTTATCGTATAATTCAATAGCTGCTTGACCGTCATGTCCGATTGCCAATACCTCAATTGGCTCCGTACCTTGCTGAATAGATCCCTGTACGGCAATCGTAGCTAAGCTTTCACAGACTAAGGCATCATCATCTATAATAATTATTCTCATAAATTATTCCTTGTAAAATGTATATTTTTTTATAATTTTAACTATTATTAATCGGTAGACGAACAAAAATTCGAAAACCGTTTTCGGTAGAAAAATTCGCAATTCCTCCAAGCAGAATTGCCCGTTCTTCAATATTGAGCAGACCTAGACCGTTCTTGGTGTCTATTTTACCTTTTTTCCCATTATCAACAATTAACAAAATGTAATTATTTGCTATTTGGCTTAAATTAATTTTAATTAAATCTGCATTGGAATGTTTGGCTGTATTAGCCAAAGCCTCCCGAGCTATCGACATGATAGCCCGGATCGTATTGTTATCCGGTTCATTGTCAATCTTAATATTTAATTCCACAGCACAATATTTGTAATTGTTAATTAGATTATGCAGAGAGTTCTCGATTGAAACTGATTCACGATGCAAATTATGCACACTCTCACGAACCTGCTCCATTGCTTCATCCAATGTTGCATGCAAAGCTTTAATTTCAGGTTGTTTTTCTTCTGCTAAAGTAAATTCCAATGCTCCGACTTGAACAAGAGCGCTGGTTAATTTATGTCCGACATTGTCATGAATTTCTCGTGCAATTCGATTGCGTTCTTCAAGTACGGTATTTTCTTTTTCAACTTCTTGTTGTTCCATCAGGTATTTATTGTGCTGGCGTAATGTTCGGGTTGTTAAAGTGTTTTGATCTACTGTATTGATAAAAATTTCGCTTAAACTGAGATATGAAGTAGTCAAGTGTCTTAATACTATGGCAAAACCGCAATTAATCAACATCAGGCTAAAGGCCAATATGTTGTAATTTGGCAGACCGAAAATAAATAAACAACTGAATAATATCCAAAGTCGATTCCAGTGAGTGAAATAGTAGACGATTATAGGCAAGCCGGCGTAAGTAGCAGGCAAAACAAAATCAAGACCGATTAAAACAAAGAAAAACAGACAGCTTAAAAGCGAAACAAAGTTGGCAATTTTTTGATTTTTATGCTCGCCTATTAAATATAAAACAGAATAAAAAAACAAAGCCAGAAAAATTGATAAAATAATTAATTCATCCTTTTTTGCAATCAGAGCAGTTATTATGGCACAGCAGGTTATTAATATCAGATTAATAAAATTTTTCATAACTTCTATTATATACAATTAGTCGATGACATTTGTCATTTCAGATGGTGACAATTTTCAATGTTATATTCTGTTCACATGTTTTAAGCTGTATTAGAATTCGAGCTAAATCTGATTGAACGAATTCTGAATAAGGAATAAGTCTGATCATGCACGGATTCGTTGTTAATATCATAACAAATTTAAGCGAATAACAAAGTGATGAGGTGAATAAATGAAAACAAATCGAAAAGTAGCGGTAAAAGTTAACAATTTGGTAAAACGCTATAAAGAATTAGTAGCAATAGACCATTTGAGCTTGGAAATTTATGAAGGTGAGATTTTCGGTTTATTGGGACCGAACGGATCCGGTAAATCTACCTTGATCAACAGTATTTTGTCCTTGTTAAAGTACGATCAAGGAGAAGTTGAGATATTCGGTCAAAAAATGAAGCCGACTGCATATAATATAAAACAACAAATAGGTTTGGTGCCGCAGGAACCTACTGTATATGAAGAATTAACAGTATACGGCAATATTGATTATTTTTGCGGTTTATATATTAAAGATAAAGCGGAGCGTCAGGCATTGGTTGAAGAAGCGATAGAATTTGCCGGTTTGAATGATTTTGTTAAATTTAATCCTTCAAAATTATCCGGCGGTTTGTTACGCAGATTGAATTTAGCCTGCGGGATCGCTCATAAACCGAAATTGATTTTTTTAGATGAGCCGACTGTAGCGGTAGATCCCCAGTCACGTAATCGGATTTTGGAGGGTGTTAAGGAATTACGAGCCCAAGGGTCGACTATTGTTTATACGACACACTATATGGAAGAAGTCGAGATTCTATGTGACAGATTATCGATTCTGGATAAAGGCAGTGTTTTGGTTACCGGCACCAGTGCAGAAATAATCGCCATGTCTGCCTTGGATGAGAACATTGAACTTGAAATATACGGTATGCCCAATCATATCTTACAAGAATTAAATGATAATTCGGATATTTCTCATCTGGATTATCAAGACGGCAGATTAAGCATTAAAACCAAACAAGGCGGAATCGGTCTTTTAGGAATTCTGCATCTGTTTGAAGAAAATAGCTTAACACCGATTTCAGTTTCAAGTAAAAAGCCCACCCTGAATGATGTCTTCTTAGAAATTACCGGGAAGGAGTTAAAGGACAATGTTTAGACATTTATTAAAATATTCATTTAAAATATATTTTTATAATAAAGCTAATATGATGTGGAATTTTATTTTTCCTTTTGTTTTTATTTCAGTGTTTTTTCTGGCTTTGGGAAATTTATCAAATCCGACTGTTGAGTTTTCGAAAGATCCGATTAAAATTGCCATCATTGATACTGATCAGCAGGAAGCGGATAATATAGCCGAATTCTTAGGAAATTTCGGTGAGGAAGGCATTGCAGAGCAGACTAAGTCGGAAGAAACATCGTCAGATGATGTGTTTATAAAGTATCAGTTAACTGATGTTGAAAATGCGGAGCAATTGCTGGCAGATCAAGCTGTACAAGCTATTGTCAAGGCAGGAAATCCGGTTGAAATACAGGCTTACAATAATTTAAGCAAAGTCAAATCCAGTTTGCTGGATCAATTTCTGGAATCATATGAGAGTATACGCAAGACAACAACTATGATCGGTGACCGATATGCCGATGAAAAATTCTCGGATTTGGAAAGTTTTGCCGGTTCTCAGCTAAGTGAACAAGAATTTAATGAGATCATGAAACAGACAAAAATGGATATTCTGGCAAAGCATGAGGAAACAGTTGATTTGTTTTCTGATGAGTCGGAATCAACGGAATTTTCAACCAGCCCTCTTCTGATCTACTTTTTTGCTTGTATGGCCTATATCGCATTCTATCCGCTTAATACAGGAGTTTCAACTTTAGCCGAAATAACGGCTAATCAAACCGGAGTTGGACTTAGAAATTCAGCAACACCAATTTCTAAAACAAAAATGTTTTTTGCAGTTTTTATTCCGCGCTGGATTATTCATTGCATTTTCACTTTGGTGATTTATTTGTATGTAAATTTACTCGGCGTGAATTTAGGTAATAACTATCTGCAAATCATAGTATTGTTATTACTTGGTACAACTAGTGCTGTACTGACCGGAACCGCAATAGGTGCACTATTTAATTTCAATACCGGTTTGAAAATCGGTATATCGATTGCTTTACCGTTAGTATTCGGTTTTGCATCCGGCATGATGTATAACGGAATGCCGCGAATTATTGCTCAGTATATCCCATGGTTTAATGAAATGAATCCGATCGGCATCATTTCTAAAGGATTATACATGCTTTATTCCGATACGACTTTTACCAGATTTAATCAACAGATCGTCAGTCTTTTGATAATAATCGGCATAATGCTTATTGTAACCATTTTCGGATTAAGGAGAAACAGCTATGAAAGTATTTAAATTATTTTTGCAGATAATAAATAAACACAAGGGTATGGCAATCATGTATATCATGATCATGATTTTGATAATCTCAATTGTCGGCAATCAAGTTGCTGCCCACAACGGTGATTTTACAATGAATGAAGCAGCTGTCGCTGTCATCGATCATGAACAATCGGAATTTTCAGCTCATTTCAAAAAATATCTCCTGCAAGATAATCATCAGGTGGAAGTACCGGACGATCGTGATGTGATAGCAGACAAATTTTATGATGAAAGTTTGGACTATCTGGTAATAATACCCCGGGATTTCTCGGAAACTTTTGCCAAAGACCCGAATTCACTGGATTTACAAACGAATTCAATGCTTAATCGACAAGTTGCAATGACTTTTGAAAATAAAATCAACAACTATTTGAATATTTGGAATCAATACAGGATTCTTTATGACAATAATATACCTGCCGATAAAATTCCCGGAATTATTTCAGAAGTTGACCAAATTATGACGCCTTCAGTGAAGGTTGCTTCTCAGGAAAAACAACAAAGTGAAAGTTATAAGATTTTTTCTTACCTTGTAAGTCAAATTAATTATGTAATAATCGTATTGGGCTTTTCGATAATTGGATATTCCTTTTTGGTAATGGAAGACCCGCTGATTAAAAAACGTGAATTGGTTAGCGGTTATCCGGAAGGTAAACGGACTAAAGAACTCTTTCTGGCAGCATTTTCTGTGATGTTCGTTATCTGGTTGCTACTGATGACGGTAGTACTGATATTCAGCGGATTTGAAAATCTGACTATTAATGTAAGCCGAATTTTGATTGTTTCTAATTTTGTTCATCTGATTGCGATAACTGCTTTAGTATTGTTTGTTTGTCATCTTTACCCCAAAAAAGACAGCAGTTCTTTTCTGGGAAATGTTGTGGGACTATCAATTTCCTTTACAACCGGCATCTTTATCACCCGTGATTTTCTGAATGAGATTTTATTAAAAATTTCAAGTATCACTCCAACCTATTGGGATGTCAGCAATGCTGCTCATGTACAAGCAAACATGCTCAACCAAATTGACTACGGTTATATACTGCAAAATATGCTTGTAATGTTAATGATGGCAGCCGTTTTCATTTTATTGACTTTTGTCTTACGCAGAATGAAATTAAAGGAAGGTATATAAAAGGTATATAAAACGATGTTATAAACTGACAACATGAAAATAAAAGTCAAAAAACAAATGAAACGGAGATAAAATTTAAGACAAGTTAAATATTCGTTGTTATCAAGTAAAATAAATTAATGTTATAATAGACCGATGTTAAAGAAGAAAAACCATAAAATAATTGCTGGTGTATTGTTTATTGTATATCTTGCGGCATTGGTCTATATCTTATTGTTTAAAGCAGATCCCGGATTTTCGCCTCATGATTATACTGCCATTCACCAAATAACAAATAAGAAACCGAGCAATTTCAACTTAATTCCTTTTAATACGATCAAATTGTTCATTAAATCATTTCTGAATAATCGCAATTTGACATCTTTGCTGAATGTTTTGGGAAACATTTTGATATTTATGCCTTTCGGAATTTTTGTACAGTTGTTTTGGCCGAACCGAAAAAGTTTTTTAATTACTTTTTTATCCGGAAGTTTAATTATTCTTTTGATAGAGTTTGTTCAATTGATTACAGTGTGGGGGATTCTGGATATTGACGATTATTTGTTAAATATCATCGGTGTTATTCTTGGTTGGTTGTTAATGAGAATTTTTATAAAGTAGGTAGATACAATATGCGGCTCTAGTTTGAAATATAACAATCAAATAATTAAAAAATCAGATGCTGATAAATTAACGAGGTTATAATATGCAGTGGATAGAAGTTTTCAAAGCAGTTTTATTCGGAATTATTGAGGGGATTACAGAATGGTTGCCGGTTAGCAGTACAGGTCATATGATTCTCCTGGATGAATTTGTCACCTTAAATCTTTCAGAACAATTTAAATCGTTATTTATTGTCGTCATCCAATTGGGGGCAATTATTGCCGTTGTACTTTTATTTTGGCAAAACATCTGGCCTTTTCCCCGAAAACTTAATCCTCATACAGGGAAAAAGCAAATCACCGTCGATAAATCAATTATTGATTTATGGCTGAAAATTCTGGTCGGGTGTGTTCCTGCAGGTATAGTCGGTCTGTTGTTCGATGAACAAATAGATGCTCTTTTCTACAATTATACGACGGTTGCAATTATGCTGATTCTGGTTGGTATAGCATTCATTATCATTGAAAATTACAATAAAAAACGTCATCCTAAGATAGTGCGTTCAGATCAAATCACTTATAAAATTGCTTTGATTATCGGCGTGTTTCAATTAATTGCCGCAGTATTCCCGGGGACATCAAGATCAGGTGCAACTATACTCGGCGGTATTTTAATAGGTTTATCAAGAACTCTGGCTGCTGAATTTACTTTTTATCTGGCAATTCCGGTTATGTTTGGCGCATCAGCTTTGAAAATGTTCAAAATGGATTACAGTCTGATGGGTGCAGTCGAATGGACAACACTTCTGGTAGGAATGATGGTGGCTTTTGCCGTATCTTATTTAATTATCAATTTTTTGATGAATTATATTCGGAAAAATGATTTCAAAGTATTCGGTTATTATCGCGTTATACTTGGTGGATTAGTTCTGCTTTATTTCAGTTTAATTGCTTAGTTACTTGAATCAATCAGAGTGAATGGCTAAACTATTAACATCATAATGACATCGGATTTCAGATCTAAAGGAGATAACGGATGCAATATAGATCTTTTTTCATCAATTTAAAAAATAAATCATGTTTTGTGATCGGCGGCAATAAATCAGCGGCACAAATCAGTTCATCATTGATGGCAGACGGTGCCTTGGTAACGGTGTGGAGTGAAGAGTTTGCCGAAGATTTTTCATCACTGAGCAAACAATATCCCAAACAACTCAATCTTTTACAGGCGGAATTCACACCGGAAGTGGCAGATCATTACTGTTCTGCCAGAGTAAAACCGTTTATCGTAATTACTACTCTTGCGGATTCGGAAACAAATCAGGCAATTTGTGATATTTGTATCAGAAACAATGTCTTAAGTGCAAATCCGGGTGAATCAAATAGTGAAGTTATTATAGCGGATAATTATTCGGAAGAACCGATTGAATTTGCAGTGATAGCAAAAGGATATCCTGTTCTTACAAAACATCTGCAAGACAGATTCGGTAAATATTTTGAAAAAACATGGCTGGATTCGGTAAAAGCCTATTCTGATTATGCCTGCGGTGATGAAGCAGGTCAGCTCAACAAACCTGAGAAGAGAATTTTCTTCAGACGTTTAGCAGAAGAGATCATTAAATCGGAAGGTGACTTTGAAAAAGCCTTACAAGTAACAAAAGCTTACTATGATAATTTACAGGCCCAAGATGATTTATTGATTGAGTTGGCTGGTGAACGTTCTTTGATGGATTAATGAATAATATTCTGGAATTTTGGCAAGTTTTTAATTATCTGTTTCCGAAACAAAGTTTACCTTTCGTTCTGATGATCGGTTTAATATTAGCTTTAATGATTGAATCTGATCAGATTAGTATCTTGAATTTTGCACGACAGAGTAAATTTATTATTTTTAATAATTCCGGTTTGAGAAAAGTCTATCTTGCCTATCCGTTAGGATTTACTTATTTTTGGATATTGATAATTTCAGTTTTAATTGCCGGTTTCATTGATCTTATATTTGATTTAAGCTGTTTGATTGCGATACCCTTGGCATTAATCGTTCAGGTAATGTTTGCCTGGCAGGCTTTTCCGATCAGACGTTATGTGCAACCGTTAATGCAGGCAAGAGATCTTTTCCGAAAAGAGGGAACTATGGCAGGATTGGCCCGATTACGCGTTAATCTGGATGGTGAGCAGGAATCTGCCCCGATCCGTCAATTGTTCAAGATAACTTTGAACAATTATTTGATGCAAGTTACACTCTACTGGTTAATACCTCTGATTGTTTTGCTTTACGGATTTTGGCCGTTTACTTTCTTTTATTTAATATTTATCATTCAGTACCGGGAGTTCAAACTGCAAAATAAAATAATTGATCAAATTCTGCGACTGCCTCATTTGCTAACCATCGCACTGATGCGTTGTTTGTTTTTATTTTGCCGAGGTTCCGAAAATGAGAAAAAGGAGTTTAAGGATGAATATCTAAACTTTAATCAAATATTTTCCTCTGAAAAATATGTATTGCAAAAAACTAATTCTGTGAAAAACCCAAATAATTTTGAACCTTCCGAACGAAATTATGATCCGGTTTCCGATGAAAACAACAGATTAACAATGTCAAATCAAGAACAAACAACACATGCAAAGTATCGGCCGATTAATTTGTCTTTCTTGCAATTTGTTGAAACGCTTTGCTTGGGTGCGATGACAATAATTATGGGTTTTGGTTTGTTGGTATTTTATTTAAGAGCTAACTATTAACAACGATTATTCAGAATAAATAATCAGCTACAGGTTTTTATTCAACACAGAGAATTTTTATATTCGACTTGATGAACAAGAATCAATATAATTTAACAATGACATTTGAACATTTGTCTGCCCGAAGACGGATGTATAAATAATAAGATTAAGATAGAGATAATTATATAATTTTGATTTGCTTTGAAAGAGACTGCTTTATAAAAAGAAGGAATTGTAAATAATGGTAAAATGGCTGGCTTTTATCCTAATGTTAATAGATCATATCGGATTTTTTTTATTCGATATGATTCCACCGGTTATTTATGACTTAATGCGCGGATTAGGAAGATTGGCAATGCCGCTGTTCGCATACGCATTGGCTTATGGCTTTACGAAAAGCAGAAATTGGCTGAAATATTTAATCAGATTATTATTCACCGCTGCAGTTTCTGAATTTGTAATAATTAAATGTTATGATTTACTCGGTTTTCATCGCTCTTTAATTAATATCGTTTTTATGTTTAGCTGCAGTCTGGTTTTCTTGATAGCTCTAAAGATATTACTGAGTTCAGGCTATGATCTGTTAGTAAAAATGCAACCTGTAGGTTCAACCGGTGTCCCGGAAAATGATCTTACTTACGATTTCCGAGTCAATCTGGGCGGAATTGAACTTCCGCCAATCCTGGGTTTAATTCTGGGTTTGATTTTTATGTTGATTTCTTCCTGGCTGATTATCAAATATAATATGGAATATGGGATATATGGCATGTTAATAGTGACTGCATTTTATATTGTCTTAGCTGTAAAACCTAAACATCCTATGATCTTGGGGATCGGCTTATTGATAATTATCAATCTGATTTTCCAAATAGGCAGTCTGCTCAATCTCGGTTCAGTGTTCAAATATAACTCTTTACAGTGGTTAACGGTTGCTTCCGTTCCTTTTTGTTTTTATAAAGAAGAAGAGCAAAAACCGAAGAAGTGGCAGAAGTATTTTTTCTATTTTGCATATCCTGCTCAATATATTATCTTAACTTTAATCAGGTATTTGTTAACTGTCTAGAAGTTGTAAAAATACAGCTTTAGATGTATTCTGTATGACAGTATTTAGAATTTGAAAACATATAATGAATAATCCGAAACGGTATGAGGTGTTAAATGAATTATTCAACTGAAATAGATCGTAAATGGCAAAGGCGTTGGAATGAAATAAATATTGCGAAATTTGATGAAACAAGAATTGATCAGAAATTATATGTTCTGGAAATGTTTTCATATCCTTCAGGAGCAAATTTACATGTAGGCCATTGGTATAACTACGGTTTGTCTGACAGCTGGGCACGGATGAAAAAAATGCAAGGATATGAAGTTTTTCAACCGATGGGCTTTGACGCTTTCGGGTTACCTGCAGAGAATTATGCCATAGACACCGGTATTCATCCCAAAGACAGTACGGAATCCAATATTGCTAAAATGGAAGAACAACTCAAATCAATGGGTGGTCTTTTTAATTGGGATCATGAATTGGCAACTTGCCGTCCTGAATATTATCGTTGGAACCAATATCTCTTTTTACAGTTGTATAAACAAGGCTTGGCATATCGAAAAAAAGCACCGGTCAATTGGTGTCCGCATTGCAATACGGTTTTAGCCAATGAACAAGTACAGGCAGATCATACTTGTGAACGCTGCGGCACGGTTGTAACCAAGAAAAATCTCACTCAATGGTTTTTCAAAATTACAGATTATGCAGAGGAATTACTGGAAAAATTAGCTGATTTGGATTGGCCGGAAACGACAAAGAAGAATCAGGAAAACTGGATCGGTCGTTCAGAAGGTGCTGAAATAACTTTCAAAGCAATTCAAAATGGTCAGGACTTATCAGATGAGAACGGTGAACAGTTAAAACTTAAAACATTTACTACGAGAGTAGATACGCTTTACGGTGTAGTGGCACTGGTTGTTGCACCGGAAAGTGAACTTTGTGAATTATTAACGACTCCCGAACAAGCAGATGAAATTAAAGCTTATCAAGCGAAAACTCTTTTGATGAGTGATATTGATCGCACATCAACTGTTTTGGAAAAAACCGGTGTGTTTACCGGTTCATATGCCGTCAATCCGATTAACAATAAAAAAATTCCGATTTGGACTTCGGATTATGTTATTGCAGGTTACGGAACAGGTTGCGTTATGGTTGTTCCGGGCCACGATGAAAGAGATTATGAATTTTGCACTAAATTCGATTTGCCGGTAATCCCGGTCATTGCAGATCCGAATAATCCGGAAAGTACTGAACTGCCTTATGTTGAATACGGAATTTTAATCAATAGCGGCGATCATACCGGACTGACTTCTGAAGAAGCAATGAAAGAAATTGTTGCTGAATTGGCTATGGATAATTTGGCTGAAGAACAAATTAATTATCGTTTGCGTGATTGGCTGGTTTCCCGTCAACGTTATTGGGGAACACCGATTCCGATTGTATACTGTGATCAATGCGGGGTAGTCCCCGTGCCGGAAACCGATTTGCCGGTCGAACTTCCATATGATGTCGATTTCACACCGGATGGTGAATCCCCGCTTTCAAAACATTCAGGTTTTATGAATACTAAATGCCCAACCTGCGGTGGTCCTGCGAAGAGAGATCCGGATACTTTGGATACTTTCGTTTGTTCATCCTGGTATCAATTCCGATTTGTCGATAACAATAATGATCAAATGATGTTTGATAAAACCAAAGTAAATAAAATGTGTCCGGTTGATCACTATATCGGCGGAGCAGAGCATACAACGATGCATCTATTGTATTCCAGATTTATAACCAAAGCATTGCGTGATATGGGATATTTAGATTTTGATGAGCCGTTTCAAGCATTGACCCATCAGGGAACAATCTTGGGGGCGGATGGAAGAAAAATGTCAAAATCTATAGGCAATACAATTTCACCGGATACCTACGTTAATAAATACGGTTCCGACACATTACGCCTGTTCCTGGCATTTGCATTCTCTTATGTTGATGGCGGCCCGTGGAATGATGATACTCTAATTGCAATTACGAAATACATGGGAAGAATTGAACGTTTCGTATCTGAACTGGTTGAACAGATTAAACAACGTGATGAATCCCTGTTGGATACGTGGGCATCGGATTCGGATTTTGATCCTTGGCAAAACGCTGAACTGACTAAAACTGAAAAAGAATTAAATCGAGTCAAAAACTATACAATTAAAGAAATTACACGTGATGCAGACAAATTCCAATTCAATACTTCTATTGCGCGTTTAATGGAATTGCTGAATGCCTTGCAGAGCTATGTAAAAGAAGATGACATGAAATTAGACTTAGTCTATCAAACCGTTTCCGACTATTTAAGACTTTTGGCTCCGTTTGCTCCTCATTTCAGTGAAGAATTATGGGAAATCTCAGGGCATCGAAATACCAGTGTTTTCTATGAAAAATGGCCGGAATATGATGAAGACGCCTTGATTATGGATAAAGTAGAAATTGCAATCCAATTCAACGGCCAATTAAAAGGGCGTATGAGTGTGGCCAATGATGCAAAACGATCTGAGGTTGAAGAACAATTGAAAGCTATGCCGGAATTTACAACTTGGCTTGCCGATAGAACTGTCAGAAAAATCATTTATGTTCCGGGCAGAATAGTTAATGTTGTTGCTAATTAAATGAACAGTCGGAATTAATCAAAATTAATTGATTTTGATTTTTGGCTTATTGAAAAATAATAATAATTTAATATTCATCGGCAAAAAAATTACTGTAATTGTCAATGACAAAAATTGCCAATTGATATTTTGATGTTAAATATCTTGATGCAATTGTTAAAATTTAAATACAATTGAATTTACTGTTATTACATCTGTTATTACATTACAATATAACTATATAGGTAAGACTAATAGAATAAAAACAACCATAATTAATTTAGTATTTTCAGCAATATGGTTTTAGCAATCAGCAATATGGTTAGAGTCTGAAAGTTGATCATTACAAAGAGTTTTAGCTGCTGTAAAGAAATTGTCTTTTAAGGAGAAAAATCATGAAACGAAAAAGTTCAACAACTTCAATAGTAATGAGAAGAATAATCTGTATAGCGTTAGTTTTCATCTTACTGTGTTCTGTATCATGTAAAAAAGACGGTGATATAGAATTCAGTAAACACGCTCAAACTGATTCATCTGAAAAAGCAAGCAAATCATGGAAAAAAGTAGTTTTTACATCATCAGAACAGGTTTCTGGCAGCACTCCGGAAACTTCACAATCTGAAAATGAGACGAGTGAGATAAGTACTGAAGACACGACTCCCTCAACCGGTCAAACGACAAATGAATCTACGGCTGAAACAACAAATGAATCCACAAGTGAATCAACGTCTGAAACAACAAGTCAAACAGCATCTGCAACGCCCACATCCCGTTCAACTACCACAACAACTGCCGGAACGACACGGACTACTACAACAACTGCCCCGACGACTGCTGCAACTACCGGTTCTCAAAGAGGTTTAACTCCGGATCAGATTGCCGGAAATTGGGAAGCATACTTAACAGTAGATTTTTATTCGGAAATTTCTGAACCGGGAGTATTGGACAGTATTTGGTCCGAAGAATTCGTTTTTGCGATGACTTTAAATCATGTATCGGGAAATATGTATACTGTTTCATTAACTCCTGTCAAGTATATTATAGAATACGAAGAAGCTTCTATGGAGGGTATACGCCAGGGGCCACTCAAATATGAAGCTGAATTAAATAATGACATATTATCTTTTTCTGTAGAATCTGAAGCATTTGCTTTTGAAGGTTTCGAGGATAAAGGTTTTATTGAACCTTTAGATTTAGATATTCGGCTGGATACAGAGCAGTTTTTATCAGGTATTATTTATATTAGTAAAGATACTACAATAAACGGTTTACCTTCTGTGGTCAATGTATCATTTTACATGATGAAAGATGCAAGTGACTGATTTATTGAGTAAGCATATCGGAATATAATAAGCTTAAAAAGGCAAATCATTTATTCTGTTACAGGTGACAACATTGTTTTTCAGGAAAGAAACTTGAGAGATATGTATGAGTAAACCCAGTATAATAAAAACGAAAATTTTACCGACACTTATTGCATTAATTTTTCTTTTTGGAGCTGTGTTGCAATTAATTATACCTTTGTTGGGAAAAGAAACAAGTGCCAGAGAAATCAAACGTGACATTGTAAGACGAGATCGTGATGAGCATCCGGATCTCCAGTTTGTTTGGGAAATACAGTATGAATATTTTGATTCAAAAGGTGATAGACATACCGGTGCCTATGATCAAAATGGCAATGCGACCGGAAGCAATGTCCATGCTCCGAGAAGCGTTTTTTATCTTACTTTTTTGCCGAATTGGAAAGTGGTAAATAGTAATGCAGGAACGGGCAATATTATGGCAGGCTTGGTTTCATTAGGCGCCGGAATTCTTATATTATATGCAACTTTTAATAAAGGTGGCAAAAAGAAGAAATCGAAAAAGCGAGCAAAACAAAAAGTGCAGCCGCAGTCGGCAAATTATCCTAATCAGCATCCTGCGCAACGCTCTTATCAATATCCCGGTAATTATGCCAACCGATTAAACAATCCAAACCAAGCTGTCACGAAGCAATGGCAGTGTCCGAGATGTAATAAAATCAATCAGGGTAATTTCTGCAATAATTGCGGTTTTCCAAATCCGGATCAAAGTTCAGGTCATTTCGCCTAGATTACCCCTGAAATACCTTAAAACGAAACTGAATAAATGATCAAAGATGCAATTCAAATTACTTTTTCGAAATCATATATCAGGATATTTGATTAATAAAATTTCCTGTGATAAACTAATTTCCGTTGAATTTGTCAATATATCTTAAATGAATGGAGAGTTGGCCGAGCTGGCTGAAGGCGCACGATTGGAAATCGTGTTTACGTTAATAGCGTAACGGGGGTTCAAATCCCCCACTCTCCGCCAATTTATAAAATGGGGTAGTGGAATTTGTTTCTTGCCTCTAATACCAATATAAGATTTGGTATTAAAAAAAACAAGAGTATCGTAAAAAACGATATCTCGAAAACATAACTAGAAGTGTTTGAGCTTTTATCTGCCAGGGTTGAAAATTTAGGCAAAGGTGATGGCACTTCTAGTTTGTGTTGTTTTTATTTCCGTCAAAAGAATAAAAATATATAACTGAATCAACACAATTCAGATATACCACTGTTTTCTACCGTATCGTAATTAGTGAAGCTCTTCACTAAATGCTAATTCTAACCCTCTAAATCCCGATCCTATATTATGTCAATAGCATTGCAGTATGCTAATACAACAGTAATCTAGATATTGATTCGATTAGAATTTTTGCCCTACAGGTTACGTTCAGACAATGACCCTCTCGCTCCGTCAGCTCTCACATTCATCGCAATAGACCACCCTCTCCCGGTTTGCTTCCTGCGTACGACACTCTCTATACCACAGCTCATTGCTGGTCAATGAACCGTGCAGTTCTGCTAACTGGCTATCAAGATACGACATAGACAATATTAATTGTACTCAAATATTATACATTATAAGACGGCAATTATGCCATGAGAATGATTTCAGAAGATGAAATTCAACAATTCGGCATCTTGAACAATTGAACGAACTATTGTTTGTTCAATTTGTATGATCAAGAGTTGTTTTGAAAATTGTTGATATAAAATTCAAACACTTTTAAAAAATTACTTGCTCGCATATTTCCGTAAGCTAATACTCCGCGATTATACTTTCCAACAACACTTGAATCTAATCCTGTTGCTTGGGCTACTTCAATTCTTTTTTTACCGGGAGACGCATATTCTTTCAACACAAATTCTACGGCTTTTTTCATATAGTCAATATCTTCTAACGAAAAATCTTTTTTCTCCATATTAATATCCTTTCATATTTGACTAACACTGGGGGAATAATCAAATTAATGAAGTGCTTCACTAGTATAAACATTTGTTTTTAACTTGTGATTACTGAATATACTATCAGAACTTTTTTCTATTTCATATTTAAATACTATTTATAGAAATTACTTATATATTGTCCAATTCGATTGCTTTTCTATATTACACTAGCAATTGAAAGGGCTTGTCATATAAGAAATTTTGTCAAGATAAAGAATATAAAACCTACATATACTACACCATATACTACACCGCAAATCATATGAAAAATAAAATAATTGTTTGAATAATAAAGGTTTGAAACTAATAGACACTAAATATGGAAGTATAATAAATCTTGTGAAAAGAAAAAAGCAAGGAGTAAGAAAAGAACCAAGTAGAAGACTAATTAAGGACTTCAAAAAGTTCGAGAAAGAATAACTTTGTGATAGTTTAAGTGATAATTTGATATAATCAATGAGTAAACAATAAAATAACAAGGAGAGCCAAAATGTCCACAAATAGTTATTTTTCTTATAAAAAATTGTTAAAAAAGCTTATTGATGAAGATATGAGCAATAAAGATTTAATGGAACGTGCAGATATAAGTAGAAGCACTTTTTATAAAATAAAAAACTCGGAAAATGTTACAACTGAAACTTTGCTACGAATATGTGATGTTTTGGATTGTGATATTTCAGAAATTATGGAACGAGGGAAAAAATAAATATGAGTATTTTATTAAGGTATGTGTGAATTATTTATAGAGGGGATATGAGAGAAAATGCAATTATCAAAAACTGATATTACCAATAGATTATTTGAAGGAGATTGTATAGATGTAATGAGGAACTTTCCTGATAATTCCATTGATATGGTTTTATGTGATTTACCGTATGGAACAACACAAAATAAATGGGATTCAATAATTCCTTTAGACGAACTATGGAATGAATATAGAAGGATTGTTAAAGATAATGGGGCTATTGTTTTAACATCACATGGGTTATTTACTGCCAGACTTATGTTAAGCAATATTGATGAATTTAAATATAAGTGGATTTGGATAAAGTCAAAAGCTACCAATTTTTTGAATTCTAGGTTACAGCCTCTGAGAAAATATGAGGAGATATGTGTTTTCTATAAAAAACAACCTGTTTACAATCCTCAAATGATGAATGGCGAATCTTATGATAAAGGAATACGCAAAGACCAATTAAGCGGTTCTTATGGAGACTTTAATCCTGTACGAGTAAAGAGTGATGGTGAAAGATATCCTGTGGATTTAATTTATTTTAAAACAGCAGAAAATGAGGGTAAAGTTTATCATCCAACTCAGAAACCTGTAGATTTGGGAAGATATTTCGTAAGAACTTATACAAATGAAGGAGATTTAATATTAGATAATACATTTGGTAGTGGTAGTTTTTTAGTAGCTGCGCTTGAAGAAGGACGAAATTTTGTTGGTATTGAAAAAAATGAAGATACTGATCAATTTAAAAAACAAAAATATAATTTAATCAAGGTTGCAAGCAAAAGGCTTCAAAGATCTTGGTATAATTTACCGTCACTTAAAAAGAAATTCATTGAAAGAACTAACTTAATAAAGGAGTTTATTAATAATGAATAATATAACAATAAATCCTAATGAGAGAAGTTGGGCTATTGATTTAATATCTAGTATAAATCAGTTAGCAAATATCCATAACTTAAAAATAAAAAAAGCGGGCGGAGAATCAACAATTTTAACTGGTAAGCAACGAATGTTTCCTGATGTAATTTTATTTGGAGACACTGATCAAATAGAATTCTTACAGGGTTGGGAATTAAAAATGCCAGATACTTTAATCACCGATAGTGAATTTGTAAATGATGCGCAGAGAAAAGCTAATAATCTGGGTCTTAATAGCACAATAATATGGAACTTTACATCAGTTGTTTTATATATTTTTGATGGTGAGAAATGGACTGTGAAAAAATCTTGGAATGAGACCAGTCATATAAGAAATCGTGTTGATGTTGCTATGTACCAAGATGATTGGAAAAAACTACTAGAAAAAGTAGTTTTACAAGTAGATGAGTTTTTAACTACTGGTGAAATCATTAGTCAAAGAATTGATAGAGTCGTAACGGATTCGTTAATGGCAAATATAATAGAAAATAATAAAGAGAATGTCGGGCGAAAACTAAAAGAGGCATCGAATGTTAATAGAGTCGTTGAAGCATATATTAAACAATGGTGGGAGATTGCCCAATCAGAATATTTGAACGATGAAATAGATCCCTTCATAGCATACGCCAAGATGATTATTTTGAATTGGTTAAATAAGTTTTTGTTTGCTCATTTGATTAAAAGCTATCAGCTTCAAGCAAGAGATGTTGATATAATTTCGGATGATGAAACAATAGAAGATATCATAAAAATATTCGATAAAATCACAAACGAATGTGATTTCTATGCCATTTTCTGCAAAATTGCGTATAACGAGTTGATTGATAATGAGACATGGAGTGAGATTTTAGAATACAATTTATTGTTAAAGTCAATGAATATCGAGATAATAGATCAACAGAATATTCAAGATATTCTAGAACAATCAGTAGCTTCATCCAAGCGATTAATAAAAGGGCAATATACAACACCTGAAATATTATCAGAAATATTATGTAATCTTACCATGCTAAATGTAGAAAAGCCATTTATGGATTGCTGTTGTGGAACTGGTACAATTGCTAAAGCTGGACTTAATTTAAAAAAAGACAAAATTGGGATGGAAAAAGCACTAAGTACAACATGGGCTTCTGACAAGGACAATTTTCCTTTGCAGTTAGCAACAATAACGATGTCTTCTATTGAAACCATTAACAAGCCCGTACTTGTTTTTAATGATAATGTTTTGGCTTTAAAATATGGTAAAAAAATTAGTATCATTAACCCGGAAGATGGAGAAGTCTTGGAATACAATCTTCCAAAAATTGAAACAATATGTTCTAATTTACCATTCATTGCTTTTGAGAGACTAGAAAATGAAGACAAAGAAATTATTGAGGAAATAATAGAGAAAGTAAAAGTAGAGACTCGAATTACATTAAGTAAGAGAGGAGATATTTACACATATATACCATTTGCTTTATATGATTTATTAAACATAAAAGGAAGAATGGGTGTTATTACATCTAATTCGTGGCTAGGTACTGATAGTGGCAAACTATTCTATGAAGCATTGAGCAAATACTTTTATATAAGACAACTGCATATTAGTGGAAATAAAAAGTGGTTTAATAATGCTGATGTGATTACAATAATTTTAATATTAGAAAAGAAGGAGATAGGTCAACCCAATATAGATAATATAAGTTTCTTTATTTGGAGAAAACAATTAGCGGAATTCAGTGAAAACATAACATATAAAAATAATCTAATTCAAAGTTCTTTATTAGATATCAATCCTGAACCAGAGATATCTTCAAGAGTTACATATACTCCTGAAGAACAAATAGAAATTCTTAATTATAACGTCTCGATTAATTCGCTTTTCCATGATGCGAGATGGTTATTAAAGACAAAAGGGAAAATTGCATCTGAAGATAAAGTTGTTCCAATTCAAGATGTATTTGAGGTATTAAGGGGTAGCCGTAGAGGTTGGGATCCACTGTTTTATCCAGAAGGCAATCATTCTATAGAAGATGAATATATAAGAAAGGTTTTAAGAAATGCTAAAAATGTAAATCGTCTTGAGACGGAGGCTAACTCTGATGTGTTTTGTTGCTCAAAAAGCAAATTAGAATTAAGAGAAAGCGGACATCATGGAGCTTTAAGCTGGATTGAAAAATTTGAAAATGAAGTAAACGGTATAGGTAAACCTCTACCAGAGGTATTGTCTCGTAATAATATGTACTGGTATGAAATTAAAACCTCTGAAACGGCTGATTTTTTTACCATGATGAATCCGGACAAAAGATTCTTTTTCGGGAAATTTACAAACAGAAGCTTTATCAATCAGAGACTAATTGGATTGAAATTAAAAGAAAATACAAGTGATAAATTCCTTCTTCATGCTTTGCTTAATTCTGTTTTTAGTATGTACTATATAGAAGCAGTAGGTTTTGGCAGAGGATTAGGAGTGTTAGATATTAATAAAACAAGTATAGCCTCTATGTTCTTATTAAATCCAAAATGTTTATCTGAAAGTCAAAAAAACAATATAAAAAGACTATTTCTTCCTATATTAGAAAGAGATATTTTAGATTATGAAGAGGAATTATCAATGGAAGATCGAGCAAAATTCGATAAATATGTCCTAAAATGTTATGGCTTGTCCGATATATATACTGAAATCAAGAAATCCTTCTTATCTATGCATAAAATGAGACAGAACATATGATTTCAAATCGTCCATTTTATGTGGAGGCTAAAAATGCATATTGAAAAAATAGAGATTAGAAATTTTAGACTTTTAAAAAATTCAAAAATTTCACTGACTTCTACTAAAACATTATTTGTTGGTAGAAATAACACTGGTAAAACCTCGGTAATGAATGCATTTAGTTTAATAGCAAATGGCACAAAACGATTGAGATTTGAAGACTATCCACTGAGTTGTAGAGTAGTTTTATACAAACAAGTAGAACGATATTTTTTAGGTGAGACGAACATTAAGGATTTATACCAAAATATTGACATAACAAGTTTTATAATAGATGTAGATTATGGAAATGTTGAAGAAGACGAATCACTGGGAAGATTATCAAATTTCATTATCGATTTGGATGAAAATATTTCATTAGCAAAGATTAAATGCTCTTATGAAATATCAACAAATCTAGAAGTCATATTAGAAGAATTAAAAGGACAATATGAAGAATTAATTGTAAACACTGATTGTTTCTTGGTTATACAGCAGTTGGTAAAAGAAAACTTTCATCTTTTTTTTGAGTTAAAAGTATATGCTCTTAATCCGACAGATTTGAATGACACTCAATTAAGAAATATTGAAGATGTTAAGGGATTGTTTGCTTTAAGGATAATTAGTGCTGAAAGAAACTTAGGGGAAACACAAGAGAATGAACATCAAGAGAATCCTCTTGCATCAGTATTAAGTTCTTTATTTAATACTGAACTTTCGAAAGCAAAAATGGAGATACAGCCTGCAATAAGAGGGTTAAAAAAAGTTATTAGCACAACAAAGTATGACTTACAAGATAATATAAGCAATCATATGAATGATATAGTAGAATCTATGCTGCAATTTGGCTATCCTTCAGGTGAGGACTTAAAATTAAAGGCTAATACCGATTTAGATATTGAAAATAGCATTATTTCCGGTACTGAATTGACCTATGTTAGTCATGATAATTTAGAAGCTTTACCTGGAACACATAATGGATTGGGATATAAAAATTTAATTAAGATTTCACTAATTTTACAAGACTATATTAGAAGCTTGAATAATGATGAAACAAGAATTCCTATATTATTTATAGAAGAACCAGAAGCTCATATGCATCCACAGCTTCAAACAACATTTATTTCATACCTAGAGAATTTTCTTAAAGATAATACAAGCCATTCAATACAAACAATAGTAACGACACATTCATCACACATTGCGAATGCAGTACCTTTTGAACAAGTTAGATATTTTAGGAAACATTTAAATAATATTAAGTGTAAAAATCTTGTAGATTTTAAGCAAGATGAAGCCATAAGTAATGAAGACAAAAGAAGGGAAAACATAGATTTTCTACAAAAATATATAAATCTCAGTCATTGTGATTTGTATTTTTGTGATAAAGCAATCTTGGTAGAGGGAGCTTCAGAAAGGCTGCTTATTGCTGATATGATTAATAAATGTTATCAAAAAGGTTTATTTAATCAACAGAGGCCATCTTTGCAATCACAATATTATACAATAATTGAAGTTGGAGGAACATACGCTTTTAGATTTTTTGATTTTTTGAATTTTTTAGAAATACCGACTTTAGTAATAACTGATATTGATTATGTAAATTCTGAAGGAAAAGCTTGTCGAAAAGAAGAATCCGTAAGAAGCTCGAATGGAACAATAAATAGATGGTGTCGATCTGTTTACGAAATACCTGAAAATAAAGTATCTATTGAAAAAATTCTTGAAATGGCTGAAACAAAAGAATTATTAATTGATAATAAAATCAAATTAACCTATCAAGGAAAAGAAAATAATATGTTTCCTCGTAGTTTTGAAGAAGCTATTTTAAATGTAAATAGGAATATATACGATATTAACGATGAAGAAGCAAGTCATGAATATGATCCAAGCAAGTTAAGTAAAACAGATTTTGCTATTCGGATGTTGGTTGACGAGAATTATAGGAACTATAACATCCCTTCCTATATTGAGACAGGCTTAGTGTGGCTTAGTTCTCAAAAGTAAGATCTTTAGTGTATGGAAAAAGTGTATTTGGAGAATATATATGGGAGCAACAACTAAGTATGAAAAAGCAAAAAAAGTTGCTGATGAAATAGATGATAATATAATTTCAGTATTAAAATCCGGAAAAAACTTTTGTGTGGAAGCAGGTGCTGGAACCGGAAAGACATATTCTTTGTTAAAGGTTCTCTCATGGATTGAAGAGAATAGAAGTGACTATCTAAAAATAACAGGAAAATCAGTGGCTTGTATAACTTATACAAATGTTGCAGTTGAAGAGATTGCGAATAGATTATCTGCAAATAGTTCTATTGTTCCATCAACTATTCATAGTTTTGCTTGGGACTTAATTAAAGATTTTCAAAAGGATTTGATTAAATCTTTATCTCATATAGATTTGTCAAAGAAGTACAATGAAGAAGAAATTAATTCTATCAATAATGTTAATTATACCTTGGGTGTAAGGTACATTGAGAGCTCAATATTGTATTTAAGCCATGATGATGTGATCACATTATTTTCCTTGTTTTTGGATAATAAAAAGTTTAGATTTTTAATATCAAACAGATACCCATTGATACTTATTGATGAATATCAAGACTCTTCTAAAAGCATTATGGACCAATTCTTAAATTATTTTATAGAAAGAACTGAAGGACCACAAATTGGATTATTTGGAGATTCTTGGCAGACCATTTACAGTTTAGGTCAAGTATGTGGTGAAATAGTGAGTGATAACATTATTCTTATAAAAAAGAAATCAAATTTTAGATCCCAAGAAATAATAGTTGATGTCCTTAATAAAATCAGGCCGAATTTGACTCAAATTTCTGCCATAGATGATAACAATGGAAAAGTTATAGTCATACTAACTAATGATTATAGAGGTATTAGAGAAAACTCAGGGTATTACAAAGGCGAATTACCAGAAAAAATCCTGAATGAATATATTAACAAAGTAATCATTAAACTAGAAAGTATGGGGTGGTCTAATGATAATGGAGAAATTCGTAAAGTGTTTATGTTAACTCACAAATTGCTATCTAAGCAACAAGGATATTCTAATCTTTTAGAAATATTAGATGATGGCTTGAAGGAAATGACAGATCCTCATCTATTATTTTTCAACAACTATGTTGAACCTGTTTATAGATCCTTAAAAGAAAATAATACTGCTTTATTATATGATACCTTAAGGATAAGACGTCCTCCACTAACCTCTAGAAGCAAAAAGACGATATGGAAAAAATTTTTCTTGTCTTTAGAAAAGGCTAGAAATAGTACGATATATGATGTTTTAAAATGTATAAAAGACAGTAAACTTATTCCGATTCCTGAAAACATAAGTCTATTGATAGATGACTATAAAAAAGAGAACACTGATATATTAATTGATGGCGTTTCTAAAGAAGTTATTACAAAACCTGTTGATCTTTATTCTATAAAATATAAAGAAGTTGTAAAAGCACTAAAGTTTTTCAATGAGAATTCTTTATATGCAACAAATCATGGTGTTAAAGGTACAGAATTTGACAATGTTATTATGGTGATGGGTAGAGGGTGGAACAATTATCGTTTCGAAGATATATTATACAAAAACAAAAAATATTTAATTGAAAAGGATTTAAAAGCATATATAAGAAATAGAAATCTTTTTTATGTTGGTTGTTCAAGAGCTAAAAAACGATTAGCAATATTTATCACAATACCTGTTAATGAGCACTTCTGTACATATTTAGAAAATATTTTTGGAAAAGAAAATATTTATAATTTTTATGATTTTATTAATAATTGAAAAACTTACTGAAAAACGTAGTTTCTGAAAGCCAAAGGCTGTTCTGGTAAGTCAACTACTGGACTTCTGGGAACGCGTTTTCCGTTCATAAGCTCGTTTAATGTCTTTTTTAGCTCTAATCAAAGTGCTTTTACTGATCCCTGTCATTTCAGTAACTTGTGAATAAGAGTATGTTTCGAGTAGTTTTAAGGCAAGTTTAATTTGTTCATCAGTATATTTCTTTTTTCTGCCTTCTCGATAATTAGGATTTCTTCTAGCAACCGCTTTTCCTTCCTGAGTTCTTTCAACAATCATATCTCTTTCAAATTGAGCGAAAGCAAGAAGCATATTTCTAAATAGTGTGCTTACCGAGCTGTTATCTAAAACTCCTAAATTAAGAACTTCAACCTTAATACCGTTATCAATAAGATTAGTAATTAATTCACTAGCTTGTCCAATGCTCCTGGCAAACCTATCCAGTTTTGTGATGATAATTGTATCATCAGGTTTTAGGATTTTAAGCAATTTATTTAATTCCGGTCTATCGAGTTTAGTTCCGGAGAAAACATCTTTATATATTATTTCAGCTCCGGCTTTTTCTAGAAGTTCTATTTGATTTTCGAGACTATTTCCATCAGCTGCTTGTCCTTTTGTGCTTACTCTGGCATAACCATATTTCATAAAAATTTCCTTTCTTTAATGACACTATAATATGACACCGTTCAAAGTGCTGAAATTACTGCATATGAAAAGCGGTGCCACAACTCAGGAGTTATGACACCGTTTCAGTGTCTTGTATGTTTTTAGTGAAGAGCTTCACTAAAAGTTTCAGATTCCCGGTTAACAAAAATTGGTGAAGAACTTCACTAAAAGTTTAATAATAAGTCATAGGATCAACCGACTGTCCATCAACTTGAATCTCATAATGCAGATGTGGACCGGTAGAAAAACCTGTAGAGCCAATATAACAAATAATATCACCGGCATTGACACGTTGACCTACAAGGCAATTAAATCCGCTTAAATGGCAATACATTGTAATTAACCCATTCCCATGGTCGATCTTTACAGTATTACCATTAACATCTATCCATCCTACATGAGATACAGTTCCGGATGCCGGTGCTATAACAGGAGTTCCAGTAGGTGCAGCAATATCGGTACCTGTATGAAAGTCCGAATAACCCTCCCAAGATCTTGGACCGAAATGCGAAGTTATATTCTTGGATGAAGGAACAGGCCATTGCAAACTCCTTGAATTCGGATTAATTAATCCATTTTTAACTCGGCCGAAACAATAAAAATGTTCTCTATAATAATCAAGAGTTAAGTCTGCATATTCAATCGGGCTTCCGGCATGTATCATTTGGTTGTTACCGGCATAAATTCCAACATGTGAGATTCTATTTGCTGAAGCATATGTTCTTTCAAAAAAGACCAAATCTCCGGCCCTGGCTTCTTCAGGAGATATATAGTCACAATATGAATCAAATACTCCTCCTTGGTCTATAGGTCTGTAACTCAATCTTGCCAAGTGACAGAGAACGTGTCCGATTCAATGAGTGCGCAGTATACGATACCTTATTGCAGAGTGGCATTATATTATAATAAGACATTATTGAAAGCTTGTAATGTACCGGCAAATCATTCTGCCTGATTCCTTCTCCTTTACGACTGTGATATGAATGTGATTGATATTTACACAAAAAGAGAATTAAGACTGAAAATATAATAATAAACAGCTAGAATAGAAACAGAAATAATTTTAATTACAAGGAGATAGCGTGTTATTAATTTGTTATAAAAAATGTGGAACTTGCCGTAATGTGGAAAAGATCTTGCAAGAGAAAAACATAGAGTATGAATACAGAAATATTGATACTGAAAATCCTACGGTTGATGAGTTGAAGAAATGGCATGAAAAATCGGAGCTGGCAATTCAGAAATTTTTTAATACAAGCGGTATGGTTTATCGCGCACAAAAACTGAAAGATAAGCTTCCGAATATGTCGCTTGAAGAAAAATATGAATTGCTTGCTACAGATGGTATGTTAGTGAAAAGACCGATTCTTTTATATCTTGATCAAGTTTATGTCGGTCCGCAGGTGAAAACATTTGTTGAAAGTCTTTGATCCCGGGTGCGAAATCTCAGACCTGTAATTACTCCGCTAGTTTTGAGTAACGTGCGGCTGAAAAATTTGCCGGTTTATTTAGCTGTCTGAGCAAAACAGATTTATTTAGCAAGCTGATTAAATTGTTCGACCAAATAGACAGATCAAGTTTTGTTTTAATCGAATATACGTTAAGATATATTTAATCAGTACTATCATGAAAAATAGAATATTGCGGATTGTTTTTGTCCTGAAGTTTGTTAACAGGCAGATCAAGATGAAGCGAAAAACATTTTGTTTGTGAAACTACAATATGTGGAGGTTGTTATGGCTCTGAAAGATTTATTTAAAAGTAAAAATTGTGATGTTTGCGGTGAAAAAATCAAGTTATTAGGTAATCGAAAATTGGAAGATGGAAATATATGTAGTAAGTGTGCGAAAAAATTGTCACCTTTTTTCAGTGAACGTCGTAAATCTACTTTGCTGGAAATTAAAGAACAATTACAGTATCGGGCGGAGAATGAGCAAGATCTAAACAATTTTACACCTACCAGAATTTTCGGCAATAATACAAAAATAATGATAGATGAAAAGAGTCGAAAGTTTATTGTAACCAGTAGAAAAAATTGGCAAGAATATAATCCTGATTTGATTAGCTTAGACCAAATAACCTATTGTAATCTGAAGGTTGATGAGGATAAGAGAGAGATTTATCGTGAAGACAAAGAAGGTAAACGAGTAAGTTATGAACCTCGCCGTTACGAATATAAATATGCTTTTTGGATCGAGATTGGAATTCAATCTCCTTGGTTTGATGAAATCCGTTTTGAATTATCTACTATTCGTCCGGAAAATCGTTTTGATAGATCCTTCAAAGAATATGAAAGAGAAGGTGAAGAAATAAGAGAGTATATGAATGCCAGAGGACAATTGGATAATCAATCAAATGTCAATGTTCAACAAGCATCTTCATCTCCGATAAGTGAGAGTTTGGTTATGCCAATACAGTCGGCACCCGGTGTTGTGGTCGGAACACCGGCAGGTACTCAAAGCGGTAGTATTCCGGAAGACACTCCCGCGTCAGCGCAAACCAGTCGTCCGAAGTTTTGTCCGAATTGCGGTACCGATCTGTCAGTTGTGCCTGAAACATCACGTTTTTGCCCCGGATGTGGCTCGGCTTTAGTGTAGCTGGCAAGATGCTCAGTAGTCAGTAGTTTACTTGGCAGTCAACAATTAGTTTAATACCCGACTATATTGTCAAAACCGTAAAGCCATTCTGTAACTCCGGTTATGAAAGCTGAGTTAAGAACCAATACATCATTGATCTCTTTTTCTTCGATAAAAGGAATAATCGGATCAGTCATGTATCGCGGATCAACGGAATATATGTTTTCATAATTATCCATTAAATAAGGTAAAAATGCGTTCGCGAAAGAATCTTTGATTACCAGAATAGATTTTCCGTTATTGATGTCGCTTTTGATTAAACCCAAAGCGACATCGTCGCCTGAATAAAGGATATACTGCGAATCGATTTTGCTTTCGGAATCTAAGAGCATTGTCGGGACTCCGTCAGACATGCTTGTATCACTATATACCGTATTGGTACCTGAATGTTTGGGCAAAAAGATTTCAGCTTGATCTTTGGAATTCTCGAGCAGAGGGCTGTTACCGGTAAAACTGTATAATGATCCGAGAAATTCATAGTCCGGTTTTGTCAATTTCATATCTTCCAAAGCAGTGGCAGTTTGTCCGGTATGAAAACAAAATGCTTGATAAGCATAATATGCACCACGTCCAGTCCAGTGATGATCGGTATTGAAATAGATATATTCATCGGTATGTTTGGCAATATTCGTAATCGCATCAACTTTGATAATAGAATCATTTTCAGCTTGATAGATTTGATCAATTGCCTGATAGACTATTTGGCTTTCGGTTTCTAATTCTTCCATTCCGTTAAAAGCTATTGCCGGTGGTGCAATCATATGAATTAATCTTACTTGGTCCGGTAAAATTTCGCGCAAATAATTAATTCTGTCTGCGTAAGCTGCGGCATTTTCCGGCAAATAGCCGAATATTTCCATAGCCTTGCCATCGATAATAATGTTGCTGGTATCATTGTATTGCAGCTCACGGATTTGAGTTTTTTCTTTATTATTTTCTGAGATGATTTTTTCCGGATTATCATCTTTTCTATTATTGTTATTTTCTTTTAATATATTTTCCAGATTTATTTCCGACTTTTCATTTTGCTCAAACTGATTGTTGGTATCCGGATTATTTATTTGGGAATCATTTGCTGTAAATGTGTCATCCGCTTGATTTTTTCTACCTGTGACCAAGTGAATTTTTTGTTTTCCGCTCGGAACAGAATTCATGAGGTTAACCAGTGATTTATAGAAACCCATAAATTGATCTCGCATTGGGAATTGGTCTGCATAATAAGCTTCAAACTCTTTGCTGTATTCTCCGTTGAATAATTTTTCTGAGGTTAATTCAGGTTTTTGTTGTAAATGTCTTTTTTCTGTTTCAGATATGTCTTGTTTTTTCCAGATCATAAAAAGCAGTCCGAATATAATCAGAAAAATAAAAAAACTGACGAAAATAATCCCGTCATTTTTCATAGCTTGCGACCTGTACGGATTAGGTTTTTTCCTCAAAGGCTTTCTCTCCCTTGTCTTAAATTCAGAACGTTTGTGATTTAAATTGTATTTTTCAATTTCCATTTTTCACCTTTTCAAAAATGATCGCTTTACATTACCTGAATACTTCAATTGTCTGCTAAAACCTGAAATAAAGGAAAGGATTAAAACTGTCACCGACCAAAGATGCGGTACAAATCAATAATAACAATAATATTGAAACGCTTGATCCTATTACATAGAATTTTGTTGCCCTAAATCTGTAGCTCTGTAAACCGGGCAAACGTTTTCTGATTTGAGGCACAACCGGCATTGATGCAATCCAGGAGAAAAGGAAAAATATCAAATTTTGATTAAATAATAATTTCCCTTTCAAATTAAAAAAATCGTTGCCGGCAAAAGTAAATAATCTGCTAAGAAATATTCCGAGATCGGGGATTGCAGTAAAGTAAAAAACAGCAAAGCCGAACATTGATACAATACTCATTGGTAACCACATGATGAAACGCGGAATTTTTTCCGTATATTTCAAGGTAATATGTTTTTCTATTTGAAGAATTACAAAATAATATAATCCCCAAAAAATAAAATTCCAACCCGCACCATGCCAAAAACCGGTCAAAAACCAGACGATAAATGTATTACGTAATTGATGATGTCTATTTCCACCTAAAGGAATATATACATAGTCGCGGAAGAAAGTTCCGAGTGAAATATGCCATCTGCGCCAGAATTCAGTAACCGATTTGGAATAATAAGGATATTCAAAATTTTCTTTGAAATTAAAGCCGAACATATGTCCTAAACCGATTGCCATATCTGAATAACCGGAAAAATCAAAATATATTTGAATAGTTACTGCGATTATTCCAACCAGACATTCGATGCCGGAAAGCATATTCAAATTCCCGCTGCCAACAGTCTGAGCAACTAAAGTTCCTGCATAGTTGGCAATCAGAGTTTTTTTCGCTAAACCGATAATAAATTTTTTGGTGCCGTCTGCCAGACCTCTGGCTGTAATTTCGCGTTTTCTCAATTGTTGCTCAATATCGCTGTAACGAACAATCGGCCCGGCGATCAATTGCGGAAATAAAGCCTGATAAAGCAAAAAATCCGGGAGAAATTTTTGGACTTTGCATTGGCCCCGGTAGAGATCAATCAGATAACTTAAAATTTGAAATGTATAAAAGGATATACCGATCGGCATTGTCCAACCGGGAAGAGGGATATTAATCAGAGGAAGAACATTTATTATACCGATGAAAAAACCTGAATATTTGAATATTAACAAGGGTAATAATGCTCCGACTGTTCCAATAGTTAAAATGGTTTTGTGAATTGCAGGATCATGTTTATAACGTTCCAAAAACAAGCCTGAAAGAAATACCCAGATACCTGATGCAAGCATCTGAATAATCCAGAATGGCTCACCCCAAGCATAAAAGAAAAGAGAGAAAACTAATAAGATAAGATTTTTGTACTTTAGACTTCGTGGTATCCGGTAAACAATTAAACATAAAGGTAAAAACGCATATAAAAAAAACAAACTGGAAAAAACCATAAATACTTGCCTCGGCAGAAATATAAATATTAAAAATAAATAAAATTAAAAATTATTGCAGTGTTTCATAGTCATTTATGATAATATCATAAATGAGCATATTAAATCATGAAAGCAGCTTAATCTTAGATTTCTAAATTGTTATTTGAACGATAAGTCTATTAAAAAAATATGAATAGGAGAAACAAATGGGTTTAATAAAAGCTATTACAGGTGCCATAGGAGGTACCTTGGCCGATCAATGGAAAGAGTTTTTTTATTGTGAAGCTTTAGAAAATGATGTTTTAGTAAAAAAAGGTCAAAAAGTAATTGGTGGTCGTTCATCGAATACAAAAGGCAGCGACAATATCATTTCCAATGGATCCGGCATTGCTGTTGCTGATGGCCAATGTATGATCATTGTTGACCAGGGTAAAGTTGTTGATGTTTGTGCAGAGCCGGGAGAATATACATATGATACTTCTACTGAACCCAGTATTTTCTCAGGCAAATTCGGTGAGAGCCTGCTTAACACATTCAAAACAATAGGCAGACGTTTTACTTTCGGCGGTGATACCGGCAGAGATCAAAGAGTCTATTATTTCAATACAAAAGAAATTCTGGATAATAAATTCGGCACACCGAACCCGATTCCGTTTCGTGTTGTGGATCGGAATATAGGTTTGGATATTGATGTTGCGGTGAGATGCTCCGGAGTATACTCATATGAAATTTCCGATCCGATTCTTTTTTACACTAATGTGACGGGTAATGTTCAATTAGAATATACAAGAGATCAAATTGACAATCAGTTGAAAACTGAATTTGTCAGCGCACTGCAACCAGCTTTTGCTGAAATTTCAACTATGCAGGTCAGACCGAGTGAATTGCCGGGTCATGCCGGTAAACTTGCAGATCTGATGAATATCGAATTAACTAAAAAATGGTCCGAATTGCGTGGTTTGAAAATAGTTTCAGTTGCTTTAAATCCGATTACTTTACCGGAAGAAGATGCCGAACTGATCAAACAAGCACAAAGAGCCGGAATGTTGCGTGATCCTTCAATGGCAGGAGCAACTTTAGTCGGAGCACAAGCAGATGCAATGAAAGCGGCTGCAGCGAATGAAGCCGGTGCAATGACCGGTTTTATGGGCTTCGGCATGGCTCAGCAAGCAGGCGGTGCTCAAGCGAAAGATCTGTTTGCAATGGGGCAACAGAATCAACAAAATACTCAAGTTGCTTCTCAACAGGCAACCGGCGGTCAACCCGGTATTGATTCATGGACATGTCCGAAATGCGGCAATGTCGCGAGTGGTAAATTCTGTACGGAATGTGGCGGCCCGAAACCTGAGCAAGGCTGGCAATGTACATGCGGCACGGTCAATCAAGGTAAGTTTTGTCATAATTGCGGGAAAGCCAAACCGGAGGGAGCACCTCTTTATAAATGTGATAAATGTGGTTTTGAACCGAAAGATCCGCAAAATCCGCCTAAATTCTGTCCTGAATGCGGTGATCCTTTTGACGAGAACGATATCCTATAATACTTTAAAATAACTTATGATTAGAGGTAGACTATGGCTCAATTATTAGATTTTAAATGTCCTTCCTGTGGCGGTGCGATAAATTTTGACAGTCAAATTCAAAAAATGAAGTGTCCTTACTGTGATACGGAATTTGAAATGGATGCCGTTAAGCAATATGAGGAAGCTATCCAAAATGAACATGAACAAGATGATTTTACTTGGAACATAAAAGCGGACAGTAATTGGCAGGAAGATGAACTTAATAATTATGCAGCTTATGTTTGTATGTCTTGTGGCGGTCAAATAGTCGGTGATACTACAACTTCAGCAACCAGCTGTCCTTATTGTGATAATCCGGTAGTGATTGCCGGCAATATAGCGGGTGATATGCGCCCTGATTATATAATTCCTTTTAAATTGACCAAAGAGCAGGCTAAACAAGGATTGCGTAATCATATTAAAGGTAAACGGCTATTACCTAAGCAATTTAAAGATGAAAATCATATCGATAAAATTCGCGGGATGTATGTACCGTTTTGGCTTTTTGATACTAAAGCTGATGCTAACTTCAGATATAAAGGAACAAAAACCAGTACGTGGAGTGACAGCGATTACGTTTATACCAAAACCAGTTATTATTCGATTTTGCGTAGCGGTAATATTGCCTTCAACAGTGTTCCGGTTGATGCATCTTCAAAGATGCCTGATGACTTGATGGAATCAATAGAGCCATACAACATTGCTGAATTAACAGACTTTAATGCAGGTTTCTTGGCAGGTTACCTGGCCGATCGTTATGATGTTCCGGCAGATGATTGTATTGAAAGGGCAAATCATCGTGTGCGTCAGAGCACCGAAGATCGATTCAGATCAACCGTAAGCGGTTATAAAACAGTCGCTCAGGAAAACAGTAATATTAAATTATCCGATGGTAAAGCGAACTATGTTCTATATCCGGTCTGGGTGTTAAATACTTCTTGGCAAGGTGAGCAATTTACTTTTGCGATGAATGGCCAAACCGGTCGTTTTATCGGTGATTTGCCATTAGATAGAAAAGCTTATTGGAAATGGTTCGGTTTGATAGCCTTAATTGTTGCAGTATTGGCATATGCAGCAGCTTGGTTATTTTTGCGTTGAGCATTACGTTGAGAAAATGGAGATGAATATGAAACAAAAAAAATATCTTAATGCAATAACTCTTTTGCTCAGCGTAATTTTCACGGTTTTATTGATACCGTTCAATGTTGATGCCCAGATGATTCCGGACGAGAGATTGTTGCCGAGATTAGTTGATAATGCTGATTTGTTAACAAATTCCGAAGAAGAAAAATTGCTGGATAAATTGGACTCGATCAGTGAGAAGCATCAAACTGATGTGGCTATAGTCACGGTCTATTCCTTGGAAGGCAAAACCGCAACAGAATTTGCTGATAATTATTTTGATTATAACGGTTATGGTTTCGGACCGAATCGTGACGGAATATTATTTCTGATCAGCATGGAGTATAGAGATTGGGCGATTACTATTCATGGTTCCGGAATAGAGACATTTACCGATGCCGGTCAGAGGTATATGACGGAACAGTTTTTATCATATATAAGTGATGCCGAATATGCTAAAGGTTTCAATAAATTTGCAGATCTGTCTGATCAGTTTTTAAAACAAGCTGCCAAAGGTGAACCGTATGATTATGGTCATTTACCGAAAAAACCGTTAGCTTGGTATTGGTTGCCTGCTGCAATCGGACTTGGTGTGATTATTGCCTTTAGTGTTGTCGGCGGTATGAAGGCTAATCTGAAATCTGTACGCAGAAAAGTCGGTGCAGATGATTATATTGCAGCGGACAGTTTTGTTTTGACCGATCAACGAGATATCTATCTATATAGCAATGTTACGCGGACAGCTAAACCGAAGGAAAGTTCTTCCGGCAGTAGCGGAGGAGGCAGCAGAGGCGGATCCAGAACTCATACTTCATCTTCCGGCTCAAGGCATGGAGGCTCCAGTGGAAAGTTCTAATTGATGCTATACTGATCCTTCCCTGTAGTGAGAACGATCGGTATTTATCAGAAGTTAAAATTGCCATGATTTAATTGTATTAATGCTCATCTGTTGTGAATCTGCAATAGGTGAGCATTTTGAAATAATATAGTAATAAATCCTTTAAACAAATCTTAAGACTGGACCTTGTATTTCATTTGCGAAAATAATATATATATTGTATGATTTAACCACTGACTATTCTGAAATAAGTACTTTTAGAAACAGTTAATTTTTTCAGTATAGTTTTAATTTAGACTAATTCGTTTTTATATAGATTTTCGAGGTAACATCCATGGGTTTAGGAATGAACATGGGCATTGATTTAGGTACTTCAAGTGTCCTGATTTATGTTCGCGGCAAGGGCATTGTACTACGCGAACCTTCAGTTGTGGCAATTAATTCGCGTACAGGTAAAGTATTGGCAGTTGGCGAAAGTGCAAGTTTAATGTTAGGGAGAACTCCCGAAATGGTTGAGGCTGTCCGACCTTTAAAGGATGGTGTGATTTCAGATTTTAAAGTGACCGAGGTTATGCTCAAAGCTTTTATCAGCAGAGTTTCAACCGGATTTTTAGCAAGATATTTCAAACCGACAATAGTCGTTTGTGTTCCGACCGTAATTACACAAGTAGAACAGAAAGCAGTAGAAGACGCATGCAGACGTGCCGGAGCAAAAGATGTTTACTTGATTAGAGAACCGATTGCCGCAGCAATCGGAGCAGGCATTGATATTACTCAAGCCAACGGTTCGATGATTTTAGACATCGGTGGGGGAACTACGGATATAGCAGTTATTTCAATGTGTCAACCGGTTGTAGAAGAATCATTAAAGATTGCCGGTGATGCATTCGACCAAGCTATTATTAAATACATCAGACGTAAACATAATGTCTTAATCGGCGAACAAACGGCGGAAGATTTGAAAATCAATATAGGTTGTGCTTATCCGCGTGATGAAGAATTAAGTATGGAAGTTAGAGGGAGAAATCTAATCACCGGTATGCCTGCAACATTGACATTAACTTCAACCGAAATGTTGGAAGCATTGGAAGAACCGGTCAATCAGATTTTTGAAGGTGTTCACAGTGTATTGGAACGCACGCCGCCTGAATTAATGGCAGATATTTCACAAAGAGGAATCATGATGACTGGTGGCGGAACATTACTATATGGTATTGATCGGATGTTAGAAGCAAAAGTAGGCGTAGAAATCCTGATTGCTGAAGATCCGATTTCATGTGTAGCGATCGGAACCGGACTGGCACTGAATATTATGGATAAATTTGATGCTTTGAGCGGTTGATAAATTTTATAAGATATTTGCGAATTACCGGCAATAATCAATCCGGTAATCCGCAATTGTTCAAATTATTCAGTTTGAGTGCAATGGCAGATATTTGATTATTGAATTAAGAAATGATAATAACTAAAGACAAATAAGAACTAAAAGTCAGGTAAATCTTGACCAAAAGTAAAAAATATTATATTATTCTAATCTACTTCCGATTATTCTGAATATACCCAACTTAATTGCAAATATTAATATATTAATTAAATATAAAACAAACATCGACAAGAGGAGAATTTTATGTCGCTATCAAAACTCAAGGGCAAGACCAAGAGAGATCTCGTAGAGATTGCTCATCTGGCCGGTTTACTTACTCCGAAAGAAACTAATCGTATGACAAAGGCTCAGATATTGGAGTTCTTACAAAAAATTGAAGAAGAGTCTGAAACGCAAGCTGTAGCAGAAGCGGGTAAAACAACTCCGGAGAAATCTGAAGCTGAACCGGAAAAGACAATCAATAAAAGAACGACCGGCAGGACTAAGAAGACTGAATTAGCTTCCAAAGACGAGAATCAAGATGGCCAAACAAATTTGGTCATGTCAGAAGAACCGGTTTCTAAAGAATCTTCAGATAAATCTTTAGAAGAGTCTTCAGAAAATTTACCGGAAGAGATTTCTGAAGATCAATCTGAAGAAAACTTAACAGAGATCGCAGAAGAATCATCTGAAAAGAATTTACTTGATATTGCTGAGGAAGATTCAGATGATGAAAAAAACACGGCAAAATCAAACAAAAGAACGAGGACCCGACGAACTAAAGCAACTGATAAAAAAATCATTGAATTAAAAGCAGATTCTTCTGAGCAAAAAAGCAAGTCGGATTCCAAGAAATCTCAAGCAAATGACTCCAAAGATCAAACTACAAAAGACTTAAAAGAACCCAAAGAAAAAGAAGAGTTGGAAATTGTTTCAGGAATTCTTGAAATTATGCCGGATAATTACGGTTTTCTCAGAGTTGAGAATTACTTGCAAAGCAATAACGATGTATATGTTCCGCCTCAATTTATCAGACGCTTTAATTTAAGGGACGGAGATAAAATAACGGGACCATGTAAAGATCAGCGTGATGCCGATCGTTATCGGGCTTTAACGTATATTGATTTTATCAACGAAATACCTCCTGAACAAATGCATCACAGAAAAAACTTTGATCGCTTGACTCCGATTTATCCCAATGAAAAATACATTCTGGAAACTGATACCAAAGAACTTTCCACACGGATGATTGATTTAGTATCTCCAATCGGCAAAGGACAAAGAGGTATGATAGTTTCACCTCCTAAAGCGGGGAAGACAATTCTTTTGCAAAAAATCGCTAATGCGATCAGTATCAATAATCCTGATACCAAATTATTTGTGCTCTTGATTGATGAACGTCCGGAAGAAGTTACCGATATGCAAAGATCAATCAAGGGAGAAGTAGTTTATTCTACTTTTGACAAGACACCGGAAAATCATGTCAAGGTAACGGAATTGGTTTTGGCGAGAGCAATGCGTTTAGTAGAATTGGGCCAGGATGTTGTAATCTTGTTGGACAGCATTACCAGAATGTCAAGAGCATATAATTTGACGATTAACCCTACCGGCAGAACCCTTTCCGGCGGTTTGGATCCCGGCGCTTTGTACGGACCGAAGCGTTTCTTCGGAGCGGCAAGAAATATTGAAAATGGTGGCAGTTTAACGATTATTGCGACGGCTCTGGTTGAAACAGGTTCGCGTATGGATGAAGTTATCTTTGAGGAATTCAAAGGTACGGGCAATATGGAAGTATACTTGGATCGCAAGTTAGCTGAAAGAAGAATTTTCCCTGCAATTGATTTAAATCGTTCAAGTACGAGAAGAGAAGAATTGCTGATGAAAACCCAAGAATTAAATACAGTTTGGGCAATGCGTAAAGCTTTCTCATCTTTAGAAACAGCGGCAGTTACTGAAACCATGATCAGCTTATTACTGAAAACCAAAAATAATGAACAATTTACCAATTCAATCAGCATATCATTGAAAGACCAGGATTTATTTGAAGCGATGCGCGGTTCAATGCCGAAAGGCAATGATAATAACGGTAATAACAAAGCAGGATAAAGTTATAATAACCAAATTAGAAGTATTTATTTAGCTGTAGAAGGTTATGCTGATTATCTTGAATATGTAGAAATAGCAAAATAAAAAATCGCCGTGAAGGCGATTTTTTATTTAAGTATTCTTAGTTAATCTAATTCTTGTAAACATAAGTTATCTGGTTAACAAGTAAAGCACAATAGTCAGAATCGCAAAAAGCGTAGCAGCAATTGCTGTTAATCTTTTTTGCAGTTGTTCTTTACTTTTTGCTTGCCCGGTTCCGAAGAACGTATCCGAACCACCTTGGATTGAACGTCCCATTCCTTGTGAATTTCCTTCTTGAGAAATTACCAAAACTACTAAAACAATTGCTATGATGATATCTACGATCGCTAATATTGTTATCAAAACGCCCATTTAATACTCCTAGTTTATTAATATTGCCGTTGTAACCGGCACTAATTCTGCTAATAATTATTTACTGAATCAGAGTCAGGATTTTTGCTACACCAAAGTATTATAAGGATAATTCATCATCATTGCAAGACTAAAATTTATCAATGTTTTTTTGGCTTTCAACCAAATCGCAAGCATCTTCAATTGTGCTTCCGACTTGAATAGCTGATGCTGCAACTATTGTTCCTTCAACCATCGGGGCGTTTTGCATAATATGCTTATCATTCGGATTAAACTCCAGTGCCATTTCGGTACTCATTACCGCACTTCCGAGATCCATGAAAATCATTACACCGTCACCTTGGTCAACTTCGTTTAATCCGGAATATATTCTCTCAACATCTGTTCCGGGACTTCCATCAGATAATCCGCCTACAGCAACGATCGGAACTGCAGGAGCAATCATTTTAGCTAAATCTTTCACACCGTCAGCCAAGCTTTGAACATGTGAAACAAGTAATATTCCTACCATTTACTACTCCGCTCTATTTTATGACTTCGGCAATTGATCGCAACAGAACCAATGATGAAGCAGCACCGGGATCCATGTGACCGATACTCCGCTCGCCGATATAACTTGCTCTGCCTTTAGTTGCTTTTATTGTTTTTGTATATTCAGTTCCTGCTTCACAGGCATCAAGCATTGCTTTAATTGCTTCCTCTGAACTGCTGCCATTGGCTAAAGCTTCTTCCAAAGCATTTTTTGCAGGAATAAGAGCATCCAACATAGTTTTTTCATACTGTTCGGCTTTGCCTCGCATTTGGATTCCGCCGATTCCGGCTTCTAAAAGAGCAGGTAAATCTGCAATTACAATTTCTTCTTTACCTTTAAGTACATCGCTTGCTTTCATAAAAGCTGTACCATATAAGGGACCTGATGCACCACCGACCTTGAAAGCCAGAGTCATGCCTGTGGTTCGCAAGATTCCTGCCAAATCCTGATTTTCCATTTCATCCATTTTTTTCATTACTTCCTGAAAGCCGCGATCCATATTGATTCCATGGTCACCGTCACCGATTTCACGATCTAAATCGGAAAGATATTCCCTGTTTTCGGTAATGTTTTTTTGCATACATTTAATAATGTTCAATAGAGTTTCTTTATTAACGCTCATGTGATTTTCCTTTAATACAATAAAATTTATAGTTGATGTTTAACTGCCGGCAGTTAAGAAAAATACCGGCAGTTAATGAAATCTTAATTTGTCACAATTGATGGAATTAGATGACGGTCAGGGCAGGAGTGTCAGCTTTTGCATCTAATAATTCTTTCATTTCAGCATCCAGTTTGAGTAAGCTGATTGAGAATCCTGCCATTTCGATTGATGTCATATATTCACCGACAAAACTCTTATAAATTTTAACATCTTTTGCTTCCAATACATCTGCAACATGATTCATAATAATATACAGCTCCATCAAAGGAGTTCCGCCTGAACCGTTAATCATTACAGCGACTTCACTTCCGGTATAATCCAAATCCGCTAAGATTTTTTCCAGTAAATGGTCAACAATCTCATTGACCGGTGTGACTGTTTCACGATGTGTACCCGGTTCACCGTGGATACCGATGCCGATTTCCATTTCATCTTCTGACAGTTCGAAACCGGGTTTGCCGTTTGCCGGTACTGTACACGGAGTAATGGCAACACCCATGGACCTTACTTGATCACAAACTTTTTGGGCTACTGCTTGTACATCATCAAGTGAAGCACCTGTTTCTGCTTTAGCACCTGCAATTTTGTGTACAAAAATTGTTCCTGCTATTCCGCGTCTGCCTACAGTCCAAGTACTGTCTTCAACAGCAACGTCATCTTCAACAATAACTTGTTTAACGTTAATACCTTCGCCTTGAGCCATATCACTGGCCATTTCAAAATTCATAACGTCACCGGTATAGTTTTTAATTACTAAAAGTACACCTTCGTCCGTGGCAACTTCTTTAATGGCTTCATACACTGCATCAGGAGTCGGGGAAGTGAACACTGCACCAGGTACTGCAGCGTCGAGCATACCATATCCGACAAATCCTGCGTGTGCCGGTTCGTGGCCGCTGCCGCCGCCACTGACTAAAGCTACTTTACCTTCTTTTGCATCTTTGCGAACCAATACATGGCTATCATCAAGTTTTCTGAGATATTGAGGATATGCTTTGACCAGACCTGCGATCATTTCATTTTCAACATTTTCTACATCATTAATAAATTTTTTCATTGCTTGCCTCCCGTAATTCTACAATTTTGTCGTGTTTAATTAGTCATACATTATGTTTGAAAAGTTCAATACTACTGTTAAAATTCTAATTTCGAAAAGAAAAAATTCGAAAAATGGATTATACTTCTGTTCTTGTATAAAAACTGAAAACAACCTCCTTTGGCTAAAGATAATCATTGATTTTTCATGTTTTTTTAATCAATGAACAAGATTGACAATTTACTGATTGTTAAAAAATAAAATATTACTTTATTAAGTATAACATAAGTCGACAAAATATTAGTGAAAAATGCAGATTGTTTCTAAAAAACAACTATTTGTTTTTATGTTTTTCTGCTTCATTGTTTCAAGTCACTATATGTAAAGAAACAGGTATGACAGATAATCAGATACTTGATTTATATTACTGCTGTTTTATACAATGTTCCATGGTTTATTCTTTCGATATTTGACAGTATAAACAAAAACAACCGTAAATGTTTACGGAAAAACAAATTCTTGTTAGTATAATAAAAATAATGAATATCTATATAGTTATTCATTATAAATAATAATGCAAATTTTCAGGAGGATATTATGACAAAAGTTGCAATTGTTACAGGTGGCTCCAGAGGTTTAGGCAGGGCTATGGTTCTTCGTCTCGGTAAGATGGGTTATAACGTTGTTATGAACTATGTTAGCGATACGAGCAAAAAAGAATGTGAAAAGAATTTAGAAGAATTACAAAAAATGGGTGTAGATGGCTTATACGTACAAGCAGATGCATCCGATTATGATCAATGTAAAAAAGTTGTAGACGCAGCTGTTGAAAAATTCGGGAACAAAATCGATGTATTAATTAATAATGCCGGTGTTTCCAATAACGCTCCTTTCTACCAACAAGATCATGGCGATTATGAATGGTTAATCGGTGTAAACTTATTCTCCATGATGCACATGACAAGATTGGTTTTACCTTATATGGTAGAGTCCGAAGAAGGTAACATAATAAACATCTCATCAATCGGTGGTTTAATGGGTGTTATCAATCAAGCTGACTACTGTGCATCCAAATCTGCTGCTATCGGATTTACACGTGCTTTAGCTTTGGAATATGCAGGTAAAAATATTCGTGTAAATGCAATTTGCCCGGGTATGATCGATACAGACATCTTAAAAGGTGTAAATCAAGATGAATTAAACGCATTAGCTGCAACAGTACCTCTGGGAAAAATCGGTGATCCGAAATGTGTTGCTGATGCTATGGAATATTTGATTACCAATGACTATACAACCGGTACTTACTTGACACCGAACGGTGGTATACATATGCCATAATTCCTCAAAATTCAAATTGTCGGATTAGAAATTGATAAGAGATTAACTCAAAGAAAGCATAAAAAATAAAGTTGAGAGTTAATCTCTTTTTATTTTTCAGATCAGATAGGCGAGTTGTAAAATGAAATGAAATTTAAAAGGCTCGCAACAATTCTGTACAATGTTATTGGAAAAATACGAACAAAGGAGAATCGTTTTGAGCCAAATACATTGTATCAGGAAAAGGAAACCAGG
>DUOO01000025.1 GCA_012838795.1 Clostridiaceae bacterium | reverse complement strand
AGTTTTATCCCGTCCCAAGTTCTGCGCACTAATAAACAGACGTAAAATTTTGCGTCTGATTATCGTCTTAATCAAGATTTGTTTATATTTGTTTAATGCTATTACTCTGTAATGATAAGAATTCTCGGCTCCTTGATTTGGATCGAACAATGCATAATTGTAATTATTTATGGTAGCAACAGACTTGTATTCAATTCCTGCCTGCGATTAATTCCAACTCATGCTTTATCCCTTAATACTCGATATTATTTTTTTGGTTGTTTAAGTGAGAAATCAAGAGTAATTCATTTAAGTCCTGATTCACTTTTACTTCTCTATTTTTCCAGCAAAAACTTGATTATGTTCTTATGCCGGATTCCATTTTGACTAAAATCATTTTCATCCATTGATAATACATATTTAGGAAAATTATCTGATATATGCCTATAAACTCCGAATTCCCTTTCTCTTGTTTTTTCAGATTCCAGCAGGTAGGAAACTTGGTAGTATTCTATTTCTTTATTTTTGCTCGCAATAAAATCTATCTCATATTCCTTTACTTTTCCTATTTTTACATCATAAGACCGGGACTTTAATTCGTTATAAACGATATTTTTCAGTGTTCGCTCGATATTTTTTTTATTTGAAAATCCAATAGCCTCTCTGAAACCATGGTCATTGATAAAATATTTTTCATCAATTTTTAATATTTTCTTGCCAATGTAATCGTACCTGGGTACCTTATCGATTATGAATGCTTGCCGGCACATTTCTAAATAATTTAAAATTGTATCAACAGAAACTTTTATCGATTCATTTTTCAGATAGTTTTTTATACTGTTTGCAGAAAAAGTTTGACCAATATTTTCAATCGTAAAATTAAGGATCCTCTTGAATAAATCTACATCTCTTATGTTGTGGTAGGACAGAACATCTGATATTTCGATTATATTTGAAACTTATAAAGATTTGTTTGCTTATTTCAATTATAAACGAAGTATTGGTTGTTTTTAATTTAAATACATGCTTTCTGTTTATTTTTCCCAGATTTCTTTTGCGTTATTTACGGTACAAGGAATCAAATGATGCCATTCCATATAGGATTTTCCGTATTTATTTTTAAATGTAATATGTTCAAGTTTTTATCTCATATTACAATGCTTCCAAGAAGGAAGAAAGCTTCTTTAAGACGTCGGATATTTCCATGCCGAGCCAGTTCTTTTTGGAACTTGAAAGCCGGGAGACATATTGACTGGAAGCGAATGTGTTTTTTACCCTGCGGCAAATATCCTTCATATTGTTTTCTTTCATTCCAGAATCGCTGAAAATGAAAACATCCAGACATGTCATCAGCTCGTCCCGGTCTATTAGATCAGACAGATAACACATGTCAAAAATATCCTTGAACCTGGTGGAGTTCGGTCCGAATTTAAGGAGAGATCTCAGTTTTTCTGTGAACATCTGCTCTTTGGAATTGATCAGAAGATTCGCTCCATCATCGAAACACGCAATATCAAAACAGTACTCTTCCTGCTCTATGGAAAGATTCTTATGTACGCCAAGATCGATTTTGCTTTCGATGGAATCCCCGGTCTCATCGGTTATTTCCACAAAAACACGCTTACCATGATAGTCCTGCTGCTTCAGCTCGGTGATCACGCCTGTCTGCCTGATATGTATATCTTCAAGGTGGTGCTACGTCAAGAAAAAGTACAAGTTAAATAAACAGAAATCTATGCTACCTTCGTCTGTAGCCATTCCAGCTGATCCTCATATTGCTTGGGCGATAAATAATTACAGTGACTATGTGTTCTAGT
>DUOO01000024.1 GCA_012838795.1 Clostridiaceae bacterium | reverse complement strand
GTTGAAGAGCCAATACCTGCTGAACCACATGTAGTTGAAGAGCCAATACCTGCTGAACCACATGTAGTTGAAGAGCCTGCTCCAACCGAGCCTCCGGTTGTTGAAAATCCTGTTTATAACGGAGGAGGTTTGGCCTGGCCGGTTCCGAGTTCATATACGATAACCTCTTATTTCGGCTATCGAACTTTTGGCGGATATTCCGATTTCCATACCGGTACGGATATCGGGGCACCAACCGGAACACCTGTGGTTGCTGTGGCACCCGGAATAGTAACTTATGCAAGCTGGATGGATGTAGGCGGCAATACTGTAATTATTGACCATGGTAACGGTATGACAAGTTTGTATTGTCATTTAAGCAGTTTCGGTTGTAGTGTTGGTCAATATGTAGAAACCGGACAAACAATATGCTATATTGGATCAACCGGATTCTCTACGGGGCCGCATCTGCATTATGAGATTAGAATAAACGGTGTTTCCGTCGATCCGCTAACTTATTATTAAAATTCATAACCAAAATATTTTCATTAATATATAATAGACCTTGTTATGAATATTAAGCGATAAGGAAAATAATTTTTGACAAGGAGTTTTAAGATGCAACAATATCAACATAATATAAACTTAAATCAGCCTGAACATGAGCAATCGATGAATGTGTACCAACCTGATCAGCTTCAGGATAAAAAAGTCAAAAATAACTTTTGGGGTTATTTTTTAACCTCGGCAATTTCTGTTATTTTAACTGTTGCAATAATTTTCGGTGTATTGATAAGTGTTAAAGGAGATGAATTATTTTCTAATGCACAAGTAAATAAAGAATTCTCACCGGAAAAATCTCAGATTATCAATATTAAAGAAAGTGATAATAGAAGTGATGAACTAAGTATTGTCTTCAAGAACACTCCTACAAACAAAAAATCATTAGAAAAACTGCAAACGATATTCAGCATTGTGCAAAATGATTATTATGAAGAAATATCTGAAAGTAAATTGATTGACGCTATGGCTATTGGGATGGTGGATCAATTGGAAAGCCCTTATACTTTTTACATGACACCTGAATATGTAGAAGAAATGGAAGATTCAATGTCGGGTGAATATAGCGGAATCGGAGCTGTTGTTGAACAAGTTGGTACTTCATTTCAGATTAGTGACATCATAGAAGATTCGCCCGCGGAGAAAAGCGGTTTGATGATCAATGATGTTTTTGTATCAGTAGACGGCAAAGATGTTTCTGAATTCGAAGATGTTACTATGTTGGCGCTGAATATTCGCGGTGAGCAGGGAACGAAGGTTGTAATTGAAATCTATCGTACATCCGAAAATAAATATTATGAATTTGAAATTACCCGAGCCAGTATTACAAATGCCAATATTCGTTCTGAAATGTTAACCGATGAGATAGGCTATGTCAGAATTGTAGAATTCAATGAGGGCGTGGGCGATAATTTTGTTGCCGCTATGGATAATCTTCAAGAGCAAGGTGCTGAAAACATTATCTTTGATTTAAGAAACAACGGTGGCGGATATGTAAATGAAGTTTTATATATGCTTGATTATTTGTTGCCGGAAGGTGAATTGATTACTGAGATAGGCAGAAGAAATGGTCAAGAATTCGAAATTACCGAGAATTCGGATAAAGAGATGGGTGTTCCCGAGGATATGAAATTTGTTTGTATTATGAATAAAAATTCCGCATCTGCAAGCGAGTTGTTTGCCGGCTGTTTGCGTGACTGGGAAAAAGCTGAACTGGTCGGTGAGATTTCATTCGGTAAAGGTGTGGGAACGATCACTCAATATTTGGAAGATGGTTCCGCAGTTCAAATTACCAATTTTTATTACAATTTACCTTCAGGTATCAATGTTGACGGTGAAGGTCTTACTCCTGATTATGAAATAGAACTGCCGGAGGATTTAAGAAATATGATCATATCACGAATTGATCCCGATGAAGATACTCAATTGCAAAAAGCAATTGAAATATTAGAATAGTATAGATAATGATTGATACTATTCTAACAAATAAACTATTGAACATTAGAATTAATCAAGGCAGGTTAGATGACAGAACAAAAAATTAATCATTTCAAAGATGATTATCTGGTACAGGCGACGGCAAAACAGGGATTGTTACGTTGTTTAGCGGTTCGTACGACCGATCTGGTTAAACAAGTTAGAAATATTCATGATCTGGCTCCTGTTTCAAGTGTTGCGTTAGGTCGTTTAATGAGTGGTGCTTTGCTGATGGCAGCAGATTTAAAAAATGAGCAAGATCGTTTAACCTTAATTATTAAATCAGACGGCGACATTTCGAATGTAACAACAATTGCAACTCCGGATGGTAAAGTGCGCGGTTACGTAATTGATCCTCATGCAATGTCTCGGTATAAGTCGATCGGAAAACTGGATTTAGCTCAGGCCGTCGGTCAAGGTAATTTAACAGTTATTAAAGATCTCGGTCTAAAAGAGCCATATATTGGCAGTGTTGAATTAGTCAGCGGTGAAATCGCCGAAGATTTAGCATCTTATTATTTTTATTCAGAACAAGTTCCGACAGTTATTTTTTTAGGAGTCAGACTTAATCAACAAGGAATTGCAGCTGCCGGGGGGATGATGATCCAAGCTTTGCCCGGTGTGGACGATGAAACGCTCAATTGGTTAGAACAACGCTGCGTAGGCTTTCCTGATTTATCTGAATTGATAGCGGAAGGAATCAGTCCGCATCAATTACTTGATATGTTATTAGGAGCAGATGCTGAATTAGAGTATTTAGCGGAAACACCGGTTGAATATCATTGTGAATGTAATCGTGACAGAATGACGCGAAACCTTTTGCTTTTGGGAAATACGGAATTGACTGAATTAAGTGGAGATCCGGACGGGATAACCTTGAACTGCCATTTCTGTGCCACAGACTATCACTATTCCCAAGCAGAAGTAAAGCAATTGGCAGAAACAGCTCTTACGATAAAAAACGGATGGATATAACTTCAGATTCTCATTATATGAGTGAAGAATAAAGTGTGTTAACAGCATAATGCTTAGTACAAAAATTATTTAGGAGAATTTATGAAAGAGTTAAAACAGGAAATTGTATTAACAGGAGACAGACCGACCGGGCGTTTACATATAGGTCATTATGTAGGATCTATTAAACAACGTTTGTATTTACAAGATGAATATGCCGTCAATTATTTAATGATAGCCGACTTGCAGGCACTAACCGACAATGCTTACGATGTGAAAAAAGTCAGGGAAAGTGTAATTGAAGTGCTTTATGATTATCTGGGTTGTGGTATTGATCCGGAAAAAACCACAATATTTATTCAATCTTTGATTCCTGAATTAACCGAATTTACAACTCTTTATATGAACTTTGTAACTCTTGCCAGATTGTTGCGTAATCCGACTGTGAAAAACGAGATGAAATTGCGCGAATTTGACAATGCTGTACCGATCGGTTTTCTCAATTATCCGGTAAGCCAGGCAGCCGATATTACAGGATTTAATGCAACATTGGTTCCGGTTGGCGATGATCAGTTGCCGATGCTCGAACAAACAAACGAAATTGTCAGACATATCAATTTTCACTTTAATACTGACATATTAAAAGAATGCAAACCGATTCTTTCGAAAATTACCAGATTGCCCGGAACTGACGGTAACGCGAAAATGAGCAAGTCACTTAATAACTGCATCTATTTATCTGATGATGCTGAGACTGTCAGTAAAAAAATCAGGGGCATGTATACAGATCCGAACCACTTGCGAATTGAAGATCCGGGCAATGTGGAAGGTAATCCGGTATTTACCTATTTGGATGCTTTTGATCCGGACAAAGCAGAACTCGAAGAATGGAAAGATCATTATCGTCGTGGCGGTTTAGGTGATGTTAAAGTTAAACGCCGTTTGGAAAAAGTGTTACAAGCTGAACTGGAACCGATCAGAGATCGCAGAGCCAAATTTGAAGGCAAACCGGATCAGGCATTAGAATTACTAATTGAATCCAGTAAGAAAGCACGTAAAGTTGCTCAAGAAAATTTACTGAAGCTCAAAACAGTATTAGGTATTAACTACGGAGATTAATCCGAATATAATTCATTTAATAGTTTAATAGTTTTACAAAAATATTTTGAAAAAGGCTTGCATCAACAAATTAGATGTTATATACTCTTAATCGCGTCAAAAATCGGGATGAATATTTTTGACGTGATTTAGCTAAGAAGTCTGAGATTGCCGTGTTTACCGCTGCGGTATCCGCGGGTAACTTAGACCGAGCAGTTCGAACAAAGAGTCGAACGCCACATCTATTTCGCAGCAGAGCCGGGAAGGTTGCCCAGCACATGCGTTGCATACGAAGTGTCTGGGTTTTGTCATGACAGGACATGAAACTCCCGGAAGAGTTGTTAGAAGAAGATAGTGAAAGCAGTACTTAGGAGGTTTTATCAATGGCTGTTAATCAAAAAATAAGAATTCGCCTCAAGGCTTTTGATCATCAGATTTTGGACGAAAGTGCATCAAGAATCGTTGAGACCGCAAATCGTACCGGTGCAAGTGTTTCCGGTCCGATTCCTTTGCCGACTGAAAAGGAAATTATTACAATTTTGCGTTCTCCTCATGTAAATAAAGATTCGAGAGAACAATTCGAAGCCAGAACACATAAACGTTTAATCGACATTCTGGCACCTAATAATAAGACAATGGAATCCTTAATGCGATTAGAGATGCCGGCTGGAGTTAATATAGAAATTAAATTATAAACTTAGGTCCGGGTCAATGTTCGTAATAACGAACCAATAACCAAGGAGGAAAAAAGTAATGAACAGATTTATGCTCGGTAGAAAAGCCGGTATGACTCAACTGTTTGATGAACATGGTTTAATGATTCCCGTTACCGTTATCGATTGCGGTCCTGTAACCGTAGTTCAAAACAAAACGGATGAAGTCGAAGGTTATCAAGCAGTTAAAGTAGGGTACGATAAGACAAAAAAGAACAATAAACCCGTAAACGGTCAATTTAAAAAAATTAATGTTGAACCGATGCGTATTTTGAAAGAATTCAAAAATACAGATGAATATGAAACGGGTCAAGTTCTGAAAGTTGATGAAATGTTTGAAACCGGTGATAAAGTAGACATCTCCGGAACCTCGAAAGGCAAAGGCTTTCAAGGTGCTATCAAAAGACACGGTTTCAGCAGAGGACCCATGGCTCACGGTTCAAAATATCACCGTTCTGCAGGCTCGATGGGTTCTTCAGCTACGCCTTCCAGAGTTCCGAAGGGCAAAAAATTACCCGGACAAATGGGAAATAAACGCGTTACAGTACAAAACTTGGAAGTAATTCAAGTAGACGGTGAGCGTAATATTTTGGTCGTTAAAGGTGCTGTACCGGGACCAAAAGGCGGTTTGTTAGAAATCAAAACTTCCGTCAAAACACGTTAGGCTGGGAGGAGAATTATATGGCAAAGACTAATTTGTATAACATGCAAGGTGAAATAATTGGTGATATTGAATTGGAAGATGCCATCTTCGGAATAGAACCCAATGAAGATGTTGTACATCGTATCGTCAAAAATCAACTTGCTAATAAACGTCAGGGGACTTCCAAAGTGAAAGGCCGCAGTGAAGTAAGAGGCGGCGGAAGAAAACCTTATAGACAAAAAGGTACAGGCAGAGCACGTCAAGGCTCAATCAGAGCCGCTAACCATGTGGGCGGCGGAGTTGTTTTCGGACCTGTGCCCCGTGACTATTCTTATAAAACAAATAAAAAAATGCGCAGATTAGCAATGAAATCAGTGTTGTCACAAGCTTTAAGCGCTGATCGCATCAAAGTTTTGGACAAGCTGGAGCTCGAAGAAATTAAAACCAAAGAAATGGTTAAAACGATCAATAATTTGGAATTGCAAGGTTCGTCACTATTTATTATGGCGGAACCGAATAGCAATGTTGAGAAATCTGCAGCAAATATTAAAGATGTAAAAACAGCATTGGTTAATACAATGAATGTGTATGATTTATTAAAATATAAGAACATTATTTTTACCAATGAAGCTGTTAATAAAGTTCAGGAGGTCTACGTATGAGAAACCCGAATGATATTATCATTAAACCGATAATCACTGAACGCAGCAACATGGACAGCATGGATGGCAAATATACTTTTGCAGTTGATCGAAAAGCTACAAAGACCGAAGTAAGACAAGCTATTGAAAAGTTGTTTAATGTTCGTGTTTTGAAAGTCAATACACAAAATGTGTCCGGCAAGATGAAACGTGTAAATAGGAATACCGGTAAGACAGCCGATTGGAAAAAAGCAATTGTCACAATTGATCTTGATCCACAAGAAACGACATATTTGGTTGAAGGCGGTAAAGAACAGAAGACTTCAAGAAAATATAAAAATTCAATTGAAGAATTTGGATTCGGGATTTAGGCCGGATCGAAGAAGGAGTGAATTAATATGGCAATAAAAAGCTTTCGTCCGACTTCTCCTGGTAAAAGATTTATGACAGTGGCAGATTATTCTGAACTGACAGATAAAAAGCCCGAAAAAAGTCTTTTAGTATCCAAGAAGAAGTATAGCGGCAGAAACAATTATGGACGCATTACCGTTCGACACAGAGGCGGCGGCAATCGTCAAAAGATAAGAATTATTGACTGGAAACGTCAAAGAGACGGTATTCCGGCAACAGTAAAAGCAATTGAATACGATCCTAATCGCACTGCGTTTTTAGCATTGATTCAATACGTTGACGGACAAAAAGCATATATTTTAGCTCCGCAAGGACTTAAAGTAGGTATGCAAGTAGTTTCCGGCAAGGGTTCGGATATCAGTGTCGGCAATACCTTGGCGTTGCGTGATATTCCGGTAGGTACGGTAATTCACAATATCGAAATGCATCCCGGTCGCGGTGCGCAGTTGGTTCGTTCAGCCGGTGCTTCTGCCAGTTTAATGGCAAAAGAAGGCAAATATGCTCAGTTACGTATGCCATCCGGTGAATTCAGGTTGATTCCGATCAATTGCAGAGCAACGATCGGTACTGTCGGAAATATCGAACATGAAAACATTAAGATCGGTAAAGCAGGACGTCAACGTCATAAAGGTTTAAGACCTTCAGTCAGAGGGCTTGCAATGAATCCTGTCGACCATCCGCACGGTGGCGGAGAAGGTGCCACGTCAATCGGCTTGCCCAGCCCGCGCACACCTTGGGGAGTCCCTACGGTTGGTAAAAAAACCCGTAAAAAGAACAAAGAATCTAATAAGTACATTATAAGAAGACGTAAGAAATAGGAGGGTGACATATGAGTCGTTCAATGAAAAAAGGTTTCTACGTTGAAGAAGCCCTGATGCGCCGCATCGAAGAAATGAATGAAAAGAATGAACATAAAGTTATCAGAACATGGTCACGTGATTCTACGATCTTCCCGGAAATGGTTGGTCATACGATAGCTGTGCATGATGGCAGAAAACATGTTCCGGTATATATAACTGAAGAGATGGTAGGTCATAAATTGGGTGAATTTGCTCCGACGAGACTATTCCGCGGCCATGCCAAATCTGAAACACGAACAAGAATGAAATAATTAGCTGAAACGGAAGGAGGAAAAAATGTCAAAAACTTATACAAGACAAGAATTGCTAGATAACAGAGAACAAATCATTAAAGATCATTGTTCTATAGCCCCACGTTCAGCTAAAAAACGCACTTTAACCAAGAAAGAACGTAAAGTATTGGGTATCGGCAAAGACAGCGGAACGGCAAAGATTAATCATGTCAGAGTCAGTCCTTCAAAGGTCAGTATTGTTGTTCGCAACATAATGAACAAACAAGTTGATGAAGCCATAGCTATTTTGCGATATACACCTAAAGCTGCATCGCCTATCTTGATCAAATTGATTGAACAAGCAAGCGCCAATGCGGTAAACAACAATAACCTTAATCGTGATGATTTATATGTTGTTGATTGCCAAGTAGGTCCCGGTGTTACATTAAAAAGATATAGACCGCGTGCCAAAGGTGCTGCTGACAGGTTGTTGAAAAGAAGCAGTAATATTCGTTTGACAGTTAAAGAAATAATAGAGGAGGCTAACTAATGGGTCAAAAAGTAAATCCGCATGGGTTTCGTGTTGGAGTAATCAAAGATTGGGATACTCGTTGGTATGCTGACAAAAAAGACTTTGCTCGATACTTGGTGGAAGACGCACAAATCCGTGATTTTGTTAAAAAGGAAACCGGTCGAGCCGGTGTATCCCGTATTGAGATTGAACGTGAAGGTGACGCAAGAACAATTATCACGATCTCAACTGCAAAACCGGGAATTATCATCGGGCGTCAAGGTTCAGAAATAGAAGTGCTGAAAAAGAAATTGACGAAAAAGTTTAAAAAAGCATTCTTTATCAATGTTAAAGAAATAAAAATTGCCGATTTGGATGCTCAATTAGTAGCAGAATCAATTGCAAAACAATTGGAAGAGCGTGTTTCATATCGCAGAGCTATGAAACAAGCTATCAGCCGCACCATGAAACAAGGTGCTAAAGGTATCAAGACTATGTGTTCAGGTCGTTTGGGCGGTGCGGAGATTGCTCGTGGCGAACAGTACCATGAAGGCACAATTCCTCTTCATACTTTAAGAGCAGATATTGATTATGGTTTTGCTGAAGCAAATACTACATACGGTATAATCGGAACAAAAGTTTGGATCTATAAAGGTGAGATTATACCTCTACCTAAATCAGATAAAAACAATCAATCTGATTCTGAAGGAGGCGAGTAATAATGTTAATGCCAAAGCGTGTTAAATATAGAAAACAACATCGTGGGCGCATGAAGGGCAAAGCATTGCGTGGCAATAAAGTATCTTATGGTGAATATGGCTTGCAGGCGCTGGAACCTGCCTGGATTACCAGTAATCAAATTGAAGCTGCTCGTATTGCGATTAATCGTTACTTGCGTCGTGGTGGAAAAGTGTGGATAAAAATATTCCCGGATAAATCGGTTACGTCAAAACCGGCAGAAACCAGAATGGGTTCCGGTAAAGGTTCCCCCGAATATTGGGTGGCTATTGTAAAACCGGGCAGAGTAATGTTTGAGTTAGCCGGAGTTCCGGAAAAAACAGCTCGTGAAGCTTTCCGTCTGGCATCTCATAAATTACCGATCAAAACTCGTTTTGTGATCAGCGATGTTGAATTAACTGAAGAAGAGTTAGCAAAATATTCGGAAGTTCAAGCGGATGTCATCGAGCAACTTGAAGAAGCTGAAATGGCTGCTGAAGAATCTGCTGAAGCTGCAGGTGAAGCTGAAGGAGCTGCTGACTCCGATGAGCAGGCTGAGGAGGTTGAATGATGAAAGTTACAGAATTGCGTGAAATGACAGTTGCTGAATTAAATCAGGAATTACTCGAACTCAAAGAACAGCTATTCAAATTAAGATTTCAACATGCAACGAATCAACTTGATAATCCTATGGAACTCAAAATGGTCAGACGAGATATAGCTCGCGTTAAAACAATTTTGCGTGAAATCGAGATGGCAGAAGAAAAGAAGCAAGGGGATAAAGTATGAGCGAAAGAAATAATCGAAAACAAAGAGTCGGAATAGTTATTTCCGATAAAATGGATAAGACGATTACTGTTGCAGTAGAAGAACATGTGCGTCATCCCTTGTATAAAAAATACATTAAAAAGACAAAAAAATTTACAGCTCATGATGAAGAAAATCAGTGCGGCATTGGTGACCGAGTTCGTATTATGGAAACTCGTCCGCTTAGTAAAACTAAGAGCTGGCGTTTAGTGAAAATTATAGAAAAAGCGAAATAATTCCGCTGATTTCATAAGGAGGAATGGAAATGATACAACAAGAATCTACTCTAAAATCCGCGGATAATACCGGTGCCCGTAAATTATTGTGTATTAGAGTTTTAGGCGGCACCAATCGCAGATATGCCAATATCGGCGATGTCATCGTATGTTCTGTTAAAGAAGCAATTCCCGGTGGAGTTGTTAAAAAAGGTGACGTAGTTAAAGCGGTAATAGTAAGAACTAAGAAAGGCGTTCGTCGTCGTGACGGAACAACCATCCGTTTTGATGAAAATGCAGCCGTTATTTTGAATGATGACGGAAATCCGCAAGGCACACGTATTTTCGGGCCGATAGCCAGAGAATTACGTGAAAAGAATTATATGAAAATTTTGTCCTTGGCACCGGAAGTATTATAAGGAGGCAGTTAATGGGTAAATTACATGTAAAAGTAGATGATACTGTCTATATTTTAAGCGGTAAAGACGCCGGTAAAACCGGAAAAGTATTAGCTGTTTTTCCAAAAACTTCACAAGTTATTGTTGAAGGCGTTAATATGCAAACCAAACATAAGAAAGCAAGAACTCACTTGGAAGCCGGCGGCATTCTTCAGCAAGAAGGAAAAATCCACAGTTCAAATGTTATGTTGGTTTGTCCGGATACCAAAAGACCGACAAAAACCGGAAGACGTTTTGAAAATGGTGTTAAAGTTCGTTACAGCAAAGCATCAGGTAAGACGATTGATTCAGTGAAGGGGTAAGGGGGCAATATAGATGGCTAACAGATTAGTTGAAAAATATAAAAACGAAGTTGCTCCTGCCTTGAAAGAGCAATTCAAATACACTTCAGTAATGGAAATTCCGAAATTGGAAAAAATAGTATTGAACGTAGGTGTAAGTGACGCAAAAGATGATGCGAAAGCAATGGATAACGTTGTGGAAGATCTTACCGTTATTTCCGGTCAAAAACCGATAGTAACCAAAGCGAAAAAATCAGTTGCTAACTTTAAACTACGGGCAGGAATGCAAGTCGGTTGTAAAGTTACTTTGCGTGGTGAAAGAATGTATGAATTCTTCGATAAATTAGTTAATATTGCTTTACCCCGAACACGTGACTTTCGTGGTATTAATCCTAATTCTTTTGATGGCAGAGGCAATTTCGCAATGGGAACAAAAGAACAATTAATTTTCCCGGAAATTGATTATGATTCAATCGATAAAATTCGCGGTATGGATATTGTAATTGTTACAACTGCAAAAACTGATGAAGAAGCCAAGGCTTTATTGACAGGCCTAGGTATGCCTTATAGGAAATAGGGGAGGGAAAAATGGCTAAAAAAGCAATGAGAGAAAAAGCGAAAAAACCTGCGAAATTTTCAACACGTCAACACAACCGTTGTCAATTATGCGGACGTCCGCGTTCTTATATGCGTAAATATGGTATTTGTCGTTTATGTTTCCGCGAACTTGCCTATAAAGGTCAAATTCCGGGCGTGCGCAAAGCCAGCTGGTAACTGTAAAGGAGAATAATATGCAAATAACAGATCCAATTGCTGATATGCTTACAAGAATTCGTAATGCCGGCAGAGCTGGCCATGAATCTTGTCAAATACCATCTTCAAAATTGAAACGCAATATAGCAGAGATCCTTTTAGATGAAGGCTATATTAAAGCTGTAGATTTTGCCGAAGACAGCAAACAAGGTCTTTTGACCATAACAATAAAATATCATGACAAACAACCGGTGATTTCCGGTATGAAAAGAATCTCCAAGCCCGGTTTGAGAGTTTATGCAAATGTAGATGAATTACCGAGTGTTTTAGGCGGACTGGGAATTGCGCTGGTTTCCACATCAAAAGGTTTAATGACAGATAAAAAAGCTCGTCAAGCCGGTGTGGGTGGCGAAGTCATGGCGTTTATTTGGTGATAACTCTGAAAAGACATTGAAAGATTTAATCAATGTCGCAATCTTAAGAGCAGGAGGAATAGATAATGTCAAGAATAGGCAATATGCCGATAACAATACCGGAAGGTGTTGATGTGTCGGTCAAAGAAGGTGAAGTTACTGCAAAATGCGGTAACTCTGTCTTAACTCAAGTACTGCATCCGGCGATAAGTATAGAAATTGCTGAAGGTCAGATACTTGTCAAACGTGATAATGATTCAAAAGAAAGTCGTTCTTTGCACGGCTTGATGCGTTCTTTAATCAATAATATGGTTATCGGCGTTAAGGACGGCTTTACGAAAGTCCTTGAAGTAACCGGTGTAGGTTATCGTGTTCAGATGGACGGTAATAAGTTGATCTTGAATGTAGGTTTATCACATCCGGTAGAAATTTTACAACCTGAAGGTATTAGTTTAACAGTTGAAGGCCAAAATAAGATTAAGGTTACGGGTGCTGATAAGCAACTTGTCGGAGAAACTGCGGCAAAGATTCGCAGAACCAGAATACCTGATTCTTATAAAGGCAAGGGTATTAAGTATGATTATGAAGTCTTACGTATCAAAGAAGGTAAGACCGGGGCATAATAAGGAAAGGAATAGACGATGATAAAGAAAATTCAAAAAAATAAAATTCGTCAACGCAAACATGCAAGGGTACGTGAGCATATCAGCGGTACAAGTGAACGCCCTAGACTTAGTGTGTTTAGAAGCCTTTCACATACTTATGCTCAAATGATTGACGATACAACAGGTACAACTTTAGCTGCGGCTTCTACTCTTGATGCAGAAATCAGTTCGAAAGTAAAAAGCACAAGTAATTGCGAAGCTGCTAAATTGGTTGGTAAGCTGGTTGCTGAAAGAGCATTGGAAAAAGATATTAATTCAGTGGTTTTTGATCGCAGCGGATATATTTACCACGGGAGAGTTGCAGCTTTAGCTGAAGGCGCCAGAGAAGCCGGTCTGAAGTTCTGATAGAGGAGTATGAAAATGAGTAATTTCAATGAACGAAATAATGATGGAATGAGTAATAGACCTCGTGACGGTGAACGTAAAGAGCGTCGCGGTCGTCGTCCCAGACAACATCGCGAAGATGATGGTTTAAAAGATAGAGTAATTCATATCGGACGTGTTGCGAAAACAGTTAAAGGCGGACGTAATATCAGATTTACAGCTATTGTCATTGTTGGTGACGGTGAGGGCAGAGTAGGTAAAGGAATGGGGAAAGCGGCAGAGATACCTGATGCAATTCGCAAAGGCAGAGATGAAGCAAAACGCAGTATGATTAAAGTATCTTTGGCTGACAATACGATTCCGCATGAAATTGTCGGTAAATACGGTGCAGGAAAAGTTATGCTTAAGCCTGCAGCTGAAGGTACCGGAGTTATTGCCGGAGGACCGGTTCGTGCTATATGTGAACTGGCAGGTATTCAGGACATTAAAACAAAATCGTTAGGTTCAAATAATCCTAACAATGTTGTTAATGCGACAATGGATGGTTTACGATCTTTATTATCACCTCAAATGGTCGCCAAAAAGCGCGGTATATCCGTAGATGAAATTTAGTTTGGAGGCTGTTGATGAGTAAATTAAAAATTACTTTAAAAAGAAGTTTGGCAGGTTGTAATAAAAAACAGCTGGCAACATTGCAGGCTATCGGTTTATCAAAGATCGGTCAAACAGTTGAAAAGAAGGATAATGCTCCAACTAAAGGTATGCTTCATGTAATTGAACATCTGGTTGAAGTAGAACAGGCGTAGGAGGCAATAATGAAATTAAACGAAATTAAATCAGCCCCGGGCGCTACTAGAAAACGTTCACGTGTCGGCCGTGGACATGGAAGTGGCAGCGGCAAGACTTCGGGTCGGGGTCACAAGGGTCAGAATTCCCGTTCGGGTGGCGGAGTAAGACCGCAATTTGAAGGCGGACAGATGCCTTTATACAGAAGGTTACCGAAACGCGGTTTTAATAATAAAAGATTTGCAAAACATTACCATGAAATTAACGTTGAGTCATTAAATAAATTTGAAGACGGAACCGTAGTAGATGAAAAAAAGATTCATGATTCAGGTGTTTTGACAATACCGAAAGTTAATGATGGCATTAAAATCTTGGGTCGTGGCGAATTAACAAAAAAACTCACGGTTCGTGCTAATGCTTTCACTGCTTCAGCAAAAGAAAAAATTGAGAATGCCGGTGGAACTGTAGAGGAGATTTAATCATGGGCAGTATGTTTGAAACACTCCGTAATGCATTTAAGATAAAAGATTTGCGTAAACGCATAGCCTTTACTTTAATTGCAATGTTGATATACCGCTTGGGAACTGCAATTCCTGTACCGGGAATCAGCGTGCAGGCATTTACGGAATTCTTTAACCGTCTTGGACAGTATGGCGGTTTCATGGAAACAATCACAGGTATTACTTTAACCGGTGAAACAGTTAGGGCAATCCCGATTTTTATCCTTGGTATCCAACCATACATTAACTCATCGATTATTATGCAATTATTGACCGCAGCAATTCCTGCTCTTGAGAGATTGTCGAAAGAAGGTGAAGCCGGTCGTAAGAAAATTCAAAAGATTACCAGATTTGTCACAGTTGTTCTTGCATTGGTTATGTCGATTGCTTACTGGTCTTCAAGCAGATCTGCGGAAGCTACCGTTTTACCTCCTGCAATCAATGCTTTAATCATTATTTTCAGCTTTACAGCCGGTTCAGCCTTTATCATGTGGTTGGGGGAACAGATTAATGAACGAGGTATCGGTAACGGAATCTCAATGATTATTTTCACCGGTATTATCAGTCGTTTCCCGATGAATATTCAGGCAATATATGTCTCGTTTATGAAATGGAGCCAAAGTAATATTCTCTTGGCTATTTTGGGAGTTGTTTTAGTAATCATTGTGTTTGTCGCAATCATTACTTTAGTAGTTTATATTCAATCTGCTGAGCGCAGAATACCTGTGCAATATGCAAAGAAAGTTATCGGACGTAAAATGTACGGTGGACAAAGCACATATTTGCCGATCAAGGTAAATCAAAGCGGTGTTTTACCGGTAATTTTTGCAGTGTCGGTGTTGATGTTGCCATCAACCCTTATCTCCTTATTCGGCTTTCAAGGTAAAGTTGCGCAATGGTTCATGAATTTCTCGAGTAATCCGTTGTACTATGTTTTATATGCATTGTTTATTTTTGCATTTACCTTCTTCTACTCATCGATTTCTTTTAATCCGATAGAAATGGCGAACAATTTGCAAAAGAACGGCGGTTTTATACCGGGAATCAGACCGGGTAGACCTACATCAACATTTATAGGCAAAACATCGAAACGTTTGCTTTGGTTTGAAGCTTTATTCTTAATCTTTATTGTTTTATTCCCGAGCTTACTTAGTTTAATAACTAATTCGATGCAGAACATTTGGTTTGGCGGAACTTCGGTTTTGATTGTAGTCGGAGTTGCCATGGATATGATTACTCAATTGGAATCTCAACTTATGATGCGTCATTACAAAGGTTTCCTCGATTAATCAACACAAAATTCTCGTAGGGACTGCCTCGAAGAGGCATTCCCTTTTTTTAACAGTATCTCAAAACAGCATGAAAAATGAATCTTGTCTATCTCAATATTTTAAGAAGATCTCTTTTGTTTCTGAAAGGAGTAACGCATGCAACTTATAATTTTTGGAGCTCCGGGTGCAGGTAAAGGCACAATGGCTCAAAACATTCAGAAGTTTAAACAGTTTTCTCATATTTCAACCGGTGATTTATTTCGCAGACATATTAAAGAGAAAACAGATTTGGGCAAACTGGCGACCGAATATATTGAAAAAGGCTTGTTGGTGCCTGATAAAGTTACCGAAGATTTGATTCGTCACGAATTAGATATGATAAGAGAGGACTTTATTCTTGACGGTTTTCCGCGTAATATAGCCCAAGCAGAAGCGCTTGACGAAATTCTGCAAGATTTCGGTATCAAACTGACAGCTTGTGTTCATTTAGATATTGATCCTGAAATCGTAGTTGAACGTTTAGTTAATCGAATGAGCTGTCAAGATTGCGGAGCACCTTATAACTTAATTATCAAAAAACCTAAAGTTGAAAATGTTTGCGATGAGTGCGGCGGTCAATTAACCAGAAGAGCAGACGACAATGAAGAAACAATTCGTCACAGATTTACAACCTATCATGAAGAAACTGCGCCATTAATCGATTATTACAAAAAGCAAGGATTATTGATGACCGTTAACTGTAATGAAGGAATTCTTACTAAACTTGATCAAGTTTGGGAAGAATTGTCAGCTCTGGATAAATAAAAATATAGAGAGATATCATTGATGATCGTCTTAAAAACAGAACAAGAAATTGCATTGATCAGAGAAGCTTGTCAAATAACAGCTTCGATTTTTGCAGCGGTAAAACCTGAGATCAAAGCAGGAGTTTCTACATATGAATTGGATCAAATTGTGTATCGTACGATTGTTTCGCAAAATGCACGTCCTGCTTTTTTGAATTATGGAGACCCTCCTTTTCCGGGCTCAGCCTGTATTTCGATTAATGAGGAGGTAGTACATGGGATTCCTCGTAAGAATCGTTATCTCAAAAACGGCGATATTGTTTCAATTGATGTCGGTGCTGAATATAACGGTTATTTTGGAGACGCCTGTCGAACTTTTTTAGTGGGTGATGTCAGGTCTGAATGGCAAAAATTGGTTGAAGTTACTGAGCAGTCATTTTGGAAAGGGATTAAGCAGGTCAAAAAAGGCAATCGTTTAGGTGACATAGGTCATGCTGTACAAACACACTGTGAAAAGCATGGTTTCGGTGTAATCAGAGATTTAACCGGACATGGAATCGGCGCTAATTTACATGAAGATCCGAATTTATTAAACTACGGTCGTGCCGGCAGAGGCCTTCGTCTTGAAGTCGGCATGGTAATGTGTTTGGAACCGATGATTACCGAAGATAGTTTTCATATTCAGATTCTGCCTGATCAATGGACGATTGTGACTGCTGACAGAAAAGCGGCAGCTCATTATGAAAATACATTTGCGATTACTGAAAAAGGTGTTGAAATTTTAACTTTGACTGCAGGAGAACGTGAACAATATGCTGAACAACTAAGTCAGATCGAAAATCAAGGTTGGGCATAAAGATATTGTAAAAGACGATACTTGCAATGTTTTATCCCAAATTATAAGATGTGTAATACCAATCAAATAAATTATTTTACATTACTGAAGAAGGAGAGTAATTAATGCCGAAAGAAGATCTTATTGAAACCAAGGGTGTAGTAGTAGAAGCTTTACCAAATACATTGTTCAGAGTCAGACTGGAAAATGGACATGAAGTGACAGCCCATCTTTCAGGTAAATTACGTCAACATTATATTAAAATCCTACAAGGTGACCAGGTAACTTTAGAGTTAACACCCTATGATCTGACTAAAGGCAGAATTACTTGGCGCGGAAAATAATTGATCACAGATCCGCTATAAATAATAAGCGACAATAATATTGTAATTTATTTTATTTTTCACTTGATTTTTTTTGTAGGTTTGGTAAAATGTCTTGGCGTCGCCTTAAAAGGGCAATTTTTTGTTGCTAAAAGGGAGTGAAAAAATGAAAGTTAGACCATCGGTAAAACCGATCTGTGAAAAATGCAGAATTATTAAACGTAAAGGCAGAGTAATGGTCATTTGCTCTGATCCGAGACACAAACAAAGACAGGGATAATCAAATTTAGCACTTGATTATTGTTGAGGACACGCCAAAAGGATGCGGCTGCATCAATCTTATTAACCGAGGATTGTTGTTTCCTTCAAACGTGTTTTTCAAATGTATATTTACAATTTAAAACACTAAAATTGATGGAGGTGCATTGATGGCACGTATTGCAGGGGTGGATATCCCCAATGAAAAACGTGTGGAAATCGGACTTACCTACATATACGGTGTAGGAAGAACAACCGCTACGGAAGTACTTGAAAAATGCGGAATTAATCCGGATACACGCGTAAAAGATTTAACAGAAACAGAAATTACTCAAATCCGTGACGTCCTGGAAGAGGACTATACAATAGAAGGTGACTTGCGTCGCGAAATAGCAATGAATATCAAACGTCTGACTGATATCGGATGCTACCGCGGACGTCGTCATCGTGCCGGACTTCCCGTTCGTGGTCAAAGAACAAAAACTAATGCCAGAACCCGTAAGGGCTCTAAGAGAAGATCATCGTCAGGCAGACGTTAACAGGGAGGTATATCATGGCAAAAACTAAAAGAAAAGCACGTGTGAGACGTCGTGTTCGTAAGAATGTTCCTAAAGGACAAGCACATATTCATTCTTCCTTTAATAATACAATTGTTACGATTACAGATCTGCAAGGTAATGTAGTTTCCTGGTCAAGTGCCGGAGCTCAAGGTATGCGCGGTTCTCGTAAGGGAACACCGTTCGCTGCTCAATTGGCTTCGGAAACTGCGGCAAAAGCTGCTGTTGACCAAGGTATGCAAACTGTAGAAGTGTATGTAAAAGGACCGGGTTCAGGTCGTGAATCCGCGATCAGAGCTCTGGATACCGCCGGTTTAGAAGTTGTCTTAATCAAAGATGTGACACCTATTCCGCATAATGGTTGCAGACCACCGAAAAGAAGAAGAATTTAAAGGAGGATCAAGATGGCTAGAGATATGTCACCAATTCTGAAACGTTGTCGCACTTTAGGCATTGAGCCTCAAGTTATGGGGATTAACAAAAAATCAAAACGTAATCCTCAAAGATCGCGTCGTAAAGACAGTGAATATGGACGTCAATTACGTGAAAAACAAAAAGTTAAATTCATATATGGTGTTTTAGAAAAGCAATTCCGTAACACTTTTGCCAGAGCATCTCGGATGTCGGGTGTTACCGGTGAAAATTTATTGCAATTGTTGGAATTGCGTATGGATAATGTTATTTATCGTTTGCGCTTGGCTGATACCAGAGCTCAAGCCAGACAATTTGTCTCTCATTCACATTTCCTGGTAAACGGCAGAAGACTCAATGTTCCTTCAGCAACTTTACGTGTCGGTGATGTGATTACGATGAAATCCAGTTCAAAGAAATTGGAGCCTTTCAAAGAGTTACCTGAATCAGTCGTTCCGGAATGGTTATCCATGAATTGGGATACCTTGGAAGCAAAAGTTGTCGGACTTCCTAAACGTGAAGATATCGATTTCGATGTAGAAGAAACCTTAATTGTTGAGTTATACTCCAGATAATCAGTATTTCTTGAACAACAATTGAGTTTTTATGTGCTTTAAGGAGGCCTTAATGTTAGAAATAGGACAACCAATTATCGAATGTGTTGAAAAAAACGAGAATAATTCATATGGAAAATATACTGTCGAGCCTCTGGAACGTGGTTATGGAACAACGATTGGCAACGCTTTGCGGAGAGTGCTTCTTTCATCATTACCGGGGTATGCGGTTACAGCGATTCGTGTTGAGAATGTATATCATGAATTTTCCACGATTCCCGGCGTAATTGAGGACATGACAGAAATTATTCTGAATATTAAAGAGTTAAGAACAAAATTACATACGGAAGGTCCAAAAACAGTCTATATCAGTACAGAAGAAGGATATGTCGGTGAAATTACCGCCAACGATATCGTCCGTGACGATGAAGTAGAAATTTTGAATCCGGATTTGGTAATTGCAACCTTAAACGGTGAAGGACGTTTGCTGATGGAGTTAACAATCGATCAAGGAGTCGGATACCGTAATGCAGAACGCAATAAAATGCCCAACCAACCGATCGGTGTAATTCCGGTGGATTCAATTTTCAATCCTGTTCGCAAAGTTAATTATCGTGTTGATGATACACGTATCGGTCAAATTACCGACTATGACAAATTAACAATTGAAATCTGGACTGATGCAACAATAGATACAAAAGACGCTTTACATGCAGGTGCTCAACACTTGATTAAACACTTGGCTCTTTTCTGTGATTTAGAAACTGAATTGGAAGAAGTTGTTGAAGAAGAGGAAGAAATTGTTGAAGAACAAAATCAAGTTTATGAAATTATGATTGAAGACTTGGACTTTTCTGTCAGAACATATAATTGCCTCAAACGTGCAGGTGTGAATACAGTCGGTGAATTAGTCGTCAAAACAGAGTCGGATATGATGAAGATTCGCAATCTGGGTAAAAAATCACTGGAAGAGATTGTGCTTAAGTTAGATGAGATGGAATTATCACTGACTGATGAAGAGGTTTAATGGAGGAATATAATGGCTAAAAATAGAAAACTCGGTCGTACATCGGCTGTTCGTCGCTCCATGCTGAAGGGTTTAGTAACTGCTTTGATAGTAAACGGTAAAATTAAAACTACTGCAACGAGAGCTGCTGAAGTACAACGTAAAGCAGAAAAAATGATCACATTGGCGATCAAGGAAAAAGATAATTTTGATACGGTTGAGAAAGAAGTATCAAAAGCAAAATTAGATAGTAAAGGTCGTAAATTATTAAAGAAGGCAACATCGAAAAATGACAATGTTTACGACGTAGTTGAACGTGAAATTGATGTCAAAATGGTCCAGGTTGATCATCCTTCACGTTTGCAAGCCAGACGCAAATTAATTTCGCAGATGAATGAATTTCATACTGCTGAAGGTAAACGAGTCAATACGGTTAACTATTTGTTTAATGAAGTAGCTCCGCGTTATATTGATCGCAAGGGCGGTTACAGCAGAATTATCAAGATAGGACCTCGTCGGGGCGATGCGGCGGAAATGGTTATTTTAGAATTAATATAAGATAGAGTATAACGATTGTTCTAAATAAACATTAATATAATTTAAGGCATCCCTCTGCGGATGCCTTTCTTAAAGGAGCAGATCTTGAAACGGACGCAAACCTTTAATCATACTGAATCTTCTTCGTATCCGGGCTCAGATGATTCATTGATCCTGGCAGACAACGTGAGCTTTGCATATCCCGCATCCGATGGTAGTTCTTCCGATATTGTTGCGTTGAAAAATGTTTCAATCAAAATAAATAAGGGCAAACATGTAGCGATTTTAGGGCGTAACGGTTCAGGAAAATCTACATTGGCTAAATTAATTAACGCACTTGAAATACCGGATCAAGGTAAGGTAATTGTATTCGGTCATGATACCTCGGACAAATCTTCATTGTGGTCGGTCAGACAAGCTTGCGGTATGGTTTTTCAAAATCCGGATAACCAAATAGTAGGTACGACGGTAGAAGAAGATGTTGCATTCGGTCCTGAAAACCTTGGCGTACCGTCTGATGACATCCGCTGTCGAGTTGACCGGTCATTGTCGCGAGTAGGCCTTGAACAGTATGCTCTGAAAGCTCCGAGCCAACTTTCCGGTGGTCAAAAACAAAAATTAGCAATTGCCGGTATTTTGGCGATGCAACCTGATTGTGTAATTTTAGATGAAGCGACTTCAATGCTTGATCCGAAATCAGCAAAGGATTTTCTTAAATTAATCAAAGAATTACAACAGGAATTTTCGATGACGGTTGTTGAAATAACTCATGATATTGAGAATGCTGTCACAGCAGATTATATTTATATTATGCAGCAAGGTGAAATTTTCTTTTCCGGTACTCCGCGTGAAGTTTTTACGAGACCTGATAAAGTACTGTCAGCGGGACTTGATTTACCGCAGCATCTTTATATTAACTATCTGTTCCAAAACAGCTTTTCACATGAAGCACTCGAATCATTGCACGAAAAACATCCTGACGATATTTTTACACCGGAGGAAACAGTAGATGCAATGTTTGAACTCCAGAATATTGCATCTCCTCAAACAATCACCTCCCCGGCTAAGAAATATTCTTATTCAAATCAAACGCTTATTTCAGTTGAAAAACTAAGTTATACTTATCAAAAAGGCACGGAATTTGCCGTAGATGCACTGAAAGAAGTAAGTTTTCAAGTAGAACAAGGTGAGATGATTGCAATAGTCGGTCATTCCGGTTCGGGCAAGTCAACTTTGATCAGTCATCTTAACGGTTTATTTGTACCCCAGACGGGTCAAGTTGAAGTAATGAATCTCAATACACGCAATAAAAAAAACATTCGGGAAATTCGCAAGTTTCTCGGACTGTTATTTCAATATCCAGAACACCAATTGTTTGAGAATACAGTCTATGAGGACATAGCTTTTGGGCCTAAACAATTCGGTTTTTCTGAATCGGAAATTGAAAAAAACATTAAACAGGCGATTGATATAGTTGGATTATCCCAAGATATTTTACAGCGATCACCGTTTGAACTTTCCGGCGGACAACAACGCAGAGTAGCAATTGCCGGTGTTTTAGCAACAGATTGTGAAATATTCGTTTTAGATGAACCCGCTGCCGGCTTGGATCCGATAGGACAACAAGAAATCATCAACTATATTATGCATTTGCAAAAATTACGCAAAACAGTAATACTGGTTACTCATGATATGAAACTTGCAGCACGGGCTGATCGTATTCTGGTGCTGAATGAAGGTTCCGTGGCGGCTTATGATACAGCAGAAAACATTTTTTCAAATCAAAAAATATTGACTGCCGCCGGTCTGGAAGTACCGCCGGCGTATAAATTTGCCCGTTTGATCAGTGAGAAATTTTCATGTGAAATTGACGGATATACAGCAGAAGATGTTAATTATAATTTATTGAAACATCTTAACAATAGGAGGCAATCCAATGCATGATCGCCTGATGTTAGGAAAGTATTATCCGGGTAAATCAATTATGCACAGATTGGATCCGAGGACAAAATTAATTTTATTAATTTTGTTAATGGTTACATTATTGATTCCGAAGACAATATTGCCAATTTTATTGTTGTTTATCGGTTCAGTTGGATTGATTATTATCTCTAAAATTCCCTTAAAAGAAATATTAAGCAGTTTGCGTTCAATAATGTTCATTTTGGTTTTTGCTTTTTTAATTAATTTATTTTCCGGTAAAGGTCCGATTATTTTAGATTTGGGGATTCTTAAAATCACTCAGGATGGCCTGCTAAATGCCATACTGATGTCAGTTCGTTTGATTTTATTAGTCATTGACACAACTTTGTTTTTAACATTGACTACCACACCGTTGCAATTATCACATGCTCTGGAAAATTTACTGAAACCTTTAAGTGTGATTCGGTTTCCGGCACATGAAATTGCGATGATGATGTCGATTGCTTTAAGGTTTGTTCCGACCTTATTTGAAGAGACCGATAAAATAATGAAAGCACAAAGTTCACGAGGCGCGAATTACGATGTCGGTGGTTTCTTCAATAAGATCAAAGGATACATCTCAATTATCGTACCATTGTTTATCAGTTGTTTCAGACGAGCCGATGAGCTGGCAAATGCTATGGAAGCACGTTGTTATCATGGTGGTAAGGGCAGAACCAAGCTGAATGAATTAAGGTATACAACGCTTGATTTACTATTCAGCTTAATTTTTATAATTTGCTGTGTGATTATTTTATTTACCCATTATCAAATGCCAAATCTGATATAATAATTTTTATGATATCAAATTTACGGCTTAGTGAATGATAGGAGTAGCTTATGGCAATATATTTAGGTATCGATGTAGGCGGGACAACGATAAAAATAGGTTTGGTTTCGGAAAAATTTGAATTGCTGGATAAAACATCAATTAATACGCGGGCAGATTCGGAAGCTCCGGATCAGATAACACAACGTATGATGTTGTCATGTGAAAAATTTTTAGCTGAAAACAATCTGAATTTTATGGATGTTTTGGCAATCGGTTTAGGAGCTCCCGGAACAATTTTGAACAAAAGCGGAATGTATACTTTTACCGGAAATTTACCTTTTCGAGATTATCCTTTAAGAGAAAAAATGCGGAAATTTTATTCCGGACAGATTTATTTCGGCAATGATGCCAATGTGGCAGCATTGGCTGAAAACAGACTTGGTGCCGGTCAAGGTACTGCGAATACGGTAATGATTACCTTAGGTACCGGATTGGGTACCGGAGTAATTATCAACAATCGTATATACAGCGGATTTAACGAGGCAGGAGTCGAATTCGGCCATATCGTGATCGAGATCGACGGTGAGTATTGCACCTGTGGCCGTAACGGATGTTGGGAGGCATATGTTTCAGCAAGTGGATTAATCAGGCAAACCAAAGCAGCAATTAATGACAATCCGGATTCGATTTTAGCGCAGGTTGCTGAAGAACAAGGAAAAGTGAATGGTGAAACAGTTTTTTTAGCTGTTGATCGCAATTGTCCCGTGGCAGACCGGGTATTTGCAAGGTATGCTTATTATATTCAGGTTGGAATGGCGAATTTGATTAATGCTTTTATGCCGGAAATGATTATCATGGGTGGTGGGATCGGTTATGCAGGTGAACGTCTGATCAATTCGTTCAAGCAAGGTGCGTTGGATGAGGCAATGCTATTCGGTGTGCCCATGCCTGACTTCAAAACGGCAGTTTTAGGTAATGATGCGGGTATACTAGGTGCGGCTATACTTGCATCTGACTGTCTGGCTGACGGCAAAGTTTATTAGTTTGATTTAATGAATAAAAACATAGCTTTGAAAATATCATATGACGGTTCATGTTTTCATGGTTGGCAACTTCAAAAAAATGCTTATACTGTTCAGCAAGCGATGCAGGACGGTTGGGCTGAATTAACCGGTGAAAAGATAAATATAATCGGTTCCAGTCGTACCGATGCAGGAGTACATGCAACAGGCTTAGTGGCAAATTTTAAAACTTCGGCTAAAATACCGACAGACAGAATCCATTTGGCTTTGAATACGGTATTGCCTGCCGGGGTCAGCGTTATTGCGGCAAAAGAAGTCGCCCGAGATTTTAATGCGCGTTTTGATGCTCAAGGCAAACACTATTCATATTTTTATTATCATAGTACGGCAAAACCTTCTATTTTACGTAATTTTACCGCCCATATAAGCGGAGAGATAGATTTACAAAGAATGCAAGATGCTTGTGTTCATTTTATCGGAGAAAAGGATTTTGCAGCACTTGCTGATCAGGGAACTTCGGTCAATACAACTGTCAGAGAAATTCTACGACTGCAAATAGCGGAATATGCTGAAAACATTATTCGTTTAGATGTTGTCGGTACCGGATTTTTATATCATATGATAAGAATTTTGGCAGGTACCTTATTTTATATCGGAAGTGGTAAAATAGATAGCAAAGATATTCCGGAATATCTTGAAAGCAAGGATCGTACGCTTATGGGTAAAACGATGCCTGCTCAAGGACTTTTTCTAAATAAAGTTTTTTATCCAAAAGTCTTATTCGGACAAGACGGTTTAATGGAATTTTATGATCGTCAGTTTAATAATTATATATGAGGTGAACAAATGACAAATTACAATTGGAATTTACGTACAAATATGACCATGCTGACAGATTTATATGAATTGACGATGATGAATGGTTATTTGCAAAACGGGCTAAAAGAGAGTATAGCATGTTTCGACCTTTTCTTTCGTAATGTTCCTGAATCAGGTGGCTATGCAATAATGGCCGGTGTCCAACAAATGATTGATTATTTGAAAGATTTAAAATTTGAACAGGAAGATATTGAATATCTGAAAGATTTGAATCTTTTTGATCAGGATTTTTTAGATTACCTCGAGAATTTTGAATTTGCATGTGATGTCTGGGCAATTCCTGAAGGTACACCGATTTTTCCGGGTGAACCGATTGTCAAAGTAACGGGTCCGCTTATGCAAGCTCAAATGATTGAAACCATGCTGCTTGTAACAATTAATCACCAAAGTCTGATCGCAACAAAATCTTCGCGAATTGTCAGATCTGCCAAAAAACGTCCGGTAATGGAATTTGGTGCAAGACGTGCTCAAGGATATGATGCATCTGTTTTGGGTGCGAGAGCTGCCTATATTGCCGGTGTTGCCGGAACTTCATGTACTATAGCTGCTCAACAATTTGACATTCCTGCCATGGGCACAATGGCACATAGCTGGGTTCAATCGTTTCCGACAGAGTATGATGCTTTTGCAGCTTATGCCAAAACCTATCCCGACAATACACAATTCCTGGTTGATACATATAATACTTTACATTCCGGTATTCCGAATGCGATTAAAGTTTCACAGGATATTCTGAAACCGATGGGTAAAAGATTGAAAGCAATTCGAATCGATTCGGGTGATTTGACTTATTTGACTATTAAAGCACGTGAAATGTTGGATGCGGCAGGACTTGCTGATTGCCAAATCACAGTCAGCAATGCAATGGATGAATACCTGATTCGTGAACTTTTAACACAAGGTGCCCAAATTGACAGTTTCGGAGTTGGTGAACGTTTAATAACCTCGAGAGCTGAACCGGTTTTTGGAGGGGTCTATAAATTATCGGCAATTGAAGTTAACGGAGAAGTAGTGCCACGTATGAAAATTTCAGATAATCCGGAAAAAATCACCAATCCCGGTTCAAAAGAAGTATGGCGTTTCTATGACAGGGATACCGGATTTGCTTTAGCCGATTTGATTACCTTGGCAGGTGAAACGATTGATGACACGCAAGATTTGGAAATTTTTGATCCGTATCATACTTGGAAACGAAAAACCCTGACTAATTTCAGAGCGGAAAAATTATTGCAACCGATATTTGTTAAAGGCCAGCCGGTTTATCCGGATATTCCCTTAAGTACAATACGCAAGCATTGTGCCGATCAACTGGATCGTCTTTGGGATTCAATTAAGCGTTTCGAAAATCCTCAAACCTATTATGTGGATCTGTCGCAAGAATTATGGGATTTGAGACAGTCTTTCTTGGCCGAACACTCTTAATCCCTACTGAACTAATTAGGAGTATTAATTGCAAATTAATTATCGACCTAAATCGAAAATAAGATCAAAAATATTTAGTATTGTCTTGATTTTAGTTTTGTCGATATCAATTATCTATTTGATTTTCGGTAATCCGATAAAATTAGAAACTGTAACTTTAGGTGCGGTTGAATATCAAGATTTTTCCAGAACATTTTTTATTAATGCTTACCTGGAACCTGTAAATGAACAAATTGTGGAATTACCGGCCAAGGCACAGATTAAAGAATTATATGTTGCTGAAGGGGATCAGATTGCAAAAGGCGATAAACTATTACTAATTGATACAAAAGCCTGGTCTGAAGATAAATCTGAACTGGAAAAGGAGTTGGAGAATTTAGAAAAATCTATGGAGGAACAATCTGATTTGTCCGGTTTAATGAATCAGGAAGATCTCTTAACTGCTGCCAATATGCAAAGTGATTTATTAAATGCAATGCCTTACAGTTTTCAAATGCCTGATTACTCAAGCTAGCAAATTTGACTTTACCGGATATTTTCACTGATCAGGCAAATTATCAGGGAATATTAACGGTTCTTGACAGAGCTATTTATTTAACTGAACAGGCACAGATTTTTACCGGTCAAATCAGTAAAATGCTTGATTTAGTCAGTAGTTTTGAGCCGACTCAAGACTTGATTGATTTGCTCAATGTCATGAAACAACAACTGGAGTTTTGGCAGAGCATACAATCTTTGGTTGAAGAATTTTTCCAAGAGTTCCAAGAAAAATTTTCAGAGTCGGATTTGTATCCCAACTTTAAAACATTAGTTGATGATTGGCTAATTGAAGCAAATCAAAATCAAACAGAAATTACAAATTTAATTTCCCAAATAGATGAATTGGTACAAGAAATTAGTGAAAATTTGTCTGCGTTATCCGATATGCCAACGTTGCCAAGTGTACCGACAACACCAAGTTTGCCCACATTGCCGAGCATCCCGACTCTGCCCGGTATTCCTACAACACCCGGCATTCCGGATTTTACCGCTCCGTCAAATACAACTGCAGACCCGACCGAATCTCAAGATAATGAAGAAATTCCGACTACTGCCGGCAAATCCAATTCAATCGGCAGCACGACCGAGTCACAAGAGCAACCAAATTCCTCAGATTCATCCGGCAGCAAATCAACCGTAACTACTACTGCGGAAATATCGGAAACATCAGAAGCAGTACCTGATACATCTGAAGTTCCGCATGATATATCGGACAGCGGGGCGAACAATTTGAATTTTGATCCGGAACAGCATAGTATTATGATCAATTGCAATGCAAATAAAAAAGGAATAATCGGTGAATTGCAAATTTCCAATATTGTGCCGACATTATTGAATTACTCTGCAAATTTGAATGTATCCGGGTTGCAACTGTTGCCCCGGCTTTTGGCCATTCCTTCAATGCCTGATATAGATCAAAATTTACAAAATGTTTTATTGCAAAATAGTCTGCAACAAGGTTTGACTGTCAGCGAACAGCTTGAACAAAGAATTTCCGAATTGGATGAATCGATAAATCAGTATGATCAACCGATTACGGCAGATTTTGCCGGTTTAATTGCCGAACTGAATGTAGAACAAGGACAAACAATTGATCAAGCAACGACAGCTTTAAAAATTTTCTCAGATAACGAATTGGTTGCGATTTACCAAGCAAATAAAAGAGATGCCATGATAATTGAGGTAGGCCAGAAAGTAATTTATGATTATGAAGACTTGGAATTGACCGGTGAAGTTATATATAAGAGCCCGGTTGCTAAAAGTCAAAGTGAAACTTTTTCCGACGGCTTAGAAGATATGAATTTACAAATGTTCGGCAATATGTCAGGATCGGATAGCATTTTAAGAAATTCAAATACCGTGTTAATTAAAATGAATATCTCAGGTGATGATTTGGATAAAGTAATAATCGGTTTTGATATTGATTCTGGGTGAGTTTGAGGAATTAGGTGCTTCAAGCTCAACTATTTCGCTTAATTTCAGTAAAGCAAGTGATTCTGACAGGATAAATCAGGATGATGTTGAGGCACTTGGAAAACAGATTAAAAACCTCAAATACATTTCGCGTCCGGTTTATACCTTCGGTAATTATCAAACGGAATTTGAAGATCACTTGATATTTTTCATGGGAATTGATTCAAGTTTCATGCAAATGTACACTCCGGAATTGGTTGCCGGCAGGTTCTTCACGCCGGTTGAATATGAAGACGGCTTGCCAAGTATAATTATAGATCCAATGACAGCCAAGCGATTTTTCGTTTCGACGGAACATGCGATCGGTCAAGAAGTAAAAATAGAAGTCGAACATCAAATATTAAAGGGAAAAATAGTAGGTGTAATCAATTATCCGGGTGGAGATTTGATGAACACCATGTTGACCGGCAGCGGGACGATGACTGATGAAATTCCTTTGTTTTTTTATACGACAGCTAGGACAATTCAGCATTATTTCCCCAATAATAGCCGTTCCATGGGGATTATGCTGATGGCGGAAGGTCCCAATCTGATAGATCAAGTCAATGCCCAAGCAATTCAATTACTTGAATTACGTCATGATAATGCAGGTTTAGGAATATACAGCAGTCAAAACATGGGTGATATGTTGGAACAAATTGAAAATATCATGAATGTTGTGACAATTGTGATTTCAGTTATTGCAGCAATTTCTCTAGTTGTCGGCGGTATCGGAGTTATGAATATTATGCTGGTTTCAGTGACTGAGAGATATCGGGAAATCGGGATTCGCAAAGCTATCGGAGCTATGATGAATGATATTTTGATCCAATTTTTGACTGAAGCGACTTTTTTGACTTTGTTTGGCGGATTTTGCGGCTTGTTGTTAGGTGTTATACTGTCTCGAATTGCTTCTGCTATTCTGAAATTTAGAGTTGTTTTAAGCATACGCTGGATTGCCATTGCAATTATTTTTTCTATTCTGATCGGTTTGATTTTTGGAATTGCTCCTGCGCGCAAAGCTGCTCGGCTCAATCCGATTGATGCCTTGCGCTATGAATAATACCAAAATGCAAATTGTTAAAAAAGCTTGAAAATACAGATTATTTTACAGAAGAACAAAATCTGATTAATATATAAGAAAAGCATAAAGAGATTAATAATTGACTTAGAAAAGTGTATAGGGAGGTAAAGATGTCCAAGAAAAAAATAGCAGTATTATTCGCAGACGGATTTGAGGAAATTGAAGCGTTATCAGTAGTCGATTTTGTGCGCAGAGCTGATATTGAAGTAACAATGGTATCAATCAAGGATAGTGTAGAAGTAGTCGGAGCACACGGAATAGAAATTAAATGCAACGGTCTGTTGTCAGATTTAACAGCGAAAATAGCAGCAGATTATGATGGTGTAGTTTTGCCCGGCGGTTTGCCAGGTGCTGAATATTTAAGAGATTCTGAAGCTGTAATCGGATTAATCAAACAGATGTCAGCGATCGGTAAAATTGTAGCAGCTATTTGTGCAGCCCCGATTGTTTTGGAAAGAGCCGGTTTGACTGAAGGAAAAGCAGGGACTTCCTATCCGGGTTATGATGATGATGAATTTTCTTACAGTGAATACAAAGAAGATATTGTGGTACAAGACGGTAATTTAATAACAGCCAGAGGACCTGCAACTTCAATATATTTTGCTCTGAAAATAATTGAAGCATTATGCGGTAAAGACATTTCAGTTGAGATCGCGGAAGAATCATTGGTACCGCTGGTTGAATCTCACATTAAAAATAAATAAATTTTGCAGTAATCAAAGTAAGTTTCAGCAGATCACAACAAACTTTGAATTGTAATAAAGATTATGAATAACAGATTCAAAGGAAGCTGACAATCTATGTTTTAAAGTACAGTTTATGAATAATGAAGTTAAGGTCAAATTAGTCATATCTGATAATATGCGAGCACGAATCGGTGTTAAGGTCAGTATAATAGGGCTGGTAGTCAATCTCGCTCTCTTTGTGACAAAAATTATTGTCGGATTTTTATCGGGCAGCATTGCTATGGTTGCCGATGCGGTGAACAATCTGTCTGATTTTGCATCGGCAATTATTGTCTTGATCAGTTTCAAAATTTCGTCAAGGCCAGCTGATCGTGATCATCCTTTCGGACATGCGAGATTTGAATATATTGCTTCCGCAATTGTTGCAATGTTTGTTCTGGTTTTGGCTTTTGAGTTAGGCAAATCTTCAATTAAAAAAATAATTAATCCGACTTTGATTTCGGTATCGTGGTTTCTTTATGGAACTCTTATTTTATCAATGTTGGTTAAAACAGGACTTTATTTTTATTATATGCAGCAGAGCAAAAAAATAGATTCTCTGGTGATTAAGGCAACAGCCAAAGATAGCTTGGGCGATGCTGTTGTCAATTTCTGTTTATTGTTGACAATTTTCCTGGGCAATATATTCGGTTTAGCAATTGACGGTTATACCGGTATCCTGATGTCAATATTTATAATGTATTCCGGCATTTCAATTTTGCGCCAAACAGCAGATCATATCTTGGGACAGCGTCCCGATAAAAACATCAAACAGTCAATTAAACAATTAATTCTGGAGAAACCGGGAGTATACGGTTTGCATGATTTGATAGTACATGATTACGGTGTTGATAACTATTTTGCTACTGCTCATGTTGAAGTTGATGCTGCTCAGGATATTATGGCAAGCCACGATATTTTAGATCAAATTGAACGCGAAGTAGCGATTCAATTCAATATTAATCTTGTATTGCACATGGATCCGATTGATTTGGATAATCCTGAACAGAATCGCTGGGGAATTTTAGTGGAAAAACTGGTTCGTTCAATTGATTCTCATATTTCCGTACATGATTTTCGTATTCAAAAAGCAGATCAACAATTACAATTAATTTTTGATTTGAAAGTGCCGGATGATCAATTTCGATCGAATGAAGAATTGCGTGCTGAAATTGAAAAAAGTGTCCGGAAAATTGATCCGGACACTAAATGCTTTATCACGATCGATCGCAATTATGCAACTGAAACAGTTGATTTAATTACGGGAGACATTCAACAATTATAGTTAATTCTTAATGAATTTCTGACACTTTGAAAAGCTTGCTTTATACTGCAGAAGCAAGCTTTTTTCGCTATTCTCTGATCTGACCTTGACCGCGGACAAGAAACTTCTCCGAAGTTAATTGCTTGATTCCCATCGGGCCTCTTGCATGCAGTTTTTGAGTGGAAATTCCTATTTCACCGCCGAAACCGAATTCACCGCCATCCGAGAAGCGAGTGCTGGCATTGAGATAAACAACTGCAGAGTCAACTTCATTGAGAAATTTTTCTGCATTGGTTACATTTTGGGTCAAAATACAATCCGAATGCTGGGTTCCGTGCTGATTAATAAAGGCAATTGCAACATCAACCGATTCTACTTGGTGTAGGAGAATTTCCTTGGACAAAAACTCTACTCCGAATAGCTCTTCTCCTGACAAATAAGATTTTGTTTTCAATTCATGTGGTAACAAATTATAGAGTTCTTGTGTAATATTTACTTTGACATCTGCTTCGAGTAATGCTTCAACGATTTCCTCAGTTAAATAATTTTTATCTTTTTGAATGAGAACACATTCTACTGAATTACATGTTCCCGGACGTTGGGTTTTGGCATTGAGAATGATTGGCAATATTTTATCATCTTCTGCTGTTTCATCCAGATAAATATGACAAGTACCATCGCCGGTAAAGATCATCGGAATAGTAGAATTTGCCATCATTGATTCTTTGAGTTGTTTGCCGCCGCGCGGGATTAACACATCGATATATTTATTCTGAACAATTAATTTATTGAGAGAATCACGCCCGGGATCATCCAGCAATTGCACTGCATTTTTAGGCATACCGTTAGATTCCCCGACACGTGCGAACAAATCTGCCAAAATCCGATTGGAATTTAAGGCGGCGGATGAACCGCGCAGAATAGTGACATTGGAAGATTTAAGGCAAAGGGCTGCAGCATCAATTGTTACATTGGGTCTTGATTCATAAATAATTGCCACAATTCCCAGCGGTGCTCTGACTTTTTGGATAGATAAACCGCTTTCAGTTCTGAATCCTTCGACAACTTCTCCGATCGGATCAGGGAAACTTGCAATGGTTTCCAAAGAATCTGCCATGCCTTTGATTCGACTCGGATTAAGTGCTAAGCGATCAAGCAATGCGGCGCTGAGTCCGTTTTTTTCACCGGCTGCTAAATCCAGCTGATTTGATTCCAGGATATCATCTTGTTCAGCGATTAATGCTTTGGCAACTTCTCTTAAAACTCTATTTTTAACTTTGGTCGATAATGTACGCATTTCGGTTTCGGCGATTAATGCTCTGTGACACAATTGTTTAATCATATTTCACCCCTTTTGATTTGATAAAATTACTACTATAAGAACATCCTATACTTTAACAATTTACTTCTATTAACAATATGTTAAATTTTGACTAGATTATCACTGTGCACAACAACATCTGAATACTGATAACCGAGAATTTCCTTGATTTTTGATGTTTGTCGGCCTAATATTTTTTCTGTTTCCAGATTACTGTAGTTAACGATACCTACTCCGACTTTTTTATTTTGAAAAAGTATGCCTACAACCGCTCCCGGTTCAAAAACACCGTCAACTGCCGTTATTCCGACCGGCAATAAAGATTTTCCTTTTAGAATTGCATTGTAAGCTCCTTGATCAATATGAATATTGCCGGATAAAGTAGTAGCATAACGCAACCAATATTTTCGGGCATTGAAATTAGGCTCGGATGCGATGAAATGCGTGCCTACTTTTTCTCCGCGAAGAGCCCTGCTGATATCATGCGGATCATCACCGTTGGCAATGATTAAATCTGTACCGTTTGACATAGCCATTTCGGCCGCTAAAATCTTGGTTGCCATACCGCCGGTTCCAAACTTGGATCCGGTTGTTCCTGCAATATGCTTTATTTGATCTGTGATTTCCGTAATTTGATCATACCGTTTTGCATCAGGATTTTCTCTGGGATCCGAATCATATAAACCGTCAATATCGGTTAATATAACAATTAGGTCCGCATCGACCAGAGCTGCAACAAAAGCTGATAAAGAATCATTATCACCAAGTTTGATTTCGTTAATTGAAACTGAATCATTTTCATTAATGATCGGAATAATTTTTTTCTCAAGTAATAATCGGCAAGTATTGCGTGCATTGAGATAACGAGTTCGATTGGAAAAATCATCTTTGGTCAACAGTAATTGGGCAACCGGATGATCAAAAGCAAAAAAAAGCCGGGAATAAAGTTGGATTAACTCAACTTGACCGACTGCTGCCAAAACCTGACGTTTGTCAATTTCATTCGGCTTTTTGTGGATATTTAACGTACCCATCCCGGCAGCAATTGCTCCGGAACTGACGAAAACACACTCATAACCCTGATCAGTCAGAATGGAAATCTCTTTTACTATTTTCTTGATTTGCCGGATGTCCAACTTTCCGTCCGCATGGGTTAAAGTTGAACTGCCGACTTTAATAACAATTCTTTTATAATCTTTCATAATAATTCCTTAACTATGAATTATTATTCATTGTACAAAAAAAAGAAGATATTGTTAATCCAATTGCATAAAAGATTTATTTTCAGGAATATTCAGTCTTTTAATCAATGTATATTACTCGCTATAATTTCAGTCATTTAATGAGATTTTTCAATTCTACTCCATGGGTATGAGCTATAGGATGCCAGATTGCATCTTTGCAGAACATGGCTGCCATTTGCAAGCCTGCCCAGATAACACCTAAAATCGGATAAGCGAGAATTCCTTTCATGTACAGCTTCAAGCTTTTTTCCTCCAATTTGACCAAGAGAATTAAACTAAGAATTGTAGCGATATATGCCACAACGGGAATGATCAAATCACGTGCAAACCAAGCCGGGTTATCCAGATATAGAGGTAGTTGGATGAACATTTTTATTGTCGAAAGTAATCCTGCAATAAAAAAGAAAGGTATTTGAGCCAAAAACCAAAAAGCATCGAAAGCTTTGTGATTAAAATGCAAAGCAAATCTGAACAATTTTCCTGTCATCAGACGCATCGTTTGCACTGAACCCATTCCCCAGCGAAAGCGTTGCCGGATCATCGGCTTGAACTCACTAGTCGGTTCATCATAGAAAATTGCCTCTCTTACATAAATGGGCTCCTGACCTTTTAGAATCATTTGCATGGTAAATTCGACGTCTTCTGTTAATGTCTGAGTTTCCCAACCGGTATCTTTGATCAATTTCAAATCAAAACTGAAACCGGTGCCGCTGACTGAAGCTAAAGGCAGACCGAGATTATTACGAGCTTGATGCAGATAACGTGAGCGATTTAAATAAAACAAAGCATTGGCTGAAGCGATTATACTTTTTTCAGGACTTTTACAATCCATATAACCTGCCAAAAAGGTTTTACCGGTCTGAATATGGCGATCCATCATTGTCAGAAAGTGCGGGTCAACCAAATTATCTGCATCAAAAATTACACAATGATCATATAGTTTAAGCATTTGATTTAAATTACGCACAAAGAACCAATTCAAAGCATAACCTTTAGTCGCTCGTGTCGGATCATTTCGGGAATAGACTTTTGCCCCTTCCGCTTTGGCAACTGTTGCAGTCTTGTCGGAACAGTTATCGGCAATTACAAAAATATCAAACAATTCTTTAGGATAATCCAGTGCTTTCAGACTGCGGATCAGATAAGGAATAACGATTTCCTCATTGCGGGCAGAAATTAAGATTGCAAATCTGGTTTTGGGCTCAACTGCGGTTTGAGAAATCAAATTCAATTTTCGGTTTTTCGGAATGCCGCAGAACATCAGAAAAACATTGTAAGTTATTGTAACTATCATCAACCAAAACGCAATATTACAAAATGCGACAACCAATTTTATAAATATTACTAAAAAGTCGTTCATATTATCCTCTTATTAATACATCAGGGCTTTTAATCCGATACCTGACAGTAACTGTTAAAAGCATCTCTAATAAATTCTGTCAACAATCTTATCATAAGAATAATCAGTGTAAATTAAATCCTGATTAAAATAAGGAAAAATTAATAATTAGCGAACAATTGAATCATAGTTACCCGCTGTGCTATATTATTGAAATTAGAAATGTTAGTGAGGCATATGAAACAATATCGGACAATATTACCATTTATCAAACAACATAAAGCTCAATATATATTTGGTGTTTTAGCATTAATCTTTGTTGATATAACTCATTTGCTTGTACCGCAAGTTTTACGTGTTTTTGCTGATTTGGCGCAAAAAGGCGAGTTAAATGTAGAACGGATCATGTTTTGTGCTTTGGCAGTGATTGTTTTAGGTTTATGTGTTGCAATCGGTCGTTACGGCTGGCGTATGAATATTTTCGGTACTGCCAGAAAACTTGAGTATTGGTTAAGAGCAAAGCTTTTTAATAAATATTTGTCTTTAGATGATACTTTTTTTAATTATCATCGTACAGGTGATTTGATGGCACATGTTACGAATGACGTTCTGATGGTCAGAAATTCAATGGGCGGCGGGATCATCATGATTATAGATTCTATTTTCATGACGATTTTTACCGGTATAATGATGATTTATACGGTAGGCCTGAAAACAGCTATGATTGCGTTAACCGCTTTGCCTTTATTAACAATTTTTGTTTTTACGGTATTGAAACCGATGCAATTGAGAAGTCGGAGAGTTCAAGACAGTTTTTCCGATATGACCAATGAGGTACAAGAAAATATTTCCAGCATCCACAATATAAAAGCGTTCGGTATTGAGAATAATCGTTCTCGTTCTTTCAGCAGGGTTAATCAGGACTATCAAAGAAAAAACATTGAAATGATGCGACTTAGTGCTCTGTTTGATCCTATTGTTTCTTTGATTTCAGGTATTGCATTTGTGATTTTCATCATATATGGGATATATCGCTTATTGGACGGCAGTATGAGTTTAGGTGATTTTGTAGCTGTAGTTGACTATTTAAGATTGATGATTTGGCCGTTAATTGCGATTGCCATGGTCGTCAACAGTTTTCAGCGCGGTATTGCTTCAATGACCAGAATTAATGAAATTTTGTCTGCAGAATCAAAAATATTGGAAACTGCTGCTCCGTCTAAGATGGATTTAAACAATGTAAAAATTGAATTCAAGGATGTTTCGTTTCGTTATGATAAAAAATCCCCATGGGTTTTGAAAAATATCAGTTTTGTCTTGGAAAATCAAAAAAGTATTGCTATTTTAGGCAGAACAGGCAGTGGTAAAAGTACCATTATTAATCTCTTATTGAGGCGTTATGATGTGAGTTCGGGACAAATCCTGTTAAATGATGTGGATATCAGAGATATGGCTTTGACTGATTTATACAAGGCTATAGCTTTAGCAGAACAAGATAGCTTTCTATTTTCGCGCAGTATTGCCGGTAACATTGCTTTCAGCAGTTCTGATGAGGATCAGGATTATGATCTTAATAAAGTTAGATCTTCAGCGGAATTTTCTCAAATCGCCCAAGATATTGAAGAGATGCCGGAAGGTTACTCTACTTGGGTGGGCGAGCGCGGTGTAACTTTGTCAGGCGGGCAGAAACAACGGATTTCAATTGCCAGAGCACATTACAAAAATACGAAAGTATTAGTCCTTGATGATTCCTTATCCGCAGTTGATACAAATACTGAAAAGAGCATTCTTGATCACCTGAAGAAATATCAGCAAAGCTTGATTCTGGTGAGTCAGAGGGTATCGACGGTCCAAACTGCAGATCAAATTTTAGTGCTGGAAGATGGAGAAATAACGCAAAGAGGTGATCATATTTCGTTATCACAAGATACAGAAGGTTTTTATGCAAGATTGTATCATCGTCAATTATTGGAATCAGAATTAGCTGAAGAAGGGAGGCATAAATGAGTAATCAGGCAAAATTGAATGCTGATTATGAAAAGGAACAACTTGAGAGTCGAAAAAAATTCTCGTTGAAGCGTCTTTATGGGTATGCCTTACCACATTGGAAAAAATTTCTGCTGGTGATAGTTTTGATTATTATTACTACCGGAGTTACTTTAATTCAGCCGAAATTAATTCAGTTGTTAATAGACAATCAATTTACGGTACTTTCAGATCGAACTGCATCGAGTGCTGAACAAAACCTTGCAACTGCAAATACGATAAAAATCAGTCTGCTTTATTTAGGAACTTTAATTATTGCTTTTGTGACAAACTACGGACAGGCATATTTATTGCAGACAACCGGACAAGAAATACTGCGTCATATAAGGCAAAATCTTTATAATCACATTTTACATTTGCCGACTTCTTTTTTCGATCATTATCCGCTCGGGAGCCTGGTTACCCGTGTGACCAACGATACGGAAAATTTGAATGAAATGTTTACTTCCGTCTTATCGAATCTTATCCGTAATCTGTTTAATTTAAGTGGAATCATGGTCATTATGTTTTTAATGAATTATAAATTGGCTTCATTAATTTTAATTTTGTTACCGCTTGTAATTTTCATTTCTATTGTATTTCGTAAGGCTATTCGCAAAGTGTATTTTGCTCAAAGGAGAGTATTGGCACTAATCAATACGAAACTTTCAGAAAATATTTCCGGAATGCGTACAATCCAAATATTTAATCGCACAAGACAAACTGAAACAGAATTTGATCAAGTTAATCAGGAATATTTAGCCTTAAGTCGGAAAGAATTAAAATATTTTTCGATCTATCGACCGTCGATTGAAGTGATTCAATCGTTAGGTATTGCCGCATTAATTTGGTTTGGCAGCAAAGGTAACATGCGGGGTTTGATTTCTTTTGGCGTGCTTTATGCATTTATCGATTACATTCAAAGATTTTTCCGTCCGATTTTTGAATTATCTGAAACATTTAATTTGATCCAATCAGCGATTACTTCAACTTCAAGAATTTTTCATTTAATGGATGAACCGCTTGAGTCGAGAGGCGGCAATTTGAGAATTTCCAAATATGGTTTAAAAGGAGAAATCGAGTTTAAGAATGTTTGGTTTGCTTATAATGAAGGAGAATGGATTTTAAAAGATGTTTCTTTCAAAGTTGAACCCGGTCAGTTTGTGGCTTTTGTCGGAGCGACCGGTGCAGGTAAGTCGACAATTATGCATTTGATTTGTCGCTTTTATGATATCAATCGCGGTCAGATTTTGATTGACGGACATGATATCAAAGAATACAATCTGAAAGATTTGCGCCGGGCAATCGGTGTTGTTCAACAGGATGTTTTTATTTATTCCGGTTCAATTGCGGACAATATTACACTGAATAGAGAAAATGTAGACTATGAGGCTGCTAGAAAAGCAGCTGCTTTGGTCAATGCTGATCAATTTATTAATAAATTACCGCAACGATATCGTGAATATTTAACGGAACGCGGCAGTACATTATCGGCCGGTCAGCGCCAACTCTTGTCATTTGCCAGAACCGTTGCCGCACAGCCTTCGATTTTAGTTTTAGATGAAGCAACTGCTAATATTGATACGGAAACTGAATTTCTGATTCAAGATGCAATAAGGAATATGGCACAACAACGCAGTATGTTGGCTGTAGCTCACAGAATCTCAACAATTGCCGATGCGGACAACATCATCGTTTTACATCACGGCAGATTGGCCGAGCAGGGTACGAAAGATGAATTGCTGGCACAAGACGGTCTTTTCAAAGTATTATACAAATTACAATTTCAAGAAAATAAATAAATTTTAAGATTTGACTTTGAGCAATAATCAGGTTAAATATGATAATAAAACATATGAAGTATGGAGAGAAGAATAATGTCTAATGAAGAGAATAATTTATTAAAAAATCAATTGGAAAAACCCTCCAAACAAGAAAATAACGAGAAAAATCTGCAAGTTGAACCTGAATTGAGTGGATTTAAAGCATTTCTTAAGAAACAAAATATTGAAATTTCTTTCAAAAGATATGCCATAGATGCGATGGGAGCAATGGCTCTTGGCTTATTTGCTTCACTTTTAATCGGTACAATCGTCAATACAATTGCCGATTTAGTCGGAGTTGAAACCACTGTCGGTTCAATTTTATCTCAAATGGGCAGTTTTGCCGCAAGATCAACAGGACCTGCAATGGCAATCGCAGTTGGTTATTCCTTGAAGGCACCGCCTTTAGTATTGTTTACTCTTACCGGGGTTGGCTTGGCTGCAAATGAATTGGCAGGTGCCGGCGGCCCTTTGGCAGTTTTTATTATTGCTTTATTTGCCGCGGAAATTGGTAAACTCGTTTCTAAAACCACTCCGGTCGATATTCTTGTAACTCCGTTAGTTACCTTAACTGTGGGTGTAGGACTTAGTTTATGGTGGGCTCCGAGTATCGGTGCCGCTGCGAACAGTATCGGTACTGCGATAATTTGGGCAACTGATATCCAACCGTTTTTTATGGGGATTATTGTTTCTGTGGTAATGGGAATTGTCTTGACCTTGCCGATCAGTTCAGCTGCAATTGCCGCAGCTTTCGGTTTAGTAGGTTTAGCGGGCGGAGCAGCCCATGCCGGTTGTTGTGCACAAATGGTCGGTTTTGCGGTGATGTCATATAAAGAGAATAAAATCGGCGGATTAATTGCTCAAGGGCTTGGAACGTCAATGCTGCAAATGCCTAACATTATGCGCAATCCGAAGATCTGGCTGCCGCCGATTCTGGCTTCGGCAATTACCGGTCCGATGGCTACTGTACTTTTTAAAATAGAGATGAACGGTGCTCCGATCTCGTCCGGTATGGGAACTTCAGGTTTGGTCGGTCCGATCGGCGTAATAACCGGTTGGCTCAATCCTTCAGAGGCTGCTTTGAATCATGGTGCGACGGCTATTAATGCCGGATTAGCAGACTATGTGAATTTATTATTGATCAGCATTATTTTACCGGCAATTTTTACTTATTTAATCGCAATTCCGTTCCGTAAAATGAACTGGATTAAAAAAGATGATTTAAAATTGAATTTGGGATAATTATTGAGCCGTTAACATTTCGTTGATTTTTTCGTAGAGAATCTGAGCGATTAATTTTTGTCCTGCATCATTCGGGTGAATTCCATCTTCACAGATATATCTTTCCGGATTGATTTCCTCTAAGAATTTTTGTCTGATATCAATATAATAAGCACCGGTTTCAATTGCCAATTTAGTCAGTATCGAATTATAACTTTCATGCCATTGATATATTCTTTTGGTTGAACCGCCTAAAAAAATTAAGATATTTTCCTTATTTAAGCCCTCACTGAAACGATTAAAATATCGATCCGGATCAAGCGGGGGCAAATTAATTATTACCGGAATAATATTTTTTTCCTGCAAATTATTAATCAATTCTTTATACAATTCAAAATATGAATCAATGGGTACATTCGGTTGATGATCAATACCGGGTTGTTGAGCAACATCCGCCCAGAAAAAATCACAATCATTTCCGCCAAATCCCAAGAAAGCGATTCCCGGCTCAATGATTTCTTCTTTTTTACGTTGGAAAATGGTTAACCCTTTTTTTACAGTTGCACCGAAAGAAGCGAAATTTTTAACTTTAGCTTTGAATTTGCGGGATAAAATTCTGATAAAGTTTTGCTTACTTAGTTCGTAGCGTTTATTCACAGAATTATAAATAATTCCTTTGCAAACAGAATCACCGAAAATATACCAATTTGATAAATAACGATTATCTAAAATTGCTTGAGTCAAAATAAAGCCCTCCTTATCATGATCATGTAATTTCGCGGTAATGAAGTAAAACCGTCAGATTACTTTATTTTCTTGAATCTGTATAAACAAAAAAGCAAATCACGCCACAACATCATCTGGTTATTAAAACTATATTATATAGTTTTTGCAATGTCAATAGATATTTGTTAAATTTAATTTAATAGATTTTAATTCTGCTGTAATTTATAATTTTAACAACAAAATTTTAAGAGGATGTTATGGAAAACGAAAATAAAAAACCGATACTGAAAACCGGTGAACTGATAAAAGATCCGTTAGAAAATAATACAAAAGACAGAGTCGGCAGACAAAAACCGGAATCGGCTTCCGGTCAGGATCCGGCAAAAAATTTCGAGCAGGCTCTGCGTGAAAAACGTCCGCAGGAATGGGATTTGTTGCCGGATATTGAACTTTATATGGATCAGTTATTGAGTTATGTGAATAGACAAGTACCTGAGATGATGCGTGATCAGGAATTGACTAAATCGATGGTTAATAATTACATTAAACAGCAAATAATTCCGCGGCCTAACGGTAAACGATACACCAGACAGCATATAGCAGAACTCAGTTATCTTTTGATGTTAAAAGAGGTTTTACCGATTCAACAATGTAAAGAACTTTTTGAACAATTAAAAATAGGTGAACAAGTTGAGCAAAATTATACGAAATTTTTGAATTTGCTGGATGGTATTTTACTTGGCGGTGCAGAAGATTTAACCGGGATTTCCGGCAAAGATACCAGTTCGGAGGCTTTGCGGTATGCTTTGCTGAGTTATGTAACACGCAGAATAGCTCTGTTTTTAATTAATCAAGGCACTGTAACATCAAATTCAGATTAATTGCAATTTGAACATGTTTTTTACAGAAAATTATAAATTTGATTTTTAATATAAATTGTTTTGTGGTAGAATTTCAGGGGGTTATGATTTATAACCTGATTTATTTATAGAAAGGGCGTGATTTTTTGGATTATCGACCTCGAAGTATCATAATCAATAATTCAGTTTCCCGCAGGGAATTTTTTCAGTCTGCGCTCTTTTTCAGCCGGAGCATGGTAAGACCGTCTCTTTGAGTGAAATGCTTTTCTGAAGATTCTCCTGTGGTTAACTAAAAACAGGAAAGGAGAATCTTATGAAATTTCTCAAAAAAAATCAGAACATTCAAACTTATTCTTTTGCTCAGGAACAAAATCTGCGTAGATTATCATCTGAATCTCTTGATGATGTTTTACGCGAATTTAGTTCGACAACTCAGGGAATTACTGCTGAAGAAGCAGCAACAAGATTGGAAGAGCACGGTCCGAACATAGCCAAAACTAAAAACCGGCATACAATTGTTTCAAGAATTATCGAAGCACTGATTAATCCGTTTAATTTAATTCTGTTAATTATTGCGATTGTAACTTATATAACGGATGTTGTGATATCGGAAAATGCGGACTATGCGACCATCATGATAATTTTGTTGATGGTGTTATTGTCTTCTGTTGTAACTTTCATTCAAAGTCGTAATTCCGATAAAGCGGCAGAAGGTCTCAAGCAAATGGTTGCTAACAAAACAGATGTAATCAGAGACGGCAAATTGATTGAAATCGATATTGCCGATGTAGTACCGGGTGATGTCATCAAGTTCTCAGCAGGAGACATGATTCCTGCCGACGTCAGATTTATTTCAACAAAAGATACTTTCGTGTCACAAGCAGCTTTATCCGGAGAATCTGCCCCTGTAGAAAAATATGATACGGCCGGTGATCCGGTTGCAGCTCTGACAGATTTAGCAAATATCGGTATGATGGGTACTGATTTGGTCAGCGGTACGGCAACGGCTGTGGTTTTATTTACCGGTCAGGAAACCTATTTCAGTTCGATCGCGACTTCATTAAGCGGTGAGAAAGCTCAGACCAGCTTTGAACGCGGTGTTGCTTCAGTCAGTACAATGTTGATTAAAATGATGTTAATCATCATCCCGGTCATCTTTCTGATTAACGGAATTGTCAAGGAAGATTGGTTCAGTGCTTTATTATTTTCCGTCAGCATAGCGGTAGGTCTGACTCCGGAAATGCTGCCGGTAATTATGACTTCAACACTTGCCCGCGGTGCTCTTGCCATGTCCAAAAGAAATGTAATCGTCCGTACTTTAGGTTCGATTCAAACTTTTGGTGAAATGGATATTTTGTGCACGGATAAGACCGGAACTCTGACTGAAGATAAAATTGTCTTGGAAAAATACATGGATTTAACCGGCCAAGATGACACCAGAGTATTGCGTCATGCCTATCTTAATTCATATTTTCAAACCGGATTGAAAAACCTGATTGATATTGCGATTATTAATCGTGCAGAAAAATATAATATACCGGAAATCATCAAAAATTATACCCGCATAGATGAAGTGCCTTTTGATTTCTCACGTCGCCGCATGAGCGTAATCTTAGAAGATAAATCAGGTAAACGTCAGCTGATTACCAAAGGTGCAGTTGAAGAAATGCTGGCGATTTGTGCTTTTGTCGAAGTTGCAGGTCAGGTGCGACCGATAGGTGCAGACGAACGTAAACTTGCGATGAATACTTATGAAAAATATAATAATGCCGGTTTAAGAATGTTGGCTGTTGCCCAAAAAAATGAAGTTCCTGATGAAGAGCATTTCACGATTGCTGATGAAAGCAATATGGTCCTGATCGGATTTGTCGGATTTTTGGATCCGCCCAAAGAAAGTGCCAGGGGTGCAGTTGAAATATTACGGGAACACGGTGTCCGCACAGTTGTTTTGACCGGTGATAGTGAAGGTGTTGCTTTAAAGGTTTGTGAAAAAGTCGGGATTGATGTTCAAACTATTGTTCTTGGTACAGATATAGAACAAATGAGCGATTTGGAATTGAAAGAAGTTGCCCAACACTGTAATCTATTCAGTAAATTATCACCGATGCAAAAAAAACGGGTAGTTAGAGCTTTACAGGAAGACGGACATACAGTCGGTTATATGGGTGACGGTATTAATGATACGCCTGCACTGCGTCAATCTGATGTTGGAATTTCCGTAGACAGTGCAGTTGATATTGCCAAAGAAACTGCCGATATTATTTTGTTGGAGAAAGACTTGATGGTGCTCGAAGAAGGTGTGCTATTAGGTAGACGTACCTTCGGTAATATCATGAAATATATCAAAATGGCTGCCAGCGGAAATTTCGGCAATATGATAGCTGTAGTAATTGCCAGCATTTTCCTGCCCTTCTTACCGATGTTGCCGGTTCATATTTTGACGCAAAATCTCTTAAATGACTTTGCTCAAATGGGGCTTGCTTTTGATGATATGGATGCGGACTTCGTTCAAAAACCGCAAAAGTGGGATGTAAAATCATTAAAGAGCTTCATGTGGATCATGGGACCCTTAAGTTCAATTTTTGATATTCTATGCTATCTCGTGCTTTGGTTTGAGTTTGGCTATAATTCAATGACGACTGCTCCCTATTTCCAAACCGGCTGGTTTTTATTCGGCACATTATCACAAATCTTTATCATTCATATGATCAGGACAGGGAAAATGACGTTTGTCCAGAGCAAACCTGCACCTGCATTGTTATTTTCAACTTCACTGGTCGGACTTGTCGCACTGCTTATCGGATTTACACCTCTGGCTATCGTGCTTGACCTCAAGCAAATGCCATTACATTTTTTATTTTGGCTTTTTGTTTTACTGCTCCTTTACAGTTTATCCGTCCAAATCATCAAAAAGATTTATCAGAAACATGTCGGACCTTGGATTTAAGATGAGCTTTGAATGGGAGAAGAACTTTGAATTTTGAATAAGAAGATAAGCTTGCAGTTGGAATAAAACTTGACTTTGGAATTAATTGTGCTATTATTAACTTTGCACTTGGGGATGTAGCTCAATTGGGAGAGCGCTTGAATGGCATTCAAGAGGTAGCGAGTTCGATCCTCGCCATCTCCACCAGAACCATTTTCAGAAAGCTTGTAATATACTTGTACCGGTCATTGCAGGCTTTTTGTTTTCACTAAAATAGTTTAGATTTTAGTTTAGATTTGTCTAAAAAAACCTAAAAATTAACATAAGCCTGAAATTTTTATCTGAATAACTATAGCTATCTTTAGTACATGGGCTTAGATATTAATATTCACAGATTTCCTATGCTGGCTTTAAATGGAAACCGTGTTCTCCAACTAAACACTACTTAAATTGACCATATGTTTCTGTACCTATTTACATATAATAAATTTTTAATATATTGGGATGTCTTTTAGATTTAAAATATCAAGTGTATGATATTGATTGAAAGAGAGGGGAAATCATGTCTGGTAATATGATATTAAATCAAATCTGGGTCTCATATACATTTTTTGAAGATTCAATGACGTCTTCTTTAATAAATAAAGTCAAAAGAAATTCATTAGAAGATGCATATGTTATATGGGAAGAAGCTAATAAGACTATTTTAAATAGTGGAGATAATATTGAGAAACTAAATCAAGGCTTTTTATCTTTAAAGAGAGCTTTTAATGTTACTTCTAAATCCTTGAAGGAGAACCTTGGAATTAATGAAATACATTATACGGGAAAGAAGTCTAATAAGAAATTTTTAGATGTTTTAGAACATTTTGAGATAATAAAAACGATTACTATTGAAAAATATTTGACTCTTAGAAATTTGATTGAACATGATAATAAGGAGCCTCCTTCACGAGAAGATTGTCTTTCCTTATCAGAATACATTTGGAATTATATTAGAAATTCAGCAAGTATTCTTAAAAATTTTATAGAATGCTTTTGCTTTTCTCCATTAACAAATGAAAAAGGTACATTAGAATTTTCGTATGTTATAAGTAACAAACGAGGTGTATTTACACCTCATTTGAACGTTACTGCATGTATTAATAGAAAATATATCTCGTTTATTAGATTAGATGATACCATTGAAATTGACAATATTTGTTTAATAAGTAAATATGAAAACGATTCTGACTTGATAAGGATTAAAAAATTTGATACTGATAGTTTACAGTATATTCTATTTAGAGGAGAAATTTCTAATCAAGATTTTATTGTGAATTATATAAAGCATATGGTATTGCCTGAGTATGGAGGAATTGATGAAAACAATATCAGAAGAATATTCAGATAATTATGGAGAACTTAACTATGAGATTAAAATGAGTAATGAAATAGATTTGAATATGTTATATGGCAACATAACTTTCTATGATGAAATTTTTGAAGATGGTACAAAAAATAAAATATCCAATGTGATATTTTTTGTTTTTGATTGTTACGAATTAGATGATTTCTGGTATATGGCAGATGCGATTAGCGGAGACTTAGAGTATGTTGCAAGTGCGTATAATAATTATTGTCATGGTCTAAGTGGGATGGGCTCAATTGTGATTATAGATACATTAGAAATTATCAATAATGATGGCATTTTTCACCATAACTTATATTTAATACGCATGCTCATGAAAAAGTTGATTGAAATTTTTAGAGTTCTTGGAACAGGAACGATAGCATTTATGAGCAAAGCTATATATTTAAATCTTGAAACAGAAAAAAGAAGAGAGCTGATAAATGAACTGCTGCAAGAAGGATTTATTCCTATACATCAGGATCAAACCGATGTTGTAATGGTTAGAAATTTGGATTATCAATAGTAGTCTGTTATATAAGTAAACGCTTAGTTGTAGTGAATCTTGTGATTGGAATAAGTTAAGTATGGTGCTATTCCGGATTTAAAACAAATAAAGGTTGGAAATCGCGTTCCCGGAGCGAGCCGATGGCCTTCTGAGAACGCGGTTTCCACTCTTTAATCAGAGTCAAAGCTTCGTGTGCTAAAAGCACTGTTTTTTTTTATTTTTACATTCTCTTAGTCCATTGTACCTTAATAAAAGATTTATTATAGTTGATTTGACGACCTTTATTTAATATTTACTAATAATTTGTATAATTCGCACTATGTTTGAGTAAATTTTTATATTTTTATTCACAGTAATGCTTAAGCTACGATTTGTTCTGATCATTTTAATATTTGATTATTAAGAAAACGGAAGCGATAAGCTTGATGCCTTATTCTTTATTGAATAAAAAAAAGATTCTTTACTCTTATAGTAAGCGCTAAATGGAGGCTAATCTATGAAGAAAATACACTACGCGTGGGTAATCATGATAGCTTGTGCTATCACACAGATTGGGGTATTCGGTACTATGGTATACCCGATAGGTTTATTTTACGGAATGATTTCTACAGATTTGGGAATAGGAATTGGCTCAGTTGCTGTTTCGCAAACGATTCTAGCATTTGCAATAGCATTATTTAGTCCGTTAGCTGGTAAGGTGTTAGCAGAGAAAAAAATAAATATGGTAATGTCTTTGGCAGGAATAGGTATGACAGTTTCTTTTGCAATACTACCATTACTACGATCCATTTATTTATGGTATGCACTTTATGTTTTTATTGGTTTTTGTGCATCTTTCATTACTTTTTTGCACACCCCTTTGCTTATCAATAATTGGTTTCATAAAAGTTCAGGCCTAGCATTAGGTATTGCCACTGGTTCAGGTGCAGTTGGCGGTGCTTTCTTTACTTCATTTGTTGGACCTAAGTTAATTGACTCCTTTGGTTGGGAAAGTGCTTTTGTTGGTTTAGCTATCATCGGAGCTATTCTGGTTGTACTGCCGTCATTTTTCCTTATCAGGTTTAAGCCAGCAGACAAAGGTTTAGTCCCTTATGGCTATGAACAAAAGGATGGAGAAGATGATGCTAGCCCATCTAAAGTTACGTTGGATACAGGGTTAACTTACGATGAGGCAAAGAAAACTCCCTCTTATTTATTTATGGTAATTGCTTTAATTGGTCTAGCTACTACTGCTGTTTACTCTACACACCTTGTTCAAGTTGCTGAGAGATACGGGCATGCAGCATCACTAGGACCTAAATTAGCTTCTTTAGCAATGCTAGGCACATTGATAACTAGATTAGTTGTTGGAGGTATTAAAGACAAGATTGGACCGTTTAAGTCACTAGTAGGATGTGTTTTACTAGTTATTGTTAATATGTTTGCTTTAGCCTTCCTGTACAAGCACCAAGGTGCCTTGCAAGTTGAAGCCTTTATTTCTGGATTAGGAGCTACAACAGGTGGTTTTACATCTGCATGGATGACAAGAATGTTATTTGGATCAAAGGACTACGGAAGAATCATCGGTCGTGCAACAATGTTTTACAATATTCCTTTGGGGCTATACACTTCTGCTGTTGGATATATTGCAGATGGTACAGGGTCATACCAGCTTGCATTTATAATTACTGGTATTGCAGCAATAGTTTCTCTATTGTGCATCATTACATCATATAAGAAAAGACCGGAATTTACATCTTGATAGAATAATCTAATATTTAAAATCATCTAAGTTCTGTATTTTTTCTTGTGAATCAGTTGTGGTATCATTTTCATGTAAATATGCACATAAAAAACATTATTTATTTTGTGAACCCTCAAAAGTTGGACTATTGGACTAAGAGAAATAATCCAACTAATGGGGGTTTTCTCATGTTAGTAAAGAATAATAATTGAGGTAAACCCACAAAAGTTGGACTTAAAAACAGAATTTCTATATTCTTTAGTAAAATTTTCCCAAAAAGCCTAACCCCCTCAAAGATCCGATTGGGATCACATACGCATCATCTTCTCGTTTATAGGCATATCCACTTCCAATGATACTGCCAAGGATGAAAGTACTTTCATTGTTTTGGTCAACTGAAAAAGGTCCACTTGGGGTGCTAACATAAACTTTGGTCCTATGTCAAGAAAAGGTACAATCGAAACTCACAGATTTTCTAAGCAATGCATTTTTCCAGTTCTGCTAATTTTTTAGTTTTCTCTTCTTCAAATTGCTGAGGTGATAAATAACCACAATGGCTATGACTTCTTATGGCGTTATAAAAGGCTTCAATATATTCAAAAACTAAGCGATATGCCTGACTGTAATTTATAATATCAAAGCGATTTAACCATTCTCTTGTTTGCAAAGTTCTTCACGAATTTTGGGAGCACCATATATTTCTTTAGAGTGGCTATGGATTTGAGATATTTTTTTCTTAATCTCTTCTTTGCGTTTGGCTTGGGTTGAACTTTTACCCCTGCGATTACGATAGTGAATATAGCCACTGCGCGACAGATTTAAGTAGCCCAAAACACCGCTTACACTGAGGCCGGAATTATACTTTTTTTGATGATAAATCATGGAAAATATCTCCTCTTTTATTCGCTCATGATCTTTAACGTTTTTTTTAGAATCTCGAGCGCATCCCTTGCATCTTTTAGTTCACGCCTCAATTGAGCATTCTCCTTTGCCAAGTCGGAAGAGTAGTTACCCTGACCGCGAAATTCTTCTCCCTGCCTTGCTTTCTTAAGCCAGGTATGTAGTGTGTTCTCGTTAATTCCCAGATAGCGTGCACATTCAGCTACGCTTTCTTCACTATGTTCCTGTACGTAGCAAACAGCATCTTCCTTAAATGATTTTGTATAGGTTTTACTCATGATCTCATTCTCTTCTGTGGATTTTAGTATATAGATAATCAACGAGTTTAACTTGTACCTTTTTTATACTAGGTCCGACTGGTGCTACGTCAAGAAAAAGTACAAGTTAAATAAACAGAAATCTATGCTACCTTCGTCTGTAGCCATTCCAGCTGATCCTCATATTGCTTGGGCGATAAATAATTACAGTGACTATGTGTTCTAGT
>DUOO01000023.1 GCA_012838795.1 Clostridiaceae bacterium | reverse complement strand
TTTCTAAATCTTATAAGTTGTTTTACTATAGTTTTTATGATTCGGTACAAAAAAGGACCTTCGAAGTAGACTTCTTATTAAGTAAAGGTAATAAAGTTAGTCCAATAGAAGTTAAGTCTTCTAATTACAGACAACATCGATCTTTAGATGAATTTTCAAAAAAGTACTCCGATAGAATCAATTCTCAATATTTAATTCATACGAAAGATCTTAAAAAGGAAGGAAACATTAGATACCTGCCTTTCTATATGGCACAGTTTCTATGATAATAGCCAATCTTACCATTCGGTGGTCATATGTTATAAGATAGCAATTAAGGAAAAAAAGGCGACAAGTCAATGTCTGATGAGATCGAACAAGAGGTGGAAAAAAGTGGGACAAGATATGAAAAAAGCGTTGACAATTATAGGAGTGCTAATTTTGATTTTTAGTATTTTCGGGTGTTCCCGGAATAAGGGAAACGATGTCCCGGGAATCAAAGAAAGCGATGCAACAGAAATCAAAGGAAGTGATGGGATAGGAGACAAGGGAAGTCCAAACAGCAGTAAGCTGATCGGATTCAGCTATTCCTATATCGGAAGCAGAATTGATGAAATTTATACATATGAAATTAAGGATAACACGTTCACTTATGAATTAGGGGGACATGATGAATATGCCGGGATGACTGCTCAAGCGGATGAAGAGCTCCTTGGCAAATTAAAAGACTTATATATCGAGGCAGAAGGTTACAAGTGGGACGGCTACTCCAAATATGCTACAGGTGTATATGACGGAAGCGGATTTTCTGTATGTTTCAGTTTTGAAGACGGCCAAATCTGCTCGGCCAGCGGAACCAACTGTGTACCGAAAAACTTCGATCTGTTTTCCGGCAGGATGGAGGAATTATTAAGTCCGCTGGCGGATGATATTGCTTTGCGGGCGAAACAAAAGATGATAGACGAAGGTTTTCCCGGAAAAGTTGACAGCATTCTGGTTAGCTTCACTCAGCAAGGGGAGTCCGGAGACGATGAATACTTTTTTAGTATCCATACGACAGACCATGAACTCGTTAATAATCTTAATATCAACATCCACAGTGTGAGCGGAGAGTTTTTCCCCGTTGATGATTATAAATATTTTGGACACCTTGACAGCAAAGATATTGATTTCAGTGAGCTGGATGAGCTGATAGAGAAGTATCAGCTGATAACTTGGTATGATTACAATGTTGCTGCTGAAGATTATAGCAATGCTGAATGGTTCCAGATCGAAATCGGATTTGACGATGATAAACACCTGAGTGCTATGGGAACAGAAAAACCGGAAAATTATGATGCGTTCCGCCAGGATTTTCTGTCGTATATGGTCCGGTTTATTGACAGCATCAAAGATGTGTACAAGCCTTTCAATAATTAGTAAAGAGTTAAGCCGCAAGAAAAGTAAACGAAAAGTGAAATACCGATATTGTTCCGGCTAACTTGTTTATAAAAAATAGCTGCTAAAATGTATTGAACAATATTAGCATTATCCATGAGGTGAAAGGAAAAAATAATGGAACAAAATAATTATGGAGTTTTTATTAGTTATCGCCGTAGAGTAATGAAGCAATTCGCTTCCAGAGTTTATGATATGCTCGAAAAATATGGATTAGTTCCCTTTATGGATATCTACAATATGAAACATGGCAATTTCATTGAACATATAAAACTCCATATTTTACAAAGTATTTAAATGTTTACTCCAAGATAATAGTTTTTCTTTGGACATAATTATCAATGATCCGGATGCACAAGTCATAAATGACGCAATTAAATATAAAAAAATAGGAAATAGTGCCGTTGAGGAATACCCCGAAGCTATTTTTTACGGAGCCTATGCCTCAATTCATGATCTTATCAAAACCCCGGTTTATCAAGAGGCATTTGAGTCGGACAGACTAAGATTTTTCATAACAGATATGTATTTAGGACATTCAATTTTCAATATTCAATATAAAGATGATTATCAAGATTTTAATCATGTTAAAATTGACTTGTATTATCGTTATATGAAACCGAAATTTTTTGTTCAAAAAAACAGTTATAAGTGCGACAACATTTTTCAAGCAGGAGAGTCAGATGAAATCATTATTTACGGAAGATTATAGTTTGTATGACTACAATCAGGAGCTTTTACAAGCTACTTCAGATGATAAAGTTAACGAGATTCAATTGGTTTGTGCATTTGATAATTCGAAAATATCTGTTATTCTTGCCCCCAGCTCAAATCAGAAAGACTATTATGGTATTCATCCGTCATTTAATATCGAAAAGCTCGCAGTGTTTCTTAGGAAGAGAAGACTGCTTACAGCAGATGATTTTTGGCAAAGCGTGATAGAGTTTCAGCACGAGGAGAAATTGTGCAATCTCTCAGGTATAGAATTTGATGAAGATGAAGAAACCCCATATTCTTTTCCCTTCCTTAACGAGATTGAAACATACGAAATTGCTTTGCTAGGACAAGCAATTCTTCAAACAGCGTCCCGTTTCGGTTTTGTTTTTCAACTATCCGACACACTGTTTAATGACTTTAAGAAAGATCTTCTGGCTATTTGGTCTCGGTATGAGAAGTGTGAGCAAGACAGGCAGTCTCTTTTCTTCGAATTTGATGAAGAACGACAAACATTTTCCGGATATGGATTGTGGCCTGGCAAAATACTGCTGGAACTTGATGCATCATATGGTTGGTACTTTGATGCAAAATCTGAAAAATTAGTAATTCGAAGAGAAAAATCGAAAGAAAAAGGGGATCATAAATTTTCTGATCTGCCATATTTCTTTGAACAAGATACCGGTATGAATATGTTAAAGTATTTTACTTTGAAAGAAGAGAAAAGAAAGAAAAAAGAGAAAAGAAAGAAAGAAGAGAAAAAAAAGACTGTCTATTATTCCGGAGTTATGCCCAGAGTGCTAAAAATGGAATTCATTCCTGAACAACCGGCTGCAAATGTTAAATCGCTTGTAGTGGAAGTTGGGCGTACCACTTTTGCAACTGTGGATACTTTCGACAATCCCGCAATGATATCACATCCCTTTTTTACTGAAGAGTGGAAATATAGAATCGAGAATTTTTATCAATATGAGGATCATGTGCAAAAGCAGTATTTACATAAGCGAACCAAGAAAGAACCAAATCAAAGAAAACAAGAGGAAGAGGAAATTAAGCGGATAAACAAGTATCTTCGCTATTCAATCAATACACACACAATAGCAATTTCCGCAAATATTACCACAGATGATAAATTTTTGTTGATAAGTGAACGTGCTGCTCAATCTATTGATGGCGATGAGTATTACTGTTCGGCCAATGGCCAGAGCGAATTTCGTGATAAGAATGTTGATTTTTATGCGAAGTCAGTTTTGGAAGATTTGCCTACAATGGATTTTGATTCAAATTATCGAATTGATTTAAATGGAGAAATGAATCGTGAAACGGTTGCTGAGTTAGGAATCAGCCAATTTCAAAATGAATGGACTTATTACGGTTTTTCTTATCTGAATATTAATAATGATAAGAAGACCTTTGGACAAATTGTTAAGCGTCGCATGCATTTTAATTTATTGATGCATAATGATGCTGTCAGAAGTTTCCGAGAAATTAATGACCACATTGATGATGCGACAGAATCCTTTGAAAATCAAAAGATAGAAGCAATTAAAGTTAATATTTATCACAATTATTGGCATGCTGTTAAGAATATACTGGGGAGCTTCATTCAGTGGTGTTATGATAATAGTACGATCGTTACTTGGTTTCTTATCAGCTTGTCTATATTTTTTAACCTAAATGACTTTGATTCTGATTTAGGCGACATAATTGAAATTTCTATTGCGATAGCTCTTGTAATTTTAACCTTAGTAAAGAAAAAAGGAGAACATAATTTTTCGAAGAAAAAACACTCAGTTACACTATTCTCTAAAAAGATTATACAGAGAAAAAAATCAAATGATTATCTGGACTATCTCTACCGAGATAATAAGAAAATTAAGAAGTATTCCTCAAAAATGAATGCCATTTTAAAAGTGATGTTCTCTCTTTATTTGTTGGATAAGATGCGGCAGGAAGAAAAATAGCGTACCAATGATTTAAGCTTCCCCTTTTGCTTTAAGGTGAAAGGTTCACTGCCAAGTCTAAGGCTTACCGATATTTCTCCAGGATCCATAAAAAAGAATAACTGTTGTCAATATCTGTTTTGTCAGGATAACCGATTAATTTTGTCATTTGCATGAGTGACTTTTCATCGTAGCGGAAGAGGCCGTCGATCTCTTTCTGAGATAATCTGTTTGATTTTTTGGCTGCTCTCTCGGCACCGTAAAGCAAATTGCAGAGGCTTTGCCCATATTCATCTATTATTTTAAATCCTGTTTTTTTCACCAGTTTGGCCATCTCGTCTTTTTGATAGACTCTTTTGTGGTAGGGATCATAATTTGTGCCGTCTTCATGAAATTTTTCATAAACGGCATTCGGAAAGGATAAGAGCATATGTTTGCCGTCTTTAAGAGATGCGGCCAGCTTTGTTAACAGTATTTCACCGTCGTCCAGGTGCTCGATGGTTTCAAAACATACGATGCCGTCAAAGCCGTTGAATTCTGGTGGAAATTCTTCTTTTTCAAAGTCAACTGCTGCAAAAACCCCCTTGCATCTTTGTTTTGCCGTTTGGAGGTATTCTTTGTTGATATCCATACCGCAAACGTCAAGTCCGGATCTTTCCAAAAGGAGAGATCCGAAGCCTTCGGCACAGGCAGCATCCAGAATCTTGCCGCCGCCCTTGCCGGCAAAATAGTCTGCCGCAAAAAGATATCTGCCGATATGCTCAGCTTTCATCCAAATATTTTCTTCTTTTCCGTCAAAGGGCTCGCAGTGATCTATTGTATAAATCATTGACTTGTTTCCTTTTCTATTATTTTTCGATAGATTTCGACCGTATCGGACTGAATCTCGATTGCTTTTTTTAACAGAAGTTTTGCGATTTGGCGGACGTCCGTACTCGGGAGCACGGGGATTTCGACAAAATCTTTTATCTTGTCCAAAGCTTCCGTCTCTTCAGCATACAACAATTTAACCAGGGATGCTTTATATAACAAATGCGGCAGCTGAGATTCTTCTGCAAGTGTAAACAGGTTTTTTTGATATATTTGATTTTCATTCCCGGCAAGATCAATCTCAAAGCCCAGGGCGATAATTTCAAAACAAGCATCTCCTCTGACCCATACGTCGCTGCACTCCTCTGCAAGGCGTTCGACTTCGATATAAAGTGCAATGATTTTCTCAGCTTCTTCGTCCCTCGGCAAAAACATTGCTTCTATACTTGTAAGATGCATTTTCAGCCACTTTGACGAATACGCCTCATCCTTCCCCAGAACTTCCCAGGCTTTTTCAAGTCGGGCTGCAGCCTGTTTTAAATCTCCTGCTTTGTGATAGGACAGGGCAAGCCAGGAAAGACAATAACATTCGGCTAAACTGCCGGTATCTCGTAATTTATCGCAGATCATCTCACCAAAATTTATCGCTGAGGCATATTGGCCGGCATCGTAGGCTGCAACGATGGCTTCGATCGCAAATATCTGATTTTTCCTTGCGACGATATCGTAACCCCATAAGCCGCTCGTTTGAGAATTTAACACCTCGTCAAACAATTTTAATGCTTTATCCACATTCCCGAGCGACAGCAACATTCTGGCAGTTAACAGATTTTTCAAGGTAATGAAATTATCATCCAAGTCGTCGCTTGGCAGTCTTTCAAGGAGTTTAAGCCCGTGGTCGATATCATTGTAATGGTCGTTCCATATAAGACCGGCCAAAGCTTTGACTGTATGTGTGGCATCTTTTCCTTCAGATTCTGCAAAAAGCTTTTGAAAGATTTCAATTGAACGGTCGCGATCGCCTCTTAAGTCACATACCGTACCAAACATATAGAGGCAATCGAGATAATCCTCATCGTTTTCGTGACTGTTCAACAGCGAGATGTTCTGATCAAGAATGTCATGGCATTTCACGAAATCACCGCAAATAAACTCGCCTTTTGCTCTTAAAAATGCGATGTGACTTTGGAGGTTTTCACCGTTTTCTCTCTTGCCGCATAAATATAAGAGATCATCCAGTATAGTTGACCACTCAGGAAAAAACTCAGGATCGTTTTGCAGCTTCTTGACAATTGTGAAAGAATGGTCAAAAAATTCATCGTCCCGGGCAATTGTTCTTAAGAGTCTTTTCTTATTGGCTTTTTTTAAGATCGGGACAATATTCATGTAGTCATAATCACTGAGTTCTTCCTCTGAATAAGCTTCTGAAAAATATTCTGCAGCGGTTTCATAACCATCTTCTTCAGACACACAATATATAGATGACAGAGAAGCATCCTTGATCCACTCTGCGAAAGAGTCACAATAAAAACTCACGCAAGTTTGACCGAATTTGTCGATATTTTTAATAAAGATTACGGAGAATTTATGTAAAAATCTTTGCAGCTCAGACTGCCGCCAAACCAGAGCTTTTTTCAAAAAATTGAGGGGAGGATTTTCGAGAGCCACAAGGAGTGATACGGGATAAGCATATTTTTCCAAAAATTCTTTGGGCGGGACAAGCTGTTTCATCCATAAAAAGTAGACATCGGCGATTTTATTTGGCAAGATGCCGACTTCGTGTAAACTAATCTTGCCGGATTTTAAACCGTCGCTTACCGCAGACGCGTATAAAAACGAACCTTGTGCTTTCTCTGCGATACCGGATCCGATCCTTTCGGACTCAGCCTTGTCGCTGCATAAGGGATGAACGGATTCGGCTACGAAAGACTGTATATCATTGTAGATTTCCGGCGTATCCGGATTCATGAGAATTCTATGCAAGTCTGTTGCGCCGCTGAGCACGCTGTCATCATGGCGGGTAGTCAGCAGAAACTTGACATATGGCGGAAACCTCTCGGCATTTTCATAGAAGAGCGATGCCAGTTTGTTTTCTCCTTCGTGAGAAAAGGTATCAATCCCGTCCAGAATCATGAGGATATTCTCCATTTGCCCGTCTATGATGACAAAAGGTTCTATGAGCAAGCTTTCAAACAGATCATCAATATCTTCTGTATCTAATCTCAGCGGGGAATCGTACAATAACCGATCCAATCTTGTGGCAAAAGACGGAATACTTACCGCAAACCGGAAACTTACCTCTCTTATTACGGAAATCATGCCGTCTGCCTGATTCTTATTGCGGTTGCAGAAGATGAGGCCGGCTGCAGCATTGCCATAATGGTAATAATTGGCACAATAGCAGCTCTTGCCGAATCCGGGAAATCCGACGATCAGACATATGTTGCTGTTTTTGTCATTTAGCCAGCTTTCTATTTTTTCATCTAACCAAGATCGTTTTTTATAGCCTTTGCTTATTTCAAAGAGCTCCCGCGAAAAAGGCGTTGAGACATGCAAGCGATTTTTCAGAGACTGGAGTTTTTCCTCATAAGCCATCGGATTTTTGAGACTGGTATTTTCGAGCAGCCTGAATTTTTCCGTATACCATTCGTCAAATTGATCCGCAGGAATATCACGCCAGTCCGACATGTCAAAAAACTGGATCCCGGATATATAAGCCGGAACCATATTTTCAAGATCCTTTTCCATTATAACGGGACGTATGTTTCTGCGATTGCAGCTGACCGCGATTGCCAGTTCGTCTAAACACACCCCGTCATCTCTCAGACCATATTTAGATAGCAGAACCAGGATCAGGTCGGCAGAGAGAATCGCTTCGGTGATGCTGTTTCGCCAATCGGATCCGCTGATGATATTTTCACGATCGATCCATATGTCATGCCCGGCCGATTTTAAACTTTCAGCAAGCATGGTGGCTTCTTCTGTAAAATCATGTCCGTAGCTTATAAATATGCGCACGCTTCCTCTTGATCCTTTCTCGTAAAAGCTTTACGACCATTTTTCATTTCTCTGCTCTTATAAAAGCATTACGACCATTTTTTCATTTTTCCGCAGGAGTTTGTTGTCTGCCGCACGGTCAAGATAATTATACTATATGACCGGTATTATAACAGAGTTGAAACGGGGTGTTCAAAGACAAGAATATTGGATCTATTGAAAAATCTGTGACCGGACATCCAACTCTATCATTCAGACATGAGCGACTATGGTAATATTATAGATAAGCAGAAACAAAATAACTCATTGTGCTTTTGTAGTAGTAAATAATATGAAACGGTTCGACTAGATTTTGAATAATTAGTTTGTATATACTATTTGATTTTTTACTCAAACCTAATAGTTTTGATTTAAAGTAAGTAAGGTGGAAAAGAGATTCCGAATTGTTATAACATAAACTTAAGAGAGAATCAGGAAAAATGAGCTTTTTAATCTTGAAAGGGGAAATGCTTTTTGAAAAAGATCTATATAGTAACAGGAGCGGCCGGATTTTTGGGGAACAATATTGTAAGGCAACTGGCGGAAAATCCGGAGAATGAAATACGTGCTTTGCTTTTGCCGAATGAGAAAACTGATTCACTTGAAGGCTTGCATTGTGACATTTTCAGAGGAGATGTTACAAAACCTGATTCCTTGAACGATATTTTTGAGATTGAGCAAATCAATGCGGAGATATGTGTAATTCACTGTGCCGGCATCGTGTATATCAAATCCAAATACAATCCATTAGTATATGAAGTAAATGTTAACGGGACCAAGAATATCGCAGCAAAAGTTCTGGAAACAAATGCCAAATTAGTCTATGTCAGCAGTGTTCACGCAATCAGCGAAAAACCGAACGGAGAGATGATAACTGAAACAAAAGATTTTGACCCTGATAAGGTTGAGGGCCAGTATGCCAAAACAAAAGCCGAATCTGCAAAATATGTTTTGGAAATGGCAGAAAAAAAGGGATTAGATGCATGTATTGTTCATCCGTCAGGGATGATAGGCCCGAACGATTTCAGTAATGGTCATACAACTCAGTTAATTATAGATTTTGTAAATAGCAGATTAGTGGCCGGTGTAAGAGGCGGATATGATTTTGCAGATGTCAGAGACGTGGCAGACGGAATTATCAGTGCCTGTGATAAAGGGAAAAAAGGGGAATGTTATATTCTTTCCAACAGATATATAACAATTAAAGAATTATTGGATGTCGTAAGCGAAGTTACTAATATTAAAAAGATTAAAACATTATTGCCGATGTGGTTGGCAAAATTTACAGCTCCTCTGGCGGAACTGTACTATGCTATTTTGAAGCAACCACCTTTGTATACAAAATATTCCCTTTACACCTTAACCTCCAACTCCAATTTCTCTAATAAAAAAGCCCGAAAGGAATTAGGTTATACTAATAGAAATTTAAGAGAAACAGTAGCGGACTTGATAATATGGTTAAAAGAACAGGGAAAGATCAAGTAATTTAAGTACTTGACATAAATAAGTTCAAAAAGATATCGTTTAATTGTGGGTACTTTTCTATCAGAGCGATCAGAGATAAGATAGAAATATCATGCGCGAAATTTACAACGACTATTACACAGAAAAAACAACTGTAAATATCATAAAGGAAGACGAGGCACAAACTATGGGAGATTATTCGTTACAAGCTGATGAAACAATATTATATGAGCGCGATGTAACTATTCAAGGTCAAAAAAGAACATCTCATCTGATGTTGACCAATTTGAATATTGTTATTACGGATTTTGTTAAGAGAAGTGTTCTGGCAAAGGAAGAAAAAGAATTTACGACATATCCGGTTGAGGATATAAAAATCTACGAGGGCAAGCCTCAGATCATTCAGAAAGGGAAAAACGTCAAAATTCTATTTCTCTCTCAAGAGCTGGATCTGGTGTTTGACTCGATCATTGAGGTAAAAAAGTTTAATATGGCTGCTACCAAGCTGGTAACCGGTAAATCTGCTTCGGCCAGGGGCTCTGAGAAAGTAAAAAATGCGATCAACATAATTGACGATACCCTCGGTATTGATACGGTCGGTACTGCAAAAACTGTTCTGGAAAGAGGAGTGGTCGGCTCACTGGTTGGCGGTGTCGGCAAAAAGTCCCGTTCCGGAGGTTCTCGCTCCAAGGCCGAGAAAGCAATTGAAGCAATTGGCGTAGTCAGTGAAGTTGTGCAGAAAAAATCAAATAACGAAACCAAGCAGGCGGAAGTACCGGAATTAACGGATTCAACTGAAAAATCTCATGACGAACAAATTGCAACCCTCAAGAAATTCAAAGATTTGTTTGATGCAGGTATCATCACTGAAGAAGAATTTGCTGAGAAAAAGAAAGAAATTTTAGGGTTGTAAAAGAACATCTGATGAAATAGAAATTAAAAAAGATATTTCAAAATAAAAAGAGAAGATCTTCTCAAACACAATCTAATACTTTCAGAATTCGCTTATTTCAGAAAAAAATTCATTCATCTGCTGAATACTTAGAATATCATTCGGTTTAACATTTCTATCCGATACAATATCGCCCAACGCGGAAAAAGTACTGATAAAAAGTCCGGGAACATTGAAAAAGACGGGATTTATTGGGGGATGCTGTAACGATTACCAATTTTAATAAAAACCGGAATCCGCAAAAATTTTAAATAGATATGGAATTATTTGCAAATATTCACTATAATCAACTTTAAATAATTGCGGAATCCGCAAAAATTTAAAATAAGAATACACAGTATTATCTCTTTATTGATGAAGCGCAGTATGCTATTTCCAAAGATGAAGTGAAAAATCGGAATGTTCCCATTCGTTTATACGGAATCTTAAACGAACTTCTGCGCAAAGAAAATATTGATGTTTATATTACAGGCAGTAATTCTAAATTTTTGTCGTCGGATGTTTTGACAGAATTTCGCGGCAGAGGAGATCAAATCGGGATCGCACCCTTGACCTTTTCTGAATTTTTTCCTGCATCAAACAAAAATCAAATTGAAGCATGGCAAGAGTATTCCCTTTATGGCGGTATGCCACACATCTTAAAAGAGGAAAATGAAGAGGGCAAAGTCCGGTATTTGAATCATCTGCAAGAATCTTTTGTCCTGAGAAAAGCGGAACGCTATGATGTTAAAGGCAGGCAATTCTCCGGTCTGGATAAATGAACAGGGAATTACAATAATGAATCTATTTGACTTTTTACTTAAACCGAATAGCCTGGATTTATAGTAAACTGGAAAATAAACGATGAACTGTTATAACATATAATTGAGGTATCGGCAGATGAAAACTATACCGAGTCGCAAAGCAGAAAATAACGGTCGCGTTCTTTTGTCTGACACAAAGAGTGTCTGTCCTGTATGTCTGAAGAGGATTGAAGCACGTTATACGGCGGGCGCGGATGGTGTCTTCCTGGAGAAGGTCTGTCTCGATCACGGGGATTTTTGTGTTCCTGTGTGGGACAATCCGCTTGATTTTCTCAGATGGAAGACGCGTGTTATTGATGAACCGGATTTCAAGAGTAATTGCCCGTACGACTGCGGTATCTGTGCAAATCATTTGCAGGCTACGTGTTGTGTGTTACTTGAGGTAACGCAGCGCTGTAATCTTGGCTGTCCGATTTGTTTTGCCTCCTCCGGCGGTGAGCATACTGTCGATGATCCTGGTCTGACGACGATAGCCGGTTGGTACGATATGCTTATGGCAAACGGCGGTCCGTTCAATATTCAGCTCTCCGGCGGCGAACCGACGATGCGGGACGATCTCCCTGAAATCATCTGCCTCGGAAAAGAGAAAGGCTTTTCATTTTTTCAACTTAATACGAATGGTCTGCGCATAGCCAACGAGACGGGATATATCGAAAAACTTAAAGAAGCCGGGCTTTCAACCGTGTTTTTACAATTTGACGGTTTTTCCGACAAAGCAAATTTAGCTCTCCGGGGGCGCAGTATCACAGAAGACAAGATCCGTGCAGTGCAACGCTGCAAAGAAGCTCATATCGGGGTTGTCCTGGTGCCGACAGTCATGAAGGGTGCAAACGATGATGAACTCGGAGATATACTGCGTTTTGCAGCTGACAACATGCCGATTGTGCGCGGCGTTCACTTCCAACCGGTTTCCCTTTTTGGCAGATATTCTGCCGGAGAAGATGCGCGAATTACATTCCCCGAGTTGTTTAATAAAATTGAGCGTCAAACAGATGGAAAGCTTAAAAGGACCGACTTTTTGCCATCCAATGCCGAACATCCGCTCTGCGGATTTCATGCGACCTATACGGTGAAAGACGGGAACTGGACACTTCTGAGCAGCGGCGAAGATTGCAGTTGTGGCATATCTAGTGATCAGGCCAGAAGAGCCGTGGCCAATAAATGGACTGCTCCCGCAGAGATCGTCCCGTCAGAAAAAACAAGCTCAATCGATGTCTCATTCCTGGACAAATTTTTAATGGAGCGGCAAAATACGACTTTGGCGATTTCCGGCATGGCTTTTCAGGATGCGTATACGATGGATCTGAACAGACTGCGTCGTTGCTATATTCACATAGTTTCTCCGGAAGGAAAACTCATTCCGTTTTGCAGTTATAACTTGAGTTCAGATACCGGAAAAACCCTTTACCGATAGCTTGAGCAAAAGATATCAACTGAGGATAAAAACAGCAGATAAAAGCAGAAGAAATGATTAATTGATTGAATGGAGGAATTGATATGTCACAAGCAAAAGCAAAGTATATGGTAACAAGCGGATTCTTAGGGGCAGGAAAAACGACTTCAATGATTGCATTCGGAAATGTAATAGAAAAATGCTATGGAAAAGCGGCTATTCTGGTCAATGACCTCGGTGCCGACAATATAGTTGATGCCGGCTTTACGGCAACGACTGATATATTAACAACGCAGATTACAGGCGATTGCATTTGTTATCAGCATGAAAATCTGGTTGATAAGCTCAATCAATTGGTTGATAAAGGTGCCACGGTGATTATGTCCGATATTCCGGGCTGTGGTATCGGAGCACTTGAACACGTTTATTTACAACTTGCAGAACGCAGACCGGGAGAATTTGATTTGATGCCTTTTACCTGTATTGTTGACCCCGAGCGTATGCGTATGCTCATGCCTGAAGCCGATAAAATCAATCTGCCTGCCGAGATGCGTTTCTTACTTGAAGCACAAATGGCCGAGGCCGATATCATTGTGCTAAATAAAGTTGATTTGATAAGTACGGAGGAAAAAGAAAAACGTGTAGAGTTTATTAAGGCTTCATTCCCGGATACTCCGGTCTTTACAATGTCCGCTCTAACAGGCGAAGGAG
>DUOO01000022.1 GCA_012838795.1 Clostridiaceae bacterium | reverse complement strand
GAACTCCTATATTCTTATATTCTTCTTCAATCGAACTTGCTACACTAAAGTTTGAGATTAAAATGCTTGCTATAAACATGATTATGATAAAAATCAGGATTGCAAATATGATTAGATAAGAAATTATCGATGCAAAGAATATCAACAAGGTATCGTTACCAAAAAAACCTGATTTATCTCTTAAACCGGTTTCTGCCTGAACTCGCTTGAACATTTCATTCATCGGTACATTTGCAAATTCTTCGTTCACATCAAAATATATCATATGGTTAAAATGAAATTGATCAGGATTATTTTCTGACGTTTGTTTAAGTATATTAAAATCTGATTTATTTAAATATATATTGTGTTCTCCGATTGAGATCATATTGGTTTGAGTCAGATCTTCGACCAGACCGCTGATTTTGAATGCAAAATCAGCTTTATCAGTTTTCAAATGATATATATCACCAATTTCAACATCATATTTGGCAATGAAAGAGATCGGAACATAGGCTTCACCCTTTTCAGGTGCTTTAACTTGCTCTGACGGCAGATAAGATTTCCTGTCCTCTGATAAAATTCTGAACGGCATGAAATCTTCTCTATACTCATAAAAAGTCGGATCATTCTCCGGAGAAATTGTTTCCTCATTCTGTTTATTGATATTGCCATACTGCCCAAGTACTCTAACCTTTTCCGGGGCTCTTACGCTTTGAACTTCCGGCATTTGGTTCAGGTTTGCAAAATCTTCATGCGTCGGAACATAGTCTCCGGCAAACATCATAAAATAATCGCCGATATTTGAGGTCTTAGCCGCATCGGTAGCCGTATTATTCACATTGAAGATCATACTTACACTTAAAGAAAGCAGTAAGCCTATCAGGAGTGCAATTAAAAATATACTTATATAATTGCTTTTTTTATTCTTAAATTGTGCCTTAATTAAAACCCATAAAGCTTTCATTATTTTCCTCCAAGATTACGATTCTGTTTGAGATGACCATTTCACTAGAACTACCATTCCATTGAAACGAGCCACTCATTTACTTTATCTTCCCTCTCTTGTAAATTCGAAGCTTGATAGGGGTCTAAGTTTAATTCGCTGACTATTGAACCGTCTATGATATAGATAATTCGATTTGCTCTGAGAGCAGCTCTCTTGTCATGAGTAACAAGTACAATCGTTTGTCCGGAATTATTTAATTCGGAAAACAGATCCATCACAATTTGTGAATTGTTTTGATTTAATGCTCCCGTAGGTTCATCGGCAAAAATTATTATCGGTTGATTAATTAGAGCTCTGGCGATTGCTGCCCTTTGCTGTTCCCCGCCGGAAACTTGAGAAGGTAATCTATTGGCGGCTTCACTGATACCGAATCTCTTCAAAAGATTATTTGCATCTTCATACACTGAATTATTTGTTCTGTTTGGTCCGGCAAGTCCCGGGAGAACAACATTTTCCAATAAAGTTAAATTCGAAACCAGATGGATTTGTTGAAAGATAAAACCAAATTTATTTAATCTCAATTCACTGAGAGCATTATTTTTTAATTTACTAATATCTTCATTCTCAAAAATAATCTCGCCATTAGTAATTGATTCCATAGCGCCTAAACAATAAAGAAGGGTCGATTTACCGGAACCGGATGGTCCCATAATGACGGTAAAGTCTTTTTCATAAATGTCCAAATCGAAATTTTCTATTACATTATTCTTGACAGCGCCACTTTCATATGTTTTTTGTAAATTACTTACCGTAAAAATTTTCTCTTTCAAAACTATTTTTCCTTTCACAAACAGATATGTTTTTCCAAATCGAGACGATTTCAACGACACAGACATTTTAATATAGTTTTTATATCTGTTTGTTAAATGCATTTAAAGAGATTATTATATTGGATTACCGGGAATCTATGCTAAAATAGATAAATTGAGTCATACTGATGACCAATCCGAAGGAGTGAATAATATGAGAGACTTTTCTAGAAGTCATTATTGCGGAAGAGTTAAAGAATCTGATATAAACAGTAAAGCAACTGCCATGGGCTGGGTACAGACCAGCAGGGACATGGGCGGTGTAATCTTTGTCGACTTGCGGGATAAAAGCGGAGTACTGCAAGTTGTCTTCGATATGCAAAATTTTACTGAAGACCAGTTTAATACAATAGAGAAATTAAGATCTGAATATATAATAGCTGTCACCGGTACAGTCCGGGAAAGAGATGAAGAAACATACAATCCGAAAATCCCAACCGGAACGGTAGAATTGATGGCGGAAAAATTTGAGGTTCTGTCTGAAGCTGATCCTTTGCCGTTTCCTATCGATGACAATGTGGAAGTCAGGGAAGATTTAAGACTGAAGTACAGATACTTGGATCTCAGACGTCCTAAAATGTATCAAAATTTTCTGTTGCGCAATAAAACACTGCGCAGTATCAGAAATTATTTGGAAGACAATGAATTTCTGGAAGTGGAAACTCCCATTCTGACGAAAAGCACACCGGAAGGCGCCAGGGATTATTTAGTGCCCAGCAGAGCCCATCTCGGAGAATTTTACGCTCTCCCTCAATCACCTCAAGTTTTCAAACAATTGCTGATGGCTGCAGGATTTGACAAATATTATCAAATTGCCAGATGTTTCCGAGATGAAGATTTAAGAGCCGACAGACAACCTGAATTTACTCAAGTAGATCTGGAGGTTTCCTTTTTAAGCAAAAATGAAATTTTGAATACGTTGGATGATTTGTTTAAAAAAGTCTTCAAAGATGTATTAGATATTGATTTTAATGAGTCATTCCCGAGAATAACTTATCAAGAAGCCATGGATTCATATGGTTCGGATAAGCCCGATTTGCGTTTTGACATGAAGATAATTGATGTGACGGCCGAAGTAAAGAATTCAGACTTTAAAGTTTTTACCGATACCTTAAAATCCGGAGGAGTCGTTCGCTCAATCAATATTAAGGGTGGTAATGCCCTGGCCAGAACTGAAATAGAAGAATTGACAGAAAAAGCTATTTCTTATGGCGCAAAGGGCATGGCGTGGATCGGCATAGATGAAAACAGAAATTTACGAACTATTTTGACCAAATATTTCTCTGAAGAAGATATGGAAGCTCTCTTACAAAAAATGGCGGTCGAACCAGGGGATTTCCTGATTTTCTGTGCCGACACATGGGAAGTAGTTTGCAAAACTCTCGGGCAATTGCGCTTGGATATCGGTGATAAATTCGGACTTAGAAGAAAAGATGATTTCAAATTTCTGATGGTGGTGGATTTCCCGCTATTTGAATATTCCGAAGATGAAGGCAGATATGTTGCCATGCATCATCCGTTCACTATGCCGGTGCCTGAGGATCTGGCAAAAATGGATACTGATCCGTTGAGCATCAGAGCAGAATCTTATGATGTAGTTTTAAACGGTATTGAATTAGGTTCAGGTTCTTTAAGAATATATCGTCCGGATATTCAAGAAAAAATGTTCAAATTGTTAGGAATCAGTGATGAAGAAATTGACCTGCGTTTCGGTCACATACTTCAAGCTTTCCAATACGGAGCTCCGCCCCACGGCGGTTTCGCTTTCGGTTTGGACAGGCTGATTATGCTGATGGCTCAAGAGGACAGTATTCGGGAAGTAATTGCTTTCCCCAAAAACAGAGAAGCTGAATGCCCGTTAACCAATGCACCGAGTACGGTAGATGAACAGCAACTTCAAGATTTGAATATTGCTGTAATGTCAATTGACGGCACCGTCAAGGGAGCTGTTCCTGCAAAAAAAGTCGATATTAAAGAAACTGTCGATATCCAAAGATATGCCGATATGTCCATGTTGAATTTAGATGAGATTTCCGGTCCGGTTTTTGAAAAATATCTTGCTGATTTAATAAAGTTTACTGAAGATTTAAGACAACTGGACCTGGATAATTATCAACCGACAATCAATGTTCATCCGATAATTAACTCAACCAGAAAAGATCAGGTCAAAGTTGAATTCACCAGAGATGAATTATTTGACGGAACTGATACTACGGAAGACGGATATATATTGGTTCCCAGAATTATCGAAGAAAATTAGGAAGGAGGATATTGTGAACATCAAACAAAGGTATTTAGATTATTTTTCCAATATAGAAAAAGAAAATGAAAAAATCAAAGCATATAAAACCATAACAAAGACTGAAGCGCTTGAAGCTTTGGAAAATAATGACAATCCGTTTCCGGTGGTATTTGCTGATCTGATTTCTACTAAAGGAATTAAGACCACGGCAAATTCCAAGATGCTGGAAAACTATATCCCTCCTTTTGATGCAACTGTTGTAGAAAGAGTCAAACAAGCCGGGGGGGTCATTTTAGGCAAGACAATTACAGATGAATTCGGTATTGGTGAAACTGAGAACAGTTTCGGTACCTGTGCCGCTGTAGCACACAGTAAAAATATTACAGGATTTTCCGGAGGACACAAAGGACTCATACATTCAGGAGCTCAGAAAAACGGATTGTTTGCCTATACGCCGACCTTCGGTCTGATTTCCAGATATGGCTTAATTTCACCGGCATCCTCATTGGACGGAATAGGAATTTTAGCTAAATCCTTTGCCAATATCCAAAATGCCATGGCTATCGTGACCGGGAAAGACGAAAAAGATAGTGCATCCCATTCATCTGATGTAGATTTTTTGAATTTAGAAGATATTGATTTAAGCGAACAAAAAGTGGCCTATATCAACAAATTTGAGCATTTTGCAGATGTTGGAGAATTTTTCGAAAAATTAAATATCCCGATAGATGAGGTTGCAATTCAGGGATTGGCATATGCTCTTCCCGCACATGAAATAATTTCAGCCGGAGAATTTGCCACCAACATGGAAAAATTTGACGGCATTGGCTTCGGACACAGATCAGAAGATTATAGTAATATAGAGGAGCTGTATAAAAATTCCAGAACAGAAGGCTTAGGTTTGGCTGTTCAACAAAAAATCATGTTCGGTAACTTTGTTTTAAGTGAAGGAAAATATGAAGAATATTATGTTCAAGCCTTGAAAGCAAGAACTATGATTAAAGAAAATCTTGAAAAAGTGCTGGAAAACTATGAGTTTTTAATTGCTCCGATCAATGTACAATATACTGCCGGGTTGAGCTTGGCCGGTCTCCCCGGTATATCCATACCTTTCGGAATAGAAGGATTATTGATTACAACAAGAGCATTTAATGACAAGAGATTATTAGAGTTCAGCAAAAAGATAGCATCCCAATTGGCAGGTGACAAATAATGACAAAAAATTATGAAACAGTTATGGGTTTAGAAGTTCATGTGGAATTGAAAACTAAAACAAAGATATTTTGTAGTTGCGCTAATAAATTCGGAGATAAACCCAATACTAATACTTGTCCTGTTTGTTTAGGTCTGCCCGGAGCAATCCCTGTCCTAAATGAAAAAGTCATAGATTTAGCAGTAACTGCCGGATTGGCTACTAACTGTGAAATAAGCCGGGTCGGCAAACAAGATCGGAAAAACTATTTTTATCCTGATCTGGCCAAGGGCTATCAAATATCGCAAGATGACCATCCCATATGTCATGACGGATACTTGGATATAGAAACCTCCCATGGCAAAAAAAGAATAAGAATTCATCGAATGCACATCGAAGAAGATGCCGGAAAATTGATCCATGAAGAAGGGCTGGGCAGTCTTGTTGATAATAACAGAGCAGGTACACCCTTAATAGAAATAGTCTCCGAACCGGATTTGAGATCAGCCGAAGAAGTTCTGGCTTATTTACAAAAACTGAGGGCTATTTTAACTTATACGAATGTTTCAGATGCAAAGATGAATGAGGGTTCTTTCAGATGTGATGTTAACTTGTCGATCAGAGAAGTCGGCAAGGAAAAATTCGGAACTCGTGTAGAAATGAAGAATCTCAACTCTTTTCAATCGATCCAAAGGGCAATTGAATATGAAACGACACGTCACATTAAAGCCGTTGAATCAGGAGAAGAATTAATTCAAGAAACTCGTGGTTATTCCCAAGATACGCGAAAAACATATTCTATGAGAAGCAAAGAAGATGCTGCTGACTATAGATTCATGCCTGATCCGGACTTAATGCCCATAATTATTACTGACGAAAAAATCGAAGAAATCAGAGAGAATCTTCCGGAATTGCCGGATGCGAGAAAAGCCAGATACACGGAAGAGTACGGGTTGAGTAATTATGATGCTGAGCAATTGATATCTTCAATTGAAGTTGCAACATTTTTTGAAAAAACCGTGGAAAACGGTGCAGATCCGAAGGCCGTAGCCAATCTGATTATTACCGAGATCTTCAGGCTGAGCAGTCCTGAAGATTTCAAAGTTAATATTTCTCCGGCAGCTTTTGCCGAGATCATTGAATTCGTAGATAATGGCAGAATAAATTTAGGCAGCGCGAAAAAGATTATTGAGATTATTTTTGAAGATCCTGAGAAAACTCCTGAATCGATCGTTATTGAAGAAGATCTGGAACAAATAAATGACAGAACAGTTCTTTCTCAAATAATTGATGAAGTAATCTTAAGTAGTCAAAAGGCAGTTAACGAATACAAGTCCGGTAAAGAAAAGGCACTTCAAGCTGTTATCGGTCAAGTCATGGGCAAGACAAAAGGTAAAGCCAATCCGCAACTGACCATAGATATCTTAAAAGAAAAATTGGGTTAAGTAAGGCTTTACCCAATTTTTTCTTTGTTATCAGCTTTAACAAAACAAATACTAATCGCAGCTTAAACTAATTTTGCTCCCAATACTTCCCCGCCAATCAGATGGAAATGTAAATGGAATACAGTCTGTCCGGCATCTTTACCATTATTGACAATCAGACGAAAACCGTCAGACGTTTCAAATTGATCTGCAATTGCTTTTACTGCATCTGTGACTGCGCCCATAATTAAAGCTTTCCGGGAGTTTGAAGCAAGCTCATAAAAATTCGTCACATGTTCTTTTGGAACTATTAAGATATGAACTTGTGCAGCCGGATTCATATCTTTGAAAGCAACAACCAAATCATTTTCATAAACCATTTCCGTCTCAATTTCATGTTTCGCTATTTTACAAAAAATACAATCTTGCATTATTTTCTCCTTCATTCTCTAACAAATATCCAAATTCATTTAAGTGACAACACAACCGCTTTTACCACAAATTTCGGGATAAGTTACAAGGTTATCACCTTTCTGCCACTCACCTTCTTTAACAAGTGACAAAGTAACAGTGTTAAGATGCCACATGTTTTTAGCAACTCACCAAGTCTGAGGTGTCAAAAATTACGCTCCTGCGGATTTCATTTCACAGCGCCGGCTTTTTTGACACGATTTAACCTGATAACAGCTAAATATCATGCCTGAGGTGTCAAAAATTACGCTCCTGCGGATTTCATTTCACAGCGCAGGCTTTTTTGACACCGGTTTAAGCACTCAACTGCTTGTAAACCAGACTCTCATCTTAAATCAACAATTAAGGTTAAAGTTCTCCTATTTTGTCTTTAAGATATGCTAACGCATCCGCTATTTTTTCAGGTTTTTTGCCGCCGGCTTGAGCCATATCCGGTCTGCCTCCACCTCCGCCGCCGGTTATTTTAGCAGCTTCCCGAATCAAGTTGCCGGCATGTACTCCTGCAGACACAGCTTGTTGTGTAGCCATAATCATCCAGATTACTTTGTCGGGAGATTCAGAAACCAACGCTATAACCGCTGATTCTTCCTTGAAATTGTTTCTGATCTGATCTCCGGTCTGACGTAATTGCTCGGCATCTGCATTGCTTATTTTACCTAATACCACTTTGAAATCACCAACCGATTCGGCTTGATTTATCAGTTCTTCAGCAATATTCGCCGCTTGTTTGTTTCTGGCTTTTTCTAATTCTTTTTCCAATTCTTTTTGACCGGCTTGTAATTGTTCAATTTTGGCCAATAAGTTATTCGGTTGAGCTTTCAGTTGTTCGCTGATTTCCTGAATCAATGCTGCATCCCTGATTGCGTGCTGATAAGCAGCTGCTCCGGTTACAGCTTCAATTCTGCGAACACCTGCTGCTGTTCCCGTTTCACTCAAAATCCGGATTGAGCCGATTTGTGAACTATGCTTAAGATGTGTTCCGCCGCACAATTCTTGACTGAAATCACCAATTGTAACTACACGTACCCGATCACCGTATTTTTCACCGAATAAAGCTCTGGCACCGCCGGCCTTTGCTTGTTCAAGATCCATTATTTCCGTGGTAACCGGCATATCTTGTAAGACTATTTGATTTGAAATATCTTCAATTTGATCCAGTTCAGCAGCCGTTACCGGTTGATGATGTTTGAAATCAAATCGTAAACGGTCAGGCGCAACCAATGAACCTGCCTGATCTACATGCTCTCCTAAAACTTGGTGCAGAGCTTGATGTAAAATGTGAGTTCCGGTATGGTTCCTCTCTGTAGCCAGTCGTTTATCACGATCAACTGTCAAAGATATGCTGTCGCCTACACACAATTCACCGGCAACTATTTCACCTTGATGTAAATAAATGCCATCCCCGTTACGTGTAGTGTTTGTAATGACAATTTTGGTTTGAGCATTTTCCATCAGTCCCTGATCACCTACTTGACCGCCTGATTCTGCATAAAAAGGTGTCCGGTCGGTAATAATAATAACCTGATCTCCTTCTTTGGCTTTTTCTATTGTCACCAAACCGTTATCAGTATTCTGTAACAGATAGAGTAATTCGGTTTCAATTTCTAATTGATCATATCCCAGAAATTCTGTCGGAGAATCAATTTTTACCGAATCAGGCAGAGCATTGGCATCCCAGGCAGAATCAGTGTTAGCCAAAGTTGCTTTTCTTGCCCTTGCCTTTTGTTCCTGCATCAATTCATTAAAACCGTCTAAATCAATATTTAAATTTTGTTCAGCCGCTATTTCGCGCGTCAGATCTACCGGGAAACCGAAAGTATCATGTAACATAAACACCTGTTCGCCGGACAAACCGGAATGACCTTCAGCTTTACTCTTTTCCAGATAGTCTGCTAATATCATTGATCCTTGCTTTATTGTAGTGCCGAAAGCTTTTTCTTCACGTGTTAAGACCCGGAGAATTTGCGCTTCACGTTCAGCTAATTCCGGATAAGCATCACAAGATTGCTGAATGACAATTTTTGCCAAATCGGTTAAAAACAAACCTGAAATTCCCAATTTACGACCGTAACGGGCAGCACGACGAATCAGCCGACGCAAAACATAGCCTCTGCGTTCATTTGAGGGCTCAACTCCGTCACTGATCATGAATACAGTGCTTCGTGCATGATCGGTAATCACTCTGATTGCAACATCGTTTTCTTCATTTTGGCCGTATTCAACATTTGCGATTTTGCATACTGCTTCTAAAACTGCATGCACAGTATCCACTTCAAAGATAGATCCTACGTCTTGCATTATACTGGCAAGTCTTTCCAAACCTGCACCGGTATCTATATTTTTTTGTTTCAAGGGAATATAATTTCCGGCCTCATCTTTTTCAAATTGAGTAAAAACCAAGTTCCAAAATTCAATATACCGATCACATTCACATCCTACTGTACAGTTCGGATCACCGCAGCCATGTTCCGGTCCGCGATCAAAAAACAATTCCGAACACGGTCCGCAAGGTCCTGTACCATGTTCCCAGAAATTATCTTCTTTGCCGAATCGAAAAATTTTCTCATGTGGCAAACCGATTTTTTTGTGCCAAATATCATAAGCTTCATCATCATCGAGATAAACTGTTGCATATAATTTTTCCGAAGGCATTTCCAACACTTCGGTACAAAATTCCCATGCCCAAGTAATTGCATCATCTTTGAAATAGTCACCGAAAGAAAAATTACCCAGCATTTCAAAAAAAGTCGCATGACGTGCAGTTTGCCCTACTATATCAATATCCTGGGTGCGTACACATTTTTGACAAGTTGCGACTCTGAGCGCAGGCGGTTTCTCAGCTCCGGTAAAATATGGCTTCAGAGGTGTCATACCGGCATTAATTAATAGAATCGACGGATCGTTCTGTGGAATCAGAGAAAAACTCGGTATTACCAAATGTTCCTTGGAAGTGAAAAACTCCAAAAATTTACTTCGAATTTCGTTTAACCCCAGTGGTTTCATTCTATATTCTCCTTTTCAGTAACAATTATTGGCTGCAATAATTTCCTGAATTATAATTCTATTATTTTACTTATTTCTAAAAAAATAAGCTGAGGTTCTATTTTAGCATATGTTAACCTCAGCTTAAAAACCAATCACAAAATTAATTCAAATCACGGCGCTGTCTTAGTTACATAATCAGCAGAGACATAACCGTACGTTCCATCTTCAGTTGTAACTCCATACCAACCATCTGCTATTTCTGATACAGTCACTGCAGCATTTGTATAGAGAGATGCAACAATATCTGCATCAGTACCCGGTGCGCTCCGAACGTTCAGTCCATCTACCGTTACGTAAACCGTATCACCTGCCGCAATTGAATCATCAACTGAACTGTCATCCGTTGTTGCAGCAGTTTCATCTGTTGCGGAAGGATCAGTCGTTTCATCTGAATCTTGTTTGACCGGAGTTCTGATATCAGCTTCTTCGGTCGCTTTAGGAATAACACTTTGATCGGCCATGTCTGTTGATTGTGACTGTTTGGTATCCGGATCTGCAGGTTTGGCACCTTTATCATCTTTCTTGAAAAGCATAAAGTATAAAGCAACCAAACAGGCAATACAGATCAATGCTAATACTGCATATAAAATATACTGTTTGGTTTTCGATCCGCCGGAAGCTTGACCTTGATACACTTCATAGTCATCTTCATAACCGTAATCATCATAATCTCTATTGCGATTCCCGGAAAGAACTGCCCGATCATCCTGCCATTGTTCTTCATAGCTTTGTTCATCATAATATTCCCGATCACCATATTTATCAGGAGCATATGCATCTTCTGCCATATTATAAAAATCATCATCAGCATATTTTCTGCCTGCAGCAAAATCATCTGACTCATAACTTGCTTTTTTAGGAATAATCGGTTCAAAAACCGGTACGCTATCTTCTGCAGATTTCGATACATCAGCGAAATGATCTTGTGAATCAACTTCTACACGGGAAACTTCCTGTTCTTCCAGACCTGCAAAATTAACCGGTGCGGAATCATCTCTTATGCTATATGAAGGTTTGAAAGGATCATCATTTTGCGGAACAATTTGCTCTGAATCCGAATACGTTTGGCCAGGTTTATCCACAGCAATTTCATCTTTAGGTACAATTTCCGTTGCAGGTGATTCTTTATTAACCGTTTCTGCTTCTTTTGCAGATTCGGATTGAATCGGTTCATATCTGGTTGTAGCTTGATCTGCAATATCTTTTGCAGTTTGGAACAGACCGAGATTAATTTTGCCGGTGCGATCTGCCGGAATAACTTCTTCAACTGAAGCAATCAGAATTTGTAACGAATCATCGGAATTTGCTTTTCTTGCCCGATCGATAATTTCAGCAGCTGCATCACCACTGTCATCATAATTATACAGAACACTTAATAATTCACGTTGACCGACTGCTTCCATGACTTCTTTATTGCAAAGAATCAGTCCGTCTCCCGCTTGTAATTGAGCAATATTTGAATATTTGATTGTACCTGCAACACCGGCAGAAAAATCATTCATATTCTCAATTGCATTCCCGTGGTAATCCGCATTTACCAAATCAACATCACAACCTGTCAGCGGATAAATTGCATTGTTGCGATATAGAAAAATACATGCACCACCTGTTGTGACTGCTGCAACTTCTGCTTCTTTAACAATGACTCCGGCAAAATAAGACTGTCTGACACCTTCTCTGGCAATCGTCGCTCTACCTCCGACCTCAACCGCACAATCTGCTAGATCATTAATTTCGTTATCGATTTTATCATTACTCTTTTTAATAGCTTCAGTCAGATTGTTGAGTATAGCAATCGTCTCTGAGCCGGGTGAGCCAATGTTCAAATCATGCGATGCAAAAACAGCATAAAAGAAACCGCGATCTTCGCCGGAACTTGATATATCTGCTCCGCGTCTCTCGCGCTTTCTAGCGATTCTACCATCCAAGAAAAATGAATCTTTCACATTTTCATCAGCTCTATAATCAGCATTTAAACTAGCTGCTATTCTGGTAGTTGCAAAACGTGAAATTTTGGCCATAATTATGCCTCCCACTCAAAATATTTAACTAAATAAATAAAATTATATATATAAATAATAAATATACAATTAAACTAAACGTTATTATAGCATAATCTTTTTATTCTATCTTTAATAATTTTTCGGCTAACGGGATATCTTGAGGATAAGTAATCTTAATATTTGTGAAATTTCCGGGATATAATTTCACAGGATAATTTATAATTTCCAAAACGGCAAGATCATCTGTTACTTCAATCCGATTCTCTTTTGCATATTGATAGGCAGCAAAAATAACCTCGAAATCTGAACCTTGTGGTGTTTGCATTGCCCTTAAATTAGAGCGTTTCGGTGTTTCAACAACATTTCCCGCATCATCAATTTGCCGTATCGTATCCTTAACCGGAACAGCAACTCCAAGACCGATATAGTCTTGTCTAAGCTCTTTTAAGTAATCTTGAACAAGTTCTTTATTTATCAGACAACGTGCACCGTCATGTACAATACAAAGATTTCTTTCTTTACCTGAAAGACATAAAGATTTAATCTGTTCGTAAAGATTATTCAGATCTATATGTCTCCACATTCCGTTCTCCCGATTTTTGATTCGATGCATAAACATTGTCTTGATTGAATCCAATAAATCAGGGTCATTATCAACAACATATTCCAAACCTAAACGAACCGAATCTTGTCTTGTGTCACCGCCTGGAACAATAGAAACTTTAATACCAAAAGGATTTGCCAAAGTCGAAATCTCTTTGACCATTGTTGCTTGCTCCTGAGGATTTACCATGACACAAATTTGATCAATTTCCTTAATTAACAAAAAAGTTTTGATCGTTCGTTTGATTATACTTTCACCGTCAACTTTAATAAAAGCTTTGTTCTGCTTTGATTCCATACGCTTGGCTAATCCTGCAGACGGTATTATCGCAATGACTTTTGGCATTTGTATTCTCCCGATCATGAAGTAAATTATTATTAAAAGATTATAATTGGTTAAGCTATGAAAACAAAAAGTCTAATGCTTCTTGCAATAAACTGACATAAAATATTTCGCAATCTTCGGGCAAATTGATATTTTTAACACTGCGTTTGCATGCTGCCGGTACAACAAATTTATTCCAGCCAAGACGCAATCCCTCAATAATTCTACGTTCAATTGCTGTAATCATACGAACCTCACCGGCTAAACCCAATTCACCGAGAATTATTAAATCAGACGCAATCGGTTTATCCTGAATGCTGGAAACCACTGCGGCAACAATTGCCAAATCTGCCGATGTTTCAATGATCTTCATGCCACCCGTCACATTTACATAGGCATCATAAGGCGCAGTCGCAATACCGCAGGATTTATGGAGAATAGCCAGAAGCATATTCAGTCTTAACCGGTCAATACCTTGAGTATTACGAATCGGTTGAGCAAAATCGGTCGGGTTCAACAATGCTTGAATTTCCAATAATATCGAGCGACTACCTTCTAAAGTTGAAGTAATGGTTGTTCCGGGAACATTTAACGGGCGGCCTTCCAACATTGCCGTACTCGGATTATCAACCGACTTCAAACCACTTTGAGTCATCTCGAACATTCCGACTTCATTTGTTGTGCCGAATCGATTTTTAACCGCGCGCAGTATACGATATTGATTGGTTTTTTCACCTTCGAAATATAAGACTGCATCTACCATATGTTCTAAAACCCGAGGTCCGGCTATACCACCTTCTTTAGTCACATGTCCGACTAAGACTATGGTAATGTTCAAAGCTTTGGCTAAGCGCAAAAGACCTGCGGTCGCTTCTCGGATTTGTGATACTGAACCCGGAGCTCCACTGAGTTCTTCAACATATATTGATTGAATCGAATCAATTACGGCAAATTCCGGTTTATGTTTTTGCAGAGTATGTGCGATCGAAGCAAAATCCGTTGCGGTAAGCATCCGTATTTGCTTAGCTTTAATCTGTAAACGATCGGCCCGCATTTTTATTTGAGCCGGCGATTCTTCTCCTGAAACATATAGTGTCGAATATTGAGCATTAAGATTGGCTAAAGTTTGTAATAATAAAGTTGATTTGCCGATACCGGGATCTCCGCCCAAAAGAACTAATGAGCCACGGACAAAACCTCCGCCCAAAACACGATCCATTTCTTCAATATCGGAACATAGTCTTTCCCGATCATCATTTTCAATCGTTGCTAAATTAAATATTGCTTGCTGATCTGCGTTCTGATCAAGTTCGAGCCAAGCTCGATTATTATTCTTGACAGACTTTCTTTGAATCACAGTTTCTACTAAACTGTTCCAAGTTCCGCAACCGGGACATTTTCCCAGCCAGCCTGATGATTCATAACCACATTCTTCACAAGTATAAACCGTTTTATTTTTAGCCATATATTTCTCTCCGCAGAATGACAGTTTTATCTAATCGATTATTTCAAATAAGCTAACAAATCTAAAGGCTCGTTCAATAAGATCTCACTGCCATTGGCTATCAATTCTTCAACTGTACGAAATCCCCAGGCAGCTCCGACCGGAATCATACCTGCGTTGACTGCAGTTTGCATATCGGCATCACTGTCGCCGACAAACAGTACTTGTCTGAAATCGGTCGCTCCGAGTTTTTCTGCTATATAAAAAGCTGCAGTGGGATCCGGTTTGCGAGGTAAATCGTCATCCTGACCTTGAACAAAAGCAAAAGTATCAGGAGCAAATGATGTATCGAGTACTCTCTGAGCCATTTGGTGCGGTTTGTTAGTCAAGACTGCCAAAGCAATATCTCGTTTTTGCATTTCGGATATCAATTCCGGAATACCCGGATAAGGTTTAACTCCATACGTGCAATATTCATCAAACAGTTCCATATATATTACATAGGCCTCTTCTAAACCTTCAGCTTGCAGATCACCCGATAAAACTAATAGCCGGCGCACAAGTTCTTTTGCACCGTAACCGATGGCAAAACGATATTCCTCGGATGTTCTTGCCTGAAATCCGAGTTGATTCAACATTGAATTTCCTGTTTTAATCAGAGAGTCCATTGTCTGTAATAAAGTTCCGTCCAAATCAAAAATAGCCTGTTTAATTATCATATTTCACTTCCCGTTTTGATTCGATTATCTTCAATTAATTGTTGCTGAGTGCTGATTTCGGCAGATATTCTACTCGCAACAAATAAATAATACATGCGTAAAATGTCCGTTTTGGCAAACAACCATACTTCGTCAAGTATATCCTTTGAAAGATTACTGTAATTAACTTGAACTTTTAATAAATCTAAAACGCCCAGACGCGCAGGATTGTCGTTATTCAGTTGATGCAGATATGTTTCGACAAGGTTAAGGCTTACCGCATAAGGTAAAATCAACGGTGCCAGATCACGCCGGTCAATCCATTTCGACTGTTGATCAAAAAAATCTTTCGGAGATTGCAAAGCAATTTTTAAACTTTTAAATTGTTTCAATTTTTCTCTTCCTTCAAGTGTAAGATAACGGGCTTTGAAAATTCTGAACAATGAAAAAAGATAAGGTAAGAGCAATATCAGACTCCACCAAGATTTGCCGGCAGTAAAAATAAGCAAAAATGCCAGTAAAATCAGAACGGAAATAACGATATATCCTCTGTGTCCCCGACGTTTATTCTTTCTGCTGATATACCCTGCTTTGGCTAAATCATCCTCTAATAAAAGTACATATTGTTTGAAATTGAGTAAAAAATCAGCAGCATGTTTCCCGGATCCGGTTTGAACATATATTTTTTCAGCAGAAGTTACCGGATACTTTTGGGTTTTAGTTGAATCCTCAAATAACCACTGCAGCAAAAAGACCTCGGAAGAATTGAAATTTGAAAAAATTTCACGTTCAGGATAATTCCAGTAAAAAGTAGATCTGTTTAAATCAATTTCATTTTTTTGCACTAATTGCAGCAACCCTGCAAGAATCAGGCTGCCTTGGGCATCCGGTTTGACCAAATGAGCTGCATGAGCAGCATTAATTGCAAAAAGACTGCGTCCCAATCGCGGGCTTTTCACTAATAAATAACCTTCCAGTTCAAATACCACAAAAATTATTAAGACCGAAATAATACTGACTGCCAATACAACACCCAACAACCAAGGTTCCGATAAAAAATCCCAGAAACTTTTCTGGTTAATCCTGATGGAACCAGGATTCGGAAAGAAGTTGTCAAAAGTCAAATCCGGTCGGTTGATTGCTAAATCTGAGAACAAATCTTGCGGCAAACTGATGTATATAAATTGATCTGCTTGAAAACGAAAATTATTCGAACTAAACACTAAATTATTATATTCATTTGACTGGTCTGCAAACCAAGTTTCAGAAACTGTCTGAAAACGATATTCTTCCGGCAAAATTTCACGTGATAAATGATAATACACATTATAAGTATCCGTTGTTTTGAAAAAATCGGGAATTGCAACAGGATATTTCAAAAATGCATTTTCTTCAGAAATTTTGAGCAGAGCACTCTGATCGAAGTTAAAAATCAACAAATAATCATGATTAGCCAAAAAATCAAAATAAACATCGACAATTAACATATCTCCGGTTTCGGATAATGATGTCCGGTAAGAAAAAGTTCCCGCGTTTTCTTTGTTTTCCGCAGTAATTTTTTCCGCAATAAACATGTATTCATTTTCATTCTGATTGTCAGATAACATCACTTCCAACAGAACACCGGTTGATTGATTGTCCAGCAGAGGAAATTCAAAACGCAAATCAGATTGCGAACTGCTCAAGCTGAACTCATATTGTTCCGTAATCAGAACTTTCTGAGAACTCAAGTCTATAATAGTATCGGAAATCTCAATCTGTGTTTCAGTGGAACTCGCCCTTACTTTCGATACAGGAATAACCGGCCATAAACAAATCAGAATTAAACAAATTGTCAATGTTTTTTTACAAATTTGCAAAATCATCCCACCTATTCAAAAATTGCTCAATCCACTCTTCTTGCGTTGCCCAAGATGTTACCAAACGAACAACATGATAGCTTTGATCAGATTCTTCAAGTCCCAGTTCTATTAATTGCTGCTGATTCGGAATCAGCCAATCTAAAAAAACAAATTCTTGCAACAGCATTTGTTTTAATTTCGGATTAATCAGAATAAACAGCTGATTTGTCTTCGTTTCAGTCCAAAATCTTACATTTCTTTGTTTAAGACCTGTACGCAGTAAATCCGCCATCCGGTTGGCATGGCGTGCAGCCCTGAAATACAAATCGTCAGTAAAAAGGGTATTGAACTGAATCCCTAATAAACGACCTTTAGCTAACATTCCGCCTCGTTGCTTTAATGTCCAGCGAAACCTGTCGGCATAATTCTGTTTGCGATTGGTAAAAACAATTGCTTCACCGCTCAAGGCTCCATTCTTGGTCCCGCCGATGGTAAATACATCTACTAAATCAAGTAATTGCTTAATGTTCAACTTATCAGGTTCAGCAACTAATGCAGTGCCCAATCTGGCTCCATCCATGAAGATCGGCAAATCATATTCATCTGCAATATCTCGGATCGCACTTAACTCTTGAGCCGAATAATGAGTTCCGTATTCTGTTGCATTAGAAAAATAAATCATTCCGGGGAACGGTGAATGTTCAGGTTCAGAATCCGCCCAATATTCTTGTAAAAAAGCAGCCAGGGTGGTCGCATCCAATTTCCCGCTATATGGATCCGCCTCCAGCACAATCACTTTATGACCGGTCGCTTCAATCGCTGCCGATTCATGAGATGCAATATGTCCGCCTGGTGCAGATAAGACACCTGCATACGGTTTTAAAACATGGGAAATTACAATTAAATTTGCTTGAGTTCCGCCCACCGTAAAATGAATGTCAACTTGTTCCGGTTCTGCTCCCAATAATTGCTCAATTTTCCTGATTGCAGATTTAGAGTACGAATCCAATCCATATCCGCCGGTTTGTTCAAAATTTGTTTTGCCCAAATTTTCTAAAATTTCCGGTAAACAACCTTCGCTATAGTCATTTGCAAATGAAATCCGCATAATATTTCCTCAAGACAATTATTAACAATTTCTGTAACGATTCAGTTCGACAGAATTATTTTAAAATTCAGTTTAATAATATTATTCTAACATAAGGATTAAAATAGAACAGTAACAAAATAATCTGTATAATTTAAGAGATGAGTTTAATTAGTTTGAAAAATGTCAGTAAATCATATTATGAAAAAGCGGTTTTAACAGATATTGATTTGCACATCAATCCCGGAGAAAAACTGGCAATCATCGGTGAAAACGGAACAGGCAAAACTACTCTGTTTCGTTTAATTTTGGGTTTGGAACAACCGGATTCGGAAAATGCCGAGATTACAATTGCAAAGAATACAATTATCGGTTATTTAGAACAACAGGTTAATCTGAACAACATTATCACCGATGCCCTTTTCGATGCAGAAATTTATGATTTACAACAACAAATGCAGAAATTGGCGAATGGTCTTGCCGATACATCAGCACGTCACACTGAATCCGAACACGCACAAATTATGGATCAATTTAGTTCAACCACCGCAAAATTCGAAAGTCTGGGCGGTTATGCATATCAATACCGTTTAGCAGAAATCTTAGCAGGTTTAGGTATCGATTCAGCTACCGCACAAAGGCCGGTTCAAGAATTATCCGGCGGAGAAAAAATGCGTGTTCAACTCGCCAGATTGTTGATACGGGAACCTGATGTGATGTTGCTCGATGAACCGACCAATCATCTCGATCATCAAGCAATTGAATGGTTAGAAAACTTTTTGCAAAAAACTTCTTCCACCGTACTGCTTATTTCGCATGATCGATTTTTTATTGATCGAATCGCGACGCGAACTGCCGAATTATCAGGAGGTAAATTGACTATCTTCCCCGGTAATTACTCCAACTTTGTCAAATTGAGTGCTGAGCAACAAAAATCATTAAATCGAAGTATAGATAAAGTTGAGACTGAATTGAATAAACAGACCGATATTACACAAACCATGTTTTCTCATCGTAAAATAAGTTCTTACCGTTCCAGTCAAAAAAAAGAGGCGATAATCAGTCAGAAGTTAAGCCACCTGAAAACTAAATTAAAAAACAAACCGACGCAGTTAAATATTAAAATTCTCAAAGGTCAGGATTTAGGTGATCCCACCAGAACCTTAATATCAACAAAAGATCTTTATGTGCAATTTCCGGGACGAACCGCACCTTTGTTTCAGCCTTTTTCCTGGTCGCTGCAAGGCAAACAAAAAATTGTCGTTGTCGGAGTAAACGGTTGTGGCAAAACCACTCTCTTAAAATCCTTGCTGGGAAATGAACCACATGCATTTGGTACAGTTAATTTAGCAACTGACATCAAATACGGCTTTCTCGGTCAATTGATTGAATTTTCCGATGAAAACTGCAATGTTTTGGAAAGCTTGGCTGAAGTTCAACCAAATTGGACAGAAGCTACCGCCCGCAACGAACTGGCAAAATACGGTTTTCGCGGTATTGATGTTTTTAAACCCTTAAACACCTTATCCGGCGGAGAAAGAAGTCGCCTTTACTTATGTCATTTGTTAAGCAAAAAACCCGATGTGCTCTTTCTTGACGAACCGACGAATCATCTTGATATCAATTCATGTGAAATCTTGGAAAATGCACTGGTTACGTATGAGGGATCAATAATAGCAGTCAGTCACGATCGCTACTTCATCGAAAAAATTGCTCAATACATTTTAGGTTTTATTGGCGGAACAATCCAACGATTTAACAATTACAATGATTTTCGTCGTGTCGAAGAACAGGCTATTGCAGCTCCAACTAAACGAAGCCAAACAGTTGAAACAACAATAATCCCCCGGCAGCAAGATATTTCAGCAGATAATTCACTTAACGAAAATGATAATTCTTATAAAACTGATAATTCAAAATCCGATGATACAGATGATACCAACAAAATTACTTCACAAAACAAAAGAAAGCTTTGGTCAAAAAAAGAAGTACGTTTAGAAAAATCTTTGAACAATTTACAGACTTTACCCAATAATCTAATGCAAACCAGAAGATTCAAAGCTCTCGGTGATGAAACCCTCGCTTCCCTAACCAGAAAAATTGATATTGCAATTAAACAAAAAAATAAAATGGAATCCAAATTTGAAACTGCAACCGATCCGAAAATCTATGTACAGTATGAGCAATTGTTAATCCTGATTGATCAATACGAATCGATCTATTTAAAGCTGGCTGAAATTTTAGAAAACTTCGGCTGACAACTCCGGAGTCATATAATCTGTTTGACTCCTATTTTTCAGTCTTCTACCCAATTACGACAGAAATATCCTCCTTCGAACCACTCATAATGTTTTGACATTTGGTGTTTACACTTTTGGTTTATAAGATTAGTTGTCAGAAACTTATTAATCATAAGTTTCTGCAATAATGATTTTACAATTAGAGCAGTAGTAGGCAGTTGTTTTGTGATACTCGAAAAATGTAGAATCCTCAAGCTTTAATTTTACTCCCGATTTAGGCACTACATATCTTAACGGAGTTGCTTTTATATCTGCAGGCAACCAATACGGATGTGTTTCATTCGGCAGACTTCCTTTTTCCATCTCGTTCCCACAATAGGGACATTTTTCAAGTTGCATTTTATGTGCCTCATATTCTATGGTTATAGTTCAATTTATTAAACAGAATACATTCTACATTTTTTATGATTTAGTTTTTCAAATCCGGATAGACTTGTCAGTCAATATATTATCTTATTAAATAAAAAATATAAACTGAGAATGCTCAAATAAATGATATTTGATGTATAAGGATCAGGCAGGTTCGAAAATAAAGAAAAAAACAGATTGATAAAATTTTCAAAATATTTAAAACTGTCTCATTGCATAGACAAAGTTAAGACATTATTCTTGAGTCAGGAGGTGAACAATATGGCTAATGAAGACAAGAAAGATTTTAATGCTATGTTGCATAATAGTAAAGATATGCCTAAATTTCAAACAATTACAGATAAAGCAAGTATAAAAAAGTATCGCGGGGACAGAATGTACTTTGCTCCTCCTATTGACTATGCATAGCTCTAAATTCTGAGCAGAAACTCACGTCTCAACCATGAAATCTGCTCACTTTTCACTGCTGTCCAGATAAAAACCTGCACAGCTCCAAATTCTGAGCAATTTATAATAGCACAAGAAGTTATCGAGCAGGGCGAATACTTTTATGAAACCTCTGACGATGTTTATCGTGAGAATAAAATGACAGAAAATTTTATCCGTGAGTTTGATTCACTTGATTACGAAAAAATCATGAGTATTTACGGTGCATCTCACACGGGTCTTGATAAAATGGATTTTACCGGTAAAGTCCCCTGTATGGCCAATCAGCTGAAAGAACACTATGGTGAGATTATTTATTCAGAATATTTATCAGGAAAATAGTAGAATACACTGCTACAAGAGACACAAAAAACAGGTTATTATGCCCTGGACAAGAGTGGCCGGAACCTGGCAATCAGACCTTTCATTACCAAGGCAACTACCAAAACGACCAATGCCTTATCAGGATCTTTCAGCACCGGGATTTCAAGCTTAAAAACCTGAGTGATAAATGCAATCAGTGCCACACACCCGAAGATATACCCCAGAATAGTTAATGGATGAGCAGGAGCAGCCGAAATGAACTTACCGATGCTGATGGTACACAGCAGCATACCCATAATTCCCAGGACAATAGTCATGGCTCTCGGTCCCTGAAGGAATAGTACTTTCTTATTTGTCAGACCAAGAACAACGATAACAGCAGATAAAACCACTTCGAAGATCAGGATTTCTGTATTACTCATTATTTTTTTCTCCATTTATTGTTCTCCATTAAGTTCATAGCGACATACACATTATGAAAATTCCGTCCGATTCTGTTACGAAAATATACTCACGCATTGAGCTTGAACTACTTACACTTTTAAACTTATTAAATGATCCACTGAGCGTCAACAACCGGATTCCATAAAGATATTAAGCTTAAGCAACAAGATTTTGCAAAATATTGTAAAACAAATGTTTGACCAATAATCTTCTGGAATAATATTACTACACGATATTTAAAAACATGTAAAACGACTGTAAAAAATCCATCCGGAAAGTGAATTATGATATCTGTTTCAAAACCGCTGCTATCTCGATGTAGTTAGCAATATTTTTGTTAGTACACATGAGCAGATGTATTGTATATTGAGAATGTTTTTCAGATAGAATCATGCAACTGTCCGGCAATAAAACCGCTCGTCCATGCCCATTGTAAATTGAAACCGCCGGTTTTACCGTCAATATCGATCAGTTCGCCACAGAGATAAATATTAGGTTGAGATTTGAGGGCTAAACTCGGCATTCTGATTTGTGATAGGCATACACCGCCTGCAGTTATTTGAGCAGCCGGAAATCCTTTGCTGCCGTTAACTTTAAATGAAGTTGATTTCATTAATTTTGTCAGATTATTGATTGAACCTGCCCTTTGTACAAGATAATCTGAAATTTTGGCTTTTACTATACCGACCGCTGAGCAATCCTCTTTTTGTTTATCCAGTATTTTCTGACGATTAAATAATAATTCTTCTATTTCAGATAATTGATAATCAGGGGCAAAATCCAATTCAACAATTATATTTTGGTTAGCTTGATCAGCTTGCGGTAAGAATCGTGCAAGCTCCATAGCCGCAATTCCTGATAATCCGTTTTCGACAAATAAAAACTCACCGGATGTTTCTGCTAAGAGCGTATTGTTATCAATTAATTTCGCACTGCCCTTAAATCTTTGTCCGACAAGTATTTTTGCTTTTTGATCCATTAGCAGATTGAGAGGGACTAAACCGGGACGCAATTCGGATATCGCTGCATATTCTGCCAGCAATTGATATCCGGAATCTGTACCGCCCAAATTCTCGGCTGCTTTGCTGCCACATGCTACAATTAGTTTTTTACACTGATAAGTTTCGGCAGAAGTTAAATAAGTAAAGTGTTGCTTTTGCTTAACCGTAATGCATGGCTCTGCCGCCAAGCTCAGAAAACCGTCTGCAGATTTGATACTGCTGACTTTTGCTTGCAATAACACATCAATTTTTGCTGTGATTAAAGCTTGTGTTAAAGTCAGAACCACACTTGAAGCTTGTTCGGAATAAGGATAAGCTCTGTCACTCTGATCAAGTCGCAACGGGATACCCAGATTACAAAAGAATTCAACTGTATCAGGGTAAGAAAAAATATTAAAAGCCGTTTGCAGAAATTTTTGTTTTGAGGATTTTCCGGCTTGCAAACTGAAATAATTATCTGCTTTGATATTTCTATTGGATAAATTACACCGGCCGTTGCCTGAAGCCAGAACTTTACGCAATAATTGATATTCTTTTTCCAAAATTAATATCTTATATTCAGGAAAATGCCGGCGTACCGATAATGCCGCCATTACTCCCGAAGCACCACCACCGATGACTATACAATCATATTTCATCTTCGATAAAGGTCGGCAATCTCAATCGCCTGTTCATATTTACTTTTAGTGGCAGTGACAACCGGTAATTGCGTCAAAAAATCATTTTTCAGATAAAACAAATCCTTTCGATTCCCGGTCAAGAGTTCGAGTTCAATTTCTGAAAATTGCCTAACATACTCTGCAGTCCCCAAATAACCCTCATCAAAGCATAATTCGAAGCGGCTTGAACGATAGGAATAGGCATATGAAGTTCTGGTATAATCGGCAAGACATACTTCATGGAGAGGTCTGCCCTCGAGAACACGCAGAATTTGAACTAAGTCGGGATCGCTAGCTTCTTTATATTCATTTCCGTTCAACATCCGATTCAAAAACCAGGTCGGATTGATACCGGTTTTCATATCCCAATATTGTTCTTCATCATTTAATTCAAATTCCCATTCCTGTCTTTCAAAAACACCCGGATCTTGCAGGCCGTTATTATGGCTTGGTAATTTTAGAGTCAGATAGAAACGTTCATTACTTCTTCTGATTCTGAGAAATCCTTTACGTTGACGCAATAGCTGATCTGCAGTGTCAAAATAGGAAGAACGCATTGCATATGACATATTTCCGGTCAATAACAAATGCTCAAAAATTATCGGTTCATTCATGATTTCCGTAAAATCCGTGTCATCTATTAAGGTAAATTTTAATTCCGATTCCATACACCCCTCGTTAACTTGAAAATTATAGACTTAAAATTTTCACACCTTGTTCAGTAATCAAGATTATTTGATTTGAATTAATGCCGATACGTACTATATCCCCAGTTACGGCCTGATCCAAGATCAAATTTCCGTTATTGCAATCAATAACTTTAACCTTGTTGTTATCGTTAAAAGCGATATAATCTGCAGAATAAGTGAAATTGTCAATCAATGTCCCGATCTCAATCTCTTTTTCATTAAATACTTGTTTTGCAGGATCCCATTCAACAATTTGCAAATTTCCCTCAATATGCGTTGAAGCAAAAGCCGTAAGCTTTGTGCCTGACGCAATTTCATAAACTTTCCCCGGTGAATAGCTGGCAAGAGGTTTTTCCTGTTCCAAGTTCAACACCAAAATATTCGATGTGCTTGATAGCACAATGTTATTATTCGGATCATGAGTAATTTTTCCATATAAGAACGGATGATCATCCGGTAATTTTTGCCCGATCGGATTGCCGCTCAAATCATATCTTTTAATGATCGGCTGAATCATCGAACCTTTTATATTAGTCAGAAGAACATCGAAATAATCTAAATTATTGCTGAAACTGACTGCTAAAGGATATCCTGATTCAACAAATTGAATCATCAACATTTTTTCACCGGTTTGCAACTTGATGATATGAACAAAACCCGGTTGATCCGAATTTTCTTCAACAATTGCCAAAAATTCATCACCGCCAAAATATGCTCCGGCAAAACGACCATCTAAATGTAATGAGAATTTTTTGCTATGATTATCTAGTACTATTATTTTGCCGGAATTTCTATCACCTGCAACAAAATAATTTGCATTAAATACTCCGACCGGTCTTTCAAAATCAATCTGTTCCTGATAAATGTCTTTTCCGGCATGATTCTTCAAGATAATTTGATCTTGAGACAAATAAACCAGCTGATTGGCAAAAGGAAAATATCTATTTGCATCATGTGCCGAGAATTCTAAAACAGTTTCAATATTTGCCGAATCAATCGGTTTCAGCTCTTCATCTTCCGGTAATTCCGGTGAATCCGGAAGTTTGTAGATTAAGATGATTAATAATCCGAAAAACACCAAGACTAATAAACAGATAATAATCAAACCCTTATGTTGATTTTTATCAGTTTGTTTTTTTCTCAAATCTGATTTAGCAATCTTAGAACTCAAAAGACTTTGACCTGAATTATGAGGTTCAACCAAGCTTTGTTTTTTTCGATTTGAGTTATCCTTATCTGCAATCATCGGATTATCCTTTTTCATCTCGTAACAGTATAGTCACTGTTTCGTATTAATTCAATCATCTTGGGTTTTAACCTATCAAAAAACGGCTTTATCAAAACGATAAAGCCGTTTAATTTGTATAATTATTACAAAAAACCTGTCAATACTTTGTAGACAATTATCTGACAAGATTATTGTCTAAATCATTGTTTAATTAATACATACCCGGTGCGCCGGCAGGCATTGCAGGTTCAGGTTCAGGAATATTGGCGACAATAGCTTCTGTCGTCAGCATTGTTGATGCAATTGAAGCTGCATTTTGTAATGCGGAGCGAGTTACTTTCGCGGGATCGACTATTCCGACTTCGTTCATGTCAACGATTTCTTCGGATAAAACATCAAATCCTTTGCCGCGATCGCTGTTTTTAACTCTTTCTGCAATAACGCTTCCGTCGAAACCGGCATTAGCAGCTATTTGACGAACCGGTTCCTCTAAAGCTTTGAGCACGATTGAAACACCGGTACGTACATCTCCTTCGGTTTCATCTAATACTTTCTGCACTTTATCCATAGCATCAATGTATGCAGTACCACCACCGGATATTACTCCTTCTTCAACTGCTGCACGAGTTGCTGCCAAAGCATCTTCTATACGTATTTTTCTTTCTTTCATCTCAGTTTCAGTAGCTGCACCGACTTTAATTACAGCAACACCCCCGGATAATTTTGCCAAACGCTCTTGCAATTTTTCACGATCGAAATCCGAGGTTTCCTCTTCAATTTGATTGCGAATTACATTAACACGATCTTTGATCTGAGCTTTGTCACCGGCACCGTCAACGATTGTTGTCGTATCTTTAGTCACAATAACGCTGCCTGCACGACCTAAGTCAGCCAGTTTTACTTCTTTTAATTCCATGCCTAAATCATCGGCCACGAATGTACCGCCGGTTAAAATCGCTATATCTTGCAAGTTATCTTTACGACGATCACCAAAACCCGGAGCTTTAACTGCTACACAGTTAAATGTGCCGCGCAATTTATTGAGAATAATTGTGGAAAGGGCTTCACCTTCAACATCTTCTGCTATAATAACCAACTTTTGACCTGCTTGTACCACTTCTTCCAATAATGGCAGGATATCCTGAATTGCAGAAATCTTTTTGTCGGTAATCAAAATACGAGCATCTTCATAAACCGCTTCCATTTTATCTGTATTGGTTACCATATAAGCTGAAATATAGCCGCGATCGAATTCCATACCTTCAACAACTTCAAGTTCGGTACCCATGGTCTGAGATTCCTCTACAGTGATAACTCCGTCATTGGAAACTTTATCCATAGCATCGGCTATTAAGGCTCCTACTTCTTTGTCATCAGCTGAAATTGAAGCTACACGTGAAATATCATCTTTGCCTTCGACCAATTTCGAATCGGCTTTGATAGATTCTACTGCTGCCTCTACTGCTTTATCGATACCTTGTTTAACAATCATCGGATTCGCGCCTGCTGCAATATTCTTCAAACCTTCACGATAAATTGCTTGTGCCAAAAGAGTTGCCGTAGTTGTACCATCACCGGCAACATCTTGTGTTTTGGTAGCAACTTCTTTAATAAGTTGTGCTCCGGCATTCTCGAAACGATCTTCCAATTCAATTTCTCTTGCAATGGAAACACCGTCATTAGTTACTACCGGTGCACCGTATTGTTTGTCCAAAACTACGTTTCTGCCTTTCGGACCTAAAGTAATCTTAACTGTATCTGCTAACTTATTTACACCGCTCAACAGTGCATCACGTGCATCATCATTGTATTTTAATTCTTTTGCCATATTAATTCCTCCGTAAGAGTCCTATTCTTTCTATCTATAAAAAAACACACTACTCAACAATCGCTAAAATATCATTTTGTTTGAGGATAGTATATTCAACATCATCAAATTTAAATGAAGTACCGGCATATTGGCTGATTAATACCTGATCGCCAACCTCAACTTCCATAATTACATCTTTACCGTCAACAACTCCACCCGGACCTACTGCGACTATTTCCGCAATCTGCGGTTTTTCTTTAGCACTGCCCGGCAATACGATACCGCTCTTGGTAGTTTCTTCAGCTTCTAACATTTTGATTACAACACGATCACCTAATGGTTTAATATTCATGCTAACCTCCTTATATCTATTGATTTTTATAAGCATTATTTTAGCACTCGGAACTCCAGAGTGCTAACGAATAATAATATAGAATCATAGAAAGCATTTGTCAAGAAACAAATCTCAAAGAATTGTGGATAATCATGAAATCATTATGGCATTTTCCAATAACAAACGATAAAAGAGTGAATTTGAAGATTGCTGTAATACTATTCCGCTAAAAGGAGCAATCTGACTTAAACTAATTACCAAAATCATTGAAAATAGTCCTGCAATCAGAATTCCAAGAAGAATTCCGCACGCTCGATTAACATTTCCCAAGATCGGAATTCGATTAAATAAATCAGAAAATCTGTTAACTAAAAAATATAACACCAATCGTAAGATCGTAAAAATAACTGAAAAAGAAATTACCGTCACCAGAAGCACTGCCAGCTTTCTTACCAGGTTCTCTATCAAAGGCAGAGTTGCCTCGCCTACACTCTCCGATAACTGATTACTCATATTTTCCGAAAGACCGATATTTTGTAATGCCAGAGGAATTGGTCTTCCCTTGTCCAAAATCTGCCCTGAAAGCTCTTGACTCAAGTCGGTTATTTTAGTTTCCGGAAAGAATGTCAAAGTAAGATAATCTGAAATCAGATTTGCAATCAATGCGGCCAGCAACAGAGCAACAATCGTAATAACTAAACGTAAAATGACTCCTAAAAATCCTCTGCGCCAACCTTGAATTACCTGATAAAACAGTATACCTATAATACATAAATCAATTAACAAGAAAATTTATCTCTTTTCTAATCACCCGATTACGGCACATCGGATGTAGATGGTGTGGTAATTGGCGGATCTGCCTGAGACTGAGGCGCTTCGGTTGTTGCTGCAGGTGTAGTTGCAGCCGTCTCTGATGTATTTGTGGGTACAGTCGGCGTCGTTACTTCCGAATTTACCGAAGTCTCCGAAGACTCCGGCGGAATTACCGAAGGATCTGCAGACTCGTTCGGAACAGTTTGTATTGTAATGTCACTCGAGCTTGTCGGAACTGTATCTGACGGTTCGATTACTGACGGTACGGGTTCACCTTGTTCTGAGCCTGACGTGCCTGGAGCTGTAGTTTCCAACGGAACGGTATTCTGATAAATATCCGAACTACTTGGCTCTTCTACTCTTAAATTACCACTTGAATCCGTTGCATCCGGCACAACCCATTGATCAATTTGACCGACCACTGAAATTGCATCAGGCGAATTGGGAGCTCCGGGAATTATTGCAACCGGATCAAACGGAAATGTTTTTCCGAAAATAAAATCCTGAATTATAGGAATCATACCGTTGAAATCACAGAGATTCAGCCAAGCCGCTCCACTATAATGCGTATGATATCCTTCAACGGGAATTGTTAAATTTTCAATTTTACCATCCAAAATCGGTAATACGGACTGCATTAGACCAAGCATTTCTTCATTCGTTAAATTTGTTGTAACAAGTGATAAACCTTCTTTTATTATTTCAAGCTTTTTCTCACCGCTTGCAGCGGTAAATTTTGTGAAAATACCCTGTATTACTTCCTGTTGATAATGCATGCGATCATAGTCACCGCCAATAGTTGAACGATTTCTGGCATAGCCCACGGCTTGTCTGCCATTCAATTTTTGTAATCCTGCTTTAGTAATATGCCCGGCCTGTTCAGTATCTCGGAATACGCGATTTGTATAATCAATATTTTTATTAACAAAAGGAATTGCATCTTCCTTTACATTAATTTCAATCCCATCCAACAAATCAATAACTCTTTCCAATCCTCGTATATTAACAACCACATATCGATCAATACCTAAACGCAACGCATTATTGACGGTTTCCATAACATATTTCGGTCCGCCGTACACATTGGCATGATTCAATTTATCCATTATGTCCATTCCCGGCATCTCGACCAACATATCACGTTGTAAAGAAGTTAATTTTACTTTTTTCTGAGTCTGGTTAATTGTCAAAATCAACATTGCATCAGAACGTTCGTCAATTTTCTCCTTATGACGCGAATCTATACCCAACAGCAAGATATTGGTTACATCTTTATCATAAGGAATCGGATTTTTCGGTTCTTTGTCCGATAGTATTAATTCCGGGGAATCTCGATATTGTTCATCAACTACATACGCTTGCTTTTCTTTTTCGGCATCAGTTTCACGTACAATATTGATTTGTCCGAAAGTATTTTTCCATAAGGAATGTACTCCTATGGACAAAACGATAACAAATACCAAAATTATACAACCTGCTGCAAACCATGGTTTTTTATAAAAAGAAAATCCGGAAATCTTATTTAACATTGTTTTATTATCCATTTGTTTTAATACGGAAAACTTACGTTTCTCCACCTTCTGACTCAGCTATATTTTTATTATCCAATAGATCTACCAGTACAATCGGATCAGCAATTTCTTCTTTACTCAGATAATCCCAAATCAATCGCAAAATCTGATCCTGTTCCTGAACAAAATCAGCATATACTATACTTTTAATGAAATATTGTACCAGAAACTCAATTTTATCAGGATTAATTGAAAATGTAACGAGAAGAGGATCATCTTCTGTAACATTATTATTTTGCTCAATATAATCTGCCAGCAACTTTTTCAAACCGGCTATTTGTTCCAATGTTACAAAAGTCGGTAAATTGACCATAAATCGCAAGCGGCGTTTACCCATTCTCGAGTAATTTATTACATAATCCCGGGTTAATTTCGAATTTGGCACAGCCATCAAGCCTTGATCAAAAGTCCTGATTTGAGTCTGACGAAATTTAATATCTTCAACAATTCCTTCGATGTCAGGTGCTTTAATATAATCTTTAATTTCAAAAATCTTTTCCGACATAATCGAAAATCCGGCAATTAAATCAGTCAGATAATCTTTCGCTGCCATAGACACTGCAAGTCCGCCTAATCCTAAGCCGGTTATAATTCCTGCTACGTTAATCTTTAACAAACTCAAAATCATGATCAAACCTAAGATAATCAAAACGGCTCTGATAATTTGAATTAAAAACCGATATATCGTTACTGAAAATTTCTCAGGATTTTCTTTGTGCCAAAAACTGAACAGAGTACGACATATTAATTCTACAATAAATAAAGCCAATATAATTAAACATGAACTCAATAAAACATTTATTATGCTATCTAAGGTAGATCCTGCTTTTAATACATAGGTAACTGCTACTTTACAAGCAACTAAAGGTAAAATCCAAGACAATACCTTTTTAAATTGTTTTTCATTTTCCGTTCCTAAAACACGATTACTGATTTTAATACGGGAAACTAATTTTGCTAAAAAATTGCCCAATACACCTTTGAACAGAAATCCTGCCAAAACAATAAGCAAAGCAATCAACCATAACTTGACACTTCGATTAAGCAAATAATATTCCAAAAAATTATTCAAAGCATTCGTATTTTGTGATATTTGCTCCGACAATATTGTAATCATTTGTAACCTTTCCGATTCGTTTTTTATGTTTTGTATTCAAATTATTATAGTAAATTGACTCAAAGAATGAAACTGCTAAAATACTAATCTGACAAACAAACTTTCAAATTGCATATTAAAACGGCATTAAAATGTCGTTTATCATGCGATTCACGAAGAGGGAAGTTACTGATACAATAATCCGGGAGAATCAATGACAAAGCAAAAAACAAGCACACATTTTTTCAGTTTTTACAAAAAAGATTTGAATTATTTGATTTCAGCAGTTATATCTATTATGGTCATTGCTATCTGCGGCTTATTAATTCCGCTTATTGTCGGTTTTACGGTAGATAGAGTTTTACTTAATCAAGATGTGGTTCTGCCGCAGTTTTTGGAAAATATCTATTGGCACATCGGCGGACGTCAGTTTTTATTAAATAATCTCTGGGTATTAGGTCTGATTTTATTAGGAATTACCGTTATCCAGGGAATAGCTGAATTCATCTCTGAGTTTCACATTGCTAAGGTTGCAGAAAATGGTGCAGAAAACATGAGGCGTAAACTATTTTCCCATTTGCAAAAACTGCCTTACGCATGGCATGCCAAAGCTGAAACAGGTGACTTGGTTCAACGCTGTACCAGTGATGTCGAAGTAATCAGAAGATTTTTTCAAAATCAACTTCTGCAAATTATCAGATGTATCACAACCATTATTATCTCCATCTTTGTTATGGTTAATTTAGATTCAACACTCAGCATCGTCTCAATTGCCATAACACCAATCATGTTTATCAGTACAATTATCTATTTTAAAAAACGTCGCGGTCAGTTCGAACTCTGGGATGAAACAGAAGGAAAACTATCGGCAAGACTACAAGAAAGTTTAACCGGAATGCGTGTAATCAAAGCATTTGGACGTAAAAAATTCGAACTGGACCAATTAGAAGAAACTCATCGTGAACTTTATGATTATGGTATAAAGCAATACGATATCATGGGTAATTTCTGGTTTTTATCCGATTTGTTTTCAAATGCTGTGTTGGCATTAGTAGTGATTATCGGTACCTACAGGGTTGTTTCACATGGTTTGCATCTTGGGATTATGCTTGTTTTTGTATCTTACGCCGATCGCTTATTGATAAACTTGAGGATTTTAGCCAGAGTTATTGCCGATATCGGCAAAGCACAAATATCATTCGGCAGGTTGAAAGAAATTCTTGATGCCGAACCGGAACCTGATGATGAAGGTCTGCTCAAGCCTGAACTGAATGGTAATATTAAATTTAATAATGTAAGTTTTCAATATCCTGACGGTTCCGAACCGGTATTACAGAATATCAACTTTGAAATTAAAGCAGGTCAAACAATCGGCATTCTAGGTCCGACCGGATCGGGCAAATCCAGCTTGCTCTTACTGTTACAAAAACTATATCTGCCAAGTTCCGGCACATTGTTGTTTGACGATATACCGGTTGAGCAAATCAATCGCTATAATTTGCGCAGACAAGTAGGTCTGATTCTCCAAGAATCATATATATATTCACGCAGTATAGGCGACAATATTCGCTTGCCTAAGCCCCAAACCAGTATTGAAAATGTTCGCCGCTATGCAAAAATTGCTCGCCTGGACAATGAAATTGAACAATTCAGCCAAGGCTACGACACCGTAGTCGGTGAACGCGGAGTTACTTTATCCGGAGGACAAAAACAGCGTTTGGCAATTGCCAGAACTTTAATCCGTGATTGTCAGATTTTGATTTTTGACGATTCACTCTCCGCCGTGGACACTGAAACCGATCGTGAAATCCGGAAATCTCTCAAAAAAAGACCTCAAGGAACAACAACAATCATTGTTTCACATCGTATCTCAAGCATTTACGATGCGGATCAAATTTTCGTACTGGAAGATGCACAAATAACTCAATCCGGTACACATCAGGAATTAGTAAATCAAACCGGACTCTATCAACGTGTATATCAAATTCAACATGATTGGCTGAACGAATGAAAATGAGTAAAAAAGCAGATCAACATACAAATAAAATCAATACCAAAACCTGGTTGGAATTCATAAAATTAGCCGCACCCCGAAAAGGTTTAATTATCAGCCTTGTCGTCGTCTTAATTATTGTTGCTGTTTTAGAGAGTATTTCACCAATCATGGTACGCTTTGCAATCAATTATTTCATCAAAAATAATGTTACGGAAGGTCTTGCGCTTTATTCAATCATTTATCTGGTAATAGTTGTAGCAATTGCATTTTGTACAAAATATTGGCTGAAATTATCAGGGCGGATTGAAACAGATATGTCATACAACATTCGCAAAATGGGTTTTGAACATTTACATAATCTCTCTTTCAGTTTTTATGATCGCATGCCGGTCGGTTGGATCTTATCACGCATGATTAATGATGTAACCAGACTTTGTGAAACTATTTCTTTCGGTATTATTGATTTCGTTTGGGGCGGTTTTACCATAATCGTCATTCTCGCGGCAATGTTGATTATGGATTTCAAACTGGCTTTTATCGCTTTGCTTGCTGTTCCGGTTATCATTGCAATTACTGTTTATTTTCAAAAAAAATTGTTGACAACTCAACGTGAAATTCGCCGTCTTAATTCCGAAATAACCGGCGAATTTAACGAAGGAATCATGGGTGCAAGAACTACAAAAACGTTATTGAGGGAAAGAGAAAACGAACTGGAATTCTTTGCAACTGCAGAAAAAATGAATCGCCATTCAATCGATGCCAGCCGAATGGCTGCCTTGTTCTTGCCGACTGTTTCGATCCTCGGTATGATTGTTGCTGCTTTGATCTTGGTTTTGGGCGGTGAAGCATATACAAAAAATCTGACCGAAATCGGTACAATCTATGCTCTTTTTGCATATTCGCTGCGTTTATGGGATCCGATCCGACAAGTTGCCGGTGTTTTCAGTGAATTGCAAGCGGCTCAAGCAGCAGCGGAAAGAGTAATTATATTGCTCAATGAGCCGGTCGAGATTACTGACAGTGACGAAGTTATAAGAAATTATGGTTTGCAAGACGGAGCCGGCGAAAAGCCTTGGCCGGAAATCAAAGGCCAAATAGAATTTAGAAATGTCTCTTTCTCCTATGTTGACGGTGAGCCGATCTTGGAGAATTTCAATTTAATCATTGAGGCAGGACAAACAGTGGCAATCGTCGGTGAAACCGGTGCAGGTAAAACTACACTGGTCAATCTCGCCTGCAGATTTTACGAACCGCAGCAAGGACAAATTTTGATTGACGGATATGACATCCAAAGTTTACCTCAGGCCTGGCTTTACCATAATCTGGGATATGTCTTGCAAACACCGCATCTATTCAATGCAACAATATCTGATAATATTCGATACGGCAGGCTTGAAGCTTGTGAATCAGAAATAAAAGAAGCAGCAAGATTAGTCTATGCAGATGAGTTTATCGAAAAACTGGAAAACGGTTATGATACATTTGCCGGTGAAGGCGGGAACAAATTATCAACCGGAGAAAAACAATTAATCTCTTTTGCCAGAGCAATCATTGCCGATCCGGCGATCTTTGTTTTTGATGAAGCAACTTCTTCAATTGACACCGAAACAGAAATAAAAATTCAGGAAGCAATCGAAAACATTTTACATAACAGAACTGCTCTGATCATAGCCCATCGATTATCTACCATAAAAAATGCAGATCTGATTATTGTCTTAAAAAATGGTAAAATAATTGAACAAGGTACACATACTGAATTAATCAAAGCCAGAGGTGAATACTTTAATCTTTACACCGGTCAATTTACGATTGACACAAACGTATAACAATGTGTAATCCTATTACTTCTAACAATATGAACAATATCAATCTAACAATATGAAATGGAGAAAATATGCATCAGGTAAATGATTCTCAAGCTGCTCTAATCATGTTATCTATCATTGAAAAACAACCTAATTCTACTTCGGAAAACATCATCGACTCCGCAATTAATTCATTGTATTTAGACTATTTCTCGGCCGCTGCTGCTCTGGATTTGCTAATCAAACAACATTTAATTCATATTTCCGAAAATAAAAGTGAAGTAGAATATACAGCTTTAGGCAAACCGGTAAATCGTCTTAATATTACACCGGAAGGTTCTGCCGTCCTCAAAGCTTTGGGCAACACCTTACCGGCTCAGATACAGGATTTTTTGGAAAAACTAAGTACCCACGAAAAAAAAGAACGTACTTTGACTGCTCACTATTCTGAAGATAGCGAGCGGAATTTCAAAATCAAATTAGAACAAAAAAACCGCAATCAAGTTATATTTTCTATAGAACTCAACGTTCCCACTGAAAAAATGGCAAGAGACATTTGTCGTAACTGGCAAGAAAACGCAGTTGAAATCTATCAAGCTCTCTTTCATCTTTTGCTGTCGCAAGATAACAACTGACAGCTTGCTGTGCCAAAAATCACGAGCCTGCGGGTTCAGATTCACAGCACCGGCTTTTTTGGCACGGCTGAGCCTCAAAACCTTCTAAACCAACCTCTGACGTGCCAAAAATCACGAGCCTGCGGGTTCAAATTCACAGCACCAGCTTTTTTGGCACGATACAGTTTGTACAGTTTAATCTAAATAATGAATAGCAGAAAAACGAATAGCTTCCATTGGCCATCAGTAATCTAAGATAAGAAAAGGTGATGATAAGTAATAAAAAAAGGTGATGAACGTTTGATTTGTATTCATCACCACTTTATTGCTTAGTATTTGATTTGCTGAAAGATTATTCTAATTCTGAAAATTCTTCTTTGCCAACACCACACAGCGGGCAAACCCAGTCTTCCGGAATATCTTCAAAAGCTGTTCCCGGTTCTACACCGTTATCCGGATCTCCTTCTGCAGGATCATAAATATATCCGCAAACATCACAAACATATGATTTCATTGTATTATTCCTTCCTTATTGTTCCTTGTTTTCCATATTTTTTTTAATATTTAAAACAGAATTCAGTCTTCTTTAAATTAATAACTAGGAAAAACTCAATTCTTTGCAAAGTCTATCATCAATATGATCAAACTTCAACTCAAGTAAGCGGCTTGTAACTTGTAGCACAAATTTTGCTGCTCTTTATTCTGAACTCATAGTTGATTTGTTTTGAGAATTGATCTTGGATGATATATATTTGTCTAAAAAAAACACCCCTGAAGCAATTAGTATTCCTATAATAGACCCCGCCAATACATCTGTCGGATAATGGACACCTACGTATAGTCTTGAAAATGCCATTAAAATTGCCATTGCTAGTGCAGTCCATCCCAACCAACCTTTTTCTCGCAGAAAAACAACAAAGGCTGAACCGAATGCTGTAGCAGAATGACCTGAGGGAAATGATGTTTCCTTTACTCTGCCAATCACCATACGAATATCAGGCAGTACTTCATATGGACGCGGGCGGTCAATCAAATTCTTCAGTACAAGGGTATTTAAGAGATGACTGATCAAAAGCGAAATTAATAGTAAGAACCCGGTTTTACGAGTTTTCTTAAAAAACAATAAAAGTATTCCAATCACAATCCAAAGATAACCTTTATCGCCCAGAGAAGTATAAAAAGTAAAAAATTTGTCCAGTAACGGATGCTCTGTTATTTTTTGAATAAAATGAAGTAAATCTCCATCCCAATTCAGAAACATATTATTCCTCCAGCCACTGAAACTCCATATTGCCTATTTTCACCCAATCACCATTCTCCAGTCCTGCTTCATATAAGGCTTGATCCAGGCCTCGACGTTTAATCAATCTTTGGAAATAGAAAAATGCTTCATTATCATTGAAGTCAGTTGATCTGACTAAACGTTCCGCCCATTCACTATCCACAACAAAGAATTCACCGTCAAAATGAATTGTGAACAATTCTTTAGCCTGATAACGATATGTCTTATGTTCAGTCTCCTCAATCTTAAATTTAGGAACTGCCGGCAACTCAGAAATGTATTCAGCTGTTTTCGCAATTAACCGATCAACATTTTTCCCGGTAGCCGCGCTGATCAAAAATACTTCAAAGCCTCTGGTTTCAATTTCTTCTTTTAAATTGTCAACTACTTTACTGTCGGCGATATCAATTTTATTAATTACAACCAGACGCTTGCGTTCCAATAGTTCTGCTTGATATTCACCAAGTTCAAATTCAATCAATTCAAACTGCTTCATTAAATTTTCTAAATCACCCATTGTCGGATCTATAACTTGGAGAAACATCCTGGTTCTTTCAATATGGCGCAAAAAATCATGACCCAAACCGACTCCTTCCGATGCTCCTTCAATGAGTCCCGGCATATCAGCCACAACAAATGAAACATCCGAATATGTCACTACTCCAAGTTGAGGAGTAAGCGTAGTAAAAGGATAATCGGCAATTTTAGGTTTCGCTGCCGTAACTACAGATAAAAGTGTCGATTTTCCGACATTTGGGAATCCGATCAAGCCTACATCGGCAATTAATTTAAGCTCCAATTTAACCGACTTTTTCTCACCTTTACCACCTGCTCTGGCAAAACGCGGAGCTTGTCTGACCGAGGTTTTGAAATGTGAATTTCCCAGACCGCCTTGTCCGCCTTTAGCTAAGAGAAATTCCTCATTCTCATCAGTCAAATCCGCCAAGAGTTCACCGTTTTCCGCATCATAAACCAAAGTACCCTGCGGTACTTCTAAGTACAAAGTATCGGCAGATTTACCGAAACGCATTTTCCCCATCCCGTTCTCACCGGATGCGGCTTTGAATTTTCTTTTATAGCGGTAATATTGCAAAGTATTAATCCCGGCATTAACTCTTAAGTAAACATCTCCGCCTTGACCGCCATTGCCGCCGTCCGGACCACCTTCCGGAACATATTTTTCGCGTCGGAAAGATACTGCACCGTCACCTCCGTTACCGGCTTGAACATCAATAATAACTTGATCAAAAAACAAAACTACCTGCTTTCTAACCAAATAAAAATCTAAAAGTAAAAAACCCGACTTAAAAGCCGGGTATTATAGCAGATTCTTATTTATAGTCCAAATTAATTCACCTGATAATCTGAATCAAAGTTACATAAACTAAGCAAGCTGATTAAATTGTTTTAGCTTACTGTAATAAAAAAGTGATTTGCAATCAGATTATTCACCTACCGGATAAACACTGACTTGAGTGCGTTTACGTCCTAATCTTTCGTAACGAACTTGACCGTCAATGATTGAGAACAAGGTATCATCTTTACCTTTTCCAACATTTTGACCGGGGTGAATTTTGGTACCGCGCTGGCGATAGATGATATTACCGGCTAAACAATATTGACCATCACCGAGTTTTGCACCTAAACGCTTAGATTGTGAATCACGACCGTTTTTAGTACTACCAACACCCTTTTTGCTGGCTAATAATTGTAAATTAATCTTAATCATTAGTATTCCTCTACTTTCTCAATGGACAAAAACTTTTGTCCGTCAATCATTTCAATTTGTTTAAGTCCTATATATGCTGAAAACATCAAGCTCTGAACAGCTATTTTTGTATCTTGCGGCAAATTATCATAATTCAAAATCTGACATTCAATTGCACCTGTTTGATTCAGATAGATAAAATCTTGACCCGCTTCTATAAACTCGGTTAATGTTCCGATTACAGTTTGGGTTATTGCCGATACAGCACTACAATATATATCTTTACCTGATTCAGCATATTCAGCATGTCCCGTCAGATAAAAGGATGCAACTCTTTTTTGCTGATCAAAGACAAACTTTGCATGTATCACTTACAGCCTCTTTTTATGCAATACTTGTTATTTTCACACAAGTATACGGCTGACGATGTCCGGTTTTACGACGATAGGTATTTTTTGCCCGATATTTGAAAATCGTAATCTTTTTCCCTTTACCTTGTTTGACAATTTCACCTTTGACAGAAGCATCTTTCACCAACGGTGAACCTACTTGAATTTTATCGTCTTTGGAAAGTGCAAGAACCTGATCAAAAACAATTTCATCGCCGGCTTCGCCTTCTAATTTTTCGATATAAATTACATCATTTTCAGCAACTTTGTATTGCTTACCGCCTGTTTTAATTATAGCGTACATTTTTTCCTCCCTGTAAACAGTCTCACCTGATCCAGGTAGCAATCATGCTTTAATAACACCCGATCAGAGTGGTCGCCGAAGTATGATAGCACTTAATGAAATGTAAAGTCAATTAACTTTGCACCAATTTTCAAAAATATAAATATCGTACAGTGTAAATGCTTGTTATTTCTTCCGGAAATACGGGAATTTGCTCAACCATGCTTGGTCCGGTTACGATCGGCGACGGAGCAAAAGTCGGAGCAGGAGCCGTCGTCTTGGAAAATGTTCCGCCGAGTGCTGCTGCTGTTGGAGTTTCCGCAGAAACACTGAGGGTAAATCCTAATTGTTTATAAAATATTGTTCATAAAAATTATTTGGGTTTTTCTTGTAGTTTCTGTCGGAAACATATTGCATCCATCAAGTTAAAAATTATCTCTGCTTTCATATTGCGAATCTACCGGATCTCCGGGTACATCTTCGTAAGAGCGTAAATATAGCGTATATGTATAGCCGGCCGCCAGGGAAAACAAATCACTGTCACTCTCGCCGTTAAGTAACACTATATAGTTACCTTCATCACCAAACATGTCTTCTTCTCCGAACCAAGCACCGGACCCATAAGCATTTCTGATCCGATAGGTTCCCTGTGGTAAAGACACTACAGCACTTGAACCTTGATCAATAGTGATGGAACTCACGAGTACGTCATCCTCCGTGTAAATTTTTAAATAATTTCGACTTTGATCAGTTTCAGGAGGTATGATTGTTAATGAAAAATCACCCCAAGAATAGTTTGGATTACGGTACTGTTCTCCGGTGTAGGGAAAAGTTTGTTTGCATTCGGACTTGCGTTGTTCAGCGTCTTCAAAAGAACCTAATGCTTCAAAAGCCAGATATGCATCATAATAAGATCCTTCATCATATAGTTTTTCTGCAGCCTTATAATCTTCTTTATTAACACAGGTTAAATATTTTTGTGATGCATCAGAGAAAGAAATATTCGATAATTCTGAAAAAATAACTTTTGCTGCTGCATAATCCCCGGCTTCAAATAATTCTTCAGCACTTAAATAATCTAACCAATTCTCGCAATATTCTGCTTTTTCAATTGAATCGCGAAAATCTCCTAACTGCTCAAATGCTGTCACAGCATCACTGTATTTTTCTTGAGTCAGCAATTCCTCAGCTTCTTCATAAGCAATACTGTTCTCACAATTATTAACTTGAATTGCGGCATCCTCAAAATCCCCGAGTTCCGTGAATTTTTCTTTGGCCTGAACATAGTCCCCGGAATCCAGTAAAGCCATTGCGCTATTATACTTTTCCTTGTCTTGACTATATTCGGCTTTTTCCTGAGCATCCTCAAAATCCCCGAGTTCAGTAAATTGTTCTTGAGCTTGAACATAATCACCTGCATCCAGTAAAGCCATTGCACTATCATATTTTTCTTTGTTCTGACAGTATTTAGCTTTTTCCTGAGCATCCTCAAAATCTCCGAGTTCAGTGAAAAGCTTATTGGCTTGAACATAATCGCCGGCATCCAATAAAGCTATCGCATTGTCATATTTTTCTTTGTTCTGACAGTATTTAGTTTTTTCCTGAGCATCCTCAAAATTTCCAAGTTCCGTGAATTGCTTTTGAGCTTGAGCGTAGTTACCCTTATCTAATAGTTCCGCTGCATTGTCATATTTTTCTTTATTATGACAGTATTTAACTTTTTCTTGCGCATCCTCAAAATCTCCGAGTTCAGTAAACTGTTCTTGAGCTTTGGCATAATCCCCGTCTTCTAACAATGCGATTGCATTATCATATTTTGTTTGTTTTGTTTTCTTAATAATAAAAGGAACCAGCAAAATTGCTGCAACTACGACTACAGCCAAGACAGAACCGCCGATAATAAATAGTTTTTTCTTTTTGGTTTTTTTCTTCGGTGATTCCGGAGTTTGCTCGAAGGTGTATTCAACTTGTTGAGGGGAAAAATATTGGTTGTCAGGACTTTCATAAGAAGGATACATTCCATCAACAGAATAAGTCTGTTCAGAATTAAGATAATCTGACGGGGCTGCGGGCGGAGAAAATGATCCGGGAACAGGATAAGAATCTGCTGTTCCGGAAGCTTCAGGTGAAGCAGATATTTCAGGAGCTGTGAAATGTTCTGCTGTTCCCGGAGATGTAGATGAATCTATTGTACCGGCAGATTCAAATAAATCCACTGTTTCAGCATTCTCGAAAAGACCTGTAATTTCAGTAACTTCGGAGGGTTCCACTGTTTCAGCAGTTTCAAAAAGATCTGTAATTTCGGTAACTTCGGAAGGTTCAACTGTTTCAGCAGTTTCAAAAAGTTCTGCCGGCACGTCAACTTCGGGTGGATCTGCCATTACGGGATTACCACACATATGACAAAACTTTTTGCCTTCCGGTACTTGTGTCCCACAGTTTTTGCAAATCATAATATGTTTCCTTTCTGGTTATTAATGACAACTTATTACTGTTTTCTTCATTTTATTGTTGGATAATTTCAGGATTACTGCTAATAATTGTATCGGTATTGCTGTTAAGAACGGTCTCAGTATAACTGTTAAGTTTTTCTTTGCTATTATTGTTGACAATGGCTTCTCTCTTGATTATATAATACTTTTTTCCCTCTAGTGCTATTGTGCGATTATTATTAAAAGGTCTGACATAATCATATATCGGAGGCACTACCAGATTTCCGTATTGATCTGCAAAGCCCCATTTTTTCACAGACAGATCTCTCACTGCAATTAAACCGCAGGAAAATCCGCTCAGAGACTCCATTTGGCTTAAAACGAAGGATTTCTTACCGTCTTTTGCTTCGATCTCCCAAAGATCCCCGATGAGGCGTCTGCATCTTTTGTGCGGAAAATATCCTCCTTCAGTCGTAAAACGACTGCCTAATCTTTCAAGAGCTTCCCGCGCTTTAATTTCGTCGGGACTGTTTGAAATTTCAGCCATTTTTTGTGTTTTCTCGAGAGGCGGTATCGGGGCGCCGGATATATCCTGTCCGGTATTATCTATCCAACGTCCGTCTTTTAAAATTCGACCTTCACGTGATAATCTGGTCCAGGCTTTTCCATTTGAAAAAGGAGAAAACAAATCGTTAATATCATAGATAAACAAATATGTCTTTGCTTCTCCGACACCATATTTAAATGCATCTCTGGCCGGAATATTTTCTGCTTTCGAAACAATAAACATACTTTTCCAATTTTCATCCATATACCCGAATTCAACATTATTATCCGAATAGTACCTTGCGTATGCTCGGAGTCCCTCGCTTTCCGTACCGATAAGAGCCATTCCTTGCGGAATGATTTCATTGCCTTGCAGATCGATGACCCCAAAGGTCAACAGAGATTTAACATACCGCTTGTTATCCATCGTATACTGATAAAAAATCATGGTGCCGTGCTTCAATAAATTTTTATCTATTTGCTCCAAATTATGATATTCGCATGGCATAATAATACGATCACCAACTCCCACTAAACCAAAATGATCTATATTCATTTTAGGATACGTAGCTTCAGAAAATACGAAGGCATCAAAAGCGCTATCTCTGAGCCAGTTCCACTTCGCTTCCAGTGCAATATTCCCCTTGGTGTCAATCGCTCCCCATTTTTTCCCTTGTTTGAACACGGCATACCCATTGGAAAATCCGCGGATCTCGTCGATATTTGTAAGCGTGAAGGCAATAGTACCATCTTCTGAGTAGCCAAATACCATGTCATCTTTTTTTGCAACAGCAATACCGTCGGAAAAAGGAAGAACTGTGTCGAATTCTTCACTGCTTACCGCGCTGCCGTCAACTTTTACGATTGCATACTTCTTCTTATTAGAAACTGCCAACATATCTGAGCCAAGATTAACCAGTTTCTTGCAACTCAGAATCAGATTGCCGGTCATGCTGTAGAGGGTAAATCCGTTGCTTTTAAGCAAAATCGCTTTCTCATTCAATATCTCATATTTTATAGGACCGAACATTGCTTCAGAATGTTTTTGGGTAACAGGTAAAACAATCATGCCGTTATTATCAACTACCCCATATCGTGTTCCCATTACTTTGCCGTTTGTTACCACGAAATAGTTGGCATCAAGAAACTCTAAGGGTTTCGTTCCTTCCGGAAAAGGTATTGCCTGAATATTGCCATATTCTATAGAAAACATCTTGGCAATATTGTTTTCCTGATTAACAGAATCTATGATTGGATCTGTTGCCTTACCGGATTTTTTAAGTTCGTCCCAGACACTTTTTGCCCAAGAAAATCTGTCGTCTTGAATTTGGACACCGGAAACGGTAAAGGTTCCGTCTAAAACAAGCGGCTCTTGTCCTAACCCGTCCACAACTGAAAAAGGCATTGTATCAGAAACAGCCATAAATGCTGTTGAAGCAGAAAGTTCCTGCCTGATCATGTCTAATTGACTGTTATCCTGCATTGTTATTCCTATAACATTTACATTTTCTCTGCCGGCAAGCGTATCCGCGGAATCTCCCATCCGCAAAATTGCACCTGCCAGCAATTCAGAAGAGACTGTGCTAAATAAAATGCGATAACTATCAGCTCCGTAACTGCCGGATAGTTTTTCTATATCAAATCTTATAAATAATGTTCTTTGTACGCTTTGCGGATTTCCTTGCACAGTATCGTGTTCGTGTTGTAAAGTATTACGTTCACGTTCTGTCATAAAATCTTCCGTACCTTGTCGCACTAATCCTTTTAATAGCGTGAACCCTATAAGCAAGCCGTTTTGAGGAAAATATTCAAACGATGCCCTAGCCATTCCTTCGGCCAAAGCAGCATGGTCGTATTCGGGATAAGCTTGCATTACAGCTTTTTGCCAGCTTTCTTTTGCTGCATGACAAATATTATAATATTTTGTGTGATCAATAATTTCACCGGTATTTCGATCACGAAATTCTAAATGCTGTGTATTATGGATTCCAAAATTCCGGATAACCATAAAACGAGTATCATAATTCCAATGATTATTTTTATCGTCAATTGCATCGGGATAATATTTTTTGAAGATTTCTAAAACAAAAGGTGCCAGGAAACGGTTTACCTCTTCAGGGTTTTGCGAAACGGGACCCGGATACCTGCTATCTTCGAATAGAGTAATTCCCATTGATATAGTATATATTTCTTTGTTCATAACATTTCCTTTCTTATTCATTGCGAATATTTAATTATTCTTGTTACAAAGAATTCTTCCTGCAACAATAAAACCAACAAGCACGATAAGCCCCAGTCCAAGCCCTGTCCAATCGGTTGTTTCACGTTCATGTATCAAAACATTTATTAACGCTGCCAAAAACAAAAAACCGATCGTTTGTAAAATGATACCCAGAACATATAGAAATTTACTTTTTTTATTCTCTTTTTTCATAATAGGGACGCCTCCTTGACTCACTTGTTTTTAACATTACAGATATTCTGTATTGTTAGAATACCCTGATCATTAGCATCAATTGTATGCTGAAAGCATACAATGAGATTTTACTTATGAAGGGGTAATTTTACTTTCTCATTGCAGAAAAACCGCTATAATATTTTTGTCTATTCCTCAACTAACACAATGCCCGGATTATCTCGTACCGCATCTACAACATCCGGGGGTAAACCCACACATCGCACCGTGATGGGATTAAACGGTCTAATGAGTGGTGAGAGGTCTGTGATCAGTGTATTGCTTACATCAACTTCCCGTAAATTGGGGAGTATTGCCAATATGCTGATATCTTCTATGTCACAATATTCCAATTTCAGTGTCTGCAACTTGACAAGCTCGGCAAGCGGTGTCAAGTCTGTCACCTGCGTTTGGCTTATGTCAAGTGTTTCCAGAGAGAATAAACGAGAAATCGGAGTAAGGTCACTCAAAGGATTTTGGCATACATCCAACTCCTGCAGTGTTACCATATCTTTCAACGGCAATAAATTTCCCACAAAATTATCACTTAAATTAATATTTTCCAGTTTCATTCCCGAAAGAGGGGAAAGATCGGATATCGATTGTGATGTCAAGGTCAAGTTGCGCAAATAATACATGTTGGGAATATCTGAAAGTGAACTGATATCGCCCCGCATATCAATCCAAAAACCTGTATCGGTGGTGTAATTTACTGTTCCTTTGTCTACATGCGTTTTGAGCAGTTCATCTTCCAAATCCGGATGAAGGATATACGTTCCGTAAATCCGGAGTTCACCTATTCGACTGTTTACTTCAGTACGATATATCACCTCGCCTTGTTGCTTATTCAAAATATTTCGCACCGCTAAATCCAGATATTCGCTGTCAAAAGCAATCGGCTCCAAAAGTTCCTCTTGGGTGAACGGACGATTTTTATCTACAGGATAATCCATAATAAAATTAACGCCGTTTTGGAAACCTCGCTTTTGTCCGATAAACAGCCCGAATAAAAAAGCGGCGATAACTGAAAGACATATCCCGGCGGCAATAAAAATCTTCCGGGTTTGTTGTTGCTGAATCCAAAGAATTTTATTTTTCAGCTGCTTTACCGTTTTAAAGCGCTGATCGCGATCTTTTCTGAGACATTTTTCAATGAGCGGCACTAATTCTTTATATGGATAAAAGGTTTTAAGATTTTGCTTCTTGGTTTTTCCTGTTGCCATGAAAATCATAACCATACCCAAAGAATAAATATCTGCACGGTGGTCGGTCTGCTCACTGCCGAACTGTTCAGGAGCCATATAAGATCTTGTTCCCGCAATCTGTGTGTCCTTATCGCTATCGGTTTCTTTTTTGAAATCACGCGCAATACCGAAATCAATAAGCTTCACATCATTGTTGCCTGCAATAATGATGTTTTCAGGCTTAATATCCCTATGGATTACAGCAGGATTCTGACTATGAATATAGGATAAAATCTCACATAATTGTAAAGTGATATCAAACAGCTTTTCCCGATTCAATGTTCCATACTTGCGGATAAAGGCCTTGAGGTCATCGCCTGCAAAATATTCCCTTACCATAAAACTGCGTCCATTATACTTCCATGAACCCAGCACTTTCGGTATGGCAGGATGATCAAGCTTCGCCAATATCAGACTTTCGGAAGCAGCATCTTCTCCGTTCTCTGCACTTGTGATACGGAGTACGGTGCGAAGACCGTCTGATTTGCGCCTGATGAAATATACTTCTTTCTCATCATTCCGTTTGATTAAGCTGTCAAAAACGAACCGCTCTGTCAGTTCCGAGGGCATGTCGGCATCCGCTAATTCCTGTTGGAGCATTTCATTATATGATTGTAAGAATTCTGTTATATCGGACAAGCAAATGCACCTCCTTGCTTAAGTAATACGAACTTAATAATCACTGCACAAGAAGCGGTTGTCGGATATTCACGGGATTAGCACGCCAGGCTCCCCGGATAGAGAGCCACGTGATCAACGGATTCAAACTGCCAAATATCGCACCTGTTAATAGTGGTGTGTAATCAGTCGCACCCTGCACTACAGCATTAAAAGATTCATTGAATTGCCCGACCAGTGCAACATATGATCCGAACAAAACAATGTACCAACCCAAGCGTTTTTTAGCAATCAGCATAATAAAGCCCGTAAACGCAACAATACTCATTAAGAATTGTGAAGAATACATCTGTATGGGAAAAGGTACAAGATTCACCATGACCGCTATGTACATTGCAATTGAAAAAAACATTCCTGCCACACATAACCAACACCAAACAAGTCCCCAACCTGATAATTGGATATGCTTAGTTTTCATGGCGGAAAGTGCATGCAAAGCAGGAGGAGTAAAGAACAGAGTTGTTGCTGTGATCAGGCAACTGACAAAGAATGTCACCAGCAAGATCGGACGTTCCGAGTATATCCGTGACGTGGATATTGTAAAAACGATTTGGATAAGCATACTCACTAATGCCGTATATAATGAGGTTCGCCAAACTCTCTTCTTTTCGTCTTTAACCCCGGAATCCCAAGTAACTGTTGTGTCATTATCAAGAACCGGTTCACACTGCCGTTTCGGTCTCAAAAGGCGGGTAAATAATAGTGCGCCGCCTGCAGCAACAAATACTCGCAGAAGGATGTTAATGATTCTCATAAGAGAAATCGAACTTAAAAACAAATCATGCAGATTGACACCCAGTCTGCCCAATATAAGTACATCCAGCAGAAAATAATTGAATAGATAAATCAGAACTGCCATGAACATGATGCCGCCTGCATAAACCTTGTATTTGACGCCCTGCTGCATTAACAGATACATGCCTGTGCCGAGAAGTACAGTAACAATAGTATAAGAAACCGAACCACAATAAATCAGATTGTTATCCGGCAAAATATGGGTAATATAAATCATCAACCAAATACCGATAAGCCAAACTGCTGTCCATACGGCTCGCATCGGTTCTACCGTACAGGGAACTGAATCATTACTATTATACTGAAACTGTACAGCATCATTCTTTTCTATAGATGTCCGGGTGTTGACAGGTTGAACCGGCATATAGCGTTGCTGTCCGCAGTCACTGCAAAATAATGCACCTTCTATTAACGGTGCACCGCATTTGTGGCAATATGAAGTCAGTGTCCCTTGTTCGTATTCTGAATAAGGTGTAGTCATGTACTGCATTTGTGCCGGTCCGGAGAAAGCAGCCGGCTCAACATTTGGGGCGGTGTTTTGTATCACCGGCTGTGCAGGAGGCATATAAGTTCCCGGCTTACAATTTTTCGCTGCCAGATATGAGATAAGAGCACCGATCCCTGCCATTATAATAGCAAGAACATAAATTCCAAAACCGAGATTTAACGCTCCTCCTATGAAAGCACCTAAAAATTCCAACCCCAACCATAGACAGATAGTAAGTGCTATGAAGCCACCCGGTTTTCGTCCACGTGCCAGAGCATTTTTCTTGTTTATATTAACTAATGCGATAAGTGCTAAGATTTCAATCATTGTCTGCCTCCTCTTGTTTAATCATATATTCCGCATATAAGCGTTGTCGTTTCGAAAGGATTTCTCATCGTAACGATTATTTATCTACAATATATGATGAAATTCCAAACAGTTTGTATGCATTAAGCATACAAAGACATATCAATGATTCAAAAAATATCAGAAAAGAAAAAGAATTTATTTAAGGTGTTAATCCGGTATTCCCTGAACCGTCAATTCGTACCCGCCACAGATTGCCGTCGTCTTCTTCGTTTATATAGAATATCCATCGCCCGGCAATATTAAACGGACCGGTACGTGACGGCACGACGGTGTAGTGAGTTCTGCCGTCTAAAGACATCCAATCGAGAGTTTTATTTTTACCTGCAACATAAAAAATGCCCCCGTCTGTAACATTCGGATAATACACAGAGATATTTGTCATATTATCAAGATTCCCGCCGTCTAAATCCATACTGAGCAAAGAACTTGTCCAAGATGTATTCGAATTACTATCAGTATTATCTGTACAGGCAAAAATTGAATCTTGATTAATACAAAAGCTTTCACAGTAATTGCCGTTAATCATCTTTAAGTTTCCGCCATCTAAATCACTGCTGTATATGTGATTGCCTTTATCGGAGTCAATATAATATAATTTTTGATCAACAATATTAAGGCAAAGATAGTCCATTGAACCGCTTAATTGTGTAAGTGTTTTCGTCTCAGGATCAATCTCGTATAAATATCCGGTTTTGGAACTGTCATAAAGATAAAAAAGCTCATTGATAATATAAAGAGTCCCGGAATGCGAATCACAAAACTCTTCCTGCTTTAAATTGTCAGGATTGATTCTGAAAATATTTTCATCTGTACAGTAATAAAGCCAACCGTCGAAATAGTTAAGATTATGTGCTCCGACATTTGATTGTACCAAAGCAATTTCTTCTGTATAGGGATTCATCCGATAGATATTATTTTCAAAAATATAAAACACTTCGTCTTCGGAATTAGTTGCAATTGCACCTAATTCCGATGTGTAATTTCCGGAAAGATTCCCGCTTTTCGAATCATAGACCGGATTTTTTATTCCGATTCCGGGTGCATCCGAAAAGCCTTTTTCATAACCGATTGCATAGCCTGTTGCATAGCCGGAATTATCTCCGATAGAATCACCTCGCAATTTGCCCTGTTGATAAAAATGAAAAACCGCACCTGCTATTAAGCAAACACAAACTAATATCCAAACAGCAAACAATAATTTTTTCGGAGATAGTTTTGTGCTTTTGATCGCATTCATCAGTTCTTTTATATCACGAAAACGTGACTGCGGATCGAAAGCAATACATTTTTCAATCAAATTACGAAGTACACGATTTTCAATAAACGATTCCGGATTTGTTTTATTTTCATGACCGGTTGCCATAAAAATCATCAGTACGCCTATACTAAAAATAATTGATTCGGAAGTATAAGTATCCGCCTGACTTTGTTCCGGAGAAATATATGCTTCCCGCTCAAAAATCGGTCGCATTGCCTCAGAAATTTGAACTTGATTCGTTTTTGAAATGATAATATTTTTCGGATGAATATACCCTCTAAATTTTGATATATCATCACGATATTGCCTTTCCAACAGAATACAGATTTGCTGAACAACATACAAAATATCATTTACTTGCATGATTCCGTCTTCGGAAACAATATCAAATACAGAGCGTTCCTCTTGGTCTTCCCATTTGAATTTCGGTTTAAACAACATGAAACTATCCTCCGAATTGCACAGGATGATCATTGGCCCCATTAAGCCTGACACACCACAATCTGTTTCCGTCCGAAGCATTATGATAGAAAATCCAATCTCCGACAATATTCATATCCGCAGCATAATTCTTGGATATTCTATTTCTGATACGACCATCAAAAGAACATAAGTTAATTGTTCCGTCGTGTGCATTGATATAATATATTCCATTTATGGTTGCGTTAATCATGGCAGCATTTATCTCGGTAAGAATTTCAGCTTCCTCAAAATCGTCACGGATCAACAGCAATTCTTCCGTTCCTTCATCATCACCATCATTAACTGCACAAAATAAAGTATCTTCAAACAGACAAATACTATTGCAATTGCGCTCCAAAATTCTAATTGAATGATTGCTGTTGAGATTGGAATTGTATAAGAAACGATCTTTCTCATCGATATAAAATATACTGTCATCAACTATATTTAAAGATTGCGAGGAAGGTATATTGTTCAAAGACGAAATATTGCCGGTTGTTATATTCAGTAAATATAGTCCGTCATCAGTTTCGACATAATAATGATCGTTTAATATATGTAATACTCCGGTTAAGTCGGCACAGAGAATATCGGTTTCAAGAGTATGGATATTGGTTTGCAGAATATTCCCGTCGGATGAATAATATAACCAATCATTGTAACAACTCAAAGCTGTAGCATCTTTTCCTTCCACTAACAGCTCAGTTTCAGCTTCATTTTCCGACATTTTGTAAATATTCCCATTAGAAATAAAGAAAATGAAATCTTCACTCTGTGCAGCATAAGCTCCACCTGCAACAGCAGAGTTACCGAGACTATTGCCACGTTTAAGATCAGGTTGTACAGCACTTGTCAAAAGAATAGGTACAGCATCATACCCATCTGTATAACCAACAGCGTAACCTCGATCATAACCAATATCGGCAGCATGACTTTTTGCGCTGAAAAATCCCGCTCCGTAAGACAAAGCAGAAAATAGAGTCGTGCAAATCAAAAATAAGGATGCAACTACGAGAGAACGTTTTCTTCTTGACTTCCGGATATTACTGTCTCGCATGATATAATCCCTAATCTCCTCTACACTCTGAATTCGAGATTTCGGATTAAAAGCAATACATTGCTCAATCAAGTTGCGAAGTCGATTATTAACAATTTGTGATTCCAATCCTGTTCTGGCTGTTCGCCCTGTAGCCATAAAAAGCATTACTACACCCAGGGAGTATATGTCCGATAAGGGTGTTGTCTGCTCAAAACCATATTGTTCAGGTGAAGCATAATCAAGAGTCAGAATGACTGAAGTATCTTGAACACGTTCATGCTTATGTAATCTCGCAATTCCGAAATCAATCAGATGGATGTTTCCGTCTTTACCTACGATTATATTCTGAGGCTTAATATCACGATGAATAACAGGAGGTACTCTGGAATGTAAATATTCCAAAATATCCACCAGTTTCAATACAATATCAAAAATATCTTTTGCTCCAAGATTACCGCCTTTTTTAATGATCTCGTAAAGCGAACGTCCTTCAAAATATTCGCGCAAGATGTATTTTTTACCGGAATACTCAAAATAGTCAAACACTTTGGGAATTCCCGGATGATCCAATTTTTCTAACAGTTTTGCTTCCTCAAGTGCGTCTTCTTCCGGATAGTCTTGTGTAATTTTAAGTAAAACTCCGGTCTTGTCCGCTTGTCGAAGCAGATAAATTTCTTTCTTCCCTTCAGGATCTTTACGCAAGCAACTTTCGTAAGAATAATCAGCTAAAAGCTCTTCCGGCATGCTTGCCTCGGGTAATGAATCACGCAGCGTTTTTTTATACGAGTTTAGAAAAATGTCTATATCACTGCTCGGAGTTTCATTATATCCTGATTCATCGACAATTTTCGGAGATAATATCTGCATATCCATATTCCAGGCATTTTGAGTTTTTTCTTGATTTTGAAAAGTCTCAGGTATATTATTGTCAAAATTTTCCATGTCGTTTGCCGCCTTTCTTTTGATAATAACCTGCCTTAACTTTGAACCCGAAAAAAATTGTGGTGTCAATAAAAACGGAATAAATACAGCGCAAAACAGAATGTAACAATAAGTAAATACAGCGGCTGTTGCAATTCCTTTTCGCGTGAGTATGAAAACACCACGATCAATACAGAGAATTGCCATAATCAGAAACCATTTATTCTTACGAAGATATTCAAAGATAATTTTCACTCCGGCAGTAAAACTATATTCGAGTTTATCTACATTTGTGGAAGGGAACGGTGCATTATTTGCTTTGATTTTGTTTGCGATATAGCGGCATGTTCCCGCCAGAATTGAATAAGAATGTCCCACAAAAGAGAGTGAAATAATTACGGTATGTGTAGTTCTCTCAGCATATTCTTTTGGCAGCCGCCGTCGCATAACAAAACTTCTTATACACGGAAGGATAATAAAACAGACACTGCAAAAGACAAAACCCGCCCATAAAAGATAAATATTCCCTAAATAACATTCGTAAAGAACTGTTGGCAAAAGCATCACTTGATTCAGGAGAGAGAAAAAATATATATACATATAAAACCGGTCACAGTTTCGCGTTGTCCCAGGGACGATAGTTCCGTCAAAAATCATTTCCAATAGACCATAGGCATACCGCCGTTGTTTGCATGTTTCTTCCGTAAACGTCCTGCTTGCATATTCCGTAAACTCAAGTCCTTGTAATTGGGCATATTTACCATGGTATCCCATACCGTAAAAACAAATAGCTTTATCAAAATCTTCTGATACTTTGTCCTCGGACCAAAGACCACTCTTTTCCAATATACTCTTACGCAAAAATACATTATGTCCGATCAGCGGTACAAAATAACCTTGCAGTGCTTTACATGGCCAAACATTATGAAACAGATTATTGATCTGATGGCCTGTAGCGTATGAAAAATAGTTTTCATACAAATTTTCCGCTTTTGTCGCACATTGAACATAAGCCAGTTTTTCATCTGCTGCAAATTCCGGAATAATCGCCTCAATAATTTTTTCTTTTACTCCGGAATCTTTATCAAGTAATAGAATTATCTCATTTGTCTGAATATCTCCTTCTGCATAACCTTCTGCAAAAGGTTGTCTCTTCTGCGTCAGGCTTTCAAGAGAATTACCGGCGGATACAGCATTACCGAAACGCAAGGTATAATTAAGATTAGAAGATTTTTTAAATAAACCGCGCCTGCCCTCTTGCGGACGCACAACGAAAGAAATCCGATTCTTACGATAAAACTGAATACGTTCGGCTGCTTGTAATTCTTGCTCAGTCAGTGAAGAGGAAGCAAATAAAAATGTCTGAATCAGCCGATCAATTTTTTCTTTTGTACAATAACCTCCAAACATCGGTGCAAGCCCGTCATCTGAAACTACAATATTACTTTCCTGACCGCTATATTCATGATAACGTTTTACTGCAACCATACTCTGGCGCAAAGTTTGAAAGATTACTTCATTGTCTTCCAAATAGACAGGTATACTGATAGTAACCGGAAGAAGTGCTTCGCGGGAAACTTCTTTACGCACCGTATTCATATAATGTTTTCTGTTAATTTGCAGTTTCCCGGCAAGAATCTCACAAATAGACGGTCGGAGAGACCATAAAGTATCTGTGATATATTGCAAAGGATATATGAAGAAAATAAAAGAAAGAAAAAGTCGAACAAAGCTTTCCAAAGTTCTGCCGTAAATAAAAAACAGTGTAATATGTACTCCTGCATTAATCGCAAGCACAATAATATAAGGCCAAACACCACATATATTATTTCCGATATTTTCCGGAATTTTTCTTGATTTTTTTTGCTTTTCCGGATTTTTTCTTTTTCTCCGAGTTGTTTTTTTACGCATCTTCTTCCTGTTCAGAATTTTGCTCCAAAGGATTTAATTTCATCTGAGCAAAAGCAAGCCAGCTCGTAGCAGCAATACTTTGAGAATTATTGAACTCCCATAATGTATCTGATCCGGCAATAACAAAACCGGTAGAAACTCCATCTCTGTCCGCAGCAGGAATACTGCCGTCTTTTTCGGTCTGAGTTTCTAAATATTTCATTACCGAATCATATTTTTCCGAATGTCCGAGTTTGTTGTAACAGACTGCCATCTGTGCAGTTCCTTCATTCCAAACGCCGTCCAGATCTCCGGCACTGAAATCAAAGCCTTCTCCTACAGCTATTCTGTTCTCGATAAATGAAATAACTTGATGAACATCTACCGGCTCTTCAGTTAAAGCAAGAATCGCCAAAGTATTCGTGTCCAGAGGAATAACTCCTTTACTTATAGTTTTTCCGTCATCCAGCGTACCGGTATAAAAACAATTTAACTTTTTATCATACATGGACAATACAAATGTTTTAGCATGTTCTGAAGCTTTTCGATACTCCGTCGCTTTTTCCGGATTTTTTTGTGTGATTACATCGGCAATTGCAGAGAATGCACTGATCAGATCAATGTTGTGTTCCGTTGATTTATAAGTAACTTTCTTTTGTGTATCATCCCAGCCTTCATATCCTGCTGTAAAACCACCACTATCAGATTTTAGAGTAAGGACAAAGTCCGCTGCCCGAATCGCAGCTTCAAGATATTCCTCTCGCTGCTCGGCATCAGCATTTTCAGCTACAGTACACAGTGCCAAAATAGTCCAGGCGATATTTCCCGTTGAAGTTGAAACAGTATATGAATCCTCTTGCCAACTTCCATCCCGCCAAAACCCCGGAAGGCGGATCGCAACTTTTCCGGATGTAATAGATCTGCCGGAATCGCTTTTAGGATCACCACTTATGTAAGCATTTCTAAGTCTTCCGTCCTGAAATGTCCGATCATGTTCCTGAGCGAATAAAATTGCATCTGCAATTTTTTGAGCATGCCGATCGGCTCCGACATTTGATAATGCAATGATTGCTAATGCATTATCATACAGATAAGCATTGTCAGAATCATTTGATTTTTTCGGAGTGCTCGCAATAAAACCATTGCTTTTTTCAACTTTATCTGCTAAAAAGCCTGCTGCAGAAGAAATTTTCGCTATCTCTTTCGCATCAGGCTTAATTTTACGCTCAGAATTACATCCGGTCAGAATTATAACAAATACGGTTAGCATACACAGTATAGTTTGCGCAAGTTTCATCGATTTGCTCATTTTAACCTCCACACTTTGAAACTTTCAATCGAAAAGATAATCTCCTCAATAAAACAGGACATTGAAAAAAATGATTAAATTAGTCCTGAAAAATGTTGTATGCATACAAAGAAATCTTATTCACTTTCCGTTCCGTCATCTAAAGGAACTAGCCCCAGTGAACACATAAAATCATAGGTCTGTAAAATGTCATATTTATGATTAATCGCAAATATAATAGCGGCATCACGTTTAATAAGCGGATGCAGCGCACCGTATTGTGCTACTGCCAACATTCTTTGGGTTGTTTTCAGATCAAGAGACAATGCAAGAGCAATCAACAGATAATAATCTCGTTTGCCACGCCTTCTCCCTTCCATAATCTGGTAGCCATAAACTCGGGAAAGATTTGCTTTTCTAATCACTTCACTTTTCTTTTGTCCGGTTTCACTAAAGATCTGATCGAAGAACTCACGAATATCGTCATCCAGAAAATCATCCCGATTTTGAGGAAAAGAATCGCCTTTCAGCTTTTCATGCATAAGTGAAGTATCGAGAGGATTCTTTGTCACTTTGTCATCTATATCTGTCATGATTATTCGCTCCTCATATTCAGAGTTTAACCGGATCTGCTTCGTGATATTTTGAATTGTATGCAAATATCTTAATGTTTTCAATTAAAATTAATGTTTCTTATTTTTATAATTATATATCAAAAATAAAGAAAATACTTAAAAATTCCATTCAATAGAATTGCAGAAGTGATTGTTAAAAAATAAATAAAGCAGATAAAAATGTTTGCATTGCATAATTTTTATCCGGATTATCATCCAAATGTTATATTGTTATTGTTTTTTTATTAGAACTTAAATAATCAACGCTTAAAGTTCTTAAGAAAAATCTAAGAAACAAAAACACATATTGTTGTTATATTTATCTTATAGAAAACAGGTTGTCATGCTTTTTATGGTAATTGTTGTTAAAAAATGATCAACAGGGGTCTAAAGATGAAACCGAAAAAGAAAATAAATGTAGGATTGTTAATAACTATATTTCTGCTTTTGAGTATATTTGTTGTGTATATCATACTGAATAGTCGAGTTGTTCTGGCAAAATCAGATCTGCAAAAACAAGTCGAAAGTTATCAGACAATAATGACTAAAGCTCTGGTTGTCCAGCCGACCGAGATCTCTCAGATTAATTCCGGACAATTCTCCGAACAGGACTTTGAACTGTTGACAGAAAAAATTGCAGAAAATCACTGGAATGAAATTCAAGATCAAATTGAAAATTACTATTATAATCAAGACATACTCCATTTACATAAGCGATTATTTTGCGATCTGCTGGAAAAATCTTTAACTGACGGGACATATCTGAATAATATTACAAATATGAATATCAGCGATCAAACATTTCACTGGAATCTGAAAAATCAAATCAAATGTACTACTTTATGGGAAATTGGAAGTGATGTGAAAATTCGTAATAATGATCAGATTATCTCTAATTACTTTTTTTATGTTTCAAGTGAAATTGTCTGGCAGCAAATTAACGATCAATGGAAAATTGTCAAAGCTGATCCGATTTTTCCACAAGATTTTACATATTATGAAGAAGAGATATATTAGGCAAATAAGAGGCATAGCATGGAAAAAGAAGTGTCTTTATCAGTCAGAAATTTATATAAATCGTTCGGTAAGCATCAGGTTATTCAAGATCTGTCATTTGATCTGTACGCGGGAGAAGTTTTAGGTTTTCTCGGTCCGAACGGTGCAGGAAAAAGTACTACAATCAAGCTGATCATGGGGTTTCTCTCTTTAGACTATGGTGAAATAACAATTTGCGGAAAAAATCATCGCACCGATTACGAAGAAGCTATGCAAAACATTGGCGGTATCGTTGAAAACCCTGAAATGTACTTCTATTTATCAGGCAGATTAAACTTGGAAATGTACCGCCGATTACATCCGGGAGTAGAAAAATCACGGATTGACGAAGTAATTGAACTGGTACATATGCAGAACAGAGCCGACCAAAAGGTAAAGCGTTATTCTCTCGGCATGAAACAGCGTATGTGTATAGCTCAAGCTTTGCTGCATAAACCGAAAGTATTAATATTAGATGAACCGACAAACGGATTGGATCCGAGCGGAATTCGCGAATTAAGAGATTTATTGGTCAAGCTGGCTCATGAAGAAGGTGTTGCAGTTTTAGTTTCCAGTCACCAATTAGCTGAAATACAAAAAATGTGTGACCGGGTTATCATTATTGATCGAGGCAGATTAATCGATAATCAGCCGATAAATCAAATGATTAAACAAACTGAACAAAATTTAACTTTATTCCGTTTTCCGGATGCTGACCAAATAAATAAAGCTTTAGAATTACTCAATGAAAATTCAATTTATAAGCCAAGTATAATCGATCAAAATACATTGGTTCTGTCTCTTGAAGAAAAACAAATTTCAGAAGTGATTTTTCGCCTCAGTCAAGCTCATATTGCATTAACTTCCGTACAACCCTATCAAACAAATTTAGAAGAACTTTATCTCTCAATTACCGGAGGAGGTATTCCCATTGAATAAAGTATTTATTCTTTTGCGTAATGAATGGACAAAAATTCTACGCAAGAAAATCGTTTATATTATCCTGATTTTAACCATAATGGGCATCATAGCTCTGGGCGGCATATTTAAACTGTTTTCGTATTCATACTATGAGGAAGATCAGATTGCTTTTACCGAAACCAAAAACGAAATGGAAAGAGAAATTTTTAATATTGAAAAAGAAATTTCAGATCTGGAACAACAGATTGAAAGTATTGAAAAAAATAACAAATCTGATCAATCACAAGATTTGCTTAATTTACATACAAGCCTGGCGAGTTTAAAACATTATAAAATAATGCTGGAGCTCGGATTGGCAAAAAACATTAACATTTTCAGTTCAGATTACCGGCGAGAATTAATCAGTGATTTGGCCGATTTGCAGCTTGCCAAGGAGTCTATATTGGCAGATTATCAAAAAGCGGATGAGTCTGTTCTCGCATATGAAACAACCGCTGAAGAAATCGTAACCGGGATTGACGAAGCCGATACGATAGGATCAAGCTCAAGTGAGCCGGGTGCAAAGGAATCAAGTCTTGACGGAACCGAAGATCCATCAGATTTTGAAAGAGATTTGACTGAAAGCAACGATTATTCTCCGGCAGAAAAATATGCGACCGACTTGTATCAAGATGATTCTCATACATATGAGGAATATACCGGTCTGCCGGTTGATGCAATAGAACAAAAAATTAACAATCTCGATCAGATAATCGAACAAGATAGTTATGCTGCGTTCATTGATTATCAAATCAATCATGTCAAGTCGAATCAATCATTGAATGAAAAACAAAAAGAAATCCGAATATCGGATTTAGAATTAGAATTACGAGTAAATCCCGGCGGCAAACCGAATTATCCCGGTAAATACTTTTTCCTGTCTTTGCAAAATATACGCAACAATGCTTTAACAGCAATGATTAATGGATATACCTCATCCTATTCTCCTTTATTGCCGATTGAACTTGAAGAGGCAAAACAAGATTATCTGGTGACAAATTTTTATCTGAATTTACCCATTACCGATCCGCCTGCAACCGATCATTCAATTTATAACTATCCCGGTTTAGCAATTCATCTCGGTACATATGCAATTATTTGTCTGATAATCATTCTTGGCGGAAGTACAATCTCGCAAGAAATCTCTACAGGATCAATCAAAGGTCTGATTATTGCACCGGTAAAACGGTATAAAATATTCTTTGCCAAGGTATTAAGTATTCTTAGTATCAGTTTAATCGGTATGTTAATCGTATATCTGACTACATTGATTTCTTCTTACGCATTTGTCGAACCTTTTTACCGTTTACCATATGCTTTCACAATTGGAAACAATGTAGCTGCATTGCAATTTCCCGTCTACTTACTGTTATTGAGTTTGAGTAAAGTAAGTTTTGTATTTATTACCGGCACTATCGCATTAATGTTTTCCGGCATTACTCGCAGTACTTCAATCTCAGTCGGTATTACAATGGTTTTGCAATTCGGTTTGCTGGGCGTTTATAATTTCATCAAATTAATTTCCGTAAACTTACATCCGATAATTACTTTCCTGCCTTTTGAATATCTTGATTTAAGTAAATATATTTTCCCGGCAATCAATGATAATTCTTATTCAATCCCTATTTTCTCCGGCGGATATTCAAATCAGGAGTTCGTATTGCGATCTCCGGCAAGCATACCTTATATCTATTGGTTTGTTATGGTAGTCTGCTTTATCTGGATCGCCGGAGATTCTTTTGTCAAAAACGACCTCTAACAGAAAGTTTTACATGCTTAATTTCAGGTTCATTAATACAGAGCTTCTGATACAATTCTGATTTATATTAAAAGTTAAATTATGAACAACCGATACATATTCTTAATAATTTTGCCTTGTACTCGTCGCATTTGTTGATTATGTTATAATAAGATAACAAAAAGACGGAGGTTCTTTGTGAATGATTAATAAACATATTGAAAATCTACTGCTTTTTGATGACAATGAATTAATTATACCGGCTGATGCAGTCGCTACAGTCAGAACTGAAAATACCTTATTACACGCTATGATGATCTTATCTACAGTAGGCTATAGCTCCATCCCGGTAATTGACAATGAGCGCCGCCTCCATGGCGTAATCTCTCTTCCTTTAGTAATCGAAGGAATAAAAGATCAAATATCCTATGATTGGGATAAATTATCGGAAAAGAAAGTTGCTGAAATCATCTGTTATGATTTCTCTGTAGTACATGAAGACGCTGATTTAGAAGATATTTTGCATCAAATGGTAGATCACAACTTTGTCTGCGTAGTTGGCAATAACAACCAATTTCTCGGCATTATTACCAGAAAAAACATCCTGAAAAGAGTTAACTTCCTGGCACATGAGATCGACCGTTTTTATGATATCAAAGCAAAAAAAGAGACGTTTTCATATCATACATAAATCTACAATTCATCAATTAGTATTTCTTGTTTAGTCTTTTCACGCTTCAGTGTTTCGTGTTTTAGTGTTGCCTTCTTTATTAATTTCTTACATTAATCCTGTTGACCTTATCATTGCTATTCCGATAAGCTGTTGACATCAGCAGATATTCAGATATGGTCACATATTCTTCGTTAAAAGGATAACCAGATGGATAATATTATCGAAGTAAGAAATCTTGATAAAAGCTATGGTAAGACCCAAGTTCTGTTTAATGTTAACCTGGCAGTTAAAAGAGGTGAATGTCTAGGTATTGTCGGAGGGAACGGAGCAGGTAAAACCACTCTTTTAGAATGTATAGAAGGTATCAGAAGATGGCAAAAGGGTGACATATTAATTGACGGATTAACTATTGAAGATAATACCGGACATTTAAGGGGGATCTTGGGTGTTCAACTTCAATCTTCTTCCTTACCGGGTGAGATTAAGGTTAAAGAAGCTCTGGAACTTTTTGCTGTTGAGCATGATACGGCGATTGAAGAAAAACTCTATGATGAGCTGGATGTCAGGCAGTTGCTAAACAAGCAGTACGGAAAATTATCAACCGGACAAAAAAGACGGCTTCACCTCTTATTAGCAATACTTCACAATCCAAATATAATTATATTAGATGAGCCAACAGCCGGCCTGGACGTCAACTCCAAGCATCTTCTTTACACCAAAATTAACGAGCTCAAAGTAAAAGGAAAGACTATTCTCCTTACCTCTCATGATATGTATGAAATTGAAAACTTATGTGACCGGGTTATTTTTATCGACAAAGGACGGATCAGCAAGGAATTAAGTCAAGAAAGTTTACTGGAAAAAGACAGACATATCGTTGCGATATCCAGCCAAAAAAACAGTCTGAGTTCCGTAAATACCATGTATTCCAAATTGACAGAAGAAAAAGATCGGGAGTATTTCTTTGAGTGCAGCAATATCAATGCTTGCATCAACGAACTCCTTGGACTCTTAACTGCTCAAAACGATCAAATAACAAATATTTATATAAAGAAGAAGACTATCGAGGGAGAGTTAACTAAAATGATGCGGGGTGATCAATAATGAAATCTCTTAAAGCTCTTTTGGTCAATTTGAAAATCTATTATGTGATGACTTTCAGAAACACTTTTTTATTTATTGCTCATTATCTTTTACCCATCTTATTTTATCTTTTGTTCAGTGTGGTTTTTGTCGGAATTAATGCAGCCAACAAGCTGACAATCATTATGACCATGACTGCATTTGCTGTGGCCATGAACAGCTACATCGGATTACCGGGCGGTGTTGTTCGTTATGCTGTCGGTGATATTAAAAGAGCCTATATAGCAGGCGGAATCAGCCTCTGGCGTGTGTTTGTCTGCGCCGGTATCAGCAATATAGTTCATTGCTTTATTACGTCGATCGTTATTTTATTAACAGCAAAACCCTTATTTGACGCTACTATGCCGGAATCTTTATTATGGTATTTCACTGCTTTATTAATAAGTATTGTATTATCAACAGTTATAGGGGTGGCTATAGGTATGTTTTCAAGAATAGAAAGTATGGCAACCGTTGTATCACAAGCAATCTTCATGCCTTCCCTTTTCCTCAGCGGTATCATGATTCCCATTGAATTTCTACCCGGTTTCTTGCAGAACATCACAAATATCATTCCTTTAAAACATAGTTTTGTTTTACTGCGAGGATATGATAAACAAGCTCTGATAATCTCCTTAGTCTTTATAGCCGTCTTGCTGATTCTTCTGGTGATAAGATACCGTATTATCATCCGGAGAGAATGAGGCGGCCCCCATCTGCAAACGGTATACAATGCTCACCCAGTCATTCTCATTGATTTCGGAAATAGAAATAAAATCGTTTTGTTCAAAATTGCCCCTGACTTCATCAGCTCTTTGATCAATTATGCCCGAAAGAATCAAATAACCTCCTGAAGACAGTTTCTTCTTATATTCCTGAATCAATTCCAAATGAATGCTTGCAGTTAAATTCGCAACTATTAAACTGAACTTTTGATTCCGGTTGTTAAGTTCACCAACCGAAAATTCAATGTTTTCAACAAAATTCAATTCAGCGTTGTTTTTGGCTATTTCTATGGCATGCGGGTCAATATCCAGGGCTATAATTTCAATTTCGGGTAATAATTTTGCCAAGGCAATGGCCAAAATGCCGCTGCCGGTTCCCAGATCTAAAATCGGTCCCCGGGGCAAATTATTAAAATCAAACTCCGATAAAATATTGAGAACCAAAGAAGTTGATTCATGTTCACCTGTACCGAATGCACTGCCCGGTTCGAGATTTAAGACTATTTCATCCGCCTGTGTAGTGTACTCCAGCCAACTGGGATTAATTATAATACGTCCTATTTTGCGAGTGTCGTAATATTCTTTCCATTTTACCGACCAATTTTCCATTTTGATTGGACGATAGCCGATATAGCCTTGTCCGATATCTGAGAATTCGGCTATGCGTGTCAAACTTTGTTCAATTTCTGTCTCGAATTGAGCTACGGGAATAAGCTGTTTGGCAATATTCTTTACCTCAGTCGCAGAATAATTCAACTCTTGATTAATTGATACTTTAAAATTGTCTTCAGAAGTTGAAGACAATTCATTCTCTCGATTCAACAGCTCAGTATATGCCGGAAAGTAAGCCTCGACTACTACTTCAGAATCTAATCCGTTGATAAAATCTTCAGCAATAACATCCGGAGAGAAATTAAATTGAAATGATTCTTGCAATTCGATTTTATCGATTGATGATATTCCCGCAGCACCACAAGCAAGCAGGTAATTGCCGAGTGCAAAAGCTGCCTCATGAGTTGTTTTGAACTGAAAAATCAACCATTGTTTTTCAGTCATCTCTTCTCCTGAAAATATTATACTCGTTATATTGTTTTCTTAATACCAGTGATAAATATTAATGTTTTATTTTGATTTTTTCGAATCAAAGTCCGTAAATATTTTTTTAATCGTATTGAAAAAACCTTTGCGTTTTTTATAGTTATCTTCTTTCATGCTGGCTTCAAATTTCTCCAGCAGTTCTTCTTGTTCTTTATTTAAATTATGCGGTACTTCAAGTTCTACCTGGAACTTATGATCACCACGCGAGTTATACCGGTTGATATAAGGAATGCCTTTATTATGGATGGTATAGATATCTCCAGGTTGTGTACCGGGTTTTAATTTAAACTGCATTGATCCGTCAATTGTCGGCACTGCTATTTCTTGACCGAGAGCAGCTTGAGCAAAGGTAACCGGAACAACACAGAATGTTGTGTTGCCTTGTCTGGAAAAAACCTCATGTGGCTTGATATGAATTTCAATATATAAATCACCGTTCGGTGCACCCATAGTTCCCGGCTCGCCTTCTCCGCTTAACGTCAGCATTTCTCTTTCATTAATTCCGGCAGGAACAGTTACATTAAGCCGTTTTGTAACCATTGTTCTGCCTGTGCCGATACAATCCGGACAAGGTTCATCAATTGCACGTCCCGAACCGTGACAATTATTACAAGTTTGCGAAGTGCGCACCTGACCGAAAATGGTTTGTTGAACTCCGGTTACCTGGCCGCTCCCATTACAAATATGACAAACAGGAGGTTCTTTGCCATCTTTTGTTCCGAATCCGTTACAGGTCTTACACAAATCTTCTTTACGAATTTTTATTTCTCGGTCCGTACCGAAAGCTGCTTCCATGAAATCCAAATTCATGCGATAACGTAAGTTTGCTCCGGGAATAGGTCCTTGACGACGATACCCGCTGCGACTACTGTTGCCACTGAAGCCAAAACCTAAATCACCAAATATAGAACTGAAAATGTCTTCTAAATTTATGCCGAAGCCACCGCTGTAAGAACCGCTAAATCCTTGTCCGTCAACACCTGCATGACCAAATTGATCATAACGCTGGCGTTTTTCTTGGTCACTGAGAACTTCATATGCTTCATTGGCTTCTTTAAATTTTTGTTCAGCTTCAGGATTATCCGGATTTACATCCGGATGATATTTTTTTGCCAATTTCCAAAAAGCTCTTTTTATAGTATTTTCATCAGCATCTCTCTGTACGCCTAAAACTTCGTAATAGTCACGTTTATCCGACACTATTCAGAGCCTCCTTCACAATCTGATTAATTGATGAATCCCGCCATCAATAAATAACAGCGGGTAGTCAGTAAATATTTTTTATTTTAGCATTTATCTGTTAACTATGACAGAATTATTCATCATCTGAACCGACATCTTTGAAATCAGCTTCGTAGGTTCCTCCGGTTTGACCGGCATCCGCACCGGATTGTCCCTGGGCAGCACCCTCTTGGGCTGCTTCTTGGGCAGCTTGTTGTTGATAAAGTTTTTCTGAAACTTTATAAAGCGCTTGTTGTACAGCTTCTGTATTGGTTTTCATACCTTCTATGTCATTTTTGTCAATTGAATCTTTCAGCTTTTTAATTTCAGCTTCGATACTTTCTTTTTCTGTTGCATCAAGCTTATCGCCTAAGTCCTTCAAAGTTTTTTCTGTTTGATACACTGTACTGTCTGCAGTATTTTTGATTTCAACTTCTTCTTTGCGTTTTTTATCTTCTTCAGCAAATTTTTCTGCTTCTTTTACTGCTCGATCAATTTCTGCATCACTTAAATTGGTTGACGCGGTAATTGTAATATTTTGTTTGCGATTTGTTCCTTTATCTACCGCTGATACATTAACAATACCGTTGGCATCGATATCAAAGGTAACTTCAATTTGCGGAATACCGCGTGGTGCAGGTGCAATGCCGTCAAGAATAAAATTACCCAATGTTTTGTTGTCACTGGCAAATTCACGTTCACCTTGTAATACATGAACTTCAACTTGAGTTTGACCGTCTTGAGCAGTTGAGAAAATTTGGCTCTTTTTGGTCGGTATCGTAGTATTGCGGTCAATGATTTTTGTCATAACACCGCCTAAAGTTTCTATACCCAAAGATAACGGAGTTACATCTAATAATACCAAACCTTCTACATCACCGGATAAAACACCTGCTTGGATTGCAGCACCGATTGCAACACATTCGTCAGGATTGATGCCTTTGAAAGGTTCTTGACCGAAATAAGCTGTTACTCTTTCCTGAACTGCCGGAATTCTGGTTGAGCCGCCAACCAATAATATTTTACCGATATCACTCGGTTTAAGACCTGCATCTTTCATTGCCTGCTCTAAAGGCTGAATGGTTTTATCTACGAGGTCATCCGTTAATTCATCAAATTTTGCGCGACTCAATGAAACATCCAAGTGCTTCGGACCTGTTTCGTCAACCGTAACGTAGGGCAAGTTTATGCTGGTTGTGGTCATACCTGATAATTCGATTTTTGCTTTTTCTGCAGCTTCTTGCAGACGTTGCAAAGCCAATTTGTCTTTACTTAAATCAATTCCTTGATCCTTTTTCATTTCTGCAATCAGATAATCAACGATACGATTATCAAAATCGTCTCCACCCAATCTATTATTACCGGATGTAGCTAATACTTCAAAAACACCATCACCGATTTCGAGAATTGAAACGTCAAAAGTACCGCCGCCCAAGTCGAAAACAACAATTTTTTGTTCAGTTTCTTTGTCGAGGCCATATGCTAAGGAAGCAGCAGTCGGTTCATTAATAATTCTCATGACTTCAAGACCGGCAATTTTACCCGCATCGGCAGTTGCCTGTCTTTGTGAGTCACTAAAGTATGCCGGGACCGTAATAACAGCTTTGCTGACGGTTTCACCTAAATATTCTTCGGCATCAGATTTCAATTTTTGTAAAATCATCGCCGAAATTTCTTGGGGAGTATATTCTTTATCAGCAATCTTCACCTTAAAATTCGAGCCCATTTCCCGCTTAATCGACATTACGGTACGATCCGGATTGCTGGCAGCCTGACGTTTGGCTATAGCACCCACCAAACGCTGATTATCTTTAGTAAAAGCAACTACGGACGGTGTTGTTCTCGCTCCTTCCGGATTCGGTATTACGACCGGTTCGCCACCTTCCAGTACTGCTACACATGAGTTTGTTGTTCCTAAGTCAATTCCTATTATTCTGGACATATTATCATTCCTCCAATTCGTAAATCATATTATTTATTGTCAATTTATTATAAAAAGTTAATTTGCCACTCTGACTACAGCGTATCTGATCACACGATCACCTTTAATATAACCTTTTTGCAAAACATCTATAATCTCGCCTTCACCATACGAGTCATCTTCTACATGAGCTACCGCTTCATGATATTCCGGATCAAACTTTTCGCCTAAACAATCCATCATATCGACACCAAGTCCGCTCATAACTTCTATAGCTTGGCGCCTGACCATTTCCATGCCTTCAGCCATTTGTTTGCTCTCATCACTGACGAATTTTTCAGCCGCCTCGATTGCACGATCCAAATTATCCAAAACCGGTAACCAAGCTTTACAAACATCAACTACTGAATCACTGTACAAAGAATCTTTTTCTCTTTGTGAGCGTTTTCTGAAGTTATCATATTCAGCTATTAAACGTAAAAACCTATCGTTTAATTCAGCATATTCTTCTTCCGGATTAGTCTCTTCAGCTATTATTTCTGTTTCGGCTGTTACATCTGTTTCATCTGACTCAGCTTTTGCAGACGTTTCTTCAGAATTTTTCACATCTTCCGGAGATTCAGTTTGTTCTTGATTCAAGTCTTCTGTTTCAAGCTTGTTCTTCTTTTTCTTTGCCATTAATATCCTCCTTCCGATCATAACCGGATGCCAGTTCCATAATCTGTTGATCCAAGGTATAATTTATGAAATTTATTTGCGAAATAATATTGCCATATTCCATTCTTCTCGGACCGATCACTCCGATTCGACCGGTAATTTTATTAGTAATTTTATAAGCAGCAGTTATGAAACTGCACTCTTCCAAACCCTTCAAAGTAATTTCCTGACCTATTCTAACCATATATGAGGGATTCTCTTTTAAATAAGGTTGTTCACGTCTGGTTCTCTCTAATTGTTCAATTTCTTCAGGATTATTAGTTTCAGTAAGTTCCAGATCTGCATTCATGCTTTCCCATTCACTCATATATCCGGCAACAATACCTTCTTGATGTATCGTATCCAAAAAACTCCTGGCAAGTGTCAATTCTTGAAATTCCGGATGATTAAGCAATCTATGAGTACCCTGAATATACAATTCGATATTCTCTGCTTGCTTAATTGAAACATACGCTTCAAACAAAACCTGATTTAACAGAGCTTCCGGTACCGGCACATCTTCTGCAGCCGCAGATATGGTAATCAAAGTAATTTGGTCCAGTTTTTGCCCGCTTAATTTCTGCTCTATAATTCTGCTGATTAAGTGTAAATCATCTTGTTTAATCTCATGTGGTATTCTGATCATCCGATCTTTAACAATACCCGGCGATAAAACCACAACAACCAGAGCTTTGCCGGGTTCGATCATCAATATCTTAATCTGTTCCAAACTGGTATCACTGTATCTTGGTGAAATAACCAAAGAAGGAAAATTCGTTTGCTCAGATAACACATTAGCCGATTGACGCACCAAATCAGTTACTTCATTCATGTGATCATTGAAGAAACTCTCAATTTTATCTTGATCAGTTTGTGAAACAGGCTTTAAATCTAAAAGTAAATCGATATAAGCTCGATAGCCTTTGTCTGAAGGTACTCTGCCGGCAGAAGTATGAGGTTTTTCCAAATATCCCAACTCCTCCAATTCACTCATCTCATTCCGCACTGTAGCCGAACTTACACCCAGCTTGTATTTATCAACTAAATACCTGGAACCGACAGGTTCAGCATGTATAACATAATCATCGATAATCGCTCTTAAGATTTGTCTTTTGCGTTCAGTTAACAATAATTACTCCTTTTGGTAATGTTATACGTATTTTGACCCTCATTTATTATGAGAATTCATATACATTTTAGCACTCGTTAACTCCGAGTGCCAAAACAACTTTATCACCCTGGTTTATTAGTGTCAACTGATTGAAAGTAAAGAATTATGTAGAAATTTGAACTAAAAGTGAAACCTTAATATCAACACAATGTTTTAACCCAAAAGCCAATTTATGATATTGAGTTTTTTGATACCGGCATAATTAGCTTCTTGATTATAATCATCTAAAGTTAATAAATATTTAGGATACTGATCAGCAATGGCTTGTAATGATCTTAATTCCCTTGCTAAAACTGCCTCATCCAAAGTTGTTAATGCTACCTGGTAGTATTCAATTTCTTTTTGCGAATTAACAGACACAAAATCTACTTCGTAGTTATTTGTTTTGCCAACAAAAACTTCATTTCCTCGTCGTAATAGTTCTAAATAAATAACATTTTCAATAATATGACCATAGTCTTGAAAATGATCAGGTAAAATTAAACTCCGTAAGCCTAAATCTACCGCATAATATTTCGCTTGAGTTTCGAGTAAAGCTTTGTCTTTAATATCAAATCTTCTTGCTTCATACATGATAAGACTATCTAAAATCCCGGAAAGATAACGATCAATTGTGTTGTTTGAAATTGAGAAACCTTTGCTGACCATAGTGTTCTTTAGTTTATTGATCGAAACCGGACTGCCTATTGAACTGAATAAAGTCTGAATTAATCTTTCCAGTAGTCTCACATCTTTTACTGAAAGTCTTTCAACTATATCATATAGGACAACTGTTGAATAAATTCCTTGTAAATAATCCAAAATTTGTTTGCGTTCAGTTAAAAACAATATAAAAGGAAAAGTCCCCTGCAAATATTTTTCAAACAATATTTTTTTCGTGCTCTCTGCGGCATCCGGAATATCCGTATTTTGTCGGTGCCATTCATAATATTCCTTAAATGATAAAGGCAATAATTTATATTCAACATAACGACCGGTTAATCTTGTAGCCAAATCTCCACGCAAAAAATACGCATTTGAACCTGTTATATAAAGATCGGTATTTTTTATTAATAGTAATGAATTAATGACTTTCTCAAATTCTTCTACATATTGAATTTCATCAAGAAAAATATAGTTCATTGCATCAACGACTATATTGTCCAGAATATATTTATGTAATAATTTCGGATCTGTTAATTCATGGTTTTTCATATCTTCAAAATTTATTGTCTGAATTTGCTCTTCTGAAATACCATCATTCAACAATTGTGTTCGGAAAATATCAAACAATGTCGATTTCCCCGATCTCCGAACACCTGAAACAACTTTAATAATCGGTTGATTACACCACCGTTTCAGAAAATTAATTCCTTGTTCTCGATTAATAATTTTCGATTTTATATTCTCCATTTTTAACCTGAAATCTTAAAACTATATCTTAACCTAAAATCATATTTACGTATTTCTTTTCATTCTTAGATTAAATATTTGAAAGAATTTGATTAATTTTAATCTATTATACGATGATTTTCATTTAACTGCAAATTGACACAAATTAATCATTATCTTGCATTTAACTGAAAATATTTAACGATTATCCGTAAGATTATCAATTAAGTATAAACTTTGTTTAATTTCAGGAACTTCCCTATCAAATCCGAGGTCAAGCAGAAACAGCAATTTTTTCATTGCCAAACCAAAATTTAGCGTTCACTCATGTAACGTTTAATTTCTTCAGGTTTTAATTTCCGTATCTCTGTGTGCGGATATTCTTTATATTCATGAACAATGAAAACAGGCATCATCAAATTACATTTTTTATCTCAACAATCTTTTTCCTAACCTTAATCAGCGTCTTCGTCCAAAGCTTCTAAGAGAAAACTGACTGGGCGAAAACCGTCATTGCAGGAAACCATCGCAGATTTTTTGTTCTTCATCCATCCATTGTAGATATCCTCTCCGCCATGAGCTAAAGTCATTACAAATGGTGACATCGTCTCCCAGGCACTGTCACATATTTCTTCCGGTTTTCTCCATCCATTTGCGATAAACACCTGTCCCTCTGTTAAGTTACAGGCATTCTCAATCGGATTCTCATACTCATCGATGAGATCCTGATGGACTACTATTCGCTTCACTGTAATCTTTACTTTTTTCATCATTCTGTTTCCTTAAATTCTAAAGTTTTGACATTTCTATTTTCCCCCACAAAAATTATCTCAGCAAATTCTTTTATTGTCATAAAAGTTGTTTTATTTCTTGTTTCAAGTCATCAAATATTTTATTTGTTAAAGGTCAGCTCTTGTCATACAAGTGCACGAAGCTTTTGGGATGGGGGTAAAAATCGGGTTTTGCCATATGCATACAGGGAACAATATACGTAAAACTTATTTTATATTAAAGTTTTACGCATAACTGCCTTATACATTCTCGATAGAGTCATCGTTTTCCAAAAAATCTAAAATTGTTAATAGGCGATAGCCTTTTTCAAGATTTGAAAATGGTGTTCTGTCCAATGTTATAAGTATCTTTTTATAACCGTCATCCAGACCGCGGAATGAGGACAGTTCTCTCTCTTTTACACTTGGATTCTCTATGCTGTAAGTGACTTGAATATAATTTTTTCGCCCTTCTGCATCTCTTGCAACGAAATCGATTTCTTCATTCCTATTTTTCCCTATATCAACTATGTAACCTCGCCTTATGAGTTCCACATAGACGATATTTTCTATCGATCGGGAAACTTCAAGCTGACGGTACTGAATCAGTGCATTGCGAAGACCCATATCACAGACATAATACTTATTTTGTGTTTTGAGATATGCTCTTCCTTTGAGATCATAGCGTTCGACTTTGTAAAAAAGAAAAGCATCCGTTACGTGTTTAAGATAACGGCTCACAGTCTCATTATCAACAGATTTGTATCCGCTGCTTTGCAATGTATTCGCTATTTTATTCGCCGATACCGCCGAGCCGATTGATGAGCAAAGAACATGGATCACCCCGCGGAAAACTTCTTCATTTCGTATATCGTAACGATCGATCATATCCCTCGTTATAACAGTGTTTGCCACCATCTCCAAATAATCTCTTTTAGCGGGCGCATCCGGCTCTGTAACAGTATACGGCAAAGAACCGAATAAAATATATTCGTCTAAAGCTTCTCTTTTGTCACCTTTGCGAAAAGAATAAAACTCTTGAAAAGACAGAGGGAAACATTTTATTTCTATACCTCTTCCTCGAAATATTGTGTTGATATCACTCGAAAGCAGCTTTGAATTTGAACCCGTTACGTAGATATCGGTGTTGTATTCGCTGCGAACTTCATTGAGAACTTCCTCAAACCTTTCAACCATTTGAATTTCATCAAGCAGAAGATAATACTTCTTGTCGTCTTTAAATAGACCGAGTAGATAAGAATACAAGTTATCGGACTTGCGTAAGTTTTCCCATTTTTTCATATCAAAGGCAATTTTTATGATATGGTCAGCCGGGACTCCATCATCAACTAAATAGCGGTAAAACAGTTCATTCAATAAGATTGATTTACCGCAGCGTCTGACACCGGTTATGATTTTGACCAAATCCTTATGTCTATAACGGATAAGTGTGTTAAGCAGATTTTCTCTTTGAATAAACATAGCGACCTCCTTAACACATTATATGCGTAAAACTTTTATTTTTCAAAAGTTTTACGCATAGTTGGATTAATTTCATTCCTCTTATAACGCTTTCTGTCATCTAAATCCAGGATAAAAATTGGATGTTTTCAAGCAATGCTCTTCTATCTAAACTCCAAATCTTGTTCTAATTTCCTTAAATCTAATTCATCATTCGATTTCCTTAAAATACTTATATTAAAATTGTTTCTCTGCAACTAAAATCGTGCCTTCTTCTTGCATTGCTTCTCTAATTACTTCAAATCCGTTTTTTCTCCAGAAATAATTAGATTGTGGATTAGTCTTATCAATACCTAATTGGCATTTTTCGAATCCTAACTTTTTCAAATAATTAAGCATTTCTGAAATGATCTTGCTGCCAATTCCGGCTCCTTGCAATTCCTTATTCATCATGAAAAAGCCAATAAAAACACTGTTATTATTTGGATATCCGGCTATTAAATCGATGACAGCAACCAACAGACCTTCGTCAAAAAAACCGATGTAATATTTTTGTTCCATGGGAATTTCGGGTGGGGCTACTCTGAGATCATGTTCTATCAATTTAATAGAAATATCTTTTCCGCAATGTTCATAATACTGTGTATTGCTTTTACAAAATGAATAAATCATTTCTACATCTTCTATATTAAGTTTTCTTACATCATATCTTTTCGAAAGTTTTGATATCTCTATTTCTCCCACCAAAACACCTCAGCAAATTCTTTCATTATCATAAAAGTTGTCTTTATATCTTCTTTAAAATTATCATTCATTATACATTTTAATACGTTACCGGACAGTCGCTGTATTATAAGTGCACGAAGCTTCCGGGGTAATAAGAATCCGATTTTGCCGTGTACGTATCGGGCTGAGAGGGGTATATTTTGTTCTGGTATTTACAGTAGTGTGCACTTATGAAGAATGATCCTCCCGGGTGAAAAGTCTTATAATAAAACTTTTTTGTTCAAACCAGTATCACTCCAAGAAAACATATATGCATTTTTAACAGGATTAGATTTAATTACATAAAATTCATAATTATCCCAAACAATCGCTACTTGATTTTCTATTGCAATCGCATCTGTTATCTGTCCGGAATAGAACTCATCAAAGCCTGCTCTTTCAGGCTCATCATAATGAGGACAATGTAAATAAGGAATGATGCCCAAACCTTTAACCCATTTATGTTTTG